>NZ_AXUZ01000017.1:0-177302 GCF_000482305.1 Chryseobacterium sp. UNC8MFCol
ATCAAAGAAGTAGAAGGCACCTTAATTCTGCTTCCCACAAAAAAAGAAAAAACAAGATATGGGCAGCAAGTTGCAAGATTAAGATTCCGTGCAAGAGCAGCAATAGAACCCTGTATTTCACATTTAAAAAGAAACCACTCCTTAGGATTAAACTTCCTTAAAGGAGTGGCTGGAGATATTCATAACGCTCTATTAGCAGGGATTGGATACAATTTGAAGATGAGATTGAACCAAATCAAACAACAAATTCTTTTTTGGCTCGAAGTTGTTCTCAAAATCTTCTTAGGCAAGTATAATTTTCAAAATGAAAAATTAGCTTTTTAAGGAATGACTAATTAAATATATCCTAGATTATATTTATGTCTTCTTCTCATAAATAGCTAATATTTAACATGAAATTACAATACGGGAAACCGTAAATTGAATTACAATTTATTTGTATATTGCAGTATAAATAGCAGTTAACTATTTAATCCGTATTTTAATAGCAATAGAACATGTTCAAATTTTCTTTAAAAATTGATGATCAGAACCACAGCTTAAATGCTGAGGATGGTATTTCTATTGATATTATTTCAGACTTATTAAAAACACTTTATAATGCTATAGATGATGGTACTAAAGCAAAATGTACATTAAGCAACATTAGAGGAAATTGCTATGCATTAGATTTCACAACGGAAAATGCTGTTCAAAATGAAAATTTTATTTCTTTACATCGGAGAATGGAAGAATTAAATACGGACGAACTTACTCAAGAAGAGCAAAAATATGCAAATTCTTTAAATATAATTTTCAAAAAAGGATTTTATATTAATGCTTATAGTGAAGATGAAAGAATTGCCAAATTAAGCCATCTTATCATTGATAATACTCCAGAACATTTTTACAAACAAAAAACAATATATGGAATCATTTCAGAACAAGGTGGAAAAACTGTAAATTCTGATGTGAAACATATTATTGTAGATGGTTATAATAAAAAAATAAAAATTAATAACGACTTAGATCTCCAATTAAAAAACCATTATAGAACAGACAAATTAGCGATTAAAATTAGAACTAAAGTTTCCATTCACACAGGGAATGAGTTTTCAGCTGAGTTGATAAGTTTTCGGGTAATTGGTAAGAATTCCCTATTAGATAATTTAAAGGAAGCAGGTCCATCAGGATATAACTTCTTAAAGGGTATTAGTACAATGGATGATCTTTTAAATTCTATTTATGGTAATTGAAAAAAGAATTAGTGACTGGGAAAACATCTTAATTGATACAAGTATTTTATGTGCTTTGTTTGCTTTCGTAGAGGGTAACTCTACTGATGTAAGATTTAATTTTGTACATACCCTAGTTAAGTATTTATCTACATCCAAAACCAGTTCTTCAAAAGATAGAAGGTTTCTCATTACATCTATAACTGTATCTGAAATTCTTTCTAAAGAAAACAATTCTGAGAAAGTAAAAAAAATTATAAAATCACTTGATAGTAATAATGTCGAATTCATTGATTTTGATCTTGACACATCTTTATTACTCAATCATGATTTGTATGAATATCTACCAAAAGCAAAACTAAATGAATTTGCAGCTTCAATGGGATTTAAAACAGGAGACTTCATGATGGCAAGAGAGTGGATAACAAAAGACATGATGATTATTGAAAATGGTAAAAATTCTAATGTAGATGTAATTTTAACTTGTGACAAAAAAACTTTTTATCCTATTTCCGAAAAATGCTGCGTATTTACGGCGTTAGCCTATGAAGAATATTTTAATCATGAACATGGGATTATGCTATCCTATAAGCATTCTCATGCTAGATTAGAAAATATAAAATTATAATACCATTTCTCATTAAAAAGTGAAGATTTTTATAGGTATTTAAATGTAAAATTAAAATCCATCACAACAAAAATTTTTCTATATCTCCAAAGGCAATAGATTTTCTACTGTTTAGCTTTTTCATCAACTTTAAATATCTCTTGGTAGGCTTACCCTTATAGAATTTCTTGAAATACTTTTTATGTAGTTCCTCATATACACCATCATCCAAATAGGCACCAAAAGCTTTATCCCATTCCCTCCATCTTTTGCTCTGGAGTTGTTTCTCATAATACACATCAGAAAAAGCAGTACGGTGTAAAAAGTATCCACTATTTAAATGTAACTTTCTACAAACCTTAAAAGTACTGGGACAAACAAAAAACCAAAGTAGACCATTTCCCAGATTAGACGGTCTTGTTATAAGCTGCACAGTGTAGTTAATCTTTTGAGATTGGTTGTAAGTATAGTCAAAGGTTATACTTCCTTTTGTCTCATTAGTATCAATAATAACAGCAATTGAACTGGTTCTATCCCCATTCTGGTTTGTCCAGTAGATGCTTTTATTTAGAAATGCATTAGGTTCCAAATAGCCTAACTTTCGTAAGTCTGAAATACTTATACATTTCAATCTTTCTATTTCTTCCGGATAATTGCTTAAACGTCCCATATAAGCTTAATATGTTTTAATATTTAATATTTGATTTTAATCTAAATAAATAACCTAAATTACTAAGGAAGTTCCCGCATATCTTATATCTTTTTCATGCGAAAAACATTTATTTATGGTATATACAGAAACTTTAAAATATTTAAAAGCAATTTATCTTCTCTGCAATCGCCATTACTCCTCAATAAACACATCAATATCAGGCAATTTAAAATCTGCACTTTCGATTAAATTTGGGAGTTCTATATTCATTTCCGGGAGTTCTATTTCAGGAGAATCTGTATTGATCTCCGGCATGTTCACATTTATTTCAGGAACATCTATTTCAACATCTAATACTGAAGCATCAAACTCTGTTTCTAACGCGTTCCATTCCAATTCTTCCAAATTCTGTTTTGTTTTTTTATCAGGTTCCTTACTTTCCTTTACATTTTGCTGCATATTATTGGACAAATCATCATTTTTTTCATCGGCATTATTAGCCTTTTTTTCTGTTGTAATTTGCTTTTTCATAATTATAATATTTGAAGTGCTGAATTTAGACTTTTTTACTCTATATCTGAATGGTAAAAAAGTCTAAACATTTGTTTTTCAACTCACATAAATTATCGGTAAAAATGTCTAATTTTTTTTTCCGTTAAGCTTTCTATTTTCTGATTAATCAACTCCAAAACTTTTACTTTAAGATTTTGAGAATATTTTAAAGTTATTTCGTGAAATTGTTTCTTATGATAATATTTATCTTTTTTGTTAAGGTTAATCCAATAGTTCGGATTGCGATAGTCTTTCAGTTTATTGATTTCTGATCGTCTCATTTTGGTTTCATCTGTTGTATAATCATAGAAATATATTTCCTTAAATTCCTTTAATAGGAGATCTTTGAATGAGATAAGCATTTTAGGTTTAATAATATCTGATAAATAAACAATTCCTAAATCATTCAGTGTACTCATTTTTAAAAACTTTATTTCGAACCGTAATGTATTCGCCTGCAATTGTTTTTCTATCGTAGTCTTCAAACATTGAAGTTGCCCCTGCTCTTTCTCATTTTCAATATTTGGCCCCTTCCCTAATCTTTTTAATTTCTTTTCGTACTGAGCTGATTTATTATAAATTTTAATAATGTATTCTGTTTTAGCAGACTGATAATAAAAAGAACCAGAAATAGTTTTATTAAACTCTACCGACCGGTGGAAAAGTAAGTTTTGAAGTATTTTATTAGGATCAAATGGCAATTGGATATTTACACCAATTTCAATATTTTCTAGCTTACAACATTCAGGTTTTAATCCAAGTTCTTTTTCTAGGTCGTTTAATACTGTGGAAATATTTTGTACATCAAAATCATTTCCATTAAAATCTGTACGATTAAAAAATTTATGAATGCTTCCCTTAATCAAGGTTCTGTTGGAAGGGTATTTCGTAATTTCTATTCCAAAATAATCGCCTACCTTCTTATTATCTGTTTCACCCGTTTCATCATTCACAGAAATGATAAAATCAGTTTTATTGGTGGGAAGCTTGTAATCGTTGTCCGTATAATGAAATTTCACAAAGTCAACCGGCATAGTCTCAATTTTGAAAAGTCCAGTGATCACATCTTTATAAAGTATATTACTTAAAAGAATATGGCTGACACTTGCTTGTTATCACTATACTTTGAACTGCATCTTTTACCTTTTCAGCAAGTTCTGATTTCTTACACGGATAGAACTCACGAACAATAATCAATTCAATTATCTGAGCTTCTTTAGGATAATATATAAGACATAAAACCTTTTTATTTTCTACAAATAAATCCACAACGTAGAAATGGCTTATTCCTACAGGCTTTAATCCAAATTTTGTACATAAAGACCAATTTGAAGCATCACGAAGCCGCAAAATATTATTAAACCCAGTAAAAGTATTATATCCATTGTTTTTCTCAATACGAATCACTTCTGGTAAAGTAATTGTCTTGACAGATTTAGTTACTTCCCCGTTTTTGTACTGCCTAAAAGTTTTTCTTACCTCATCTAATTGATAAAGAATAGTCTGGTAATTATTGTAAACTGACATAATAGAAAATTTATTCGTTAATAATCATTGCATTTTCTATTTCGTCAAGTCTATAATATACCCGGGAACCGAGTTTATAGGATTTTAGAATGCCACGTTTACGCCATTCATGTATCGTAGGTTTGGTCACACCAAAACGCTCGCAGATGTCATCTGCTGATAGGTAACGTTTTGGTTCGTTTTCTTTGAATGCTTTTTCTAAGTCAGTAAGTAAAGACTCTTTTACTTTACTTACAATTTCGCTGATGAGGTTATCTGGTTCTACCCCAATAAAATTTATAGATTCCATTGTATTATGAGTTTTATTTGTTTCACAATACAAAGTTTGAAATTATCTTTACCCTATTTTATTCTCTTGGGGTAGCGTTGTGGTAGTTTTGTGGTAGAAAATCACTTAAAAAAGTCTTTAAAAAGTCTTTGAATTATAGAAATTTCTAATTTTATTTTTATGTTTTTCTGTAATCTGATAATCTTTTGAGGATTTATTTTTTGTTTTTCTGTTCAAGCAATACTTTTTTACATTACTATAGCTTCCCCCAATCAGATTTTGGATAATTTTATATTCATTTTCTGGAGAAACCCCATCTTTAATAAGTTTAGCAAAAACTCCCAATTTCTCCAATAAAACGATTTTTTCAGGAATTGAAAAAATACTTTTCTCATCTATTGCTGCTTTTGTATTATTTTCCTGCTCTTTTTCAGGATTTATTTTCTCTAAAATAAACTGATTTATTTGTTTTACCTCATCTAAAAAAAGAGAATATCGATCAAAATTAAAGAAAATACGCGCCTCTCCAAACTCTCCTTCTTCAAATAGAATTTCCCCTTTCTCATTTTTTACTGGCTCATCATAGTCATCATATACTACTCTTTCTTTGACAATGACTTTATTTATATAAAAAAAGGGGGTTAACAGGTAAATAACATTATTAAATATAAATCTTTCATGACTGACGTAATCTGTAAAATCACCATCAAAACTATAGAGAAACTCAGCTACTTTTTTATTATTGGTCAATTTGAATTTCTCCTTAAAATTGCTTTCTAGCACACCTATAAAAATGGAAACATAATTAGTAATGTCATATTCATAAGCAATCCCAACAGCTCCGAATGACATATCTGAAAGTACATATCTATGATCCTCTTGATCAAATTCTCTATATCCGACGTAATATCCTGCACAAGAATATAAATTATCAAGATATTCTACTTCTGTTCCTGTAGAGTTTTCGTTAAGCCATTTTTTAAAATCATTCTGATAATTATCTTTAAAATCTTGAAATGTATAATAAAAAGGATAATCCATGTAATTTAGTATTTGGAATCACTAAGATAATGGAATAATACGACAGATTATGTCGTATATTATAAAAAGTATTTTTAAATACAGGATAATTATTGGGATTGAATGATCTTGCATTTTGTTCTTGGTAAAAACTACATTAAGACCAATTATGAATTTTCTGAACTCAAAAAATATAATGTTCTTCAATAATTGATTGTCTCGTCCTGGAATAACTTTATATTCATTTTCAATGTCCTCTGTTCCAATCAATATTTATGTCAATTACTTTAGTAATATATCGGTTTTTATATAGTAAAACCACCGCAGTCGCAGTGGTTTTTACTTTTATTCAAGGATATGAGCGAGACGCCAGCCCTAGCAAAGAGGAGCTTAGCGAAATTTTTCATGAACTCCATCATTTTTAAAATGTTTTAGTAAATCTAAAAGTTTCATATAGTTCCTTTTATAACACTTTAATATCATAGTTTAATCCTTTGAAACACTAATTTTTTTATTTTCCATTAAGAATCTATATCCAAAAGGTATTGCTAAATATCCCAAAATATCAGCACGTGTAAATGCAATATGATGATAATGAACCGTCATTAAAGATTCGATATTATCATCATAATCATCAGTAATTAGCCACCAGCCTGACATATTTTCAGGGGATTCATACCTAATCGCCTCTATATCTTTACCTTCATAAACTCCTTTAGAAATAACAACCATCTGGTTGAAATTAGGAAATTGAGTTGGCAATCCATAATGTGCACATATTTCCGACTGATTTCGAATAATCGAAATTGCGGTATCACAACCTTTATTAAATTCACTTCCATCAGAATTGATTTCATATATATCATAGAAATTTTCTTCTAACCGAAACTGCAATAGCCAGGAGTAATATGCAACATTCTCATTATCAGAAATTATTGGTTTATTCTCAACAATATAATCAATAAAAAATTTTATAATACTTACATAATCATCCTGATCATTAACACCCTTAATTACTCTTATTTCCTTACCTATGTAAGACGCTAACCCTTTAGTTTTAACATAAATATTATCATTTATGCTTATTTCAATTTCTTTATATATTATCATAATTGTAATTATATTAATTACTTATCTTTGGTAAAACACCTTGTTTTTTCATTCCCCCAATAATCCCACCTTGACTTGAGCTGCAAAATCTACAATGAGGGTAAAAGGTTTGAGGCCATCCACTTGGGATTAAAGCATTTGCAGGTTGATGATCTAAAATAAAATTACCCGATTTAGTTCCTGGACTTTTTTGCCCACATGTGTGGCAACCCAAACTATATCCCTGTTCATTAATAACTTTTCTTTCATCAACAGTAAAATTTCTACTTTTCCCATTTTTTGCTACTAGCCCTTCACCTGCGAAAGGTCCAGCATTTAATGTTCCATTTTTAGCAACTGCATTTTTTGAAATCGCTTTAGCTTCCTCTTTAAGAATACTTTTTTCTACAGCTAATAATTTTAAGGCATCATCTGTATTTCTTGTCATTATTAAGAAAGGCAATGCGGCATACTTCATATTGCTCTTATCAGAACCAGAAATAACCATTCCTATTCCTTCATAAATTCCCCAAGGATCACCTGCTCCTCCCATATACCTGATTGGACCATCATTTCTCACCCCTATCATGGGATCAAGTCTTCCGCCTCCATTCTGGTAATTAAATCCTGCAAGGGACTGATTAAATGCCATTCCCATTGCTAAGATATTCGGAAGATAGTTATCTCCTAAATTCCAATTATAAGATTTTCCTTTTCCAGTGATATTAACTTCAATGGTAGTAACAATCGCGCCAATACCGCCTTCCTCATAGTTGGAATTAAGACTTTTGTAACCACCATCATATCCTAATAAAATACCATTTCCATTCTCTAAACCAAATTTTGTATTAAACCACGTCCCAGATCCTAAATTAAAAGCGGTATTAATCAATCCTTCAGCAGACATTGAAGCACCGCCTCCGCCACCACTGTATCCTGTGTCTATAGATCCAAATTCAGCACCTCCTCTTCCTAACCAATTAGGATTGATCCAAGTTGAGGGAGCATCAGGTCTGGTATCTGTAGGCATCGAAAACTGACGAGGTTGCATCCCATCCGGATCTATAAAGCTTATCGGGTTATTAAACGCATAATTATAAGGAGAATATCTTCTCATAGCTTCCGCCATAGGATCTATAACGGCCCATCTTCCTAGATCAGGCATATACATTCTTGCTTCAAAATCATACATTCCTGTTTCCTGGAGTTCTTTACCTCCAAACTTGTAAGAATGATAATTAGAGAATGGGGACATGTTACTGCCTCCAATATGGTTGAGCCCAAATGGATAGTAGTTGTTGGTTCCGGTAATTTCAGGAGCGCCTGCGCTGTTTCTTGTGAAACTTACTCTTACATTACCTAAATGGTCTTTGTATTGGTAAATATAACGGTTTTCCGTGAAACTATAAAAGCCTTCTGCGGTAGGGATAAAATCCAATGTCCATAAAGGTCCACCGGGGAAAACAGGACCAATAATTTTGGTATAGGCCTGCTCTTCATAGGCACTTTCAGTTTTACAGGTACGGCATCCTTGTCCGTTATCTATATTGGTATACTGAAAGCCATCCAGATAATCTGTGGTTTGCGTTCTGGGTAGTCCCATATAAGCCTGTTGAACAGATATTTTTCGGAGTTTTGCTCCGTCTGCTCTATAGATGTGATCAATATTTGTGTTAGACACTTTTCCTGCCCCATTGGTTGATGAAATAGATAACTGATTCTGAAGACTTAACAGATTATAACCCATCTTCTGAATTCCCTTATCCTTCATATTGATCATATTTCCGTTCAAGTCATAGTCAATCGTATTATTTCCGCCTTCATATCCGGTGTCGTTCAATGCGTTTTCAATGACTTTATCCAAACGGTTTCCGGTATACTTATACACCAGGTCATCAACCTGAGTGGCTGTAGTTCCTGTTATTGGAAAAGCATTCCTTTTCAGGGTTTTGATGTTTCCGTTCAGGTCATAAGTCGCATATTCATTATAATAATTGTTATACGGATTGGTCGTATTGGGTTCTGTATATATGGCATCTTTTAACCTGTTTAACGGATCATAGGTGTAAGAATATCTTTTCAATACGCCGTCTGAAGCAGACTTCCAGTCGATTTCAGAGATATTTCCATTGCTTTTTCCCGGAGCAATATTGGTGTAGGCCGGGTTCTGGTATTTCAGTTCATACCCGAACAGTTTAGTGCCCAATGCTACCGGATCATTGATTTTCGTAAGAGCCCCACGAATGTCATACTGATAATCGATACTCTCCAGACCATTTCCTACTTTTTTGTTGGTGATCTGTGACAATTCATTATAGGCATTTTCAGCCAGTATTTCCACAGCTTGCCCTCCTACCTGGTGACGATGTCTGATCATTCTGTTTTGTCCGTCATAATCAAAACTTTGGGCAATGACCATTTCTTTATCACCACTCAGTCTTTTGTGATATATTTTGGTCTGTTTTGTTACACCTGCAAAATCCAGCTCATTTTCAATTCTGCTATAACCACCTAGGTGATTGATAGTGTATGTACTTATCAATCTTCCTTCAGCATCGTAATACGCATAATTTTTTGTCCAGTTATCATCCTCAATATTTTTGACAAAACTGAGGGTAGGCATTGCCTGTGTGTTTACCACTGCATTTCCCGTATCAGAAATAACAGTTTTTCCTAACACAGAAGATGGAAAAGGCGGATTAAAACTGTAGGCTGGATAGGTATCATAATAGTTGATTAATAGCAGTTTTACCCAACCAGCCACAGGATAAGTACTATTAGGATCATAATATACATCCATTCCTTCCCGGTTAAAGAAAACAGATGAAGTTCTACTAACATTATTGCTACCATACGCGGTGGCTATAATCTGTTCAGCACTTCTTCCTCCACCTGAATTTATCCCGGTAAATGTTACTCTTCCGAACTTATCATATTTAGTGTACAACCATTGTCCTTTTTCTCTTAAGTTGGCATCCTGAGTGGCTACCGGTCTGTCCTGAGCATCATAGATCATATAATCCCAGCCTCTTCCAGGGACTTTTTTCTCTACCAACCTCCCCTGTCCGTCGTAGCGATACTGGTAACAGAGATTATCCAATGTGGCCTGATCAGGAGCGGTACCCGTTACGGCCATCGGAGGAATGACATAGACCAGTTGTCCGTATTCATTGTGGAGATAGTAGGTATCTACATTTTGTGCCCCGTCATTTTTTCTAACGAGGATGGTTTCTCCTTTTCCGTTTTTAAATTCCGTACCGGTATTTCCGTCGGGATCGGTTACCGTATTTTTTCCCAATTGATTGGCAGCGTAAAAAACAGGCCCGGAAATAGCGGTTTCCGTCCTGCCGTCTACCCAGGTAGTGGTTACGCTATATTTTCTGACTTCGCCGTCAATATTGGTTCCGTATCCCAGGCCTACAGGCTTTTGAGACCATGTATTTCCGGCAGGAATGACCTGGCTGACACGGCCTGCAAACAGGTTATCATATTTTTTTTCCGTATAAATTTTTTCATTCCCATAGCCCGCAGCCGGAGCATTGGCTAATGGATTGGCGTAAAGTGCCCCGTTCTGACTTCCGTTTTGAGGAACAGGATAATAACTTTTAGCCTGTCTTCCCAAGGCATCGTATTCCACAGGCAGTACCACATCTCTTCCCAAAGGGGTCGCTTTAATGGCTATCGACTGGATGGGTCTTCCCAATCCATCAAAATACTGTACGGATTCTGATTTTTTAGTACAGTCTTCATCCATACAGGTTTTACTGTAGACATAGTTCTCATTAGTGCTGAGGTTGGTTTGCGCAAAGGAAATTCCTGCTACA
The DNA here is from genome assembly GCF_000482305.1 of Chryseobacterium sp. UNC8MFCol. Lineage (NCBI taxonomy): Bacteria > Pseudomonadati > Bacteroidota > Flavobacteriia > Flavobacteriales > Weeksellaceae > Chryseobacterium > Chryseobacterium sp. UNC8MFCol. The sequence goes on from NZ_AXUZ01000017.1 coordinate 10,754, forward strand.
AACAAGAGATTGAATCCTACTATAATTTTTTTCATGGTATTAGTGTTTGTAGTTATATTGATTCTCCGTCAGGGTTTTTCCTTCTGAATCCTTTACTTTAATTAATCTTCCCGCCGTATCATACACATTGGTGGTTCTGATTCCGTTCGCTGATATGGAATTGGTTATTCCAACCAAAGGATCATACGTTGAAGTGGTAATACTGTAGTCTTTCAGCGCCGGATCTTTTCTTAAGGTATCCAATGCCTGAAGCAATGCAGGTTCATTAGCTGGGTTATCATTATCTGCATCAGAAGCTGCAATGGCAGCGATAACACTGGACAAAGAAGCAACTTGAGCATAAGATGCTCCTGCAATAACAGCAATAGGCAACTTTTGATTATATCCCCAGACGGTCGTACTTGGAATACCGTTTTTTCCGGTGGCCTGCACTAGGTTTCCTTTACTATCGTAAACATCAAGGGTTGAGGTAGTCACCGGAGCCTGGGTTTGTCTGTCGTATACTATAACAGAGCTTGGATACAAATGGGAACCGTTATCAAATTTGGTTTCCGACTTCCCGATTGTTTTTCCGTTTTCTTTTACTTCTGACTCAAGTAAAACCCCGGTCATATTGGCTTCCAGTAATCGGGTTTGATTTTTATCCTGAGCATATTTGTAGAACGTTTCCGTTATCGTTCCATCAGGAGCGGTACTCTTAGAACTCGAAGGTTTGAAATTATCTGCTCTTACATTACTTTCTCCCGAACTTTGCAAAAACGAAGACGCCGTACCGGATGGATAAGCTACAGAACTCGTTTTGGTCTGGCTGGTAAATGCTGCTTTGGAATAGGTTTTCGTGTCTCCTATTTCATAGACATTATTATCTACTTCCGTGAAGGTATAATTATACTCATCTTTAGCCAATAGCTGATTGTTATCGCTATAGATTTCTTTTTTCTCTAACACTCCTGACTTCACCAGGTTATAGTAAGGACGAAGAGGAACAGTGTTTCCATTATAGACATAAGAATAGGAAGGATATTCTGATGGAAGTTTAAAATAATATTGACTGTAGCCCTTTCCCGAATCTTCGGTTACCTTTACATTCCTGTACATCACTTCACCTGATTGCATCTCTCCACTGGTATCTGTTGAATTCAATTTATTATAGCTGTAAGACATCGAGTGGATAGGGATTGTACTACTTGCATCATTATATCTGTTGATGGATTTGATTCTCATCCCTGCAGAATCTGAGTTCCTGTAAGGACCCGGTTTGTACATCAATTCTGTATAAGAAAAATTACCGCTTCCCCCATGAACATAAGGAATGGTAATGGTAAGAGTATATTGCCCCGGATAGTTATAAAACTTCTTTCCCGACACCTTAGTATTGGCAAAAATGGTTTCATTCCCTCTCTTTAAAGTATAGGACATTTTCTGGTTCTCCTTTATAGGTGGCGGTATCGTAGGAAATCCTGTATTGGGATCAATCGGTCCGGGTATAAGATTATACTCAATAGCAAAGTCAAACCATAATGTTTTTTTCTTGGTAGGATCTCCCGGAATGGTAAACGTGTAAGTTAGCGATTGAGTAGTATCAAAATCCTGCAATGGATATTGCTGAGTATATTGAATACACATATCAATAAGGTCGCCACTTATTGATTCCAGATAAGCTGCTGAGTTTCGATCCTTATAAACCTCCCCAGTTTCATATACATATTCTGTTGCTCCTTTTGTCGGATAAATAATTTTACTAAGTGTACCATAAGGTTTGATGATCTGTGGACCACCACAATTTAAGGCTCCTGAAGAGTTTGAACCTAAAGGATTATATAAAAATGAAGTTTCCTCCAAAACAGTTGTTCCATCCATTTTTTTGATCTTATCCAGCTGTCTTCTTTTTGAAGTACTTTCTACAGAACCAGGAGGAAACGGATAGGAATATTCAAAGGCATATTCTGCAGTCTTGGTGTATTTGTTATTTAAAATAATCTTTTTAATGCTGTAAGGCTCATTCATTGTTTTTTCCAATGCCTCATCGTAGTCATATACGAATTCTATATTTCCGAAAGCTGTATTTATTTTTTCCAGCTGGCAGGTTTTATAAATAAGCGTGGTTTTATCGTCAAGATATTTGGCTTCTTTTTTATAGGTAAAACCAGCTACCTCTACACCGCTGGCATTGGTGATGTTAGTCAGGTAAAATGCAGAATTGAATTCTGTAGAAGAGATTTCGCCAATATCATTGCTACTTAAAAGCGCCGCAATAGAACTGTCCTTAAAGTGATAAGTATTCCCTTCATCATCAGTAATCGTAAAGGAATCCACAATGAGGGTGGCTACATTATTTTTTCTCGTATAGGCTATCTTAACATGATTCACCGGGGAAAGGTCGATGACGCTAAAACTATTCTGCTGGATATTTCTTTCTATTTTAAACTTCCCTGAAAGCCCCGGAACATTATAATAGTATTCGTCATCAAACACATTTTTCTCATAATCCGGACTGTTAATATCCTGATGGATTTCATCCAGCAAACCGTTAATTTTTCTGGAAATCGCTCCTCCTTTAGGCATAAACCAGCCTGCCCCCATTTCTCCTACTGTTTCACCAGAATTTGCACGGTCATAGCTAAGCTGTAAACCCACACCGGAACCATATCCCGGAAGGCTCAGTAATGGTACTGAAATCTCGGGAATTCCCGAAGCTAGAGAAGGCGGGTTATCATTAAAGCTGGCAAGAGGGGCCAGGGAAGGAACCGGATTCGGCATATTTCCAAAATTAACCCCCTGGAATTGATGATTTTGCCCCATTGCAGTTCCGCACCATAAGGCCAGAGCCGCGGCATAAAAATAAGTCTTCTTCATATCGGTTATTGTTTGATCAGCTTAGCGTTGGCTGTTTTATTGGTATCTGTTTTAATCGTCACCAGATAAGCACCCTGTACTAAAGCCTGGGTATTGATTTTGGTTACTTTATTCTTTGTTTTCAGGTTCTGAAGCTGTCTGCCGCTCATATCATACAATAAAATCTCTGCTTCTTTGAAATCAAAGCCAATTTCTATGTATGCGTAGTCTGAAACAGGATTCGGATAGATTTTAATATCATATTTAGGAATCAGCTGATCTACTTGTTTGTCGCCCAGCTTTACAATCTTCCAGTTTTCTTTTCCTAATTCCTTGGCACTGGTTCCTGCAAGGATGATGGAGCCGTCTCGGTTTAATTTCAGGTCTGCCAGTCTTTCCTCTTTTTGTCGGGATTCTCCGCTTACGTGCTTTCGCCACTGCTCGTTCCCGTTTCCGTCCAGGTAAAGCATCCAGAAGGTTTCGTCATCTTTTTCAACGCGTCCTTCGGCTTGGGTGTAACCGCCTAAAAGAATGCCTTTTGTAGATTCTCCGTTGATGACGTTCATTCCCATTAAAATGTCGCGGTTTTTGAAATTGTAGGATTTTTGCCATTGTTCATCGCCTCTTTCATTTAAGGCAATTAACCAAAGGTCAGTTCCTTCTTCAATCCCTACAGTTTTGTTTCCTGACCTTTCCGATCTTGATTCTCCACCGATGACAAAACCTGTAGAAGTTAAAGCAAGCGTTCTGATATGATCATCTCCTTTTCCACCAAAGTTTTTTTCCCATTCTACTTTACCGTTTTTATCAAGCTTTACGATCCAGTAGTCGCCTTCACCAAAGTTGTCACTGGCTTTTGGCATCTGGCTGATGGCTACTGAGCCCGTATCTTGATCAGTGGACTTATTATTCATTACTGATTGCTCATTGCTTATCGTAGTAGCGGCGCTTCGGGAATAGATGCCCAATAATACGCCGCCATCTTTCGTAGGAATCATTTTTTCAACCTCATCAAGACCTTTTCCGCCTAGAATTAACTGAGAAAGTTCTTTCCCGTCTTTGTCCAATCTGGTAATCCAGACATCTTTTGAACCATAACCTTTGGATGAGTTTTGAATATTTCCAGCCACAAAGAATCCTAAATCCGTCGTTTGGATGACGGCTCTGGCTTCTTCATCAGAAGTACTTCCCAAGGTTTTCTGCCATAATTCATCTCCAAATTCATTGATTCTGATCAGCCAGATGTCTGCTCCTCCTTTGGAATCGTCTTTTTTGTCTAATCCTTTTCCTGACCAGGACGTACCAGATAGCAGAAAGCCACCCTCCTGTGTAGCTACGGTAGCCGATAAATAATCGTGATTTGTTCCTGAGAAATACTTTTCCCAGACCTGTTCTCCTTGCTGATTAAGTTTAATGAAATGAAAGTCATAACCGTTGTTTTGTTTACTTTCCTGCTGTAATTTATTGCCCTGAATAGAGCTTCCTGTGAGCAGATATTGTCCATCAATAGTGGCGGTCACCTGACTTACAAAATCCTGTGTTGAGGATTTAATGTCTCGTTGCCAAAGAACTTCCTGAGCATCGAAATAACCAAAGACCGTGCATATCAGAAATGCGCTGAAATAAAGTTTTTTCATTTTTGTTATTTAATAATTTGATGTGAATTTAAAAACTAATTACAATTCCCAGTATAGGGAAAATCCCATTTTCACATGGGTTTTTTACGGTAGACTATTTTTAGCCCGATTGATAATGCATTTTCATAGATCTGATTTATATTATGGTATTTCAAAGCTATCACACCAATGCGACAAAGCATGTCGCATATTATTATTTTCGGTTGCATCTCGATAAAAACGTATTAAACACTATTTTATGAAATGGCTTTTAAAGATGTCAAATAATGCTTTATAAAACAATTCCAGTATGAATAAAATACAATTCCATTTGGAATAAAGTTTTTCTATAAAAATATTACCTTTACAAACATAAAAATTATGTAATATGAATAACGGCATAGGTTTCAAAATAAAAAGATTGAGAGAACAGAAAGAAATTTCTCAAGAAACTTTGGCATATCAATTAGACATTTCTCAAAGTTATCTCAGTAAAATAGAAAACGGAGTAATAGAAAAAATTGATTTCCTTTTTATGCAAAAGATAGCCGATTTTTTCAAGGTAGAACCGCAATATTTTTTGGAAGACCAGATCGTTCAAAACAATACCGATAATAACCATAATTCTGCTGTGGGCAATATTTATAGTACTGTCACAATACATAATACAATTTCTGAAAATGTCTTAGAAAATTTAATTGAAAACCAAAAACAGCTAACAGTACAACAGGAACAAATAACTCAACTTATGACAATGCAAAATAAGTTAATGGAAAGTTTACTAAAGAATTAAATTTATAGAGAATAAAGTCTGCTGCTATTAGGAATTCTTTATAAAATAAATTTTTAGACTATCTTTTTATTCTTTTTCACATGCGTGGTGAATAGTGGGATAGAAATCAAAGAAAGTATTACTTGTATTTTCACGCATAATGAGATAGGGATAAACTCGGCTCATGGTTTTATTCCAAACTGGTTTTAAGGTTTGTGATAACCTAAATCACCAAGAAACTTTGAATAAAAAAAATACCTTTTAATATTATAATCTATTAGGTGATTAAATCTGGCCTGAGATATTTTTTATCGAGTAAGAAAAACGGCTATATCAATAATTCTTTACAATTCAGAATATATTTTTTCAAGTCTCAGTTTTGATAATAGAAGATATTAGTCTTTGTTCATAACTAAACTCTTTTTTACAAGTAAGAATACTCGGTTGCCCTGTTAATAATTACCGAAGCTCCTGTACATAAAGTGAGCTTTGCCGATTATGTTATGACATGCAAAGAATCTTACTCAAGTATAGCATTTATTTTCTGATTCTGTCAACGTTTAGGTTTACGTCATTTTCTGCTATGCATAAATACTTAAAAGCTGACAGGACAAAAAACAAGATCAAAATAAAAACCAGTGGGTTACTTTGGTTTTGCAATTTCAGATATTTTCAAATTCTGGATGTCAAGTTTTGACAAGTTTTTATCATCTTCTGTTCTTTGTTTTTCTATATTTAAAGTATTTTAATATTGGTTTTGTAGGTTTCAAACATTAACATTTACTCTACAACATTTCATACTTTTTGATTTGGGTTATTTTACTGGGTTTTTGGGATTTTATTTCTCTTTAATATTAATTAAAACACTTTTAAATTTCATTTAAACACTATTTCTAACCTTATCAACATCTTTTTTAGTTTCCTTATCCAATTGCTCCCAATAAGAAAACATCTGTTCAGAAAGGGTACTGTTATCTATTCCAATATATTCCAGAAACTCCTTTTCTGTTTTATGGCCTGTAACACTCATAATGATAGCAGTAGGAATTTTTGTATAATACATCGTGGCAAAGGTTCTTCTACAAATATGGGAAGAAGCTAATTCATGCATAGGATAATCACCAAATACAAAATGTTTTTTATCATAATCATATACCCGTCCATACTCTATCCTATCAATACCTGCCAGTTTGCAAATCTTTTTTAGATTCTCATTAAAAATAGTTTTCGCACTTTCTATATTTTCTGAAAATCGAGCAGGAAACTTGCCCACTCTTTTATCCAGTATCTTTCTTACTTCAATATGAATAGGAACCAAAACAGGAGCCTTAGTTTTCTTCTGACTCAGGTTAATAAATTCTTTACCATTAATCATAAGAATTCTTTCAGTGGTCATTCTGAAAAGATCAGAAGCCCTCTGACCAGTATAACATCCAATGATCAGCCAATCACGAGTTTGTTCTAGCCTTTCTCCTACAAGCAGTAAGTCCTGTATCTTTTTTAACTCTTCAATTTTTAAATAAGGGGTTGGGGTAAATGTTGTAAATCCTTTGATTTCTGTAAGCTGATCATGCACTTCTATATTATCAATTTTAGCATCTTTAAATATTGTTTTGGTATACTTCAGATATTTTCCAACCGTGTTATCATTTAAATTCTGTTTTCTCAAAAAAGAAACAAATCTATTACCGATCGAAATATTATAGTCCGATACTTTCAACTTCTTTTTTTCAGTCTTCAAAAAATCCTGAAATTTATTTATTATAGTCAGATGCTTTTGCTGAGTTCTTTTTGAAATGGGTTTACCTTTATATTTCCGGTATGGCAGAATATTAAGTGTATAATGTACTAAATAATTTTCTATAAAATCCAACTGCTCTGTTTTTCTCCCACCTGAATAATAAGCTTCTATGATTTCTTCTAGCCACTCTCCATTAATAATCTCACTCTCTGAACGTTTTCTGTACTGTTCTAAAATAAATGCTTTCAGCTTATCTAAAACACTTTCCAATTCATTTTGTCGATATTGATCTTCCCTGCTTAATGCCGTTCTTTGGATCACCATTCCTTTTTTAGCATTCCAATCCTCTGGATTAATAGTCTCTCTTGTAGCTCTTTTATATACTTTATTTGCCCCTATAGAAAAACGAGCATGTAATGTGGAATTAGGTTTCTTTGACTGGAGTATATATTTTAAAGTGGCCATAATTGAATGGTTGAATTTTGAATAAGACAAATTTAACCATTTAGTCAATATCTAGTCAATTTTATTGCTTTTTATTTTAAATCTATTTTAATTCATTTAACTAATAGCGAAACAAAACTAAATATAAATAACTTATTATCAATAATTTAAAATAATCGCAAAATACAAGCCATATAATATAAATTTAAGTTAATTAAATCATTACACTCCCTGTGGGTCTACCAACCATCCTTTTTTAAGGGTGGTTTTTGTTTTTCTAATATATAGTCAATAAGTTATTTTTTTCATAATTTATACCTTGTTTGGATAAAATATGATTCCGTTCCAAGAAACGGAATCATATTTCATATTTCAAAATGTCATTGAGGAGTTTATTCATAGAGGAAACTAAATAATTCACATAACGGTTTTTCATCTGGAATATCATCAGCAGAAAGTATTAAAAAATGAATTACCGGCACTGAAACTTCTATAACCTTAGATATTTTTTCCAATGTTTCATCTACAAATAATATTATCCTTTGATAACTTACGATATAGCAGTTGTACTTTTATCTATACTTTCAGGTAATGAGGATGACTATGGATCAAAGTTCTATATGGCATACATTACACTAAAGGACTTGTGTGATATTTTAAAATATGAAATAATATAGTATAAAGAATCAAAAATAAAAGATGATTATTAGTAGTCTTTTTTAAAGAATAAGAAGTATAGTTTTTAATCCCACGCTGTCGCGCGAATCCTTTCGCATGGCATTTTTATTACAACTACTTTGTATAAATCCTCCTAATTTATATTTTACCAAAACCTATCTTATAAATAAAAAGCCTGTTGATAATATTCAACAAAAAAGACAGCAACCCATTGTTGCTGTCCCTTTGATATAAAAACATTACATTATTAAACAAGATCAAATCGGTCCAGATTCATCACTTTCGTCCAGGCTGCCACAAAATCATTAATAAATTTACCTTGTGCATCTGCACTTCCGTAAACCTCAGCCACAGCTCTTAATTCAGAATTGGATCCAAAAACAAGATCGGCACGGGTTGCTGTCCATTTTGGCTGACCTGTTTTACGATCTGTTCCAATATACACTTCTTTATCGTCTGACATTGCCTTCCATTGAGTTCCCATATCCAGAAGATTTACAAAGAAATCATTCGTAAGAGCTCCGGGACGGTTGGTAAATACACCATGTTTCGAGCCATCAAAGTTAGCATCCAGGGCACGCATACCTCCTACCAACACCGTTAGTTCCGGAGCCGTAAGGGTTAATAACTGGGCTTTATCAATCAACAGAGATTCTGTAGACACGGTGAATTTTCTTTTCAGATAATTACGGAATCCGTCAGCAACCGGCTCCAGGTATCCCATAGATTCAATGTCGGTTTGTTCCTGAGAAGCATCCATTCTTCCCGGAGCAAAAGGAACTTTTATCTCAAGGCCCGCATTTTTTGCAGCAGATTCTACGGCGGCATTTCCTGCTAAAACAATTACATCTGCTAAAGATATTTTCTTACTTCCGTTTTGAGCATTGAATTCGTTTTGGATTCCTTCCAGTACTCCTAATACCTTTTGTAATTGGGCAGGATTATTGACTTCCCAGTTCTTTTGAGGCTCCAGCCTGATTCTGGCTCCGTTTGCTCCGCCACGCTTATCACTTCCTCTGAAAGTGGATGCTGAAGCCCATGCCGTAGAGACCAGTTCAGAAATACTCAATCCTGAATTCAGTACTTTAGCTTTAAGAAATTCAACATCAGAATCATTAACCAATTCATGGTTTACTTCCGGAATAGGATCCTGCCAGATCAGTTCTTCCTGCGGAACATCAGGTCCAAGGTAGCGCGCACGAGGCCCCATATCTCTGTGGGTTAATTTAAACCATGCTCTTGAGAATGCGTCTGCAAAGGCATCGGGGTTTTCATAAAAATGTCTTGAGATTTTTTCATACACAGGATCCAGCCTCAGCGAAAGGTCTGTTGTCAACATAGTAGGTCTGTGTTTTTTAGAAGAATCGAAGGCATCAGGAATAATTTCTGCTCCGTCTTTCGCTACCCATTGGTGAGCTCCGGCAGGGCTTTTTGTCAGTTCCCATTCATTTTCAAATAGGTTTTTAAAGAAATAATTGCTCCATTGAGTTGGAGTTTCTGTCCAGGTTACTTCCAGTCCACTCGAGATTGCATCTCTTCCGCTTCCGGATTTATAAGTACTTGCCCAGCCAAGACCCTGTTGCTCAATTCCTGCACCTTCCGGTTCTTTACCCACATGATCTGCAGGACCGGCACCGTGAGTCTTACCAAAAGTATGTCCTCCTGCAATCAAAGCTACGGTTTCCTCATCATTCATCGCCATACGCCCGAAAGTATCACGTATATCCTTAGCGGCTGCGATCGGATCAGGATTTCCGTCAGGACCTTCAGGATTTACATAGATTAATCCCATTTGTACCGCGGCCAGTGGCTTTTCAAGATTTCTTGAGTGAATATCTCCGTCTGCGTCATCATCTGTAGGAAGTACTGCAGAACGTCCCTCTACTACACCTTCCGAGCCATGGGCATACCGTAAGTCACCTCCCAGCCACGTTTTTTCTGATCCCCAATATACATCTGCATCCGGTTCCCAGACATCCTCACGTCCACCTGCAAATCCGAATGTTTTGAATCCCATAGATTCCAGAGCAATATTTCCTGTAAGAATTAAAAGGTCAGCCCATGAAATATTTCTGCCATATTTTTGTTTGATAGGCCATAATAATCTTCTTGCTTTATCCAGACTTACGTTATCCGGCCAGCTATTCAAAGGGGCAAAACGCTGTTGCCCAGCTCCTGCTCCTCCTCTACCATCTCCTACACGATAAGTTCCTGCACTGTGCCATGCCATACGGATAAACAGAGGACCATAATGTCCGAAATCTGCCGGCCACCAATCTTGTGAATCAGTCATTAAAGCATGAAGATCTCTTTTTACAGCTTCAAGATCAAGATTTTTAAATGCTTCGGCATAATCAAAATCTTTATCCATAGGGTTCGATAAAGATGAATGCTGACGCAGAAGATCTACTCTAAGCTGATCAGGCCACCAATCCTGGTTTTGGGTTCCTCCACCTGCTACGTTCTTTTTCATGGTTCCGTTGTGAAACGGGCATTTACTGATGTCATTCAAATCTTTTTCCATTGTCGTTTATTTATTTTTTATGTTGATTAGCAATTTTCTCTGTTGTAAGAACATGACAAACTTACAACGTTCATTTAATAAATACAATCTATTAATAATTATTTCAATGATAGTTAAAAACTATAAAATAATATTTCCAACGTGATGTGTTCCAAGGTGGAATTGTGGTATTAAGTTAGTCATTTTTTACATCCAATCAGTTACTTATACCCAATTTAGAATAACTCAATGTAAGGAAGAGTTTTAGTTGGAAGCAGGAAACCCGGAGACTGGAAGTTGTAGCAGACGGAAAAATAATTTTGTGTACATAAAAGTAATAAGTATAAAAATTGAAAACGTGGCCAATCCGTTTTCAATACTTTCCACGTCATTTTTCCAGCTTCTCGCCTCACCCCCCTTCTTCAAAAAAATTACTTATCTTTATATTTCACTAAACATGACCATTTATGAAAAAAATATTAGTTATCATTCTTGTGGCATTTATTATGATTCAGTTTTTTCCTATCGATAAAACCAATCCTGCTCCAACTCCGGGAATGGATTTTCTCAGAATTAAAAAGACGCCGGATCCCATTGCCAAAATCATTCGTACTTCGTGTTATGACTGTCATTCCAACGAAACGAAATATCCATGGTATGCTAATATTTCACCTGCCTCATGGTACGTCAAAAATCATATTGACGAAGGAAGAAAAAATCTGAATTTTTCTACCTTTGCAGTATACGAACCCAAGAGGCAACTTCATAAACTGGAAGAATGCATAGAAATGATTGAGAAGAAAGAAATGCCTCTTGAGTCCTATTATATTGGACATCAGAATGCAAAACTGACAGACATCCAACGCGCTGATCTTGTCAGCTATTTTAAAAAGACCAAAGAAGAAACAGAGAGAGGAATTATGTTTAACAAATAGAAATTGTGGAAAACTGGGAACATAAATATATTGTATTTTTTGACGGAGATTGTGGAGTCTGCAATTTCTGGGTACAATGGATTATTGAACGGGATACGAAAGATCAGTTCATGTTTGCTTCATTACAATCTGAATTCGGACAGCAATTTCTGTCTGAGCGAGGATTGGAAACAAAGGAATTCAACACTATGTATCTTTGGAAGCCCAAACAATATTACCTGATTAAATCAAGAGCTGTTCTTAAAATAGCCAATTTGCTGGGAGGAATCTATAAACTTTCGGCGATTGGAAAAATTATTCCCCGTTTTTTAAGCGATAAGGTGTACGATGCTATTTCAAGAAACAGGATGAAACTGGCGAACCAAAAATGTTACTTACCAGATAAGCATCAGAAGAAAAAATTTATTCAGATTTAATAATATAATCTCCCGCAGATCTTACAGATTTTCCAGAGAGCATTTGTAAAACAATTGCACAAAATCTATATTTTCAGCAAAATCTGCGAGAATTATAATTATTTGATACATAATGCAGAGTGAATCCATCACTCTTTACTCATAAATTAAGCGACCATACCGAATAACTATTCGGAGGGCACTGGATTTTCACCCACTTATCCCCTTGCGTCGTCGGATACCAGCCTGAATTTCCTGTAAAATCTTTGATCTGCTGACTGCTCCAGTTTGTCTCGATCCATCGTTCCTGCCAGCTGGAAGAGGTATTAATATAGACAACGAGTCCCGGATTTCCGTTGTACCCGTTACGTCTCGCAATATATTCATCATTATCGGTATATAAAATAGAAGTAGTTCCTGTCGCTTTGTTATTATGGACCCAGATCAGATTATTCATTCTTTCTTTGTTCAGCCACTCTTCATAATCTCTGTAAAAAATAGTAGGATAACCTTCATGGGTTAAGATGTAGGCATATGCCGGCATTTTATTGTTGATGATATCGGTATCATGATTGGCCACAAAAGTAACGGCCTTGTAGGGATTTCTTTTCCACATCATATCATCATTCAAAACATTTAAATTGCCATTATCAAAGGCTTCATCCATCTTATAATAGGCAGCAAAATCAAAAACGGAGCTGTTGGCATTATTGGCCCACGATTCCAGAGTATTGACATTGGAATCCCATAGTTCCCCAACGGAAAAGCCTCCTACTTTAGAATTCCATGTACTGACTACCCATGGTCCGAATCCTTTAACGTAATCGAATCTCCATCCATCAAATTTCATTATATTTTTATAATATTTTGCTACAGAATCATCCCTGCCCCACAACCAATCCTGTACATGCGGGTTGGCATGGCACAAATCGGGAAATCCTCCGAATGAACCTTCATCGTTGTTTCCGTATGCATTTTTATAAAAGTCGTTATAATTTCTTTGAAATTTTCCCGAGGCCACTCCCGAGAAATCTGTCCACGTATTGGTTCCCGTAAAAGGATTGGCTTCAGATTGCCCGCCACTATTATGATTGATGACGATATCAGCATATACCTGCATATTTTCAGCATGGGCTTTTGTAATTAAAGCTTCCAGCTCTGTTCTTGATCCGAAACGGGTTTCTACAGTTCCGTTTTGATTAAAATTTCCAAAATCATAATAATCTGTAGGGTCGTATCCCATGGACAAGGGACCATTCTGAGCCTTTGAAGCCGGCGGCAGCCATACTGCACCGATACCCGCAGTAGACCATGCTGTCAGTTTATCTTTAACGGTGTTCCACCAATTTCCTCCCTCAGGAACATCCCAGTAAAATCCCTGCATCAAAACGCCGCCACCGGGACCTGCTACAAATTTTCCCTGAGCTCCTGAGCCTTTTCCGGTATCAAATGGTCTTCCGTCATGACTGGTAACATTGACTATTTTGTCATGAACTTCCTGCTGTTGGGAAGACTTATTAATAATCTCATCATTATTCTGACAGGAAACAACGAGTCCTAAAGCCAGTATTGAAGGCAGAAAATATGTTTTTTTCATTGTACTATTTAATTATCATTTTATTAAGTAAGTTACGATTTAATTGAAAACAAATTCCATTTAAAGTGAAATATGATAATTTTCATCAGAAAATCATATTAAAACAACGATCAGTATTTTCATTAAAAAATCATAAATTTTCAAGATTCTCGAAACAATTTTTCTTTTAATGCATATATTTGCATTCTATGGAATACAACACCCAAAAAACTCAGCTTCACATGCCGGAATATGGCAGAATTATACAACAGTTGGTTGAGCGCTGTAAAGAACTTCCTACCAAAGAGGAAAGGAATGAAATGGCTATGGCAATCATCGATTTTATGGGTCAGAGAAACCCGCAACTTCGTGATGAAGAAAATTATAAACATAAAATTTGGGATCATCTTTTTATTCTGTCAGACTATGATTTGGACGTAGACTCTCCTTATCCGTTTCCAACGATGGAGCAGCTGGCAGAAAAACCTAAAAGAATGGAATACCCAAAACTTCAAGGTGATTTTAAATTTTACGGAAAAAGTATTCTTCAATTAATAGAAAAAGCAATTGAACTGGAGACGGGCGATGAAAAAGAAGCCCTTATCGAAGTCATTGCCAATAATATGAAGAAATCATATAATGTATATAATAAAGAGCACGTAACGGATGATGTTATTTTTCGCCATCTAAAGGAATTGTCTGAAAACAGACTCGATCTTACCGGAATTGATTCTCTTGAAAAAAGTAAGATCTATTATACCAGCAATAATAACCGGAATAATAACAATAACAACAACCGGAACAATAACAATAATAACAAAAATCAACCTAACAAGAAAAGGCATAACAATAATCATAAAAACAGAAAATAATGAGTGGAACATTTCAGATAAGAGGAGGAAAAAGACTGCAGGGTGAAATAACTCCACAAGGGGCCAAAAATGAGGCCCTACAGATTTTGTGTGCAGTTTTACTAACTGACGAAGAGGTAAGAATTAAAAATATTCCTGACATCCATGACGTTAACAGGTTGATTGAAATTCTTGGAGATTTCGGAGTAAAAGTAACTAAAAACGGACACGGAGATTATACCTTCAAAGCCGATCAGGTAAATTTTGATTATATAAAATCCAACGAATTCAAAAAAGACGGAGCCAAATTACGTGGGTCTATCATGCTGATGGGGCCAATGCTGGCACGTTACGGAGAAGCTTATATGCCAACACCGGGAGGTGATAAGATCGGAAGAAGAAGATTAGACACCCACTTCCAGGGACTGGTGGAGCTTGGTGCTGAATTCAACTATGATGAAGAAGAGTATTTCTATTCTTTAAAAGCAAAAGAACTTAGAGGAAAATTCATTTTGCTGGAAGAAGCTTCTGTAACCGGAACCGCAAACATTGTCATGGCGGCTGCCCTGGCAAAAGGAAAAACAAGAATCTACAACGCTGCCTGTGAACCTTATCTTCAGCAATTGTGTAAAATGCTGAACAGAATGGGTGCCAACATCTCAGGAATCGGTTCCAACCTTCTTACCATTGAAGGAGTAGAATATTTGAGGGGTACAGAGCATACCATGCTTCCGGATATGGTAGAAATCGGATCCTGGATTGGTCTTGCGGCCATGACAAAGTCTGAAATTACCATTAAAAATGTAAACTGGAACCAGTTAGGAGTTATTCCGAATACATTCAGGAAATTAGGAATTCAACTTGAGCAAAGCGGTGATGACATTTACATCCCTGCTCAGGAACATTATAAAATTCAGAAATTTATTGACGGATCGATCCTGACTATTTCTGATGCCCCATGGCCGGGATTCACTCCGGATTTATTATCCATTATCCTTGTTGTGGCTACTCAGGCGAAAGGTAGTATTTTGGTTCACCAGAAAATGTTTGAATCCAGATTATTTTTCGTTGATAAATTGATCGATATGGGTGCCCAGATTATTTTATGTGATCCGCACAGGGCTACTGTAATCGGTTTAAATCAGGAAGCTCCGTTGAGAGGGACCACCATGGTTTCCCCGGATATCAGAGCCGGAAACGCCCTTCTGATTGCAGCTCTTTCTGCAGAAGGAAAATCCATTATCCACAATATCGAGCAGATCGACAGAGGATATGAAAATATCGATGGAAGATTAAAAGCAATCGGAGCCGATATCGAAAGAATCTAGAAATTTATTTTTATTACTATAGAGCGTTCAGAGTGATCTGAGCGCTTTTTTATGAGTACGTCCATTAAAAAAGTAAATCTGATTATATGGTATGAGCATGGAAGCTTTCGTGTAGGAATTCATTTTTTATCGCTTTGTAAACCACCCCGTCAAAAATTCTTTGAATTTTTGCCACCCCTCCAGAGGAGGGGAATTTTAGTTACATCAATTAGATTTGTACAGGATTAAGGATTTACTGAAGATCTATTTTTGTATCTGTTCTTTTTTCCACCTTGCAATATTTGTGTAATCCGCGGGAATATAAAACCATTCTTACTATAAAATAAAAGTGCCCGGCAATACCGGGCACTTTCGTAATTAAAACTATATGAATCTCCTTATAAGTACGTTCTGCAGGTATATTCCACTGTTGTACTCAAAAGTTTATTTTTATTCAGATAAAAATCAAGTTGCTGATAATCTTCTGAACTGACTTTAATGTATAATTGAACGGTTCCAAAGCTATACCCGTTTACATATTCAACGTTAGCAGATAAGACTCTGTGACAAATCCCGAATTGATTGTAGATAGCATGCATTAAATGTTCAAATTTCATTTTGCCATTCAACTCTATTTCCAGGATCAATTCTTTTTTGGGCAGGTTAATTTTATTTTGCAAAACCTGCGGGCTAGGATTAGTTGTAATCATTGCTAAACATTTTGGGTTAAACATATTCAGATCATATTACTTTCTGCGTTAAATCTGTCACAAAAATATAAAAAAATATTAGTCCACCAAATTAGTAGACTAATATTTTTTAAATTTTAACAAAAAAAGAAGCCTTTTGAGCTTCTTTTGTCTTTAGAGTTCTGTAATTCTTTCCAGTTTATCCGAACCTGCCAACCCGTTGGGATTGCAACCCGGCTCTCCTTCAGGAACTTTCAAATTCCTGCTTTTATAAAATTCTTCCCAAAATGTATTGGTTTTACCGGTTTTGGGGTCGATAAAAGTCATCGGTTCAAGTTTAAAAATATGGTCTTCCCTGAAAACTCTTTCCACAAAATCTGAACAGTAGTAAGAATTTTCATCAAGGATATAAGTAAAGTTATAAGGTCTACCCAACATTGAGTTTGCCTTTTCAATAGCAACCGGAATCGCCTTTTGGTATTCAGGTTTCAGACGATAAACGACTACCCGTTGCCCCTCACTCCTGCGATCTTTCATAAATGCTTCAAAAGCCTGTTTCTGGGAACCACCTTTGGGCGCTGCATGCAATACGAATCCTTTACTTCCGTCTTTCTCTAGCATACCGATGTGATCAAAAGAGGCCTTCTTTTCTTTTTGGGTGACATTATTGATGGCTCCCGATAATCCTGTCTCTTTTGCCGTTACAAAAAGCAAATCACCGTTTTTAAGCTGTGATATCGGAGAGGTTTTACATCCTGTCAACAGCAGAATCATAAAGAATAAAACTCCGCAAATGGCTGCTTTTTTAATCTTTTTATAAGAAGATATTTTAATTTCTGACATTCAAATCGTATTTCGTGATCAAAATTACAAAATAGAATTCATTACATTTGTGTGAAGTATTCACCAGGCCTCATACCATCCAAATATTCCAACATTCTTATGCCACATATTTTATTAGTTGAAGACGATGACAGACTTTCAAAACTGATTACAAAAGGTCTTCAGGAAGCTGAATTTGAAGTAAGTATGGCTTACGACGGAAATACGGGGCTGAAGCTTGCCTTGCAGACCAATTTTGATCTTGTGGTAACTGATATTGTTCTTCCGCACAAAAGCGGTATTGAGTTTTGTCATGAAATAAAAGCACTGAAACCAAACCTCCCGGTAATTATGCTGACCGCACTAGGAACAACCGATGATAAACTTGAAGGATTTGATGCCGGAGCTGACGATTACATGACCAAACCTTTTGAAATGAGGGAGCTGATTGCGAGAATTAAGGTCCTTTTAAAACGGTTTTCTCAGCAGAAACAGCAACAGGTTTTTGTTCTAAAGTATGAAGGAATTGAAATGAATCTGGAACAAAAAACAGTCAGCAGAAATCATATACCGATCAAATTAACGCCAAAAGAATTTAATTTACTTAAGTTCATGATGGAAAATTCGGAGCGTGTTCTTTCCCGTAGTGAAATTGCTGAAAAAGTATGGGAAACCCACTTTGATACGGGAACTAACTTTATTGATGTTTACATTAATTATCTCAGAAAAAAGATTGATAAAGATTTTGATGTCAAACTAATCCATACCAAGGCAGGGATGGGCTTTATCCTGAAAAAAGACTACGAAACCGGCACTACCCAGATGAACTAAAACCAGAAAGATGAAAATAAGAACCAGGCTTACACTGCTTTTTACTTTAATCACGGCAATGCTGCTAAGTATTTACAGCATTTCGATTTATTATTCATCCAAAGAAGCCAGAGAAAAATCTTTTTACGGCGAGCTGCAAAACGAAGCGATTGCCAAAGCCGATTTGTTTTTCCAGAGTTCACTTCCGGAACAGGAAATGCATCAACTTTATAAAAATAACAACAGAACCCTCAATGAAGTTCAGGTCGCCATTTATGACAACAATAAAGAACTTATATATCACGACGATGCCAAAGTAGATTATGTGAAAGAAACTCCGGCGATGCTCTCGGAAATATTCCTGAAAAAGAAAATCAGCTTCTTTCTGGATGATTTACAGGTGATTGGAATGGTTTACCAGTACAACGGAAAATCTTATGCCGTAACAGCTGCTGCTTACGACAAATATGGGTATGAATTTCTCACCCACTTACTGACCATCAGCATTATTGCCTTTATCAGCATTTTAATCCTGATTTACCTTGCCGGAATACTGCTTTCAAAAAAAGCATTAAGTCCGCTCAGTGACATGGTCAGTCAGATTAAAAAAATTACTGCAGGAAGATTACAGCTAAGACTCCAGACTACTGCTGAAAAAAAAGATGAACTGAATGAGTTGGCTCAAAATTTCAACGGCATGCTCGAACGTCTTGAAAATTCTTTTGATGCTCAAAAATATTTCGTTTCCAACATTTCTCATGAGCTCAGAACGCCTCTGTCAGCAATTATTACCGAGCTCGAACTGGCTTCTGAAAAAGATCAAACCAAAGAAGAATACCAACAAACGATTCGGTATGCCTTGGGTGATGCCCGTAACATGGTGAAGCTCTCCAACAGTCTGATGGACCTTGCCAAAGCCAGCTATGATCCCAACGAAATCAGTTTTTCTGAAGTACGTCTGGATGAAGTTCTTCTGGAATCCTATTCTAAAACTATCAAAGAAAACGAGGGTTACCGGGCATTATTGAATATTGCTGACACAGTTGAAGAACAGCAGCTGGTTATTCAGGGAAATGAATATCTTCTCAAGGTTGCCTTTAATAACCTCATCGATAATGCATGTAAATATTCGCCGGAACATTTGTGTTCTATTGAAGTGAATGCAACAGAAGGTACTCTTCAAATCCGTTTTATCAATACAGGAATTGTTATTTCTCCCAAAGATTTAGAACATATTTTTGAACCTTTTTACAGAAGTGAAAATGCAAAAAAAGAAAAGGGTCATGGTATCGGGCTTTTCCTGACGGAAAAAATCATTCATCTTCACAATGCAGTTATTACGGTAACATCGGATAATAAGGCTACTATTTTTACCATAATTTTTACCATCTGATTTCTATATTTAACGACAAAAATCTCACTTAAAGATATTTATTCATTAATGATATTTTTTAATGGCTGTTGGCTCTCTTACTAAAAACAGTCGTTCCTATACTTGCTGCAATTACACAGATAATGGAAATCCACTGCAGGAAACTCAGGTCTTCTGCAAGGAATATCAATCCTGAAAGCGCTGCAAATGCAGGTTCAAGGCTCATCAGAATGCTGAATGTTTTTGCCGGCAATCTTTTCAATGCCATAATTTCCAGCGAGAATGGCAATGCACTTGATAAAATAGCCACGCCTAATCCTTTCATAAAAATAACAGGTGTAAGATTGAAAACGGCTCCATCCCATATCGTAAAGGGAATAATAACCAGGCTGGCGAATATCATTCCGGTAGTGACTGCGTCTTTCCCATCCATAATTTTGGCTACTTTTCCGCCCATAACAATATAGACCGCCCAAAACATCCCGGCAAGAAATGCCAGTCCGAGGCCGATTAAATCCACATGATCACTCTTCCAGGGAACAATCAGTAATATTCCGACACAGGCAAGCAATGCCCAGACCACATCCAACAGTTTACGCGAAAGTGCCAGTGCAAGAAACAAAGGTCCTGCAAACTCCACGGTAACCGCCAGTCCCAACGGAATTCTTTGAATGGCCATATAAAAAATAAGATTCATTGCTGCCAGACCTATTCCGTACAAGGCACAATATTTCCATTTTTGGGCAGTAAACTGTAAAAATTTCGGACGGTTAATCAACGTTAGCAAAACAGCGGATAACACAATCCTCAAGGTAACCGTTCCGATAGGTCCTATCAAAGGAAAAAGCTGCTTCGCAATGGAAGCCCCTCCCTGGACACAAATAATGGCCAAAAGCGTTGCGGGTATCGCTATATTTGAATTCTTCATTTCTAAAATCTCATCTTAATATAACCCATCTTTGGAAAAGAATTTTCCGGACCTGAGTAATTTTTCCGCTATAAATCACAATTGAAGTTTATAGTCTACACTAGTTTGCCACAAATGTATTGAAATTTTGTTTTTTATCCTGGATACAGATCTCAACTTATTAGCACGTCTTACTTTCAAGGTTATTCTACAAAAACCGATATTCCGTTAATCTCTGTACCCCAAATTTAATCAGGATACCTTGGTTTTAAATCACGATAGGTTTGTATAAAAACGCACCAATAATTTCACCTATCTTCTCTGATATAGACACAATCAGAATTAAAATTTTATGATTTATCTGGTAAGAAGGTTTCATTATACAATGGCAAGTGATAGTATCATGTGATACTATCAAATATATACTTTCTAATAATTTTCTAATAACATTCTAAGACCTTTCTAACAGCCTTTCTCCAAAGCTCACAATACCTTTGCAGCAAATAAAAACCCCTATGGATACGGATTCATCCCATTATTACAACCATTAAGTATTCTCCTCTATATCTTTCTGTATAGCGGCTGAATGCTATAAAAAAACAGAAAGATTATGACTACACCGGAATTTACAATTCGTCTCTTTACCGCATTTGCCCTTGGCGCCAGTATTGGTTTTGAAAGACAATGGCGTCAGAAAAGCGCGGGTCTTCGCACCAATACTCTGGTGTGTCTGGGTTCTGCGGCATTTGTTCTTTTATCCATCAGGATCGGAGGTGATGCCACCGGAAGAATAGCTTCTTATATCGTAAGTGGTATCGGCTTTCTGGGTGGTGGAGTGATCATGAAAGACGGACTGACCGTTCGGGGACTCAATACGGCCGCCACCATCTGGTGTTCTGCATCCGTCGGTGCTCTCAGTGCGATGGGCTATCCTTTTGAAGCAGCTATTACCACCGGTTTTATCATCCTTACCCATGTTATTCTCCGCCCGCTAGGTGTAAGACTTGGTAATAATATCAACAGCAGAAGCCATTACACTGAATACCTTCTTACTATTAAATGCAAAAGTGAAGTAGAAAATCACATCAGAGTACAGCTGATGCAGTCTTTAAGCGGAAATGACAAGGTATTGCTGAAATCTCTCACCAGCGATGATAATGGCTTACCAGAGAATGCCATCATTACGGCGGAAGTTCACTCTTCCACTCCACAGGACAGTTTTATGGAAAAAACAGCCAGCAGATTGACGATCGAGGATAAGGTCATCAAAGTAAGCTGGGAAATTATAGGTACTGAAAACGATTTATAGCATTTGAAATCGCCATGATTAGCAAACACAAATGAAGATGACGCGATGCTGTATGACCTTAAAAACAATAAATCACTCCGTATAAACAACAACTGAAGCAATGTTAAAAAAATCTTCAAACAAAAATCTCAATTCAGCAGCAATGGTAAAGTTGAAAGAAGCTGCGTCTGAGAACGAGAAAATGGTGTATGCTATGCTGGAATCTTCAGAAGAAGGACTCAGCGAAAACACGGTAAAAGACCGTTTAAAAATTTACGGTAAAAATGAAATTGCCACCCAAAAGGCTCCCTCATGGGTAAAGCAATTTGCCCATTCATTCTTCAATCCTTTCAATTATATTCTGGCCTGCATTGCTTTGATTTCATTATTCATTGATGTTATTCTGGCTCCGGCCGAAGAAAAGGATCTCAGTACCAGTATTATCATTTCGGTAATGCTATTGTTCAGTACTATCTTGAGATTCATTCAGGAGTTCCGAAGCAATAAGGCTGCTGAAGCTTTAAAGAAAATGGTTAAAACAAGCTGTCTGACCAAAAGAAAATTTAAAGAAAACGAAGAAATTGAAATTACGGAAATTGTTCCTGGAGATATCGTAGTTCTTTCAGCCGGTGATATGGTTCCTGCCGATTGCAGAATTATGAAAAGCAAGGATCTTTTCATCAGTGAATCTATTCTCACCGGAGAAGCGCTTCCTGTAGAAAAAAATGCATTTCCTGTCCATGATGCTAAAGACAAAAATCCTCTTACCCTGCAAAACATTTGCTTCATGGGAACCAATGTGGTAAGTGGCTCTGCAACAGTTGTTGTTGCCAACACCGGTATTTTCACGTACTTCGGGAGCATCAGCAGAAGTCTGGTTTCCAAAAGACCAGAAACTGCTTTTGACATTGGAGTTAATAAAGTAAGTTTTTTGCTGATCCGCTTTATGCTGGTAATGACGCCCGTTATTTTTCTCATCAACGGATTGGTAAAGGGTGACTGGATGCAGGCTTTATTATTCGCTATTGCGGTAGCTGTAGGACTTACTCCGGAAATGCTTCCCATGATTGTTACTGCCAATTTAGCAAAAGGAGCGGTCAACATGAGTAAAAAGAAAGTGATCGTTAAACGGTTAAATGCCATTCAGAACATCGGGGCTATGGATATCCTTTGTACCGATAAAACCGGAACCCTGACTTTGGATAAAATTGTTTTGGAAACTCACCTCAACGTTCGCGGTATTGAAGATGATGAAGTTCTGAAATGGGCTTACCTCAACAGTTTTCATCAAACCGGTCTCAGAAATCTGCTGGATCAGGCAGTCCTTGATCACGCAGAAGTTCATCATCTTTTGAAAGCCGATGAACTTTATCTGAAGGTAGATGAAATTCCTTTTGATTTTGAAAGAAGAAGAATGTCTGTGATTTTGAATACGTCCAAAGGCAAACATCTGATGATTTCCAAAGGTGCTGTGGAGGAAATGCTTTCTTTATGTAAATACGCTCTGGACCCCGGAGAAGACCATAGTCTGCATATTGAGAATGATAATATTGTTCCATTGGATGATCTGATGAAACAACAGATTATCAAAATGTCTGAAAAACTGAATGCAGAAGGATTAAGAGTTTTACTGGTTGCCATCCGTGAATTCGATGGAGATCATCCGCTGAATTATTCCGTATCGGATGAAAACAACCTTACGTTAACCGGTTTCATAGGCTTCCTTGACCCCGCTAAACCTTCTGCGGCACCAAGTATACAGGCGTTACATAAATTAGGTGTTGAAGTAAAAGTGGTGACCGGAGATAATGATATTGTAGCCAAAAAAATATGCCATGATGTAGGAATTCCTGTCAACACCATTATGCTGGGAGATGAATTGGATAACATCAGTGATGAGGAATTAAGTAAAGATATGGAGCTTTATTCCGTTTTTGCCAAAGTCAGCCCTTTACAAAAGCAGCGTATTGTAAAAATCCTCCGTTCAAAAGGACATACTGTAGGGTTTATGGGTGATGGGATCAATGACGCGGCAGCCATCAAAGAAGCCGATGTAGGTATCTCAGTAGATACCGGAGCAGACATCGCGAAAGAAAGTGCGGATATCATCCTGTTGGAAAAAGATCTGATGGTACTAAGAAGCGGAGTGATCTATGGCAGAAGAACCTTTGGGAATATCGTAAAATATATAAAAATGACAGCCAGCAGTAATTTCGGAAATATGTTCAGCATGATTGGAGCCAGTGCGTTACTGCCGTTTTTACCAATGCTGCCGTTACAGATTTTAACCCAGAATTTACTGTACGATGTATCCCAATCTTCTATTCCTTGGGATACGATGGATAAAGATTTTCTGGAAAAGCCAAAAAAATGGGAAGCCGGTAGCATTAAAAAATTCATGCTGTACATCGGGCCGCTAAGTTCCATTTTTGATTACGTGACTTTTGCAGTGATGTTCTTTATTTTCAAAGCCAACACTCCCGAAAACCAAAGTTTATTTCAGACGGGCTGGTTTGTGGAAGGATTATTATCTCAGACCTTGATTGTGCATATTATCAGAACGAAAAAGATTCCTTTCATCCAAAGTTGGGCTGCCGCTCCAGTAGTTGCTTTAACCAGTATGATTATGCTGATCGGAATAATGATTCCTTTTACCCGGCAGCTTCCTATCTGAAAATGCAACCGTTGCCTTTAGCTTATTTTCCTTACCTCATCGGAATTCTTACAGGCTATTGTATCCTCACTCAGTTTGTGAAACAATGGTTCATTAAAAAATTTGGACAATGGCTCTGACAGGCGATTCTAATAGTTTTCTAATAACTTTCTAAAGACTTTCTAACGGACTATCAGAAACGTTGAAAATACCTTTGCGGCGATAAAAGGGGTTTAAAAAATTCTAAAAACACAATAAAAGCTTGAAAATAAAAATCTAAAATTTAATTCCTTGTTATAAACATTTTATATGAGAAGAATAATAGTAACAGTAATACTTTTGGCAGTTGTTACATCCTGTAAAAATTCCAAAAGTGAAGACACTCAGAATCGGGATTTGCAACTGAACGGGAATAAAGTCACCGTTCCTGAAAACAATCCTGTTTTCAAAAAAATAAAAACCGAAGTCGTTTCTGAGCAGGAACACAGTGATGGTGTTGTTTCTGCGGGAACTATTCAGGCCATTCCCAATCATTATGCTGAGATTGCAAGTCCTTTTTCAGGAAGAATTACAAAATCTTTTATTCAGTTGGGGCAAAATGTATCTGCAGGCAGTCCGCTATTTGAGATTCTTTCTTCCGATTATTTTGCGGTCCAGAAAGACTACACGGATGCTTTGAATGATGTGCAGCTTGCAGAGAAAAATTATAAACGTCAGCAGGATCTTGTCAAACACGGCGTAGGAATACAAAAAGAACTGGATGAAGCGGAGACGGATTTTAAAAATAAAAAAACTTCCCTGTCAAATGCTACTTCCGCTTTAAAAGTCTACAACAGCAAAGGAGGCGGCATCGGAAGTCCTCTTATTGTAAGGGCTCCGATCAATGGAGAGATTATTTCCAACAAAATCGTTAACGGTCAATATCTGAAAGGAGATGCTGATCCGGTGATGATCATTGCTGAACTTTCTAAAGTATGGATTTCAGGGGATGTTAAAGAAAAAGATATCCGCTTTGTCAATACAGGAGACCATGTATCGGTAAAAGTAAGTGCCTATCCGGACAGAAACATTACAGGGAAGGTATATCATATCAACGAAATCGTAGACGAGAATACACGAAGCATAAAAGTCCTCATTGAGTGCGATAACCCGGACAGAAAATTAAAACCCGGAATGTATGCTACCGTTAATTTTTCAACAACTCCCGTCCGAACGGTCATGATTCCAGTTACCGCATTAATGCAGCAGGACAGCTCACAGTATGTATGGATAAAAACCGGTAAGAATCAATTTGCCAAACGCTCCGTCACCACCGGAGAAACAGATCAGAAAACAGTAAGAATTACCTCAGGATTGAAACCGGGAGATACCATCATGACTGAAGGGGGAATTTATATGCTGGATGCAAAATAATGTCAATGAAGTTAAAGGTATAAAGCCAGTAAGAGATGTCGTCTTTTAAAACTTTATACAAAAATTAAGAATTATGAAGCAATTACTTACAATCTCTATACAGAAGAGATGGCTGATGCTGGCCCTCTTCGTCTTACTGGGGTTTTTCGGATATTATTCCTGGACCAAATTATCAGTGGAAGCCTATCCCGACATTGCCGATGTTACCTCTCAGGTTGTAACACAGGTTCCGGGACTGGCGGCTGAAGAAGTAGAACAACAAATCACCATTCCGCTTGAACGCTCATTAAACGGGCTACCGGGAATGCATGTGATGCGAAGTAAAAGTACTTTCGGGCTTTCTATTATTACAATGGTTTTCGACGATGGTGTGGATGACTACTGGGCAAGGCAGCGTATCCAGGAAAGGCTGTCTGATGTGACACTGCCTTATGGTGCACAACCGGGTCTTGACCCGCTAACCTCCCCTATCGGCGAAGTCTATCGTTATATTATTGAAAGTAACAACCACAGTTTACGCGAGCTGACGGATTTGCAGAAATTCGTTATTATTCCCCGCATCAAACAGGTGTCAGGGATTGCAGATGTCACCAACTTCGGAGGAATCACCACCCAGTTTCAGGTTGAACTGGATCCTCACAAACTCGAACAATACGGGCTTTCATTATCTGAAGTAACCGAAACGATTTCTAAAAACAATGTCAGTGCCGGAGGAAGTATGCTTCCCCGAGGAAATCTGGCGTATGTTATTCGTGGAATAGGTCTGGTAAAAGATTTGAACGATCTCGGGAAAATAGTGATAAAAACAGAAAACGGTGTTCCTGTCTTTCTGAATGACGTTGGAACCTTAAAATACGGGAACCTTGAAAGAAAGGGAATTCTTGGCTATACTGACAGAAAACGAAATTATTCCGAAAGCGTGGAAGGTATTGTTCTCCTGCTGAGAGGCCAAAACCCGTCGCAGGTACTGGAAGGTGTTCATCAGGCAATCGAAGAATTGAATAATGAAACCCTGCCGGCAGGAGTAAAAATCCATCCTTTCCTGGACAGAACGGATCTTGTGGATACGACCCTGCACACTGTTTCTCATACTCTGACAGAAGGAATTGTACTGGTTATTATTGTCCTCATTGTTTTCCTCGGAAGCTGGAGAGGTGCTTTACTAGTGGCTATTACCATTCCTTTGTCGCTGTTATTTGCATTTATCCTGATGCATTTTACCAATATTCCCGCGAACCTTCTTTCTCTTGGAGCGATCGACTTTGGAATCATTGTAGACGGTGCCATCGTGATGCTGGAAACCATCCTTAAAAAAAGAGAAGATAACCCTGAAGAAGCTCTGGAAGAAAAAACAATTACCAAAAGAGTGATTGAGGTAGCCAAACCTATTTTCTTTTCTACCATTATCATCATCACGGCGTATCTTCCATTATTTGCTTTTGAAAGAGTAGAGAAAAAATTATTTACTCCCATGGCATTCACTGTAGGATATGCTTTATTCGGAGCCCTTGCCGTGGCGTTGCTCCTGATCCCGGGAATAGCGTATGTTATTTATCGAAAACCACAAAAGATCTATCATAATAAGTGGCTGGAAAAAATAAGTACTGCCTATGGAAAAAGAGTAGAAAAAATAATGAAGGCTCCCAGAAAAGTCATTCTACCTGTAAGCATCGTCCTATTATCTGCCGGAATTTTATCTTACACCGTAGGAAAAGATTTCCTGCCCGAACTGGATGAGGGTTCTATCTGGCTGCAGGTACAGCTTCCACCGGGAATTTCTCTTGCCAAAGCTAAAGAAATGAGTGATACCTTACGGGCCAGAACTTTAAAACATTCGGAAATTACCTACATGATGGTGCAGGCCGGACGTAATGATGACGGAACAGACCCATGGACCGCTTCCCACTTTGAAGTTTCCGTAGGAATAAAACCTTACGACCAATGGCCATCCGGAAAAACAAAAGCAGACCTGATCAAAGAGCTGGCTGCCGACTATAAAGATATGCCTGGATTCACTGTAGGTTTTTCACAACCGATGATCGACGGGGTAATGGATAAGATCTCAGGGGCGCATAGTGAATTGGTTGTAAAGGTATATGGCGATGATTTCAAAGAAACCAGAAGAATTGCGGAAAATGTTTTATCAACATTGCATAAAATTCCGGGTTCTGCCGATCTAGCTATTGACCAGGAACCTCCGCTGCCCCAACTTCAGATCATTGCCGACAGAGATAAAATCGCACAGTATGGCTTAAACGTAGCTGATGTTGCCGATCTCATTGAAGTGGCACTCGGAGGAAAAGCTATTTCCCAAATTTTTATCGGAAATAAAGTCTATGATATTTCCTGCCGATACACAGAAGACAGCCGTGATACTCCCGATAAAATCGGAAACCTGATGCTTACCTCTGCTACCGGAACCAAAATTCCATTATCACAGGTGGCAGAAGTAAAATTAAGCACAGGGGAAAGCACCATTACCCGTGAAATGAATAAACGACATCTCACGGTGAAGCTTAACCTGCGCGGTACCGACCTTTCTTCTTTCCTGAAAAAAGCTCAGGATCAGATTGAAAAGGATATTACCTACGACCATGAAAAATATCAGATCAAATGGGGTGGTCAGTTTGAAAACCAGAACAGAGCGTATTCCAGGCTGGCATTTATTGTTCCGTTGGCATTGGCGGTTATGTTCCTGTTATTGTACGGGGCATTCGGAGACTTTAAGCAGGCTTTGGTTCTGATGTCGATTGTTCCGTTGGCTTTATTCGGGGGAATGCTTGCCCTCAATATCCGTGGAATGTCCCTGAATGTATCTTCAGCAGTAGGATTCATCGCTTTATTCGGGGTTGCTATACAGAATGGAGTGATCATGATTTCCCATATCAATGACCTGCGAAAGAAAGGTTATGGCCTCAAAGATTCAGTAATCAAAGGAGCTCATGACCGTTTCAGACCGGTACTGATGACGGCAACTGTTGCGGTGATCGGTCTATTCCCGGCATCTCTGGCAACAGGAATCGGTTCAGATGTACAACGACCTCTGGCTACAGTAATCGTTTACGGACTGATGTTCTCTACTATTTTAACCCTTTTCGTGCTACCGGCTATTTATTATATGGCAGAACGTCGCAATGAAAAACAAAATCCGGAATCACATGAAGCAATTATATATGAAGAGTAAAATTCATTTTATCATCGCCACTGTCATGGTAATGAGCCTTACAGGAATGGTAAAAGCACAGGAAAAGGAGCTTTTGCGTTTTGATGAATACCTGAATCTGGTTGGAAAGAAAAATCTCGGATTTGCCTCCCAGAAATACAATGTGAGCATGGCAGAAGCAGCCATCCGGACGGCCGGTATGTTTCCGGATCCCCAGCTGGAAGTGGAAACAACCAACAACGGGGTGAATAAAAATATGGGGTATGTGTATGGCACTTCCGTCGGATGGACCCTGGAACTGGGTGGTAAGAGGAAAGCAAGGGTGAATCTTGCTAAAGACCAATCAGAGCTTAGTAAAATACAATTAGAAGATTTTTTCAGAAACCTGAGAGCCGATGCAAGCCTAGGATATGTGGATGCTTTAAAATCAAAATCATTGCTTGAAGTACAGCAGGATTCTTACAAAAATATGCTCCAGTTGGCAAAATCCGACAGTATCCGTTATCAATTAGGAACTATATCGCTGGTGACTTCAAAGCAGAGTAAATTAGAAGCGGCATCCCTGCTCAATGACGTCTATCAGGCTGAAAGTGCTGAACAACAGGCATTAACTAATCTTTCTGTATTTATTAGTGATCATAAAACAACAGGCAGAGATGTAGACGGAGATTTTAACGCCTTCAACAGAGAGTTCAATATTGATGACCTGATGCTTCAGGCACTCAATGAAAGAGCAGATCTATTGGCGGCCAGACAAAATACACAGGTAGCCAAAAGCCAGATCAATCTTGAAAAAGCGAATCGTGTGATCGACCTGGGACTGAGTGCCGGGGCAGAACGTCATACGGAAGCCACCAACGAAATTGCTCCTTCTCCCACAGTAAATGCCGTAAAAGTAGGCGTAAGTATTCCTTTAAAATTTTCCAACAGAAGAAATGCCGGATTGAAAATAGCTGAAATGGCTCACTCGCAGGCTGAGGTTGAATATCAACAGATCGAACAAGGAATACGGGCTGAAGTTATGCAGGCTTACCAACAATATACGGCCACTCAAAAGCAGGTAAAACAATTCCACAACGGAATGCTCAGTGAAGCAAAAAGTATCCTGGATGGTATTATTTACAGCTATAAAAGAGGAGAAAGCTCTATTCTGGAGGTTCTGAATGCACAACGTACCTATAATGATGTAAGAAAGGATTATTACCAGGCTCTTGCAGACAATGCTGCGGCATTAATAGAACTTGAGCGCCGGGCAGGGATCTGGGATATCGAGTTTTAAGGTAGTGGGAAAAAACGGAGAAGGACGAGGGAGTTTTTTCAAAACCGGGCATCAAATGAAGACCTAATTTGTTGCTTTGTGTAGCCCGAAATTTTTCCTCAAAAGGCTAGTATTTCTCAATAATACAAAAAAGGTTTCCAACTTCCCTCTTCCCGCAAATAACAATCCCTGGAATTGTAGAAATTCCAGGGATTTTTTTATTTTTTATACTGAGATTCATACATGCTGATCCAGTCTTCTACCGTCATTTTTCTGCTCAATTCACCGATTAATTCAAAAGGGATATCTTCCACTTTTTTAAAACGAACACAGGATTTCCCCATGTCCAGTTTTTTCTTTGAATGTTTAGGATATTCAGCCACAAACCAGTCCAGAAGCTCCGGTGTAGAATATAGCCCCATATGATATAAAGCAATAAAATTCTTCTGGGAAGCCAGATTGATAAACGGCAAAGGGGTATTGGCAGCACAATGATAACCGGCAGGATAGGTTTTCAACGGGACCGCCCATCCTATCATTCCATAACTGGGATTTTCTTCAAAACCGTTTGGTAAATTCTGATTGATGGTATTAAAAAGCTTTGTAAAAGCCTCTTGTCTTTCTTCAGGAATCTTTGAAATATAATCTTCTATGGATACGGCTGGAATCTGCATGATTTTTTTTTCTAAAGTACAATTATTTTATAAAATTGTATACACTAAACATCTGAACATCCTTACCGTTTTTTTGTAAGAACATCATTTTGTTAACGTTAGGAACATACTGAATCATATTACCGTCTGCAAACCCATAATTCTGAAAGAAATTTCCTCCTTTATAAGTAAGATTTACTTCCTGGGGTTTCAAAGTGGCAAAATCAAAAACTTTCATAGAAAAGCCGGTGTTTCCAAATGCTCCTTTAGGATAAAATGTAGAAATATAAAGGTTATTTCCTG
Source organism: Chryseobacterium sp. UNC8MFCol (assembly GCF_000482305.1). Classification (NCBI taxonomy): domain Bacteria; kingdom Pseudomonadati; phylum Bacteroidota; class Flavobacteriia; order Flavobacteriales; family Weeksellaceae; genus Chryseobacterium; species Chryseobacterium sp. UNC8MFCol. Next base: position 41,738 of record NZ_AXUZ01000017.1, read on the forward strand.
ATTCTGTCACATGAATTCTTTTTCCCGTAGAAGCTCCCGCTGCCACAAACTGTGTCACATCACCTTCTTTATTAAATTTCATCAGCATTCCCGCTTCCAGTTTATATACAGGATCCGGAAAACGATTCATAGCTGTAGGCATCGGTCTCGTTACCGTTTCCTGCTGAACAGCCATTAGAATATCCTCTCCTTTGATGATGGTTTTGATGACTTTCACATCGTTCATATCTTTATCACCTCCCAAATTGGTATTGCTGATCACTGCTTTCCCGGACTTCATATCATAGAACATCACCGTTCCAAATGTGCTGGCACCAATAGTCACTGCAGCTTTTTTTCTTCCGAAAGAGATCAGATAATCATTATCATTTTTACTGACCGCATATAGCTTTTCAGGAATGTATTTATCATCAAAAGGAAGGTCTTTATCTTCTGTATTGGAAAGTAATTCCAGTTTATAAGACTCTTTCCAGCCGGCAGCTTTACGCAATACGACAATTTTTGCTGAATTGGTCAGTGCAAAAGATTTTTCCACATAGTCACTACTCAAGGTAATTTCTTTGTTCCAAACGGGAGAAAGCGTTCTGAGATCCAGGACAAGAACATCATTGATATTTTCTGTTTTTTTATTTGCAAATCTGTCATTAAAGATGGCCGCGTATTTTCCATTTTCTGAGAAAAGAACATAGGTAGTTCCGGATCTGTTGGCAGATTCAATGCTGTACTTTGCGATACTTTTTGTCGTAAAAGTTCCGTCTTTTTTACTGAAAACATGCTGGAAAACTTCCTTTCTGTTTTCTTTTCCAAAGTACTCTTCCGTGAATGCTACGAACTTATCATCATCAATCTGTTGTGATCCTAAATAATTATGAAGTACTCCATTGGTTTTGTTAGCGTAATCTTTAGTGTAAGTGTCAACCAGACTTCCGTTCTGATCCAGTTTTCTCATCAGTAATTTCTTGTGAGGAAACACATTTCTCATTAGCCCGTCAATATTGATTGCACTGAACATATAAGAACTGTAATCATCGGCCAATACTAGTTTATCATCAGTTTCAAGGTTGGCATCTACGGTAAATTTTGTACCCTCAGTTACTTTGGTCTGGGCAAATGAGTATACAGAAGCCGTCATTAATGCGGAAGCAATAATTTGTTTAATCATATTATTTTCAAATTCTTAGTTATTGTAAATTTTTTCTTCTAATCTCTTCAGTTCAAGATTAGCATCGTAGGACAATTTGATATCAACCAGATGTTCCTGTAATTCGTTTAGATATTTTTCTGCTTCCTGATAATTTCCAAGGGCAATATTCAATCGTATCAGATTAAAATAAAGGTATTCACCGATCTTTTGATTGTAAGCCGCTTTTTTATCCTGGTAATTTACTTTTGTCAAAGCACTTTTCCAGATATCAATGCCTTTCTGCATATTTTCCATAGCCACTTTATTGGGAGCATAATCAGGTTTTGCCTGAAGTTTTTTCAGGTTGGTTGTAACGTAGATATAGGCTTTTTCCAGATCATCATATTCTCCTTTATTCTTTACAGTAGACAATGTCACCATAGAATTAATGGTCTGATATCCGAAATTATCATTAATAATATTCCGTGTACGATCCATAGTTCTCTGTAAGAAACTTTTTTCCTGAGCATTCAGGTTGATCTCATTGGTAGGCACGCTCGCTACTTCCGTAAAATCGGAAAAATAAGTTTTATCAAGCTTTACAGCTCCATTTTGTTTCCCGATAATTCTGGTTGGCTGGTTGGCAAAAGTTTTCCCCTGGTTATCCTGAAAATTTGTTCTCTCCATTTCAATGGAAATGTCCAGATAATTTCCTCCTTTTGAAAAACCAATCACATTCATTTGAGAAGCCAGGATTTTATTGTCCACGATCAATGCCTCTTTTAAATCAGGCTGTCTGTAAACCGGCACCGGCGGGATATTCAGTACAGGTCTGGAGGGAATTCTCAATACCGGACCACCATTGTTTGTTGCAATTTTTTCAACCGCTGATAATTTACTGTATTCAGCAGACTCCAGTTTATATTTTTCCTGAAGTTTTTTTACTTCTGCATCATAATCCTTCAATCTTTCTGCATGCTCCAGCTTGGCAGACTCCACATTGGCCTGATAATTATCTACCTGTCTCTGGTAATCTTCTTTGGATTGTTTGATAACATCATCCTTGGTAATATTGTAAGGTGATTTTACGGTGATCGTATAATTTCTGTTGGCAAGATCTGTAGCGAAAACAGGTTCTTTTAACAATTGAAAACTGATGGTCTCCTTATCAATTCGCTGTGCATGCGAAAATGATGAGCACAATAACGGAATTAAATAAAATAGTTTTAATTTATTCATGGGTTTTGTTTTTTCGGCGCAAATGTATAATAATTTCATCAACTTAATATCAAATAAGGTATTAAATCAATTCTTTTCTAATTTTTATAAAAAAGACAGCCATTAAGTTGGCTGTCTTATGAAATTATTAATCTTCAATACTATTTTTTAATGGCCTTTACTGTTGATTTGGAGCCATCTTTAAAGTAAAGGGTTACAAAATATAATCCGGTACCAAGCTCGTTTAAATCAATTTGCTTTGTAAAACCGTCAATACTTTTAACTACTCTACCCAATGCGTCTCCAACAGTTATTTTATTCACATCCTTAGTATCGGAAAGGTATAAGATATCTTTAAAAGGATTTGGGTGAATATTTATCTTAGGTGTCGTTGTTTTAACTTCAGAAGTACTTAACTGTGCATTTTCGACAATAAAATTATCAACATAGAAGTTATAATCCGGGGTATCATCTACCGTTCCGTCTGTTCCGTAAAAAGCAAATACAGTATTAGCCCCGATATTATTGACTAAATCATAAGTATATTCATTAGAAGTATTGGAAGGCGTATTGCTGGTACCCCAGGTTTTCAGGATGTCCCATGTACTACCTCCATCATTGGAAACCATGAAATGAATTACATCATCAGAGCCCATTGTTGAAGCCGCAGTTCCGGAGTAGGTGGTTACTCCAAAATTAAATTTCGCTCTGTAGCCGCCGGCAGAAAGATCAAAAGGAACAGTCTTTAGCCATCCTATCGTATTGGTTGAATACAGATTTATTCTTGCTGAGCCGGTAGTACCAACGTTGAGGAACCCGTCAGCAGTCCAGCTGCTTCCATTTCCTGTTGGTCCCGTAGCCGGTGTTCCTCCTGTAAGATTCTCCCAGCATGAGCCCGGGAAGCTGGCAAAATCATTAGTATAAGGCGGGATCATTGCTCCGCACAACGTTTTAAATGTCCCTACAAATGACCATGAGCTTTGTCCTGTTCCACCACTACAGTTTGTTCTTACCCAGTAATAATAGTTCGTACTTGGAGATAAATTTCCGATAGTATATGACGTTCCGGTAACTCCGGGATAATTTGGCACAGCACTGCTTAGTGGAGTTGTAGCACTTGTACTATAATATATATCATGACTCGCAGCCTGAGTGCCCGCAGGAACCGTCCACGAAATCAGAGCAGAATTGGCAGTAATTGCTCCTACCGAAGCTAATGTCGGAGCAACGCAAGTACTATAAGCATCCGCTGAAAATGCAAATATATTGGCAACACCGCTACTGTTTGTTTTGGTAATCGTAACACTTTGAATAGGTTTGTTTTGATTAGCCGGATCAATATTTAAAACTGTTTGATATAATCTTGGATTCGTTGTACTGGCCTCCAAGCTGTTTGTATTCCTGAGAATCCTTCCTATTCCACGGATAGCGTAATTATTGCCATCATACCAATCCGGAACACTTTGCCCTGTAAAAGCCTGAGAGGTATTATCCGTAAAGTTTACTGTTATATTGACTGTAGAAGCCCCACTTCCACTCGTTGAAAGCATATATAATTTAAAGGCTGCTACAGGGTTTGTAAAAGTAATGGTACCCGTATTACTACCTGTGTTACTACTACTGATTCGCAGTGAATTGCTTCCACTTAAATCTCCAAGCTGAAAGGTTAAGCCGGGCGTTGAAGCCACAGCAGAATTAATAATACCGTCAGTCGGAATACCATAAGTAAGAGGAACACTGGTAGCAGTAAGCTGAAAATCTCTTGCTACAAAATTGTAAGAAACTCCGTCAACATCCAAGGTCGTAGATGCATTGGCAGCACCTATTCCGTTGGCAATTACATCTTCCGTATACCCTGACTGTACAGGCATCGTTTGAAAATTTTGAGCCATCATAAAAGATGCAGAGAAGAAACCAATCACAGGCAATGCCCTAGAAAATAAATTTATTGTCATATTTTTCATATTTGCTTTGAAAATTAATAAAAATATTAATATAAAAATAATATTATTAATAAAAATTCAACATTTAACGAAAAAATATTAATAATAAATTATAAAAAATAGAACAACTTTTAATGAGTAAAAAGCAATCCGGAAATAAGATTCACTTCTTCTGCTCTTAATTTTATTATTGAGAAATTAAATCCTATTTTTGTCATACAAATTTTTAAACAATGCCGAATATTTCAAACAGAGCACTGCACATGCCGCCATCGCCGGTAAGAAAACTGGTTCCTTTTGCATTACAAGCAAAACAGAAAGGAATAAAAGTATATCACCTTAATATCGGGCAGCCTGATATTGAAACTCCGGAAACAGCTTTAAACGCTTTAAAAAATATTGATTTAAAAGTATTGGAATATGCACTTTCTGAAGGCAATATCGAATATAGAAAGGCCCTTACTGAATATTACCATTCACTAGGTTTTTCAGATTTGACACCGGATAACTTCATGGTAACGAACGGAGGTTCTGAAGCCCTTAATTTTGCTATTTCCACCTTATGCGACGAAGGGGATGAAGTTATTATTCCTGAACCTTATTATGCCAACTATAATGGCTTCACAAGTACATTCGATGTGAACGTAGTTGCAGTACCTTCTACTATTGATACAGGATTTGCCCTTCCGCCGGTAGAAGAATTTGAGAAAAAAATTACAGAAAAAACAAGAGCAATCATCATCTGTAATCCGGGTAACCCTACAGGATACCTGTATACCCGTGAAGAACTTCAGCAACTTGCTGAAATTGCTTTAAAATATGATATCGTCATCATTTCTGACGAAGTATACAGAGAATATGTATATGACGGAAAACAGCAGGTATCTATGCTTGACTTCCCTGAATTAGCAGAAAACTGTATCATTATCGACTCTGAATCCAAGCGTTATTCTATGTGTGGTGTAAGGATCGGATGTATGGTAACCCGTTCAAGCAAAATCCGTAATGCAGCAATGCTTTTTGCTCAGGCAAGACTAAGTCCGGTTCTTCTGGGACAAATTGCAGCAACAGCAGCTCACCAGAATGATGGCCCGTACATCAGAGCTGTAAGAGAAGAATATACTCACAGAAGAAATGTATTGGTAGATCTTCTGAATGCTATTCCGGGAGTAATCTGTCCTAAGCCGAGAGGTGCTTTCTATTGCGTTGCCGAGCTTCCGGTTGACGACACAGAAAAGTTCGCACAATGGTTACTTGAGAAATATTCGTTGAATAACGAAACCATTATGGTTGCTCCTGCAGGAGGATTCTACAGTGATCCTGAATTAGGAAAAAAACAGGTAAGAATTGCTTACGTTTTAAAAGAAGAAGACTTAAAAAGAAGTGCTGAAATTCTGAAAGAAGCTTTAAAAAAGTACAGAGAAGAATTTAGCCTTTAAATTATACAGCATGCCGACAACAAAAAATCTCCATCTGAAAATCCTGTTTTCGATCTTTTTGCTGTCGGCATTGTTTTCTTGTGACACCAAACCGCAGAGGCCACCTGCCGCTTCCAAGAATTCGGATGAGATACATTCGATCAGTATATCTCATATTGGCGGAACTTTAGGAGAATACACCATTATAAAAGTCACAAAAGATTCTGTTTTTGCTGAAAAAGGAGCCACCATCAATCATACTCACCAGCAATGGGTTTCGGCTATCAGCAATGATACCTGGAAGCGACTTATATCGTCCATTAACGTTAAAGATCTGGATGATATCAAAAGTTCGCCAAGTCAGCAGTCGGTAGACGGAATTGATGAAACCTTCCAGATCCGTACTCCTAAAAAAGCTCATATCTACGTTAATTCTTTTGCAGATACTGAACATTATAAACAACTTCAACAGTTTAAAGAACAATTAGACAACATTCTTCCCAAAGAATACCAATAAACATGCAAGAAAATTTTTCCTTACAATCTTATAATACTTTTGGTGTTGATGCCAACACTCAATATTTTACAGAAGTAAAAAGTATTGAAGAACTAAAAGATGCACTTACGTTTTCAAAAGACCAATGTTTACCCATTTTGTTTTTAGGCGGCGGAAGTAATATCCTTTTGACAAAAAATTTTAATGGCCTGGCTGTTAAAATCAACCTAAAAGGAATATCCGAAGAGATCATTAATGAAAATGAGGTTCTCGTGACCGCAAAAGCGGGAGAAAACTGGCATGAATTTGTGATGTACTGTTTGCAGAAAAACTTTGGCGGACTGGAAAACCTTTCTTTGATACCGGGAAATGTAGGTACTTCACCCATGCAGAACATAGGTGCTTACGGGACTGAGATTAAAGATACTTTTGTCAGCTGTAAGGTCTTGGATGTAGAGAATCTTGAAATCAGAACATTCAACCTGGAAGAATGTAAATTCGGCTACAGAGATTCCATTTTCAAACAGGAAGGAAGAGGGAAATACGTTATCCTGGAAGTCTCTTTTAAACTGACTCAAAAAGATCACCATATCAAAACAGAATATGGGGCCATCAAATCCGAACTGGAACATTTAAATATTCAGAACCCCACTATTCAGGATGTTTCCAGAGCTGTCATCAATATCAGACAGAGCAAACTGCCGGATCCCAAACAAATCGGAAATGCCGGAAGTTTTTTTAAAAACCCGACGATTCCTCTGGCTCAATTTGAAAGCTTACGACAAAAATTTGAAAATATCCAGGGCTATCCAAACGGAAATATGGTAAAAGTCCCGGCCGGATGGCTGATTGAGCAATGTGGATGGAAAGGTAAGCAAATTGGGAACGTTGCTTCTCACAAACTTCAATCCCTGGTCATTGTCAATGCGACAGGAAAAGCAACCGGACAGGAAATTTTTGATTTCTCCACCGACATCATCAATTCTGTGAAGGAGAAATTCGGAATAGAGCTTGAGCGGGAAGTGAATATTATTTAAATAGACAGGGCTGAATCAATAATGACTCAGCCTCTTTTATTTTTTAGAATTACCACTAATGCACGAATGAAATAATCCGTTTAATAGTGGTAATCTATAGAACCTCTTATCAAAATTTTCAGGCTTCGAACAAAATTTATAAAATGTTTTTTATGCCAAACCACAACAAATCCATTCTTCTCTAATTACTATAGTATTTGTATAAATTCTTATTTTAGCTGAAAATAGAAGCACAATATGAAAATAGCGATCCTGGGAGCCGGAAATATGGGACTTTCTTTTTCAAAATCATTTTTGAAATATGAACTGATCAAACCTGAACATTTACATCTGATTATCAGAAATGAGGAAAAAAAATCAAAAATAGCTGAAGAATTTCCCAAATCTAAAATTTCCACTTTTGAAGAAGTAAAAGACATCGATGCCGACCTGATCATTATTGCGGTAAAGCCACAGGATTTTCAAACGGTTGCCCAAAATATTCAGTTTACTTTAAAAGATAATCAGATGGTTTTATCTATCATGGCAGGGATTAATATCGGTAAAATTCAAACATTACTGAATCATCCTCTTGTGGTAAGAGCAATGCCCAACTCTCCTACTCTTCTTGGAATGGGAATCACAGGATACACAGCTGCAGAAGGCATTTCCTTTAGTCAGCTCATCAATATTGAGAGATTACTGAATAGCACAGGAAGGTCTGTTTATCTGGAAAATGAAGAACTTCTGGATGGCGTTACTGCGCTGTCAGGAAGCGGGCCGGCCTACTTCTACTATATCGTTGATGCCATGATTAAAGCAGGAATTGAAATGGGCATTGAGGAAAACCTGTCTCAACTTTTTGTAAAGCAAACCATGCTGGGTGCTTACCACCTGATCAACAATTCTGAAAAAAATCTTGAAGAACTGATTAAAGATGTAGCATCCAAAGGAGGTACTACTGAAGCGGCCTTAAAAACATTTGAAGACAGTAATTTTAAAGGGATTTTACAACAAGGGATTCTGAACGCCGAAAAACGCGCTAAGGAACTCAATAACTAAATCTTTTTTCAATTTTTCTGTAAAGCAACCATCCTGCGTATGCACCAAAAGTATTCAGGATAATATCATCGACTTCAAATATTCTCATTCGGGTAAAATACTGAAGCGCTTCCACAATCACAATTGCTGATATAAATGTAAAAATCAGTGGTGTTACTTGTTGCAATCGGGGGAAAAACCAGCCCAGAAACCCAAAAGGAATAAACATCACCACATTTCCCAAAACAATAGTGACCATGTTTTTCCAATCACTGGTCCCCCGGATAAATTTTATGGTTGAAAAAACCGGCTCTATAGTAATCAAATGATCTTCATACCGGAATCTGCCCATTCCTAAAAACATAAGATACAGCAAAAATAAAGTATAGGGGATAATGATAATTTTATAAAATTTCTTTCCCATCAGGTGCTAAGATATTCATTTCAAAAACATTAAATTTGTATATTAAAATAATTTAATGAAATACGTATTACTTACACTTATTTCAGCAATGCTGCTGTCGGTTTCATGGCCAACTTATGGAGTTCCGTTTTTTATATTTTTTGCCCTTGTTCCCCTTCTGATGATGGAACACGGAATCTCAAAATTTTCAGATTATAAAAGGAAAAGCTGGATGGTTTTCGGACTTTCTTACTTGTGCTTTGTGATCTGGAATATCGTAACTACAGGCTGGTTGTATGGCTCAAAAAATCCGGATGGCAGCCATTCTATGATGGCCGTGGTATTTCCGGTACTGGTTAATTCTCTTTTATATTCTCTGGTTTTCCAATGTTATCATTGGTATAAAAATGCACAGGGAACCTATTGGGGATTGGCTTTTTTCGTAGCGATCTGGATGAGTTTTGAAAAATTTCACCTCGGATGGGAGCTGACATGGCCATGGCTTAATTTAGGAAATGCGTTTTCAGAATACCCTAAGCTGATTCAATGGTATGATACTCTGGGCGCAACCGGCGGAAGTTTCTGGATTTTATTGATCAATGTTTTAATATTTTATACAGTCAGAACTTTTGAAGCCGGGAGAAAAAGAAAAGACCTGATCAGAAATTCATCTATTGTCCTTGCTTTAATTGCCATTCCTATGGTTATTTCAGTGATCAAATACAATAATTTTGACGAAAAACCGTCAGGGCAGGTCAATGTACTGATGTTACAGCCTGACCTTGATCCTTATGCTGAAAAATATTCCAAAGACAGTCTCACTATTGAAAATGATCTTTTGGCACTGGCTGAAAAGAATTCAACCGGTAAAATCGATTATTATCTTGCTCCCGAAACAGCACTTCCCGGAAGAGGTTCTATCTCTGAAACAGCTTTTGAAAAAAGCTTATTATTGAACAATCTCAAAGATTTTCTAGCCAGACATCCTGGATCTGTATTTACAACGGGAATTTCATCACATCACTTATATTTTAATCCTTCAGCAATGCCTAAAGAAGCTTACCAGATCAATCAGGGAGTTTGGGTAGCCAGTTATAATACGGCCATTCAGGTGGCACCGAATCAGAAGGTACAGGTTTATCATAAAGGAAAACTGGTTCCCGGAGTTGAGATCTTCCCTTACATGAGTGTTTTAAAGCCTTTGCTAGGTGATGCCATGCTAAATCTGGGCGGTACGGTTGCTTCTTTAAGTACAGACAAAGAAAGAGTGGCTTTTTCCAATCCTTACAATAAAGGAAAGATTGCTCCGATTATCTGTTATGAAAGCATTTATGGCGAATTTGTCACGGATTATGTAAAAAAAGGCGCCAACTTTCTCGGTATTGTAACCAATGATTCATGGTGGGGCGTAACGGAAGGACACAAGCAACTTTTATCCTATGCAAGATTAAGAGCCATTGAAACACGAAGAGAGATCGCCCGTGCCGCCAACAGTGGAATTTCCGCACACATCAATGCAAAAGGTGAAGTGGAAGCCGATACCTTCTATGGTGACCAGACCGCCTTATTTGCAAAAGTTAATCTTTACGATACCCTGACTTTCTACTCGAGAGCGGGAGATATTTTATCCCGATTTTCAATATTTGCTTTAGGGTTTTTATTGTTTTATTATTTAATTAAATGGTTTCAGGCCAAGACAAAGAAAGCATAGTAAGATCACAATATATTTATACATCCAATATAACCTGCGTCATTTGCAAAATCTTAGGGAGATTAAATAGACTCCCGGCGGTTGAGCAGATGACGGAGTTTTTTATTTATTAGACATATTCCTAAGCAAATAAGAAAATAAAAAAAAGAAAAGCCAGCTGGACGTCTGGCTTTTCTCATTGATAGAAGATAGAATTGATTCAATTACTTAATCGTAAGTTTCCTCGTGGTTATTTCGTTTTTTATCTTCAGTTTTAATAGATATACTCCTTTAGGTAAGTGAGAAACGTCGATAGACTGATCTCCTTTTAACATGATATTCAGTTTCTTTCCGTCCATTGCATACATTTCAGCTTCCGATGCCTTTTCTCCCCTAATAAATACTTTATCTGATGTGGGATTAGGATAAATACTCACCTGATTTCTTATCGTTTTAACTTCAACAGTTCCCAATGTACCTGCCACGGAAGGATCAGAATATGCTTTTGATGCATCAATTGATCGTACACTCCAGAAAACATTCTGAATAGCCGGATCAAGATCCAGGAACCATGAAGGAGTAGTTACCACATATTTTGCAATATCCTGCCCTCCCTGGGTAGATCCCACTTTAATTTCATATCGCAGTGCATTCACGGGTGTCTTATCATCAGATGCTCCGCTCCATGTAAAATTGAATCTGTTGCCTGTTTTTGTAAGATTAAGGCTGGTAGGTGGGGTTGGTTTCATATTGACCTTTGCAGAAGTATTTTTAAAAAGTTTTGTCAAAGACGGCAGATCCGAATGGGTCCAATCAAATCCTCCCAACAAAACATCCAAATGGTTATCATTATTAAAATCAAACAACTGCAATACTCCAGGGCCTCCCAGATGATACAAACCGGTAGCAGTTTCTTCAGCAAATTGTTGAGAAGACGGATTATATAAATACGTTTTAACAAAAGCATTATAATCTACATTTCCGGATACGATAAAATCATAATATCCGTCGTCATTCAAATCGCCCACACTTACTGAAGCATCAGAAACTTCGGGCATATTGATGTGCTGAGCCGTAAGAATACCTGTTCCGTCATTCATCAGCACAGCAAAATAGCCATTGTCATTTTCATCTTTACCTATCACGACAATATCCTGAAAACCATCTGCATTGAAATCAGCGAAATCAATTTTACCAACAGAAACAGGATCCAGATCTTGTGTCGGAACCAATGTTCCTCCCTGATTCATATATACTTTAGACACCGGAAAACCTTCGATATCTGATCCGATAACGACCAAATCAAGAAGATGGTCATTATTCAAATCAACCACTTTAAAGCTTCCGCTCTGGGTTCCGTCCACCCAGTTTTCAGTCATGTTGAAGCCTGCTCCAGTATTTTGATAAAAATCCAGAGTATTTCTGAAGCCACCGCCATGAGCATATTGTGTCCCATTGACTGCATAATCCGGTTTTCCATCATGATTGAAATCAAAAACCTCCATAGATCCGTAAATTTTTCCGGGAAGCTCTTCCTCTTTTACAAAAGCTGAGCCTGTATTTCTGAAGCGGTATTGTTTGTAATTAACAACATCCATATAGCTCAGACCGGTAGAAATAATATCCATTAATCCGTCATTATTATAATCGATAAATTTGATATCTCCAAGATGGGTAACTGCGCTCAAACCAGCATAGGGAGACAATACTCCGCCATTATTTACATATACTTCATTAAACGTCTGATCTACATTCCCGTCTCCATCTGAATCTATTGCTCCGTTAAACACAATGTCCTGTGTACCATCATTATTCATATCAGCAATATCTGCTGCTGAATAATAGAAATTCGTCATTCCTGTTTGTACTTCAGTAAAGTTTTGTGCCGTTACAGCAATAGGAAGCATCGACAATAGAATATAAATTCTCCTCATAATTATTTTTATTTAGATTAATTAAAAACAAAGATAGGATATTAAGTTCGCCGGACTAAAAAGTGGCAGTATGAAATATATCAGCCCTGATTTTCTGCGAGATCCCGATAATTCGGATATTTTAAAAATTCAATATTATTAATCAGTTACTTATTTGCAAATATTTTCCAAAAGATTTGTCTATCTAAAAAATTCTTCGTTATTTTGCACTCTCAAATATTATACAAATAAGAACATCGAGATATGTCAAGAATTTGCCAAATAACAGGAAAGCGTGCAATGGTTGGTAACAACGTTTCTCACGCTAATAACAAAACGAAGCGTCGTTTTGAAATTAACTTATTAGAGAAGAAGTTTTACCTTCCGGAGCAAGATAAGCACGTAACACTGAAAGTATCAGCTCATGGATTGAGAGTGATTAACAAGATTGGAATCGAAGAAGCTATTGAAAGAGCTACTAGAAACGGATTGATTAAAAAGAATTAATAAATCATGGCAAAAAAAGGAAACAGAGTTCAAGTAATCCTTGAATGTACAGAGCACAAAGAAAGTGGTATGCCGGGAATGTCTAGATACATTTCTACAAAAAATAAAAAGAACACTACAGAGAGATTGGAATTGAAAAAATACAATCCTGTTCTTAAGAGATCTACCCTTCACAAAGAAATCAAGTAATTTATAAATATAATTTACAATGGCAAAGAAAGTAGTAGCAACCCTACAAACTGGGTCTAAGAAAATGACTAAAGTGGTGAAAATGGTTAAGTCTTCTAAATCAGGAGCTTACATTTTCGAAGAAAAAGTAATGAATGCTGACGAAGTTGACGGTTATTTGAAAAAATAATCAGTACTTTGTTTACAATATAAAAAACTACTCATATTTTGGGTAGTTTTTTTGTTATCTTTGTTCACCAGATTATTAATCAGTAAAATATGAAAAAGATTCTTGCTCTGTTCTGCACAGCAACTTTTCTATTTTCATTCAGTCAGAAAACGATGAACCCTGTAGAATATAAAAGTTCGCCAAAAGTTTTCAACATTAAAGGATTATCGCAATCAGTAAGCATTGATTGTGGCAGTTCCCAAATGATTTTATTATCCGGGCAGGTTCCTTTGGATCCGGAAGGCAACCTGGCGGGAAATACCGTAGAAGAACAGAGCCGTCAGGTTTTTATGAATATTGAAAACATCCTGAAAGAATACGGTGGTACAGGTAAGGACATTATAAAACTCGGAATTTTCATCAGAGATATATCCAAAACTCCTGATTTCAGAAAAGTGAGAGATTTGTATATTAATCTTGAAAACCCTCCTGTAAGCAGCCTTATAGAAGTAAGCAGGCTTTTCAGAGATGACGTTCTTATCGAGGTGGAAGCCACAGCAGTGATTAAAAATAAATAAGAATAAACTAAAACAATGAGTTGGTTTAAAAATATTTTCAAAAAGGAAGAAAAAGAAACACTTGACAAAGGGTTGGAAAAATCCAGTCAGGGTTTCTTTGAAAAAATGACGAAAGCCGTAGTCGGTAAAAGCAAGGTGGATGATGAGGTACTTGATGATCTTGAAGAGGTCCTGATTGCATCCGACGTAGGCGCCTCTACGACCATCAAAATCATTCAACGAATTGAAGAACGTGTCGCCAGAGATAAATATGTTGGCGTAAACGAACTGGATCATATTCTTAGGGAAGAAATTTCAGGATTACTGCTTGAAAACCCGCATGCGGGAACAGGAAATATTGACACTTCTAAAAAGCCTTACGTCATTATGGTCGTGGGCGTAAATGGTGTCGGTAAAACAACTACTATCGGAAAACTGGCTCACCAGTTTAAATCAGAAGGCAAAAAGGTTGTTTTGGGTGCTGCCGATACTTTCAGAGCAGCAGCAGTTGATCAGCTGGTAATCTGGAGTGAAAGAGTTGGCGTTCCTATTGTAAAACAGGAAATGGGTTCTGATCCAGCTTCTGTAGCGTTTGACACCGTACAAAGTGCCGTTGCCCAGAATGCTGATGTGGTGATCATTGATACTGCAGGAAGACTTCATAACAAAATCAACCTGATGAACGAACTTTCTAAAATCAAAAGGGTAATGCAAAAGGTTATTCCTGATGCGCCTCATGAGATTTTATTGGTTTTAGACGGTTCAACCGGGCAAAATGCTTTCGAGCAGGCAAAACAGTTTACTGCAGCCACGGAAGTGAATGCATTAGCGGTAACAAAACTTGACGGAACTGCTAAAGGAGGAGTTGTTATCGGGATCTCTGATCAGTTTCAGATTCCGGTAAAATACATTGGCGTAGGCGAAAAAATGCAGGATCTTCAACTTTTTAATGGTACGGAATTTGTAGACTCATTCTTCAAGAAAAGATGATGAAAATCATACTTTCCCTTATTTTACTAAACAAATCATTTAAATATTAACAATTAAAAAATTTGAAACTATGGGAATTTTAACTTGGATCTTATTTGGTCTTATCGCTGGAGCCATTGCAAAATTAATCATGCCGGGTACTCAGGGAGGCGGATGGCTTATGACAATTATCCTGGGAATTATAGGAGCGTTTGTTGGAGGATTTATAGGAAGTTTTCTTGGTTGGGGAACAGTTGAAAGTTTCGACTTCAGAAGCATGCTGCTAGCTGTAGGAGGATCACTCATTGTCCTCTGGATCTACGGAATGGCAACAAAGAAAAGCTGATACGTATAAAAAAATAAAATCCCGGGTCTGAAATTCAGATCCGGGATTTTTGTGTACAATATAATTTAGTTAGTTAACCCTAATCTGGTAAGGCATTTCCATTTTAATGTCAGACTGTAATTTTTTGTCTGTGATCTGCTGTAAGATCTCATAATTGGATTTACCTATTTTACTCTTGATAATTCTTGCCGATACATCTTCCTCATTAAGATCTTTGAAGAGCTGTTCTACAGGAGACATTTTCTTAGGGAAAGAATCTACATGATACGATTTTAACCCTGCTTTTTGTGCAGCAAATTTTACGGCATCATTTAAAGTTCCTAATTCATCTACCAAACCGATCTGCTTGGCACGAATTCCGCTCCATACTCTCCCTCCGCCAACATTATCGATTTGCTCAAAAGTCTGCTTTCTGTTTTGCGTTACAAAATGTACAAACCTTTTATACGTACCTTCAACACTTCTTGTCATCATATTTACTCCGTAAGGTGTAACCCCATTTAAACCGGAATAGTACATAGAGTTGGCATTTGTAGCAACAATATCCGCGCGGATTCCGTTTTTACTGGCAATATCTTTATAATAAGGCATTACTCCGAAAACTCCGATAGATCCCGTAAGGGTGTTAGGTTCTGAATAGATCTTATCTGCAGCCATCGCCACATAATAACCTCCTGATGCTGCGTAATCACCAAAAGATACAACCAAAGGTTTTTTCTTTTTCAGCTGTTGCAGTTCAAAAAGAATTTCATCTGAAGCATTGGCACTTCCTCCCGGAGAGTTGATTCTGAAAACGACCGCTTTCACTTTATCATCTTCCTGAAGCTTTTTAATATATTTTACATATTTTTCAGAATGGATGTCATTATAATTATCTCCGTTATTAATAGATCCTGAAGCATATAATATTGCCACTTTCTCGCCTGAACTATCTTCATCCGCATAAGAATTGATATAGCTGGCCAATGATATCTTGCTCAGTTTCTCTTTATCTTTGATATTTAATTTTGCCTTAATCAGATCTTCATATTCTGTTTTCTGAATAAGTTTATCTGCCAGTTTATATTTCAGCCCAAGTTCCGGAATCATCCCATATAAACTATCAACGACTGTTTTAAACTGAAGGGTGTCCATCTTTCTCGAAGCAGCCATTTTAGTGGATGTATTTTTCCAAAGGTCATTTAAAAGGACACTCAGCTGTTCTTTGTTTTCAGGAGAAATATCATTTCTTAAAAAGGGTTCAACGGCAGCTTTAAATTTCCCGTGACGGATAACTTCAATACCGATTCCATATTTATCCGCAAAATCTTTAAAGAAGGCAACTTCAGTAGAAAGCCCCTTAAGCTCTATCCCGCCTGCAGGATTAAGATAATACTGATCAGCTACCGATCCTAAATAATAAGCGGATTGCGAAACTCCATTTCCGTAGGCATACACAAATTTTCCGCTCTTTTTAAAATCTTCAATGGCGTTTCTGATATCATCAATCTGCGTCAATCCAGCATTTAAGTCATCAGCCTCAATACTTATCCCTTTAATATTATCATCAGTTTTAGCTTTATTGATAGCTTCCAACACATCATATAAAAGAACACTCTTGTTTTGAGTTCCGATTCCAAACAGTCCCATTTCTTCTTCTGTAGGACTATCTATAATATTTGTTTTTAAATTAATCGTAAGAACCGAATTCTTTTTCACCACTACCGACTTATCACTTCCCATAGAACTAAACACAAGCAGCATAATGAAAAAGATGAAAAATAAAGCGCAAAGTATCACAATTGCGACTATATTTGCCAAAACATTTTTAAAGAAACTTCTCATAAAATCAATCAATTTTCTAATATGTCGCAGCAAAAGGTAGTTTTGTTACTAGGAAGTAATCTCGGAGATCAAAAAAAAAATATAGAGCTTGCATTACGCAAAATAGAAGAGGCGGGAAATAACATTTCACAAATAAGCGAATTTTTAATATCAGATCCTGTAGAATTTGCTAGTTCCAATATTTTTTGTAATATTGCAACAATAATATTCACGCATTATACACCAATTCAACTGCTTGACTGTTTAAAGGGAATTGAAGTTGAAATGGGAAGAATTAATGATTCAAAGGCTTCCGGAGGCTATGCTGACAGAATAATAGACATTGACATCATTACGTATAATGAATTGAATTTTAAATCAGAAAGATTAGAAATCCCTCATAAAAAACATCTTTTTGAAAGGGAGTTTTCTAGAATATTATTAAAAGATTTTATTTAAAACATAAAACATATTGTATGAAATTAGGTTTATTATTATTGGCCACACTGCCTATCGCAGCTTATGCACAAGCTCAAAACAGCAGTACCACAGTAAACTCTTCAACTGAGTACCCTAATACCTTTTCTTCGGGTTCAGCTAATGTACAACCTTTTGACAACAAAGCCAGACGCTTTAGAGATTGGTCCGTTTCCGTAGGAGGCGGTGCAGCATTTATGGTTCATTCTGCTTTAACATCCATCAACAAGGATAAAGTCAACTGGGGATACAGTGCGTATGTAAGTATTGACAAACAAATCTCACATACATTTGGTGCAAGTATAATGTACACAAGAGGAGAAACCAAACAAACAGGTCAGCTGCCAGGTGTTCCAGGACAAATGGCAGGTGTAGCAACTGCTACAACACAGTTTGATCAGGTTTCCCTATTAGGGGACATCAACTTCTCCAATCTGCTAAGAAGAGTAGATAATCATTCTCCTTACCGATGGGCATTCCATGGTTATGGAGGACTGGGACTTATGGGTTATAGAACGTCTCTGCATGATAATGACAGAAACAGATGGAGTGACAATCCTAAAAGGGTACCTTCATTCGTTAAAAAAGATCTTGATTTCGGATCTATATTCTATCAGTTTGGTTTAGGTTTAAAATATAACGTGTCTAAACTTATTGACATTGAAGCCAGAACCATGTATCTTATCAGTGGTGAACAATCATTTGACGGAAGCGGTTACAACAATTCAAGTTATGATCCTGCAGCTCCTGTAGAATCAGGATACAGATACACGATTCTTAACAATAAGAGATCTTATAATGCCTGGACAGTTACTTTAGGTGCTTCTTTCAAAATAGGAAAGCAGGAAACTCATCTGGCATGGCATGATCCTCTTCAGGAAGCTTACTACAGAACAAATGTCTTAGAAAATGCTTCTACAGACTTTGTAGTTTGTGAAAAAGGAGATAAGGATAATGACGGTGTATGTGACGACTGGGACAGACAGCTTGACACTCCTGCCGGGGCAAGAGTGGATGGTGCCGGAGTTGCATTAGACATGGATCTTGATGGCGTTATCGATCTTTACGATAAGTGCGTTACTGTACCGGGACCTGTTGAGAATAACGGTTGTCCGACTAAATAATATAACAAAGTGGCTTTTAGCCACTTTGTACTTTTCAAAAAAATCATTATAATAATACACGATGAAATTAAGTTTAGCAATTGCTTCACTGGCTTTGGCAATCCCTGTCGCCAGTTTTGCACAAGACTCAACTGCAGCCACAGACGGAAAATATCCTAATACATTTTCTTCAGGTTCTGCAAATGTATCCCCATTTAACAACCAAGCAAAAAGATTTAACGACTGGTCTATCTCAGTAGGAGCTGGTGTTCCGCTAATGCAATCGGCTGATTTGACATCAATCAAAAATGGTAACGGTAAAAACCTTTTTGGATATTCTGCTTATGTAAGTATTGACAAAGCAATCACCCATGCTTTTGGTATCAATTTACAATACGACAGAGGTGAAACCAGACAAGGATGGTTCAATACTAAAGATGCTGCTCCTGATGCAAAAGCTGTAGCCGGTAGAACTCAGTATGATGCGATCTCTATCTTAGGAGATATCAACTTCTCTAATTTATTGAGAAGAGTTGACAACCACTCTCCTTACAGATGGGCACTTCATGGGTATGGTGGTGTTGGTACTATCGCTTACAGAGCATACCAGAAAGACAGCAAAGGACAACAGCTGATGACGGAAGTTAAACCATTCAAGCTTGGATCTTTCTTTGCTCAGGCTGGTGCCGGTTTAAAGTTCAAAGTTAACAGAAGAATCGACATCGAAGGTAGATTAATGTATGTAATAACAGGTGATGATACCTTTGACGGAGGTGGAGATCCATACAGCGAAGTTAACAGACGTTCTTCACAGGTATCAGACAACTTCTTCAACGCTACTTTAGGTCTTTCTTTGAAATTAGGAAAACACGAATCTCACTTAATGTGGCATGATCCACTTCAGGAAATCTATTACAAACTTGATGTATTGGCTAACAAAAACCAGGATATCGAAGTATGTAAAAAAGGAGATGCTGATAACGATGGAGTATGCGACGATTGGGACAGACAACTCGACACTCCTGCCGGAGCAAGAGTGGATGGTGCCGGAGTTGCTCTAGACACAGACTTAGACGGTGTTATTGACCTTTACGATAAGTGCGTAACGGTTCCGGGACCTGTTGAAAACAACGGTTGCCCTAATACCGCTGGACCTGTAATAGAAACAGAAACTAAACTGGAAGGAATCGAATTTGATTTAAATTCTGACAGAATTTTACCTTCAAATACTCCTATTCTGAATAACGCTGTAAACTATATCAATTCTTCAAACGGAGGTTATAAAGTAATCGGAGCTACTGATACAAGAGGTACTGATGCTTACAACCAGAAATTATCAGAAAGAAGAGCAAACAACGTTAAGAACTACCTGATTAAAAATGGTGTTCAGTCTGGTAAATTACAATCAGTAGGTAAAGGTGAAAAAGACCTTAAATACCCTGAGTGTGAACCAGCAACAAAATGCCCTGAATGGAAAAACAGAGCAAACAGAAGAGTATACTTCGAAGCTAAATAGTAAACTTATTATTTATTATATCAAAGTCACGCACCGCGTGGCTTTTTTTGTTTTAATACTTTCCTTACTTTTACATCATGATTTCGCCGCAGGATTTTCAAAAGCTAAAATATGATACTCTTAAGTATTTTTGGGGCTACACCGGCTTCAGAGATTCTCAGGAAGAAATTATCAATTCCGTTATTAATGAAAAAGATACCCTGGTTCTGCTCCCTACGGGCGCCGGAAAATCATTATGCTACCAGCTTCCTGCGTTATTAAAAGAAGGAACCTGCCTTGTCATTTCACCTTTGCTTGCTTTGATGAAAGATCAGGTAAACCAACTTAAATTCCGTGGCATAGAAGCAGAATACTTATCTTCCGAACTGGATGAATATGATGCGGAAACTATTTACGACCGATGTAAAGAAGGACTTACAAAATTACTATATGTATCCCCCGAAAGACTGACGAATACTCAATTTTTGCAAAACATTGAAGAAATTGAACTTTCCTTTATTGCAGTTGATGAAGCTCACTGTATCTCAGAATGGGGACAGGATTTCCGTCCGAGTTATCAGAATATTAAAGGCTTTAGAAGCAATAACCCTGAAATTCCATGCCTGGCCCTTACCGCTACAGCTACCACAAAAGTGTTGGATGAAATCAAAAATAAACTGGAACTCAGAAATCCTTCCGTCTTTCAAAAAAGTTTTAAAAGAGATAATATCAGAATCTTCACCGAAGAGGTTTCTGACAAATTTCAACGGGTACTGGATATTCTAAAATACAATAACGACTCAGGGATTGTTTATGTAAGAACCAGAAAGGAAGCAGAATTACTGGATGAATTTTTAAAGAAAAATCAGCTAAAAAACGTAGATTACTTTCATGCCGGCTTAACAGCCAAAGAAAAAAATATAAGACAAACAACCTGGAATAAAAGTGATAATCACGTCTTGATTTCCACGAATGCCTTTGGAATGGGAATCGATAAAGACAATGTACGCTTTGTACTCCACTACTCTCCTGCCGCATCTATTGAAAATTATTACCAGGAAATCGGGAGAGCCGGAAGAGACGGTAAAGACAGCTTTGCTTTTATGCTCTGGAACAAACAGGAACTTTTGAATTTTGATGAAATTTTAAAAAATCAAATTCCCAATAAAGCTGAATTTTTAAAGATCATCAGTTACCTCTACTCTATTTTTCAGGTTGCCGAATTTGAACTGCCGGAGAAAACATTCCAGCTGAATATCTCCGGAATACAAAACTTCACCAGATTGTCTAAAGCGAAAATTAATAATGTCCTTAATTTCCTGCACAATCAGGAGATTATCTATCACAATGACAACAAGAGTTTATCTTCTCTTGAACTTTTCATTAAATCTGATGAGATTGATCAGTTACCTCAAAAAGATGCCTATTTTATCGAGCTTCTACTCCGTTCAGTGTCCGGAATTACGACTCATAAAGTAATGTTCAGTGAGCAGCAGGTCAGCAATAAAATCGGAGTAAGCCCACAATTGATTAAAGAACGTTTGAAAGAACTTCAACAGAAGAATTATCTTGAATATATTGACGGAGCCCTGTCTAGTATAAAGTTTTTAAAACCAAGGGATGAGAGGGCCATTCAGAATGCGTACTGGAAACTCTTTGAACATATCCAGAAAAATAAAATCCAGAAATGGGAAGAGATGAAGTTTTATGTAGAAAATAATGATTACTGCAAAATGAAACTTATCCTTGCTTATTTTGGTGAGAAGAATTCAAAAAATTGTGGTCAATGCTCTGTTTGTGAAAAAAATAAACAGTCCATCTTCGGTAAAAATATTTCACAGCAGATCATTAACCTATTAGCTAAAAAAGCTTCTACTATTGAAGAACTTTCCATACAATTAAGCTATCATTCCAAAGAAAACATCTTAGAAAATCTTATCTTTTTGCTTGATTCAGGAAAGGTGAAAATGCTAAACTTCAGAACCTATGCACTGAATCATTAGGATTTTGTGTATAATTAGTCGTATAAAAAATCCCATCAACATACTCTAAAAACTCAGAACTCTATAGTAACGGAGCCCTTTCCCATTTCTCATTTTTAAGTAAAAACTTATCTTTGTGTTATGAAATCATTGAAAGTCGTTTTTTTAGGTACTCCTGAGTTTGCAAAAACCTCTCTGGAGGCTATTCATCAATCTCACCATCACGTGGTAGGTGTGGTAACCGTTGCCGACAAAGCAAGCGGACGTGGGCAAAAGATTAATCAATCACCGGTAAAAGTATACGCTGCGGAAAATAATATCCCTGTTTTTCAGCCGGAGAAATTAAGAAACCCCGAGTTTCTGGAACAACTTCGAAAGCTGGATGCCGATGTTTTTGTAGTGGTCGCATTCAGAATGATGCCTAAAATCCTTTTTGAAATGCCTAAAATGGGAACTTTCAATCTTCATGCTTCTTTATTACCGGATTACAGAGGTGCTGCTCCCATCAACTATGCAGTGATCAACGGTGAAGAAAAAACGGGTGCAACTACCTTTTTTATCAATGAAAAAATTGATGAGGGAAATATTTTACTACAGGCAGAGCTTGAAATTTCACCTAATGAAAATGCCGGAAGCCTTCATGACAGACTGATGGAAATAGGAGCTGAATTAGTCGTTAAAACACTGGATGGATTGGCAGAAGATGCTATTGAGGAAAAACCTCAGCCACAAGTTGAACATCCTAAAAATGCATATAAGATATTCAAAGAAGATACCCGAATCAATTGGAATGCTTCCTCTAAAACAGTTCATCAGTTTATTCTCGGAATGTCTCCTTACCCTGCAGCATTTACCACTTTAAAAATAGGTGATGAGGAAAAAGGACTGAAAATATTCGGAGGTACATTTGATCTGACCCCGCATGGGCAACCTGCCGGAACATTAAGCATTTCTAAAAATGAATTTAAAATTTACACTGAAGACGGAACTTATTTCCCGCAGGAACTTCAATTAGAAGGTAAAAAAAGAATGACAGTAAAAGATTTCCTGAACGGCTTTCGTAATTTTGACGAAATCTCATTGAAGGATTAAAAATACTTTCATATTCCATAAAAAGTCACAGAAGTTTTCTATACTGCTGTGACTTTTTGTATCACCCTATGAGTCTTTACCCACAATTTTCCTTCGAACTCTGCTCAAAGATTCAGGAGTTACTCCCAGATAGGCCGCAATCTGAATATTGGTAAGACGATGCACTGTATTAGGGTATTTCTGTAAAAATTCGATATAACGTTCCTCGGAAGATTTACTTAAGTTATCAATGATCCTGCGCTGTAATGCAATAATAGACATTTGAAATTTGAGCCTCATCAACCGTTCTATTTCCGGCATTTCGGAATAGAGTTTTTCTTTATCGGCTTTTTTAATAATAAGAATTTCGCTGTCCTCAAGAGCCTGGATATTGAGCTTTGAAGGAATGTTATTAATGAAACTGTCAATATCAGAAATCCACCAGTTTTCAATTCCGAAGTATAATATCTGTTCATCAGCATTGCGGTCGGTATGAAAAACTTTAAAACAACCTTTCGTTACAAATCCCTCATAAGTACAAATACTGCCTTCTTTTAAGAGAAATTCTTTCTTTTTTACTTCCTGTAGCGTAAAGGCATTACAATATTTCTCCAGCTTTTCGTCTGAGATATCAATATACTCTCTGATATGTTTCTTTAAAGACTCGGTCATAGGTTTAAAAATAAAAAAAGGTTTAGAAAAATCCTAAACCTTTTTTATTATATCAATCAGTTCGAAAACTGTCGATTAATATTTGTTATAGTTGTACCAGCTCAGTCACTTCTACATCATATCCTCCCACCTGAGGTTTGATATTAGGATTTTGAGTGATTACTTTAAACTTATTAATTCCCAGATTCTTTAAAATCTGCGTTCCGATACCATAATCTCTGTAGTTATATGCTAATGTAGGATGTTGCTCCTGCCCGTCCTGATAATTCATAAACTGCTGAAGCTTTCTCAGTGTATTCTCAGAATTGGACACATTGTTAATAAATATGATCGCTCCTTTTCCTGCTTCGTTCACCATATTGGTAACTTTTTCCAGCAGGGGTTTTTCACCGTTATTCAATCTTGTTAAAACATCAAAATAGGAATCTGAAGACTGTACTCTTACCAAAACAGGTTCATCAACAGTCCAGGCTCCCTTTGTAAGGGCAAAGTGAATCTGGTCATTGGAAGTCTCTCTGAAAGCATAAAAATCAAACTCACCATAGTGCGTTTTTACTTTTTTCTCTTCAAGTCTTTCAACAAGATTTCCCTTCTTAAGCTGATAATGAATGAGATCTTCAATAGAAACGATCTTCATATCGTGCTTTTGAGCAAAAGCCTGCAGGTCAGGTAAACGAGACATTGTACCATCCTCATTCATGATCTCACAGATCACCCCTCCTTCCTTTAAACCTGCTAAGTGCGTAAGGTCAATAGCAGCTTCTGTATGGCCTGCTCTTTTTAAAACACCTCCTTTTCTTGCACGAAGCGGGAAAATGTGACCAGGTCTCATAAAATCAGTAGGTTTAGATTTTTCATCCATCAAAGCTAAAATAGTTTTCGCTCTGTCACCTGCAGAAATACCTGTAGAAGTTCCGTTCCCCAAAAGGTCAACAGACACCGTAAAAGCTGTCTCTTTAGGATCGCTGCTTCTGCTTACCATCACTTCCAGCCCCAGCTCGTCACATCTTTTTTCAGGAAGCGGCATACAGATCAGCCCTCTTCCGTGAAGTGCCATAAAGTTGATAATTTCAGGGGTGGTCAGTTCAGCAGCACAAAGAAAATCTCCTTCATTCTCTCTGTCTTCATCATCTACTACTATGATTATTTTACCATTTCTAAGGTCTTCAATGGCCTCCGGAATAGTATTTAATTTAATATCAGACATTTTTACTTTTTATTTGTGCAAAGATACTTATAAAAATAAGCATTTGCCAATTAATTATGGATGGTTTGTTAGGCTTTGGATAAAGAGTTGACAGCTTCTCTTATAATTTCGTATGATCTTAATCTTTTCTCATGATCGTAAATATGTGAATTGATCATCAGCTCGTCTACATTGAATCTTTCCTGGAAATCTTTAAGTTTTTGCTCAATTTCTGCCTGGTCTCCGATAAATGTATATCTAAGCTTTTGTAAGACCATAGATTTTTCCATGGGTGACCATATTTCATCCATATCATCAACCGGCGGAGCAAAAGGCTTTCTGTCATTTCTTACTATATTGATAAAAGCCTGGAATAAGGTAGTTGAAATTTTATGAGCTTCCCCGGAAGTTTCTGCTGCCACTCCGTTCACACAGGCGATGATATAGGGTTGATCAAGATATCCTGAAGGCTCAAAGTGTTCTCTGTAAATCTTAAACGCCATTTCCATCTGCTCCGGAGCAAAATGTCCGGCAAAAGCATACGGTAAACCGAGCTCAGCCGCCAGCCAAGCACTATCTGTACTTGACCCTAGAATATACAAAGGAATATCCAGACCTTCCCCGGGGATGGCACGTACCATCGCATCGGAATTTTCTTTGGAAAAATATCTCTGCAGTTCCAAAATCTGTCTTGGAAACTGTTCGTTGATAATGGCGGGATTTCTTCCCAGCGCCTGAGCAGTCAATCCGTCGGTTCCCGGTGCTCTTCCTAATCCCAGATCAATTCTTCCGGGGAAAAGAGATTCCAGGGTTCCGAATTGTTCAGCAATAATTAAAGAGCTGTGATTGGGAAGCATAATTCCTCCTGAACCAACCCTGATTGTTTTGGTTGCGTTGGCAATAAAACCAATTAAGACGGAGGTTGCCGAGCTGGCAATACTTTCCATATTATGGTGTTCGGCCAGCCAGAATCTTTTATAGTTCAGATTTTCGGCATGATTGGCTAAAGACAGGCTGTCCTGAAAAGTATCGTGAATGCTTTTATCCTGCTTTACGGGGGCAAGATCTAAAACAGAGATTTCAAAATTTTTCATATCGGGATTTTCATTTTTCTAAAGGAGATCATGGTATCTCTCTTTTATTTCACAATTTTAAATTCGGTCTTTTACAACGCAACAAATTTAAAACATATAAATTGCATTAGTTACTTTTTGTAATTGATAGGATTGATTGATGAGTTCAGGAAAAAACTATGGGAAAACAACAATCGTTATTAAAGAAAATCATATGATTTTTATGAAAAAAAAATTATTCTGAATGATCAACTCCCAGCATTCTTCCTATATGATCATTATTCGAATTTTAAATTTTCTGCCATATAAACATTTTAACATAAATAATTCATTAATAAGAGAGATAAATTATTATATTAGTATTTGAAAATAGAATTGAATCAAATTTTCACACCACTTTAAAAATATACATATGAACAAAAAAATCAATGAGTTATTCCTTCAGAAAATTCCTGTGGGAAAGACAATTTTTGCAGGTTTAATGATTGCGACTATGCTGACATCCTGTAGTAAAAACAATGAAGAAATTACTTCTGAAGCTCAAACCAATGGCTTACCCAGCGGAAATGTTCAAAAAGGTCAGTTGAACGGGCAACCTATCACTTATATCAAAAAGGACGGAAAGAATTTTTTCCAGGGAGATATTGTGCTTACTGATGAGCAGCTGAATGATCAATCGGTGCAGAAAGGAGGTGCAAGTTTCTCAAGGTGGCCCGGAGGCAAGATCTATTATACTGTTGCCAGCAACATGGGCTCTATTAATGCCAATAAAATCACTACTGCGGTTAACGAGTATAACAGCAAAACCAACACACAATGGATCCCTCGTACCAATCAGACAAATTATGTTGAATTTATATTCGGAAGTTCATCAGGATCGGACGGCTGGGCTCATATCGGATATCGGGGAGGCAAGCAAACTGTTTCCCTGGATCAGTATATTTCTGTAGGATCTGTGATTCATGAAATGGGACATACGGTGGGACTTTATCATGAACATACCCGCAAAGACAGAGATCAGTATGTAACGATCTTATGGAATAATATCCAGGACGGACAGGCTTACAACTTCGACATTTACAGTTCCGGGACAGATATCGGACCTTTCAACATCAATTCAGTGATGATGTACTGGCCGAATTCGTATTCTAAAAATGGTCAGCCGACGATTAAGAGGGCCAACAACACAAGCTTTACTTATAACAGGACAGGATTTACAACCGGAGATATTAATACAATCAATACCATGTACCCTTAATTAATTTTTATAATCGTTTTCACAATCTTCATTATCAAAAAAGGAAAAGAATTCTTTACGAATTCTTTTCCTTTTTATAATTATAGTGATTCAGAAGAATCCTTATTTCATTGAACTCAAAATTGCTCGGTAATACATTTTTCCATTCTGTAAGGGTTTCGTGGGCTTTTTTGTAAAACTCTGCTTCGAAAGCTTTGATCTTATCTGTGGTGATCACTCTTGAAATATCCAGTAATCCCTGTTCTGCAAACTTGGCAAGATGTCCAATTACAGTTTCTTTTACCAATCCTCTTTCCAGTGCAATTTCACCTATTGTTTTTCCCTGTTCAAAAAGCTGGAAAGTCAATACCTGGGAAGGAACTTTTGCGATTTTAAGGTTGATTTCTTTATCATTCTTCTCATCTAAAAGCCTGGTGTCAAGAAGATGTATTTCTTTCAGGCTGTTCAGGTATTCTTCAATATCTTCTAACCAGTCCCGGAATTCTTCATTGTATTGCTTCAACCCCTTTGCCCCTTTTATTTCAGCATAAAATTCTTTTAACGGATTGAAAATTTTATCTCTGATCTCGATAAAGAAGAAATTAACAGCACCTTTGGTTTTATTTTCAATTTCGGACCATTCTTCTTTTTGTTCAATAAAATGATTCACCTTCTGAAAAATGATACGTTCCAGTTTTTCAAAGATTTTACCCAGATTCACCGACTCATGTTTCAGCTGAAGATAAAGCTGATTGGTTTTTACATGATCAATATTTTTAGTTACCACCGAAAGCCTATTCCAATCTTCTACCGCCTTCAAAATCCATATACAATCTAAGGTACGAAGAACTTTTCTGATGCTGTAATCGTATTTTTCCTGATTCAGGATAGACTCCACCTGATCATTAACGACAGTATTGCTGTGGAAATGTAGAATTCTGTTGTCTTTAAAAATAACTTCAGGGGTAATTTTAGATTTGAGAACAATGCCTTCCAGTGTGCGGCAACGTGATAATGCAACATATACCTGACCCGCTGTAAAACTTTTTCCGGCATCGATGATGACTTTATCAAATGTAAGTCCCTGACTTTTATGAATCGTAACGGCCCAGGCCAATTTGACAGGGAATTGTTCAAAGCTTCCCAGAACCTCTTCTTTAATATTTTTGTCGGTATCCAGAAAATATTTCTTCTGCTCCCAGGTTTCTTTTTTAACGGTAATCTCCTGTTCACTTCCTTCTAAAGCAACCTTGATTTCATCTTCATCCAGACCAATAATTTCACCAAGTTTACCATTAAAATATTTTTTTTCTCCGGAAATATCGTTTCTGATGAACATAATCTGTGCCCCGATTTTCAATTCCAGGAACTGATCATTGGGAAACTGGTTTTCTTTAAAATCACCTGTAAGTTTTGCTTCATAGGTTTTTGGATCGACTTTTATTTCAGCCAGTTTTTCCTGATTGATTTCATCTGCCATTTTATTGTGAGAACACAGGTATACATAAGATTCCTTACCCATATCGAAGTCAGGATCGTACCTTGCATTCAGATGGTCAAAGTCTATATTTCCTACATCACCGTCTCTGATTGCATTCAGAATTTCAAGAAATTCCTGATCAGACTGACGGTATACTTTTGTAAGCTCGATAGTAACCAGAGGGATTTCTTTAATTGCATGGCTATCAAAAAAGAACGGAGAATTGTAGTACATTTTTAAAATATGCTCATCTCTCACCACAGGCGGGAGCTGAAACAAATCTCCAATGAACAACATCTGGACGCCGCCAAACCGCTGATTATTTCTTCTGATAAACCGAAGGGAAAAATCCATCATATCCAGCACATCAGCCCTGAGCATGGAAACCTCATCGATAATAATAATCTCCACCTCTCTTAACAGCTTGAGCTTATCTTTTCTATATTTGAAGTGAGGCATCAGGTCGGCAATATTATTCGCCAAACTGGTATCTATTCTTTCTGTGGTAGGCAGAAAAGTTCTTAACGGCAGTCCAAACATAGAGTGAATGGTAACTCCTCCTGCATTGATCGCGGCAATTCCGGTAGGAGCGATTACAATATGTTTTTTCTTCGTTCTTCTTACAAAGTCGTTCAAAAAAGTGGTTTTTCCTGTTCCTGCTTTTCCGGTCAAAAAAACACTTCTGTTGGTATATTCTATTAAGTCAAAAAAATGATTGTTCATCGTCGTCAAAAATACGGAAATGAATTTGAATTTCTTACCTTGGCACAAGTTTTGAAAATTCTTTAACAGAAAAAAAGTTACTGTGAAAAAAATTCATATTTACATTCCTTTATTAGCATTATGCACTGCATTTACTTTAGTTTCTTGTAATAGCTCTAAGAACATTAACACCCAATAAACCGATCGATATTGCAGACCGGCCTGCCGATGAAGACAGCCAGAAATATGATCAGGCTCAGCTGGATAAGATTAAAGCCTCTATTGAATCTGAAGTATCGGGAGAAACATGTACAAATGCCAGTGACTGGACATTTGCCCCAATGGGTGTAAAATCCTGTGGCGGCCCTCAACAATACTTGGCATATCCTAAAAAAA
Source organism: Chryseobacterium sp. UNC8MFCol (assembly GCF_000482305.1). NCBI lineage: Bacteria > Pseudomonadati > Bacteroidota > Flavobacteriia > Flavobacteriales > Weeksellaceae > Chryseobacterium > Chryseobacterium sp. UNC8MFCol. Next base: position 71,392 of record NZ_AXUZ01000017.1, read on the forward strand.
TGGAAAGCTCCGTCCTCCCAAGAATCAATGAGTATACAGATAAAGTAAGGATTTTTAACGAAAAATATAATATTATGTCCGACTGTATGGTAATCCCCGCTCCTACGTCTCTCAAATGTGTAAACGGAAAAATACGGCTTATTACCCCGGATAATAATTAAAAATAAAGCAAAGGTCAATATCAAATCGAAAAAAGCTTCGTCATAAGATGAAGCTTTCTTTGTGTATAAACCAATGATTTTTAAAACTGTTTACATTTCATGGGTAAGGTCTTTCTCAAAGTAAAAAGTAATATTCTGAAATCACTTCTTCCCTCTGAAAGTATGAAACTTTACAATTCGTAATTTTTAACGTTCTCTTTGTACCATGACGAATATTTCACGTAATTATCAGCAATCCTGTTGACTTCCCCTTCCAGTAGCTGGGCATTGATATCCTTGATTTTTTTTGCCGGTACACCACCCCAGACTTCTCCTGACTTGATGTGGGTTCCCTGAGTCACTACAGAACCTGCACCTACAATTGAATTTTCTTCTACCAGACAGTCATCCATGACAATGGCTCCCATTCCGATCAGCACATTATCTTTAATGGTACAGCCGTGAACAATTGCATTGTGTCCTATTGAAACATTATTTCCGATATTCAGAGGATGTTTCTGATATGTACAGTGTAACATTGCATTATCCTGTACATTTACTTTATCCCCCATTTTGATATAATGTACATCACCTCTGATCACTGCATTATACCAAACGCTGCAATCTCTACCCATAGTAACATCACCAATAATGGTAGCTGTTTCTGCTAAAAAGGTGTTCTCTCCTACCTGTGGTATTTTCCCTAAAAGTTCTTTTATAAGTGCCATAGTTTTAATTTGAAAATTTTAATATTTATCTCACCTGAAAGGTATATTTTGCTAATTCCTATAGTCTGGTATCTAACTTCTAAATTACAGCGATAGCAAAAATCTAACTCTCAGTTCGCAGCTTCTAACTTGTAATGCGTATTTTTGTATCTCAAATTTAACGAAAAAATGCGTACCGTACTTATAGAACCAACTGAAAACCCAAAAGTGATGAAATTTGTAACTGATTACAATTTGATTCCGGGATCTTTAGAGTTGGACAGAAACTCAGATATTTCAGAAATTCCTTTGGCTCAGGAGCTTTTCAATTATCCGTTTGTAGAAAGAATTTTCATCACGGCTAATTTTGTAGCTGTAGCAAAACAGGATACTGTAGAATGGGAACATGTAGTGGAAAGCCTGAAAAATGTAGTTGAAGATGAATTACTGGCTAACCCGAGAATTTACCTTCAGAAGAAAAAAGAAATGTATCAGATTTATGCAGAAATGACTCCGAATCCTAATGTAATGAAATTTGTTTCAAGCAAATTACTGATGGATGGTTTTGTAGAAGTAAAATCAAAAGAGGCTGCTGCAGAAGTTCCTTTGGCTGAGGCTATTTTTAAAGAGTTTGATTTTGCCACAGAAGTTTTTATTTCGGACAATTTTGTAGCGGTTACCAGAGATAATTCTGTGGAATGGCATCAGGTAATGATGACCGTGCGTGCCCTTATTGCTGAATATCTTCAAAATGGTGGTGAGATTTCAAAAATCGAACCTCAGAAACATGAGAATCCGGTTGAAAAAATCATCAACAGGGATTACACGGAAGACGAGCAGAAAATTTCAGATATTCTGAACGAATATGTGGCACCGGCAGTAGAAAATGATGGTGGAAAAATTTCATTAATGGAATATGACCAGGCTAATAAAACTGCAAAAATGTTGCTACAGGGAGCTTGCTCAGGATGTCCAAGTTCTACTGCTACTCTGAAAAACGGAATTGAAAATATTTTAAAACAATTCGTTCCGGATTTAGTTGAAAAAGTAGAAGCGGTAAACGGATAAGAGTTGCGATGACTTCCGGCAAGAAAATTTTGGTTATTATTGGCAGTGCTACAAAAAACTCCAGCAATCAGAAACTTATCGAACAAGCATTTGAGAAAACGGGTAATCCCCATTACCGGATGTACGATGATCTTTCTGTCTTACCACATTTTGACACATCACTGACTGATGTTGATACACCGGAAGAAGTTATAAAAGTCAGAGAAGCTATCAGAAGTGCGGCGGGAGTGATATTTTCTACACCCGAATACATCTTCAGTATTCCGAGCAGGCTGAAAAACCTACTGGAATGGTGTGTTTCTACCAATGTTTTTTCTGATAAACCCGTTGCATTTATAACAGGTTCTGCCAACGGAGAAAAGGGTCATGAGGAATTATTACTGCTTTTAACAACTCTGGGAGCCAGAACAAATGATAAACATCAGCTTCTCATAAAAGGGATTAAAGGAAAATTTGAGCCAGATGGCTCAGTTGAAAACAATACCTTTGCTAAAGTATCAGAATTGGTAACGGATTTTTCAGAATCCGTTTCATAATTAAAATTAGAAATATTGAATAAAAAAGGAATTCTACTGGTTAATCTTGGATCACCAAGGTCTACGGCAGTAAATGATGTAAAGGAATATCTTGACGAATTTCTGATGGACGAAAGAGTGATCGACTACCGTTGGATTTTCAGAGCTCTTCTTGTTCGTGGGATTATTTTAAAAACAAGACCCGCCAAATCTGCTGAAGCCTACAAAACCGTTTGGACGGATGAGGGCTCTCCATTAGTGGTCATTACTGAAAAGATTCAGAAAAAACTTCAGAAGCTGGTCGATGTTCCGGTGGAAATCGGGATGAGATATGCTGAACCCAGTATTGAAACCGGAATTCAGAAACTTGTAGATCAGGGAATTTCTGAAATTGTTCTTTTTCCTTTATATCCGCAATATGCTATGAGTACGACGGAGACGGTTATTGAAAAAGCTGAAGAAGTACGAAAAAAGAAATTTCCGAAGGTAAAAATCAATTATATTCAACCTTTCTACAACAGAGATATTTATATCAGCTGTCTTGCAGAAAGTATCAAAGAAAAATTGCCTGAAAACTTTGATGCACTCCAGTTTTCTTATCATGGTGTTCCTGAAAGACACATTTATAAGACAGACCCGTCAAAAACATGTAAAATTGATGATGCCAACTGTATCAACAGTCAATCAGACACTCACAATGCTTTCTGCTACAGACACCAGTGTTATAAAACAACAGAAGCCGTGATCGCTAAAATGGGGCTGCCTAAGGAGAAAACCATAGTTTCTTTCCAGTCAAGATTAGGAAATGATAAGTGGATTGAGCCTTACACTGATGAAACCTTGGAAACGATTCCCGGAAAAGGAGTAAAAAATCTGGCCATTGTGTGTCCCGCCTTTGTATCGGATTGTCTTGAAACCTTAGAAGAAATTTCGGTGGAAGGAAAAGAACAATTTATGCACGGCGGAGGCGAAAGCTTCCATTACATCCCGTGTCTGAATGATGAAGACCGCTGGATCGATGTAGTAAAGACGCTTTGCGAAGAAAAGCTCAATGATTTCTATCTGGTATAAGATCATTGTAATCATATAAAATAAAAGGCCGCTGAAATTTTCAGCGGCCTTTTTTGAAAGACATATTTACGAATTATTTTTTAATCAGGTTTCCTGCTTTTTGTCCGTTCACCGTTACTACATATATTCCCGGAAGAAGATTGGACGGCAACTGAATATTTACTCTGTTTGTTCCATCTTTAATGGTAACTTTTTCAGAGACTTCTCTTTTTCCTGTTAAACTGATCAGTTCCACAGCTCCTTTTCCTTCTTTACCTTCAAACACCACCTCAAATTTATCTGTAGCGGGATTTGGGCTAATAGTGTAAGCTGATGCATTGGGCGTAGCTGCCACCAATCCTGCCGGAGAAGTACCTCCACCAACACCTACAGCATTCCAGGCATTAATAACCTGATTGACTTCATTACTGCCGGCTCCGTATAGATCTGTTGCCGCCTGGATAGAAGATGTTCTGGTATTGGAATAGTTTGAAGACGAAGTAAGATAAGATGTTAATGTTCTGTAAGCAATAGCTCCTGCTTTATCCAGTCCGATTCCGCTAACATTATAAGCAAAACTGTTATCATTCGTTCCGGATCCTCCTGTTACTAATAAATAATACCAGAAATTCAACACTCCTGAATTGGTATGAACTCCACAATAATCATTTGCTTGAGTAGGGGTACAAGATGAAGACACAACTTTCCAGTATTTCCCTAAATAAGTATCCGGATGGCTAAACGCGTTAGGGTTTGACATATCCCTGATAGGATAGCTAAAGTCTTCTCCTAACTGCCAGCTTGCCTGAGTAGGTCTGGCCCAACGCTCTATAGAATTTCCAAAGATATCTGAAAAACCTTCATTCAAAGCTCCCGATTCTCTTTGGTACACAAGGTTGGCTGTTTTAGAAGTCATTCCGTGGGTAATTTCATGCCCGCAAACGTCAATAGCAGTCAATGGCTTGCCTCCGTTTGTTGTAGAACTTCCATCTCCGTAAGTCATTCTGGAACCATCCCAAAATGCATTAAAGTAATTGGTAGAATAGTGAACATATGACTTAATAGCAAAATTATTGTTATCAATACTCTTTCTTCCAAACTTGGAATATAAGTAATCTACCGTCATTTCTGCTCCCCAGTGGGCATCGGTGGCATACTGATCTTTATTGGCATTGACGTTATTCCAAACGTTATCCGTATCTGTAAAATCTACAGCTGCAGAATAACTGGTTCCTTTCTTTAAATTATAGGTTTCAACGGCTGTCCCTGCGTTTCTTCCCGTTTCTCTTAATCTGTAGCTTCCGTTATATGAGTCGGCCACAATGTTTCTGTTTCCGCTGTAAGCCGTTGTTGCTGTTCCCGGAGCATTGACTTCATGAATGATTGCATCTACTCCCAGCACTTTTCCGCTCTTAGCATCTACAAAGACGTACTGTCTGCTTAATGGTTTCTCAGCGTAAATATCAAATTTATAGGCTAACGTTAGATTTTGAATTTTTTCATCGGCAGGATCAGAATAATACACCAATTCACCTTTAGGGGCAAAACTTGCATTGGCATCATTGGTTTCCTTTTTAATGAAATCTTCCTCTTCTTTATTTTGCCATTTGTATGAATCTGCACCTACAAATGATAATGCATTTTGCAATGCGATGCTCTCGGAGATATTGGCTTTCTTCTCCATCCCTTTGGAAGGCATCTGAAGTATCCATTTACCCGATTCACCTACAATTTTTCCATTTTTGGTCTGTACGGCCATCATTCCGTATTCTACAGGAATACCATCAACAGTTTGCTGGAATCTGTGCGTTTCAAATCCTAACGCATCTTTTTCCATTCCTAATTTACGCGCTTGTCCCGGTGCTAGTCGCTGAGAGGTTTCATCAAATAAAAGGGGACTTCCCTGGAAATCGGGACCGTTTTTATCAAATCTCATGAATTCGGAGTGTAAGCCATTTTTACCAGGAATTACTTTAGATGGTTTGTCTTGTCCAAAGACGAAGGAGCAGGCGGCAACACTTGCCACTAGAATAAACTTTGTTCTCATAATAATATTTGTTAAATGTGAAAACGAATTTATAAACTTTTCATAAAAAACTAATATATCATTGAGGAATTTTCAATTGATATTATAAATCAATAAATAAAACACAATAATGATTTTAAAACAAAGAAAATATTATAAAGATAATTTTATCACAATATTGATTTTACATTAAAAAAATTAACATAAAATCAATATTTTATGAATTAATATTTTTCACCATGCCGTGCATTATATTTTAATATCCTAACAATCATAAAAACACATACGAAACTAGTATCCATGGGAGTTATAATATCAAAAACAAAAGCTATCTCAAGAGAGACAGCTTTTTATTTTTACAATTTATCTAAATAAAATAAATATAATTAAGCTAAAAAATGAAAAATTTTCTTACCTCTTACTGCTTACAGGCGTTCTAAATTCTCCATATCCTATTAGCCCGTCGTAATTTCTTCCAAAAGGAGCATAATATAAAAATCCCTGGTAGAGATTTTCTGTCTGCCAGAAATTTCCGTTCACTTCTCCAAAGTTTAAAGGCCCATTTGCTTCTTTTGTAGCCAGAACATAATTATAAAATCCTTGTTTTAAGAATATCCGGGCAACATACTGTTTGCTGGCTGCATCATATTGCATCTGATTTTCTTTACCGGGGGAAAAATTATTAAAACCTCCCAATACATAAATTTCCCTATCTACGGGATCGGACTCAAGATAAAAATGCACCCATGAATAATCTGCTTCCCTTCCGGCATCTCTTTCTCTCCCCAGATCATTTCTTCTATAATACCAGGCTCCGTTCACATCAGGCTGATATTGGTAATTTAACGGAAATGCCCATACAGGATACAAATAGGTTTGATTAACATCATCTTTTATTTCTGTTGCCCGTACCATATCTGCCGCCATATTCATATTTTTATTATCAAAATAATAAAATTCATTGTCTCCCGGAAAAACAAGATTCATTTGCTGGAAAAGCAATTGATTTCCCAAAACACTGCTTGGCTTCAAATTCGGAATAACCATATTAGGATTGTTATTCTGCATGACATATAAGCTCATCGAATTGACATTTGAAGAAAGATCACCGCCTGCAGAAACGGCTTTTACTTCTATTCTCTGATTTACATTAGGATTCTTGGCATCGGCAATTCTTGAAACATTCAAAGCAAGAGAAGCTCCATTTTCCACGACGTAAAATCTTCTTTTAAAAAGAGGGTTTTCAACAGAATCTTTATAGACGATCAACTCGAAATTCCCTGAAACTTTAGGCTGAATTTTATCATTGGGAAAAGTCAGTTTATAATGAGTATAAGCCTGCAGAGTATTGAATGAATACTGAAACTGATCAATCAGATCATTCATGCTGCCGTTGGCAAATTCTGTATAAAACAAGCTATCCTCGTTCCAGTTTCTGTCATAGTGTCTGATGGTATATCTGTAAATCTGGCTTCCATTGGTAAGATCATCAAAGCTCAGAACCAACTGCTCACCAAACTTAATAACAGGAGTTTCGTCGTTGGTTTGTGGATTAAACAACTGGATGCTCTGGATATTCTGTCCATATACCAGGCTTCCGAGAGAAAGTAAAAGTATGCGCAAAGTTTTCATTATGACGAAGATAACGAAAAATAGCCATTTTCTTAATAATATCGTATTTTTGAAATAAAAATATTCAGATATGCTTCAGATTCAAGGTTTCGTATTCAATTTTGCAAGCGAAAACACCTACATCCTTTACAACGAAAATAAAAATGCCTGGTTGATAGACCCGGGAAATATGAATGTACAGGAAACCCAGGCCATAGACAATTTTATTAAGGAAAACGGGTTGAACATCCAGAAAATTCTTCTTACCCATGCCCACATTGATCATGTACTTGGTCTCCAATGGGCGTTTGATACTTTTAAAGTTCCGGTAAGTCTCCATCAGGATGATCATGAGGTACTGAATATGTTGCAAGCCAGCGGAATAAGATTCGGAATGAAAATCGATCCGGTAAAAGTAGATATTAACTATGTAAAAGAAGGGGACGAACTGGAACTGGACGGAGAGAAATTTACAATATACCATGTACCGGGGCATTCTCCGGGAAGCGTGGTTTACCATAATGACCAGCAAAAATTCATGATCTCCGGTGATGTACTTTTTGAAGGCAGCATTGGCCGTACAGATTTGTATAAAGGGAACTACGAACAACTGATCGACGGAATAAAAACAAAACTTTTCGTGCTGGATGATGCCACTCAGGTATTCTCAGGCCATGGAAATCCTACGACAATAGGTTTTGAAAAACAATATAACCCGTTTTTAAAGTAGACGGAATTTCAGTTCGAAGAGAGTGATTGAGAGTATTGGCTTTATACTTAACCTTATGATGCTTACGGAAGCATTTTCCTGAACAATAAAAAAACAAAACCGTCAGAAAAATAATTCTGACGGTTTTTCAGTGTTATAAAGAAATAGAGTTTAGAAATCTAAAGTAACCGAAGCTCTGGCAGCAGCTCCCATGATAGGTCTGGCCATGATGATACCATCTCCGGTCGGTGATCCTGCTCTTGGATCTCCTTCCGTAATACCAATTGTATTAAAGATATTGGTTCCATCCACTGCAAAACGAATTTTTCCAAGCTGATAAGACATTCCTGCTCCAAATTCTGTGAAAGATGGCAGCGTCTGTACATTCAGCTCATCCTGGAAACGTTTCCCGTAATAGTTCATACTTACATAAGCACGCCATGATTTTGTAATATTCACAGCGGGAGCTATATTAAAATAGAACTTCGGCATTCTTCTCACAGTATTTCCTTCGAGCAAACTTCCCGCTTCCAGATTTTTATATTTAGGATTCTGAACAGTTCCGTTGAAAGCTACTTCCAGGACATTATTAAATAAACGGGCATATCCTTCTATTTCTACCCCGAAATTCCTGGTATTGGCAAATATATTTTCTGATCTTCCGTCTGAGAAAACATCTGTAAATGAAAGATTTTTTAAGGATGAATAAAACGGAATCACAGCCAGGTCAAAAGTACGGGAGTAATATTTATATCCTACTTCAACCTGATTCGTTGATACTGATTTTAAAGGTTTATCAGGGGTCGGATTGGAAAAATAATTGTAATATGCTTCTTCATTCGGAGACCTGAAACCATTGGAGAAACGTGCATATACAGCATTTTCTCTGTTAATTTTATAGTTGGCCGCCAACGTGAAAGAAACTTTATCAATAGTATAATTCCAGTAGGTAAATTTATTTCCCAATACACTCATGTTGTCATCGGCCGTTGTGGTATTAAAGCCATGGGTCCCGTCAGTGGTTAACCCTGAATTGTTTAAATTGGCTGTCATTGTATTGGCAAAACTTCCTTTATAATAATCATGGCTGTAACGAATTCCTCCGTTCAGACTCAATGCATCGGTAACGTTATAATCCAGGTTTACATAAAGAGCATTCAGGCTTCCCTGGGTTTGTGTATTTCTCTGCAGAAAAGTCATGTCTGTTACCCCGTTGTAGGTTTTAGAATACCCGTTTGCATTGGGGCTTAGCGACGGATCTACGAGATTTAACAGCTCCGGTCTGTCTGTGGCTGTAGCCAGAATATTACTCCAGTTCCAGTATTGCTGGGATTTCCAGTTGGATTTATAAAAACCGGCAGTTACATTTCCTTGGTCAAATTTATAATTAAGCTGTAAGTCATTCACAAAATTATCCATCTTTTTATCGATAGCCCAGAATCCTAACTTTTGCACGTAAGCAGGATTTACAATAGCGCCATTACTTACTAATGAATACTGATAATTGGTCATGCCCATATTCTTTGCAAACTCAGCTCCGGTTTGAGGTGCTCCAGCCGGGAAAATTCCCGTATAGTTCATATTGATATTGGTGTATCGGGTTTTATTGAGAACACTGAAGTTATTCCCAAGGTCATATTTGAATTCAGCTCCCAATACATCCACTTTCGGATGAATTCCATCTTCCAGGTTTCTGCTGAAAAAGCCGCCTCCCGCCTGTGGAATATTCAGCTGACTGATCGCTCTGTAGCTGTAGGTTCCATAATTCGGATCAAAGCCATCAAATCCTTTCAGCTTATTTCCATTTTGAATTAAAGGAATTGGCAGAAAGAAGGTATTCCTGTCATCTAATTTTTTATAATATACTTTAACGTACCCTTTGTCGAACACATATTTCAGATTCATTCTGATCTGTCCGCCGTTATTCGCTTTAAAACCGGTTTTCCTGATTCCGTCATCAGATCGGTAGAAACCACCTATATTGAAAAACAGTTTATCTTTAACCAAAGCACCTCCAAGATTGACATCTGTACGCATCAGTCCATAGGTTCCCGTTTCAATTTTTGCGGTTCCCTTAAAATCATTGGTTCCTTCCTTCGTGATAAAATTGATAAGACCTCCGGGAGAATTCGTTGCAAAAATGGAACCTGAACCTCCTCTTAAAGCTTCGAGCCTGCTGACAGAATTGTCGACGCGGAAAAAATTATCCGCATTGGCAAACTGAAGGGCACCATCTTCAAAAACCGGAAGACCATCTTCCTGTACCTGCACAAATTCATAAGCTCCTGCAGATGGAATTCCCCTTGCAAACAGGTTATTTCCCACTTCACCTCCTGAAGTTTCAACAGCAAAGCCGGGAACCCTCTGTAGTAAAGCAGCAGCACTGATAGGATTTTGCTTCTGTATTTCCTTTGCACTAAATGTGGAAATCGCAGTACTGGATTCTATTTTTTTCTTTGGATTGGAATTTCCTGTAATAACAACCTGGTCGATAGACGAAACTTTCACAGAGTCCTGCGGAGTTTCCTGAGCATACGCATTATTGAAATACAATGTAGCTGTAGCGGCGACTAAAAAGATTGATGTTTTTTTCATAGCCCTATTTTTTATTGTTTTTTTCAGTTTTGTTGTAATTTTAAATACACTCCATTCGTCCAACCGAATCCATCCTGATTGGGGTATTCCCCGCCGCCTGCTATTGTTTCTGTATCCAGTGCATTGTATTTTTCCATGAGTTTTCCTGTGTTTTTGTAGACTCTTTCTACGTTGGAACACCAGTTATTTTTTATTTTTTCCGCCACGTCATTAAACCCGTAATCTCTCATGGCTTTATAACCAAGCCATTGATAAGGAGCCCAGGCATTGGGCAGATCCCATTGCTGACCGGAATTCTTTGTTGTGGTGACAAGACCTCCCTGATATAAGAATTTTTCAACGAGAGCATCAGCAACCGCTTTAGCCTGCTCCTGATCTGCTAATCCCAGAAATAAAGGGTAAAGAGCAGCAATATGTTCAGACGGTGTTTTTGTGTTTTTTTTAATCTGATAATCTTTGTAAATCTTCGTCTTTTCATCCCAGAAGTATTTGTTGATCATCTGTCTGCGTCTTGCTGCTCTTTCAGTAAAATAATCCCCTTTCTCACTCAGCCCCTGAAGCAATGAAGATTTTGCCAAAGTCATTTCCAGATGCCATAAAAGGCAATTCAGGTCAACTTGGGCAAGATTCAATGTTTCAATGGTCTGTATATGTTCTCCGTCTGCAAACCATCTGCTGGAAAAATCCCAGCCGGATTCGCAGGCACTTCTTATATTTCTGTAAAACTCTTCTCCTGAAGCACTTTCTTGATCTTCAATATCGATCAGATAACTTTCAGGACGCGGTGCATTTTCTTCATCATAGTAACGGTTCAAAATATCACCATCAGTGGTTCGGACTACTCTTTTGACTTCAGAGCCTGCTTCCATCCCTTCTTCCCCATTCATCCAGAAAGCATACTCTTTTTCTAAAGTAGCATGATATTGTATATAGATATTTTCTTCTTTTGTGGTTTCAAAAAGGAGATCCAGCATCAATGAAAAATACGGAGGCTGTGATCTGCTTAAAAAATGGGTCCTGCTGGCATTCGGAACAAATCCTACGTGTTGGATAAGGTAGGAACAATTTTCCACAATATTTTCCATCATTTCCACTCTTCCGGAAACCTGTAATCCCAGCATGATAAAATAACTGTCCCAGTAGAAAAATTCATTAAAACGTCCTCCCGGAACAATATAAGGCTTGGGTAATTTTAAAAGTGTTCCTTTTTCCTCGTAGGCGGTGCGGGTCAGCTCATCCCAAAGTTTTTCAATATGTTCTTTAATAGGAAGATGATCTTCTCTCTGAATCGAAACTTTTGCTCCCAAAAAATGAAAATGAGCCATCACAAAAGCCTTCAGATCAAAACCTGCATTACTTTTTTCTTGTGCATATTTTGCATTAATTTCCGCGATTGGAAATAAAGGAACAGCATCGGTCATCATTTTTTGATCTTCAAAGATTTTTGTTCTCTGAACATCATCGAAAAGGGTCTGAATTTCTTTTATATAAAGCTGGTTGTTCATTTTTATTTGTTTGGATTTATTTTTAATTTATTCATGAAAATAGCTGACGTGATCAACAACGAAAGCGGAATTAAGGAAAGATAAAAAGCCTGCTGTCCGCTGAATTCCTGAAACACAAACCCGGTAATAATAGAGCCTATCGTACCTCCGATCGCAGAGAAAACCACAATCAGTCCGGACATTGCACTGTGTAAATATTTCGGTATTGACGCCAGAATTACAGAATTAATACTCGGATAAATTGGTGCCAATAAACCACCCATCAAAGGGAAAAGATATACGACAAGAGGTGCATTGAGCCAACTTGTATTGGTATCGATATGAATATCATGGGTCAAAGGAAGGACTAATAACAAACTGACCCCAAAACCAATCACACAAAAGGAAACCACATAGATCCAGCTGAATTTCTTGGAAAAGAATCCTGATAGAAATCTTCCCAATGCAAAAGCTCCGGCCAAAACCGCTCCGGCCTGAATACTCATAGAAGTAGGTACTTTCAGAATCTCTTTATAAAAAGTAGGTGTCCAGGTCTGGAAACTCTGCTCTACCAATACGAAAAGAAATGCACAGAGTAAAAAACATAATACTTTTTTATAGCTGAATAGGCTTGCACTATTTCTCAAATCACCAAGTAAATCAGTTTTCTCACTTTTGGCTTCCCTTTCGTTCAGTTTTGAAAAGAACAGGAACAAAAAGGATAAGGCAGAAAGGATGCCCAATACCCAATATACGTTTAGCCATCGGGTAGATTGGGGATTATGGTCATCGATATATAAACTGAACAACACATTTCCTGCCAACACTCCAATCATGAAAAAACCTTCGAGAAATCCCATAAAGCTTGAATGCTCCTTATCTGTATTGGTTACTAAGCCAATTGAAGTAAAAACTGATATTTTAATTAAGGCAAAAGATACCCCGACAATAGCAAATAATATTTTAAAAAACCAAAAAGCATTGGCAAAAGGCATTACAAAACACATGCAGCTCACGAGAAATAAAGCGATCAGCATAGAATTTTTGATTCCTATTTTAGGAAGAAATGAAGCCAGAATGAATGAGCAGATGGCAATGGGAAGATCTTTAAAGCCTTCCAGAACACTGGCTGATGATTTTGAAATTCCAAAGTTTTGCTGCACCTGCAAAATAACTGTACCCACAGAATTCAGAAGAATTGCGAAAACAAAATAATTTAAAAATAGTACAGCTTTAATGTTGAAATTTTTCATCCGGATCATTTCTTGGTGGCTAAGATAGAAGCATTTCGGTTAACAATAATTTAACACAGTAAACCAATATTTGAACAATATTAATATAATTAGTATTTTTAGTGGATAAATATGATTAATTAAATGAAAGTTACTTTTGAAAGAGTAATTCCCAATGAGAAAAGCTCATTCTGTACTATTCACAACAACTCCCCTATTTCAGAATTCAAATGGGAATATCATTACCATCCCGAAATTGAGCTGGTATGTGTTATTTCAGGGAATGGAACACGACATGTGGGTTATCATAAAAGCAACTATACCAACGGGGACCTTGTTCTGATAGGCTCCAATATTCCTCATTCCGGATTTGGATTGAACTCTATTGACCCGCATGAAGAAATTGTTCTTCAGTTCAAGGAAGAAATTCTTCAGTTTCCCCAGCAGGAAACTGAAGCCAGATCTATTAAAAATTTACTGGAACTCTCAAAATATGGAATTCACTTCCATCAAAAAGTGAAAAAAGCCCTATTGCCCAAACTGAGGCTCATGCTGGAGTCAGGAGGCTATAAAAGGTATTTATTATTGCTGGAAATCCTTTTTGAACTGTCTACATGTGAGGACTACGATCTTTTAAACAAAGAAATTATGCCGTACACCATCATTTCTAAGAACAAGACCCGCCTTGAAAATATCTTCACCTATGTAGAGCATCATTATGATAAAGAAATCAATATTGAGGAAGTCGCTAAACTGGCCAATCTTACTTTACCTGCTTTCTGTAACTTTTTTAAAAAAGCTACTCAGATTACTTTTACAGAATTTGTAAATCGGTACCGGATTAATAAAGCGTGTCTGCTGATGGCGCAGGATAGATCTATTTCAGAATGCAGCTACCAGTGCGGGTTTAATAATGTAACGTATTTCAATAGAATGTTTAAAAAATATACCGGCAAAACACCTTCTGAGTTTATAAAGAATTACTCTCACAATAACGTGAATGTAGATTTGAAGGTTGAAAAAGAAGCTAAGGCTAAGGTAAGTTTTTAATGTCTCTATTAATAATTATCTGTTTATGGAAAACCGTAAGGTCAAACAACTTGCATAAGTTACTTTCGTAAAAGAATTTAAAATAACAAATTATGGCAATTAGAATTACATGCATCAACAAGGACAACGGTTATCACGAAAATCCAAACCTAGCAATCACTCATTTAGGATGGATTGGAGACGATGGTAAACCAGGAAAAAGTACTCGATTAGAAATATATAACTGGATAAAAAATGAGAGTGGATTAGCTTATGTTGCCGATGGGTATGGAAACCAAGTAAAAGTTATCACAGCTGAAACTTATAATGGAACCAAATATTTAAAAACCGAGGCAGATAATACAACGAGAAATAATTTACTATCACTGCCTGAATGTAAGTAAAAAGCAAAACATTAAAAAAGCTGTTCGTAATAGAACAGCTTTATATTATATTCATCGAAAAATGTAAAAAGCATTTTCAACTTTCCATTCTCCATTTTCAATTCAAAATTATTTCCACTTAATATTGCATCCCATGCTTGGTCTCTGAATTTCTTCCTGTGGTTCTCCCGCCAATAGATTTTCAAAAGCGATGATTAAGTCTTCGCCCGTTACATCTTTATTATTTCCGGGTCTTGAATCATCCATCTGACCTCTGTATACAAGATCCAGTTTATCGTCAAAGAAATAAAAATCAGGAGTACATGCTGCATCATAGGCTTTTGCTACTGCCTGGCTTTCATCAAATAAGTAAGGGAAATCAAATTTCCTTTCGATCTGGAATTCTATCATTTTCTCCGGAGAGTCAGCTGGATATTTCTCGATATCATTTGCATTGATAGCAATGAATTCAATTCCTTTATCATTATAATCTTCATAGAGTTCATTGATCTTATCGATCACATGAAGCACAAACGGACAATGGTTACACATAAAGATAACCAGTGTTCCTTTTTCTCCTTTCAGCTCTTCCAGAGACTGAATTTCATTCGTTTCTGAGGGGTTCGGAAGCTCAAAAAAAGGTGCTTTTGTTCCTAATGCCAACATATTTGAGGGAGTATTCATATCCTTTTTCTTTAGTTCACAAAGATAAAGATTTCTTTGATTATACGATAAGGAAGATCAACATGAAAGGTTAAAGTCATAGAATCTGCAAAAAAGTTTTATGCCCAATTATATTTATTGACCTAGGCTATTTACTGTATTAATTTTTACAATAACCTGAAGATTATAGTCTTGTATCGGCTTCTGTTACTAATTTCTTTAAGTTCAAACCATATGATATTCCCTGCTTTTTATCATTAAATCAAAATAGGGTTTGGAAGATATCTTAAAAAGTTTGTAGTTTTGCTAACACTGTTAGAAAAGAAATATCATGGGCCTACATGAACGTCGTCAAAGAGAAAAAGAATCCATCCGTGCAAATATTTTGCAGGCGGCTTTCACTTTGGCTAAAAATGAAGGCTGGGCTTCTCTTTCAATGCGTAAAATTGCAGATGCTATTGAATACAGTGCACCTGTAGTTTACGATTATTTTGAAAACAAGGAAGCTATTTTATTTGAAATCTCTCTGGACGGTTTCCATAATTTACACATTGAATTATTAAAAGCACAGAAAAAACATGACACTCCGGAAGAGCAGCTCGTTGCTATCGTTGATGCTTACTGGAACTTTGCTTTTAAAAATAAAGAATATTATCAGCTCATGTTTGGGCTGGGCATGCAATGTTGTGGAAAAGGACAGATGAAAAAAGAATTTTCATCATTTCAGGAAATGATTTATGAATGTACGTATGAGATTATCAAAAAGAACGGATCAAATCCGGATAATGCCTGCCATATGTCACATGCATTATTTTCGGCAGTTCATGGTATGATCTCTATTATGATGATGCGTAATGCAGACATTCCTTCTACAATGAACAAATCGGCTCTGGATGAAACTGTTTCATCTTTTATTAAGTCTTTGTAAAATTTTTTTGAACTAAAAATTAACACCGTTAGGAAATTTAACACCATATTAAGTTAACTATTTCATTTAAAATTAATTAAAAGCAGAAAGTACAATGTAAACTTTTACCAATTCAAAAATCAAAGGTAATCATTTACCTTAATAATTAACACTGTTAGTAAAAATAACACAGATACACCTCATCTTTTTATATATCAATCAACATTAAACAATTTTTCAATTATGGACATTATCGACTTGATCGGGCATTAAATAATCTGTCATTTTTTTTGAACAAAATATTAACACCGTTAGGAAAAAATACAGCATTTATTAGCAAAAACATTACTTAAATCAACACTTCATTAAAAAAATTAAACCAAAATGAAAATACCTGGAAAAACAAGCTTTATTGTACTTATTTCAAGTATAATTCTTTTACAAAGCTGTACGAAGGCTGCAGAGGGATCGAACACTGCGCCGCCAGCTCCTGAACTTCCGGTTTATACCGTTATATCGTCTCCTGCCACAACCTACCAGGAATTTCCTACCGCTTTGGAAGGGAAAAACAATGTAGAGATCAGATCTCAGGTAGATGGATATCTGGATAGAATTTATGTAGAAGAAGGCGCTTATGTAAGAGCCGGACAACCATTATTTAAAATAGATTCAAGAAGCTACGGCGAACAGATGAATATGGCTCAGGCCAATTTACAGGCTGCTAACGCCAATATCGAAAAAGCAAGAGTAGAAGTTGACAGACTTCAGCCCTTGGTTGCCGCAAAAGTAGTTTCTGACGTTCAGCTGAAGACCGCAAAAGCCAATTATGCAGCAGCCGTAGCAGCCGCTTCACAAGCCAAAGCATCTGTAGGAAGTGCAAGAATCAATGTAGGATTCACCACGATTACGGCTCCCGTAAGTGGATATATCGGAAGAATTCCTTACAAAAAAGGAAGCCTGATCTCAAGAACAGACCCGAATCCATTGACTTTATTATCAGACATCAGTGAGATTTATGCTTACTTTTCTTTAAGTGAGCTTGACTTCATTGCTTTTCAGAATAAATACCCGGGAGGAACATTAGAAGAGAAACTAAAGAATATGCCTATGGTGGAATTGGTAATTGCTGATAACAGTACCTATCCCGAAAAAGGAAGACTAAGCATTGTAGACGGACAGTTTGATAAAACAACCGGAGCCATCAGCGTTCGTGCCGTTTTTCCTAACGCCAGCGGAACTTTGAGAACAGGAAATACCGGAAGAGTACGTATGCCGCAACTTCTCTCCAATGCAGTCGTTATCCCTCAGGAATCTACTTTCGAAATTCAGGACAAAACCTACGTATATGTATTGGGCAAAGATCAGAAAGTAACCGGAAAGCCTATCAAAATATCCGGAAAAACAGACAGCTATTACTTTATTTCTGAAGGCCTTTCTCCGGGTGAGAAAATCGTTTACACCGGCATTGGAAACTTAAAGGACGGAGCATCTATCAGACCGAAAAATATTTCTTCCGACAGCTTGCTGAGAGCAAAACCTTTATAGTCAGTTTCAGATACAGAAGACTTAAAAAAATAAACTTCTTATGTTAAAACAATTTATAGAAAGACCGGTACTTTCAACGGTCATCTCCATCATACTCTTATTATTGGGAGCTTTATCTCTCTTTAATTTACCCATTGCCCTCTTTCCGGATATCGCTCCACCTAGCGTTCAGGTAACGGCATTTTATCCGGGAGCGAATGCTGAGGTTGTAGCGCGTTCTGTCGCTACTCCAATTGAAGAAGCGGTAAACGGAGTTGAGAATATGACCTATATGACGTCAAACTCAAGTAATGACGGTACCATGACCCTGAGCGTTTTTTTCAAACAGGGATCTGATCCTGATAATGCTGCCGTAAACGTACAAAACCGTGTATCGAAAGCGATGAGCCAGCTTCCACAGGAAGTGGTACAAGCAGGGATCTCAACACAAAAGGTTCAGAACAGTATGATCATGTTTATGGGTCTTACCAGTGAAGATGCCAAACAATACGATGAGCTTTTCCTTCAAAATTACCTGAAGATCAATGTCATTCCTCAGATACAGCGTATTCCGGGAGTAGCTCAGGCGCAGGTATTCGGAACAAGAGATTATTCGATGAGAATCTGGTTGAAACCTGATCGTCTGGCAGCTAATAACCTTTCTCCGCAAGAAGTTCTCGGAGCCATCAAAGATCACAATCTTGAAGCAGCTCCCGGCCGTCTTGGACAGGGAAGTAAGGAAACGTATGAGTATATCCTTAAATATAAAGGAAAACTGAATAAGAATGAAGATTACGAAAGCATTGCCATCAAAGCCAATAGCGACGGTTCTTTCTTACGTTTAAAAGATGTGGCAAGAGTGGAATTCGGTTCTTATACTTATACAGCCACCAACAGGGTTGACGGTAAGCCTGTGGCAGGATTTGCCATTCTTCAGACTGCGGGTTCCAACGCAAATGAGATCCTTACCGAAATCGAAAAGCAGGTGAAAGTAATGGAAACCACTTTACCAAAAGGGGTGAAACCTATCATCATGTATAATTCCAAGGACTTTTTGGATGCTTCCATTCATCAGGTGGTAGAAACGCTTGTAATTGCATTCATCCTTGTATTTATTGTCGTTTATATTTTCCTTCAGGATTTCAGATCTACGTTAATCCCTGCGATTGCGGTTCCCGTTGCCATCATTGGTACTTTCTTCTTCCTTCAGTTGTTTGGGTTCAGTATCAATATGCTTACCTTGTTTGCGCTGGTTCTGGCCATCGGTATTGTGGTGGATGATGCGATTGTGGTGGTGGAAGCTGTCCATTCCAAAATGGAGCAGACAGGAATGCCTGTAGAACAGGCAACAATGAATTCCATGAGTGAAATTTCAGGAGCAATTATCTCTATTACCCTCGTGATGTGTGCGGTGTTTATTCCGGTAGGTTTCATGCAGGGACCGGCAGGAGTTTTTTACAGACAGTTTGCCTTTACACTAGCGATTGCTATTCTTATTTCTGCAGTCAATGCATTAACGTTAAGTCCGGCATTGTGTGCTATGTTCTTAAATGACCCTCAGGGAGAACACGGTGAACATGGCCATAAAACAGGTTTTGGAGCGAGATTCTTCAATGCTTTCAATGCGAGCTTCAACAGCATGACCAGAAAGTATATTTACAGCCTTAAATTTTTAATCAAAAATAAATGGGTTGCCATTGGAGGTTTGGTTCTTATTACTGCAGTAAGTGTGTTTTTGATTAAAAAAGCTCCGTCAGGATTTATCCCTACAGAGGACCAGGGATTTGTCTTGTATGCTGTAAACACTCCTCCGGGAAGCTCACTGGAAAGAACCCACAGAGCCACTGAACAGATTGACAAAATCATCAATGCTGAAAAAGCAACCAACCACCTTTGGGTAGCCGATGGGATGAACTTTATCAGTAATGCCAATGCTTCTCCCTATTCTGCCGGTTTTATAAAGTTAAAAGACTATGACAAACGTGGAGAGATGAATGATCCGGACCAGATCGCTGCAATGCTGACAGGAAAGGTAAGCCAGGTGAAAGATGCCAACGCATTTTTCTTTAACTTCCCTACTGTACAAGGTTTTGGTAACGTTTCCGGTTTTGAATTTATGCTTCAGGATAAAACAAACAGTTCTTTTGAACAATTGGGGACAACCACTCAGAAATTTATCGGTGAATTGATGAAACGTCCTGAAATCGCGTTTGCCTTTACCACTTATGCAGCAGGAAACCCTCAGTACACGATTGATGTAGATACTGATAAAGCAAATCAACTGGGAGTTTCTGTGACAGAATTGATGCAGACCATGCAGATTTATTTCGGAAGTAGTTTCGTATCAGATTTCAACAGATTCGGAAAATACTACCGTGTGATGGCTCAGGCCGATATTCCGTACCGTACAGATGCCAACTCTCTGGAAGGGATTTATGTAAAAAATAAAATGGGCGAAATGGTGCCGGCAAAAACATTAGTTACTTTAAAGAGAACTTTCGGTCCTGAAACTGTAACCAGAAACAACCTGTTCAATGCAGTAACCATTAACGGAACTCCCAAACCAGGATACAGTACCGGCGATGCCATTAAAGCCGTGGAAGAAGTAGCACAACAATCACTACCAAGAGGCTACGGCTACGAGTGGACAGGGATTACCCGTGAAGAGATTAAAACAGGAGGACAGACTGTATTTATTTTCCTTTTAAGTATTCTGTTTGTTTACTTCCTGCTGGCTGCACAATATGAAAGTTATATTCTTCCGTTTGCCATTATTCTTACTATTCCGACAGGAGTATTCGGAGTATTTGCTTTCACCGGAATGGCCGGAATTGATAATAATATTTATGTACAGGTAGGATTAATCATGCTTGTAGGATTACTGGCCAAAAATGCCATCCTGATTGTAGAGTTTGCCGTACAGAGAAGAAAAGCAGGAAAATCATTAATAGAATCGGCCCTCCAGGCTTCAAGATTACGTTTAAGACCGATCCTGATGACATCTTTCGCATTTATTGTCGGAATGCTTCCGTTGGTATGGACGCAGGGAGCTTCTGCAAAAGGTAACCATTCCATCGGATACAGTACCGTAGGAGGAATGCTTACAGGAGTAATATTCGGAATATTTATTATCCCGGTAATGTATGTGGTTTTCCAATATCTGCACGAAAAAATGCCAAGCAGAAAAAAGAAAAGACTGCAGAAACAACAACTGGAAGCAGAGCTTTTATCAAGCCCTCAATAATATAAAATCACTTGAAAACTCTTGAGGAATATGACATCTACAAAAGTCACAAAGGTTTTATAACACCACTTAAGTGATCTTGAAAATAAAAATATTCCTCAGGGTTTTGTACTTCATTAAAGTTTATTAAACAAAAACTATGAAAAGATTAAAAAATATCATTCTCACATTCGCAATAGCATTAGGCTCAGTTTCGTGTGTGTCAAAACTGGCATTCGCAGAACCGGATCTTCCGCTTCCTGAAAAATTCCGGTTGACAGCTACAGCTGATACCGCAAGCGTTGCCAATCTGGAATGGAAAGAGTTTTTCAATGATCCTATCTTGCAGGGATTGATTGAAAAAGGAATTAAAAATAATTATGACTTACAAATTGCTTTAAAACAAGTTGCAGCTTCACAGGAAAAACTGAAGCAAGCCAAATACATGCAATATCCCGATGTTGGATTTGGAGTAAGCGGACAGATTTCAAAACCCTCTAAAAACAGCATGAACGGACAAAGTTTAAATGTGTTTTTAGGGCAAAATCATGTAGAAGATTACAATGCAGCTTTTAACCTTTCCTGGGAAGCGGATATTTGGGGAAAAATCAAAAATCAGCAGGAAGTTTCAAAGATGCAGTACCTTCAGACTTATGAAGGTTCAAAAGCAGTTCAAACCCAGGTGGTAGCCGCTATTGCCCAGGGTTATTATAATCTTTTGATGCTTGATAAGCAATTGAATATTGCCAAATCTAATCTGGAACTGACCAATAATACGTTACTGATTACTCAGAAAATGTGGGAAAGTGGCGACACAACTTCTTTAGGGGTACAACAGGCAAATGCCCAGAAACAGGCAACAGAACTTCTGATCACTCAATTAGAACAGAATATCGCTATTCAGGAAAATGCATTAAGTATTCTGGTAGGAGAAATACCCAATAAAGTAAACCGAACGATTGAAATGTCTGACACTTCGCTTCCCCAGAACATTACGGCAGGACTTCCTGCAGCTATGGTAAGCCGCAGACCGGATGTTCGTCAGCAGGAACTTGTTTTACTGGAATCTAATGCCTTAGTGGGAATAGCACAGGCAAATATGTATCCTGCATTGAAAATCACTGCAAACGGAGGAGTTAACTCTTTTAAATTTGATAACTGGTTTCAGATTCCGGCATCATTATTCGGTTCGGTATTGGGAGGAATCACACAACCTATTTTCCAGAAGAAACAATTGAAAACAGACCTGGAAGTAGCTAAAATACAGAGAGAGAAAAATGTACTGGCATTCCGTCAGTCTGTATTGAATGCTGTAGGAGAAGTTTCTGATGCTTTGGTTTCTAATGAAAGCTTAAAGGTTCAGGAACAAAAAGCAACAGAGCAAACTACAACTTTAAAAGACGGAATTAAAAGTGCACAGCTTCTTTACAGAGGAGGTTCAGCTAATTATCTGGAAGTAATTACTGCACAGGGTAATTCTCTTCAGGCAGAGCTCAATCTTGCTTCCATTAAGAGACAGAGATTAAGCAGCATTGTAGATTTATACAGAGCGCTGGGCGGCGGTTGGAAGTAGTAATAAATTATATTGTTTTAATGCGGTTCTGAGGAGCCGCATTTTTTTTGACAGATTCTCTTATAACGTATCATAATAGATCTTTTTTACGACATTGCGATTTCAACCACATAGGCACATAGATTTTCTGCGTTATTTAAAGGTATTGGGGCTTTCGTGGTAAAATTAGTATTGAAACTGTTCAGAAATCCAGTGAAGCAGCTCCTTATAATCCTGCGGAGAATATCCCAACTGCAAATAATGAATATCAGCAGCCTTCCTGTACCATGTCAATTGACGTTTAGCATATCTGCGGCTGTTTTTTTTAATTTCAGAAACCGCAAAATCAAGGTCCCACTCTCCATCAAGATATTTGAATAATTCAGAATAGCCAACCGTATTTAAAGCAGTGAGCCCTTTGAATTTTTCCAGACTTTTTACCTCATCAAGCAGTCCGTTTTCCATCATGATATCAACACGACGGTTGATTCTGTCGTACAGCTCTTCCCGCGGAGCTTCTATCCCGATTCTGATCACATTGAAATCTCTGGAGTCCTGGGAAACAGCAATTTGTTCTGAGTATTTTTTATTGGTTTGCCAGATCACATCAATTGCCCGTAAAAGTCGGCGATGATTATGAATATCTACCACTGCAAAATATTCCGGATCCAGTTCCTGTAAAATTTGCTGAAGCTTTTCAACCCCTTCCTCCTCCATGATTATCTGAAGTTTTTCCTGATTTTCAGGGTTTGCTTCCGGTAAATCATTCAAACCTTCAATTACGGCTTTTTCATACATCATACTTCCGCCAACAAGAATGACCGTATCATGATTTTTGAAAAGTTCATTGAGTTTTTGTAAGGCGTCTTCTTCATATTGCCCTATAGAATAATAGTCTTCAACGGATAGATTGCCTATAAAATGATGAGGTGCTGCTGCCAATTCTTCTTCGGAAGGTGATGCTGTTCCTATTTTCATTTCCTTAAAAAACTGTCTGGAATCACAGGAAACAATCTCTGTTTTGAAATGCTGAGCCAAATCAATTGCCAATCTCGTTTTACCAATTCCGGTGGGTCCTACTACAGAAATCAAATTTTTCACATTGCTAATTTAAATGTTTATCTTTGTACAACAATAAAAAACTATGATTTTATCAATGACCGGCTTCGGTAGAGCCGAAGGTGTTTTTGAAGGAAAAAAAATAACAATAGATATTAAATCGTTGAATAGCAAAAGCTTTGATTTAAATATTAAAATTCCTTTACGTTATAAAGAAAAAGAATTTGAAATCAGAAAAATTCTTAACGATAGAATTATCCGTGGAAAAGTAGATTGCTACGTCAACCTAGAGAATCTTGAAGAATCTAATGATGTAAAAATTAATAAGAGTTTAATTGATTCCTATATCAACGAACTTAAAAATATTGCCTCCGACGGACCTGACTTCGAATATCTTAAAATGGCAGTGAGGCTTCCAGATGCTATCACTTCCAGGCCTGATGAACTGACAGAAGGTGAATGGGAAGCACTGGCAAAAATTGTCAACGCTGCTGTAGACCGTTTTGAAGAATTCAGAACAACTGAAGGTAGCATTCTCCATGAGGAATTAAACAGAAATATTCAGAATATCAATAAATATCTGGGTGAGGTGATTCCATTTGAAGAAGAAAGAATCGTCAGTGTGAGAGAGCGTTATCAGAAAACCCTTAAAGAATTTGAAAACGTTGATGAAACCCGTTTCTATCAGGAAATGGCTTATTTCACTGAAAAGCTTGACATTTCAGAAGAAAAAGTAAGACTTACCCAACATCTTAAATATTATAAAGAAGTGATGGATAATGAAGATTTCAATGGGAAAAAACTCGGTTTTATTTCTCAGGAAATCGGAAGAGAAATCAATACATTAGGTTCCAAAGCCAATCATGCAGAAATCCAGAAACTGGTAGTGATGATGAAAGATGACTTGGAAAAAATTAAAGAACAAACCTTAAACGTGTTGTAGTTACGAGGTACGAGATGCATAGGGCATTCATTTCTAAAAGTGAGGACCAAAGCTCGAAACCCGAAGCCCGAAACTAAAAAATATGGATAAAGTAATTATATTTTCAGCACCATCAGGGAGCGGAAAAACTACATTAGTAAAACATTCTTTGGAAACATTTCCTGAACTGAAATTTTCAATTTCATGTACTACGAGACAGCCAAGAGGAAGTGAAGTTCATGCCGTGGATTATCATTTTTTATCACCTGATGAATTCAGACAAAAAATATCAGAAGGTGCTTTTGTAGAATATGAAGAAGTGTATACTGACAAATATTACGGAACTTTAAAATCTGAGGTAGAAAAAATCTGGAATCAGGGAAAAGTTGTTATTTTTGATGTAGATGTGAAAGGAGGTATTTCTCTAAAAAAATATTTTGGTGAAAAAGCTTTATCAATTTTTATAGAACCACCTTCCATTGAAGAATTGGAACGAAGATTGGTTTCAAGAAATACCGATGATGCGGAAACCATTAAAACCCGTGTAGAAAAGGCAGAAGAAGAAATGTCTTACGCCGGCGAGTTTGACAAGATCGTGATCAATACCGATCTGGATGTAGCTAAAAAAGAAATAGAAAGTTTAATAAAAAGTTTTATCAGTAACTAAAAGCTGGAAGATAGAAGCAGAATGATGTAGGTAATCACAATACTCAGATCTGACTTCTAATTTCTAACCTCTACTTCTGATAATAAAAAATTGAGGTTGATATGAGTACCGAAACATTAGAAAAAGCTAAATCTGCAATTCCTGTAAAAGGTTTTCTGGATATAAAGGATATCGCAATTCCTCAGGGTGAAGATTTGGTAAAAGCCATTCTTAAACTTAAAGAGGAAAAAAATGCCGTAATTCTTGCCCATTATTACCAGCCGGGAGAAATCCAGGATATTGCTGACTTCCTGGGAGATTCTTTACAGCTGGCAAGACAGGCTAAAGAAACAAATGCCGACATGATTGTATTTTGTGGAGTACATTTCATGGCAGAAGCTGCTAAAATTCTTAACCCAACTAAAAAAGTAGTTCTTCCCGATACAATGGCCGGATGCTCTCTGGCAGACGGATGTTCAGGAGAAGGATTGAGAAAAATGCGTGAGCAGCATCCGAATGCTTTAATAGCAACATACATCAACTGTAATGCAGAAACTAAGGCGGAAAGTGATATCATCGTTACGAGTTCAAATGCTGAAACAGTTATTGAAGCTCTTCCAAAAGACAGACCTATCATTTTTGCTCCGGATAAGAACCTGGGAAGATATTTATCTAAGAAAACCGGCCGTGATATGATTCTATGGGACGGAAGCTGTGTTGTACACGAAGCATTCTCTATGGAAAGAATTGCCAAACAGCTGGCAGATAATCCGGATGCCAAATTAATCGCGCACCCGGAAAGTGAGGAAGCTGTATTAAAGCTTGCCCATTTCATTGGTTCTACCTCTGCTCTCCTGAATTATGTAGAAAAAGACGATTGTCAGAAATTCATCATCGCTACTGAAGAAGGAATTCTTCACGAGATGAGAAAACGGGCTCCTCACAAGGAACTGATTCCTGCTCTTGTTTTTGATGAAAGCTGTAACTGTTCAGAATGTTTCTACATGAAACGTAATACAATGGAAAAATTGTACTTATGCATGAAATATGAGCTTCCTGAAATTCTTATCGACGAAGAATTAAGATTGAGAGCATTAAAACCCATTGAGGCGATGCTTGATCTTTCAAAAAGTATAAAATAAAAGTAGCTGTCTCCTTTATTGGCAAAGTCAAATGCAGGAGACAGCCTTTTTTTATTATTAAATCATAGGTGCATAGCAGGCTGCCGGCTTGCTTCAGCATCCCTATTCACCCGTACGGAAGTCTTGTTTTCCGGTTAAAAAACTATAATTTACTACAGCATTGGTGTGTAGCATTTCCCTCCGTGTCTCAGCCAGCATCCCCATTTTCCACCGCCCATCATACATACAAATTGCTCACCACCGCAGGCATCTATCTGGTCTTGCGTAATACCTCCACTGATACATTTCTGCTCTTGTCTTGATAACTTTTTAATTGTTTTCATAATGTTTTAATTTTTAATATTAGAAATAAAGAACACCTGCTAAAATGTTCCTCTGTTATGGATTTTACTTAATTTTCTTTTTATTTATTTAAAATTTAACGCTACAATAACCATCAATAAAATAATTTAAATATAAGAATTTCAAATAATTAAGCCAAAGGTTTCAATAAATATATCTCTAAAAAATGAGTTATTAATTTTTCTTCTGTACACTTTGCTATTTCAAAATAATTTGTACATTTGTTCTCGAACAATGAATTTTCTAAGAAACATATCTGATATTTCTGCCCTGAAATCACTTATTTCAGGCATATCTTCTGTTTCTACATTCACAACTACAACAACTACCCCATAACGGGGTAAATTTTCACATATTATTTCGGGCACCTGTACTCTTTTTTTTAAAGAGTAACCATTTCTTTTTACTCAACCTCAAATAAATAATTGATGAAAATTTTAAAATTCGGCGGTACATCTGTCGCCAATGCACAGAATATCCTTCTGGTAGAAAACATAATAAAAAAAGAATCTTCACAAAACAAAATTGTTGTAGTTGTATCGGCACTGCATGGTGTTACAGACAATCTGATCAAAGCTGCCGAACAAGCCACTGTTAAAGATGATTCTTATGCTCAAACTATTAAAAATCTTGAAGAAAAGCACCTGCAGCTGGTGAGAGAACTTATTCCCGTTCTGGAGCAGAGTTCATGGCTAAGCTTTGTAAAAAAACATTTTAATGACCTTGAAGATATTTACAACGGAATCCTTGTTTTAGGTGAATTAACAGACAGAATCAAGGATAAAATTGCTTCATACGGAGAATTTTTATCCTCAAATATCATCGCAGCAAGGCTTCACTACCAGGGCTCAGATTGCTTGTGGATGAATTCTGCAGAATTGATCAGAACTGACAGCAATTTTACCAATGCAAAAGTAAATACTGAAGTTACAGAAAAGAACATTCAAAGATACATGAATGAGCACCAGAATCAGATTATCGTCGGACCTGGTTTTATCGCTCAGGATGAAAATAACAATATGACCACTTTAGGAAGAGGAGGGTCAGATTACACAGCGTCCATCATTGCTGCTGCAATTCACGCAGAAGAGCTTCAGATATGGACAGATGTAAGCGGAATGATGACTGCAGACCCACGTCTGGCATCGAATGCTAAACCTATTTCAGAAATATTCTATCACGAAGCGATGGAACTTTCCCATTTCGGGGCAAAAGTTCTTTACCCTCCTTCCATCCAGCCGGTTATGACCAAAAATATTAATCTGAAAATCAAAAATACATTCGTTCCTGATGCCCTTGGAACCTTAGTTTCCCATTCTCTTAACAATTCAGAATATGAGAATAAGCAACTTGCGGTAGGGATTTCCAATATGAGTCATATTGCCCTTCTTACCATTGAAGGCAGCGGAATGGTTGGCGTTCCGGGTATATCAGCAAAGCTGTTCCAGGGATTAAATCATGGAAATATAAATGTCATCCTCATTACACAAGGTTCTTCAGAGCATTCCATTACTGTTGCCATTCATGAAAAAGATATATATTCAGCTGAAAATGCGATCAATACTTCCTTTGCAGACGATATCAATTTAAAAAGGATTTCTCCTGTAAAAATTGAAACGGGCTTATCTATAGTGGCGTTGGTGGGCGAAAATATGAAAAGCAGAAGCGGGGTAAGTGCAAAAATGTTCGGATGTTTAGGAAATAACGGAATCAATATCAGAACTATTGCACAAGGTTCTTCAGAGAGAAATATCAGCGTTGTAATCTCTGACAAAGATACCCGGAAGGCCGTCAATATACTTCATGAGGAGTTTTTTGAATCCGAAATTAAGCAGGTACACCTTTATATCTGTGGAACCGGGAATGTGGGATCCAAACTGATCCAACAGATCTATAATCAAAACCGTTACCTGCAGGAGAACCTCTTGATCAATTTAAGAATTGCCGGACTTTCCAACAGCCGTAAGATGCTCTTTTCAGACAAGGGAATACAGGAAGAAGAATATGCAGGATGGATTGAACAGGGACAGGATGCCTCAGCAAAGGATTTTGCAGAAGAAATTATTTCTCGAAACTTAAGAAATTCCGTCTTCATCGATATTACTGCAAGTTCCGAAATTCCGAAAGTTTATGAAAGTCTGTTAAAAAGAAGTATCAATATCGTAGCCTGTAATAAAATCGCGGCCTCATCAGATTTTGAAGAATATAAAAACTTGAAGGATACGGCAAGAACCCACAACTGTAAGTTTTATTTTGAAACCAATGTAGGGGCAGGACTTCCTGTCATAGGTACCATCAATGATCTGATCAAAAGCGGAGACAAAATAACTTCTATCGAAGCGGTACTCAGCGGAACTTTAAATTTTGTATTTAACAATTATGATGGAAGCAGAACATTTTCAGAGGTTGTAGCCCAGGCACAAAAAGAAGGATATACAGAACCGGATCCCAGATTAGATTTATCTGGTACCGATGTAGCCCGTAAAATTTTAATCCTTGCCAGAGAATCAGGATATCCTCTTCAATTTGAAGAAATTGAAAACATAGGCTTTCTTCCTGAAGCATGTATGGAGGGAAGTGTAGAAAATTTCTATGAAAAACTTACAGAATACGAAGATCATTTTAAAAATTTATGGTCCGATGCACAAAAGGAAGGGAAAATACTAAAATATGTTGCTGAATTCAAGGAAGGAAAAGCTAAGGTCGGTCTGCAGCATGTTTCTCCGGAAAGCGATCTTTTCCACCTGTACGGAAAAGATAATATTGTCATTTTTAAAACATTGAGATATTCAGAACAACCATTGGTCGTAAAGGGTGCCGGTGCCGGCGCTGAAGTGACTGCCAGCGGTATTTTTGCAGACATTATACGTTCCATTTAAAAACAGAAAAATATGAAAAAAGTAAAATTAAGAGTTCCGGCCACCGTTGCCAATCTGGTGTGCGGATTTGATATTCTGGGAATGGCTATCCATGATCCTTACGATGAAATGGAACTCAAATTATTAGACAGCCCTGACATTATTATAAAACACGAAGATTCCTTCGGCCTGCCCGAACAGCCTTCAAAAAATGTGGCCGGAGTGGTTCTTCAAAAAATTCAGGAACACCTGAAACTCTCTCAAGGATTTGAAGTAATAATCCGCAAACATATAAAACCGGGCAGCGGGCTCGGCTCCAGTGCGGCAAGTGCCGCAGGAGCCGCCTTCGGAGCTAACGCTTTATTAGGAGATATTTTATGCAAAGAAGAATTGATTCATTTTGCTATGTTTGGAGAAGAACTGGCATCCGGAGTACGCCATGCAGACAATATTGCTCCCTGTATTTATGGAGGAATAACGCTGGTAAAAACTACAGATCCTATTGATATTATTCCCCTCAATGCTCCGGATTTATTTGTAGCCGCAGTTCATCCGCAGGTAGAAGTAAAAACATCAGATTCAAGACAGATTCTAAAGAAAAGCATTACACTAAAAAGCGCAGTAGAACAGTGGGGAAACATTGCCGGACTTGTTGCCGGGATACAAAAAAATGATCTCCCCCTCATTGGAAGAAGTCTTAAAGATGTCATTATTGAACCTGTCCGAAGTATTTTAATTCCAAAATTTGATGAAATTAAAATGAAAAGCCTTCAGCTGGGAGCGCTGGGAGGAGGTATTTCAGGTTCAGGTCCCTCTATTTTTATGCTTGCAGAAAAAAAAGAAACGGCGGAAAAAATAGCAGACCTTATGAAAACGGTATATGATGAAATTGAGATTGAAAGCTATACCTATGTTTCTAAAATTAATCCGGCAGGAATTGAAATCATTCCGGAAGCATAAAAAATAACTCCAAAAAAAAGATAATGAAATACTATAATTTAAAAGACAATCAGGAAAAAGTTGATTTTAAAACGGCTACGATTAAAGGCCAGGGTAAAGATAAAGGTCTCTTTTTCCCGGAAAATATTCCTCAGTTTGAAAAAGACTTTATCAGCAACCTTCAGCAATATTCGGATCAGGAGATTGCCTATCGGTGCATGAGAGATTTTGTAGGAGACGAAATCCCGGCTGAAGTTCTACATGACATTGTATCAGAAACTGTCAGTTTTGATATTCCGTTAAAAAAAATCAGTGATTCAATTTCCGTCGTAGAACTTTTCCACGGTCCCACCCTTGCGTTTAAAGATATCGGAGCAAGATTTATGAGCAGGTGCCTGTCTTATTTTTTAAAAGATAATGGTAAAAAAGTAACCGTATTGGTAGCTACTTCTGGTGATACCGGCGGTGCCGTTGCTCACGGGTTTTATGACCTCCCAGGAATTGATGTAGTGATCCTTTATCCTAAAAACAGAGTAAGCCCTGTTCAGGAGAAACAGCTTACGGCATTAGGTAAAAATATTTATGCCTTAGAACTTAACGGAACTTTTGATGATTGCCAAAGCCTTGTAAAACAGGCATTCTCTGACGAGGAAATTAACAACCGATTATTTCTGACTTCAGCCAATTCGATCAATATTGCAAGATGGCTTCCTCAGCAGATATATTACCTACTGGCATTGAAGCAATGGCAGGTATACGAACGTGAAGCTCCCGTAATCTGTGTACCCAGCGGGAATTTCGGGAATATTTGTGCCGGGCTCCTGGCTCATTTCAGAGGTTTGCCAGCCGGGCACTTTATTGCGGCCTGCAATGCCAATGATATTGTTCCTGAATACCTTAAAACAAATAATCTCATACCACAAAAAGCCATTGCAACCCTTTCCAATGCGATGGATGTAGGAGATCCAAGTAATTTTGTAAGAATTCTGGAGCTTTTCGGGCATCAATTCAATGCTTTACAACATAAAATATCAGGGTATTCTATTGATGATCAGAAAACGATGAATACCATTAGGGAAGTTTATGAAAAATATAAATATATCCTTGATCCGCACGCTGCAGTTGCTTTTGCCTCCATGGAACAATACTTAAAAGAAAATCCCGGTCGGAAAGGGTTTATTCTGGGTACAGCACACCCGGTGAAATTCCCTGATGCAGTAGAAAATGCGATACAAACGGAAATTGATATCCCGGAAGTACTGGAAGATTTGATGAAAAAGGAGAAAAAAACTGTAGAAATAAATTCAGATTTTGAAGAATTAAGACGATTTTTGCTTCATAAAAAATAGAAGAAATGAGCAAAATATATCTTGAAGACGTAAAAATATATGCTTACCATGGAGTTCTGCCCGAAGAAAATAGTATCGGAACGTATTATATTTTAAATGCAGAACTTCATACCGACCTTTGGAAAGCCTCAGAATCCGATGATTTGAATGATACCATAAGCTATGCAGACATCAATGATATCATTCATCAGGAAATGAAAATAAAATCAAAATTGCTGGAGCATGTCGCAGGAAGAATTATTTCAAAAATTCACGAACGCTTCTCCCAAATCGATTATATTAAGCTTAAAATAACCAAAACCGCACCACCAATGCAGGGCGAAATGAAAGGTGCCAGCATTGAACTGGAAAAAAGCTTTAAACCTGAAAATTAAATCCTTACTTTCGTTTTATCAAAAACATATCAATTGAAATTCGTTAAAATATTATTTTTAGTAGCATTCATCAATGCATTTGGGCAGAATGGTGTCGATAATCAGTTAGCCACTTATAATTTCCCAAAAATAAAGTCCAGTATTACAATGCCGGTCACGATTCCGCTTTCAGAGCTTAGCAATATGATTAATGCATCTGTAAAAGAATTAATTTATCAGGACGACTCATATACGGACAACAACAATGACCAGTTTAAAGTAAAAGTCTGGAAGACCAGACCCATCCGGCTTGTAGGAGGAACCAGTCAGAATCTTCTGATCGAAGTTCCTTTGAAAATATGGGCTGAAAAAGGAATAGGTACCTTAGGGCTGTACACTTATCAGAATACAACCTTTGAGACGATCATGTCCTTTAACACAACGGTGACATTTAAGAATAACTGGACGATCATTACCAATACCCAGCCCAATGGGTTCAGATGGGTTACAAAACCGGTGCTTGATTATGGAAAAATTCAGATTCCTATCACTCCTATTGTGGAGAAAAACCTGAGAGAGCAACAACTGAAATTCTGTAAAACAATTGACCAGCAAATGGCTACGCAGCTAAACTTCCAGCAATATGCCTTAATGGCCTGGAATACATTTCTGCAACCCTTTAATATTTCGGAAGAATACAATACATGGCTGAAGGTAAGTCCTGCAGCGGTCAATATTACTCCCTTAAAGTTTTATGGTAATCAGATCAACACCACTCTTGGAATTGACATTTTTTCAGAAACTTTTACCGGAAATAAACCGGCGGCATCATTGCCGGTAACTGCAGTTTCCAACTTCAACTTCTCTCCTACTGTTGCAGATAAATTCATCTTACAAACTACGGCCAACATTCCTTTTACTGAGGCAAGCAATATGGCCAGAAAAACATTCTTACATAAGGAATTTGACATCCGGGATTCTAAGGTAAAAGTAACAGATATCCGGGTGTATGGTGTTGATAACAGAATTGTGATCGAAGCACAAACAGATGGCTATATTAAAGGAACTTCGATTATTTCAGGAATTCCGGTTTATGACGAAATAAAAAGAAAAATTGTCCTTTCGGACAGCAAATTCAAATTGAAAACAACCAATATTCTTCAAAAAACAGCCTCCGTCTTATTTCAAGGCAAAATTGTGAAAATGATTGAAGAAGAATATGGAATTCCAACACAGGAACTCGAAGAAACATCAAAGAAAAGTATTGAAGAGGCCTTTAATAAAGAATATTATAAAGGATTAAAGATGAGTGGAAAAGTTTTTAATCTCAAACCCAGCAAAATTCTGTTGAGCGATACCGGAATTACGGCGGTCATTGATACCAACGCTGCACTCAAATTAATTGTCAACGGATTTTAACAATACATAATCAATAAACAAACTAATAACCGACATGAGAAAATATTTAGTAATTGTAGACAGGCACAAGTCTACAAAACTAATCAGACTTACGCATCTTATCATAGACAGAATGATGATATACCTTATTTTAATTCTCTTTGGATTAATGTCTTCCCTTCTGTTTCAAGTAACAGGTTCAGACTTTTTTCTGGATATTGTACAAAAAATGGCCTCAGTAAACAGGGTTACGGATATCCTGATAACGTCTTCAATTTATTTCATCTATATATTCCTTATCGAATACCTTACGAAAGGAAGATCTATCGGGAAATATATTACAGGAAGCAAAGTCATCTGTATTGATGGTAGCGAGCCAACATTTAAGGATTATTTTATCCGTAATATTTGCAGGTTCGTACCGCTGGATGTACTTTCGTTTCTCGGAGAAAACGGCTGGCATGATAGCTGGAGTGAAACAAGGGTAATCAACATCAAAAATTATAATACTGAAAGACAGGCAAAAAGCGAAATCGACGATCTTGGGAAGAAAGAAATTGCTTAAAAACTTTTGTTCATAAAGAATTTTTACTATATTTGCACACCTCAAAAATGGTAAAAATGGTACTTTGGCCGAGCGGCTAGGCAGTGGTCTGCAACACCATCTACAGCGGTTCGAATCCGCTAGGTACCTCTTCAAAACCTCTAATTTTATTAGAGGTTTTTTATTTTTATACTTATTATAAAAATTTCGTATTCTATTTTTCTACAGAAACTGTTATTCTATCGTTACTACAATTTCTCACAAAAATCAGCTTTCTTACCTGCAGGAGACTTCACCAAATAATACCATTAAAGAATAAACATTTATATACTAAAAAATCGAAGTTCCAGCCCCAAAAAAACACTAGCTATATGGTCCCACATCAGAACAAAAAAAAATCCTCGGAAATTCCGAGGATAAAAACTAATAACCATGAAAACTCAAATTAAACATGAGTTGCATTTGTATATTGAAAAATCGTGCCAAAATTGAAATTTTGAAAAATATATTTTAAAATATATTTTGATACATCAAATTGGCGATTTTATCGATTTAAATCCTATTTTTTATCAATATTATAAATTTATCATTATTAATTAAAATGATTATAAATAAAAATAATACATGAATAATATGAATGAATATTCAACAATTCAAATAAAACTACAAAGCTATAATCTTTTTTTCATAAAAAAAACGATTATACAAAACATATTTAAACAATTAAAATACAATAATCAATAAATGGCATAATTTATTCTTTACTTTAAAGAAATCTATAAATTCAACTATCATGAAAAATATTTTTTTTAAGAAGGAAGATTTTATCAAAAATAAAGAAGGTGAATATCAGATTCAGTTCAAAACTGAAGAAATTGGTGAAGGATCCAATATTATTACGGAAAAATTAAATGAAAATGGAGAGTATGAAATAATTCAGGCTCCCATACGAAGATTTGAGGATTTTATTTTTATCGTTTGGGATCATCCATTCGATGGGAGGATAATTTTTGATACTTAAGCTGTATCATTCTGCAATATAAAATAAAAGCCTCCAATACCGGAGGCCTCAAAAAACACAAATGATGAAAAAAAATTTTATATCAGAAATAAAAATTAATCGTTTAATCCTATTTCAAAACTACATTGTCTTTTCTTTTTATTTTATGATTCCACTCATAAAATTTTATCTTAAAATATTATTTTTTTAAGCCCATCCTATTCTTTTCACTGAAATACAGTCTTATCCTACATTCTATATACCTATAAAGCATTGGGTTACATAAAATGAATATTTAATTTTACAGATTTCACATCCATAAAAAATATTTACAATATGTTTTCTACCAATAACCCTATAATATAATAAAAAAACACTTAAAAAACCATGATCCAGGTTATATTTTGAATTTTTATAATTTGATAGCTTTACAAAAAGCTTAATTCAAAAAATTGTGATAAAATTTTCTATACTTATAGCCCACTATAATAATGGAAAGTACTTTAAAGACTGTTATCAGTCATTGATCAGTCAAAGTTATGAAAACTGGGAAGTTATTATTGTAGATGACGCCTCCACAGACGATTCTGTTGAGGTCATACAATCAATGATTAAAGATGATCCCAGATTCCGGTTGTACTACAATTCAGTCAATAGAGGTTGCGGTTTCACCAAACGGGAATGTATGAAATATGCTGTGGGAGAAATATGCGCCTATCTGGATCCGGATGATGCCCTTTATCCTGAAGCACTTGAAAAAACAGTTGGAGAATTTGTCGATAATGATGCCATTGTAGCTGTATACTCCCAAATGATGCTCTGCAATGATACCCTCATACCTGATAAAATTTTTGCAAGCACCAAACAGATTTACAACAGTCGGTATTTCTTTAACTGCCCTATTCAGTTTGCCCATTTCTTTACGTTTAAAAAAGAAATCTACTCAAAAACTTCGGGGATCAACCCAAAGCTGAAGAGTGCTGTAGATCAGGATCTCTACCTAAAGATATTGGAATTTGGAGATGTACAGTACCTCAAAGAACCCCTGTACCTGTACCGCCTCCATTCCCGCGGTATCTCACAGCAAAGCGCAAAAAAAAGCGCAAAAGAATCCTTTGCCAGAGTAATTTATGATACAATGAAAAGAAGAGGTATCAAAAAAATTAATAATCAGGAAGTTCCGGAAACTTATACCAATTCACAGGAAATCTACCAGCTTCTGGACTATCAGACCAATAAAGTACATCGCCTGATCAACAAAATAAAAATCAGCTTGCATTTATAAATAAAAACTCCTCAAAATAGAGGAGTTTTTTAATCATCGAGTATATGGAATAAAATGCTCTGACTTTAGGAACATTTCAAATCAAATCTACGAGTACCCCGGTTTCTATTTTATGATCAGAATCATAACGGGAATGGGAAACGCACACAAAAAAATAAAAGGCCTCCATTCAGAGGCCTAAAAAACACAAATGATGAAAAAAATCTATTTAGAAAAATCCAAACAGAATATTGTTAATCGCTTATCAGTATTTTTTTCTGTTATACTTTTTCCAGTAAGGAAAATCATAAGTATAACACCAAAATCCGGATTTATCATTTATTTTCCTGAGAACGCAATAGCATCCGGAAACAATAAGCATTGATAGTACAAATAAAATAATCAACTCCAAAATTAATGAATCATCAATAATTTCCATTATCATACAGTTTTTTTTAGTTTTTTATAATTAAAATTTAACACAAATCATTAAACATAATGTGAAAAAACTAGTACCAACTATATATTGATTAAAAAATCCTCATAGCGAGGATTTGTAAATGTAGTTAAATATTTTGTCTTTCACAAAGTTATTCTTCCCAGATGATCGGAATATACACAGTAACATATCCATCAGCATCTACAGTAACATCGGAAACAGTGGCCACTACCGATCCGTAGCCTACCCAACCTCCCTGGCCCTGCATGGCTGAAAAGGTATAGGTACCCTCAGGAAGCCCGTCATAATATTGCGGAACCGTCTGAAAACCACCTCCGTAATAAGTTTCATAGATATCCCCGGTGCTTGCACTTTCAGCAATAAAGCTCCCCACATCATAATTACCAGAAAGAATCTTAGTTCCGTCCTGTGCCAAAAGGCCATAACGAATCTTATACGTCTGCTCTTTTTTCTCTTTATCAGATACTTCTGATCGTTCTTTAGACTGGGTTTTCATTATATCTGTAGATGAAAATGAAGTTGCAATAGTCAATAGCCCAATAATAGCCGATACTGTAAAAATTGATTTTTTCATAATTAAAGTAATTTGGTATCTCAAAAATACGGAACTTATATGAATTCAATGAAAATTATGGATTAATTTAAATTTACAAATATTAATAAGTAAAAATTTCTTTGGAAAAACAGGAAACCTATGATTTATTTTACCTGAAAAGTTGATTTCTAAGTGTAAAAGACTATTGACTCCATACGTTCAGATCGACATACAAATCACTGAAAATCAGAATTATACACAGGCGTTTTGATTCTGTTTTATTCTTCACTGACAACTTTAACACTCTTTAACTAAAATTTGGCTTCATAATTGAAAATAAAAACAAAACTAAAGTCGTTTTGGCTTAAGCTTATAAAATTTGAATTATGAAAAAGATAGTGTTAGCAGGTTTTTTATCTGTTTTTTTGATAACTGCCTGTAAGAAAGATGACAGGGTGGCTGAGAAGTCACTTGAAGAGCAAAAGCTCGAATTTCAGGCCAGACAACTTGAAATAGAAAAACAAAAGCTGGCTATTGAAAAAGAAAAACTGGTCTATGAAGCACAGAAAAAAGTAGACAGTATTTCAGAAAGCAAAAAAGCGAAAGCTGCTGCTGCCAATAATTCAAAACCACAGATCATCAGAGAGACGAGAACTGTATATAGAGACAGAAGGTCAAACTCCAATTCAGGAGGAAGCAGTAATGGAGGCTATGCAGATAACGGAAGTGGTACATCACAAGGAACTACTCAAAAAAGAGGAATGAGTAAAGCCGCTAAAGGAACCATTATCGGTACCGTCGGTGGTGCTGCAGTCGGAGCCATTGTCGCTAAGAAAAACAGAGGTCTTGGTGCAGTGATTGGTGGTGTCGTAGGTGGTGCTACTGGATATACTATCGGTAGATCACAGGACAGAAAAGACGGAAGAGTACAACCTCGCAGATAAATATTTTCAAGATAACATGTAAAGATTGCTTATTTTTAAGCAATCTTTTTTTATGATATTACTTCTCCTTTCTGCAATTTTTATTATTCCCGTCTTAACAGGTTGGGGAAAAATTTTTGAAAATCTATGGGGTAATGTATGGTCCGGGTTTTCAGGAAATATCTTATCCGGAATTTTAGGTATAAGCTTAGCCTGGACTCTTATTTCCTTCTTCTATCCCCTCAATATATATATAGAAATACTTACTATCCTGGGCGGATTGTTGTTGTTTTTTAAAGATCGCCTCTATCTTTCTTTGTATCAGTTTCCTAGGAAGGATTATTACCTGCTAGCCTTTATTTCATCAATCATTGTAATGGCAGGATCTTACTATCCTTACATCCTTGATCATTTCGGATATTACATCCCTTCTATTCAATGGATTAAGGAATATGGATTAGTCAAAGGGATTTCCAATCTGGACTTAACTTTGGGACAAATGTCGGTATGGCATATTTTTCAGGCTGGATTTTCAAATTTCTCTGATCCCTACCTGCGGATCAATGCTATACTCCTGATCATTTACACTGTATATAGTATTGAGAAAAAGAGCTGGATATCGTTGTGTTTTATTCCGGTTTTACTACTGTTCTCACAGTCTCCAAGCCCTGATCTCCCGGCTATTATTTTTTCTTTGATTATCCTACACGAAATAATTCAGAAACGTAAAAACACAAAACTTCTTTTTGCTTTTTCGGTATTTGTTTTTACCATAAAGCCAACGATGATATGGTTGCCCATCCTGGCTTTCCTTTATAACATTTTTATTTCTCAGTCAGGTTTCAAAAAATTAATCCCGGGAATTGCAATCCTTTTTCTGTTCGTGATTAAAAATATATGGACCTTTGGATACCCGATATTTCCTGTGTCAGCAGGCGACCTTGGAGTATCCTGGAAAACCGATATTGACATTTTAAAAACCTCTTCACAATACGCCATTAGAAAAACATATGACATGCAGTATTCCTACGAAGAAATTCAAAAATTTTCAGGCTGGGAATCTATTAGAAACTGGCTTTTTCTGAAAGGAATCAAATCAAAAATCAATATTCTCCTCCTTTTAAGCCTTATTATTTTCACAATATACACCTGGATAAAAAAACAGAAGCTGATCACTTTGATCTGGGTTTCATTATGCATAAAAACCATAATGATACTGGCTTTTTCAGCTCAATACCGTTTTTTTATTGATGTTTTTTTTGTTATTTTTTTCATTCTGTTCTACGAATATTTTGACAGAAAGAGGTCTGTTATTATTTTTTCGGTGTTAAGTACTATTCTTATTTCCGTACTCACCTTCCCTGCTCTTATTCAGCAGTACATTCCAAGTTTCAGACTGGGAAATTATATGGCAGGATTCGAAAAAGATCAACTTTACAAACCTTCAACTTATCAATATCACGATTATAAAGAATATCAAATCGGGAACTTAAAGTTTAACGTTTCAAAAAATTATCCGTATAACTTTGATACTCCTCTTCCTGCAATATCTGAAAGTTACGTTTCTGAAGATATTAAAGCGGGAATTTTCCCTCAACTTATAGACAAAACTGATGTTAAAAAAGGATTTATCTCCAGAAAACTGAGTCCGCAAGAAAAAAAGGAAGCTGAGAAGGTCATTAATAATATCAAAAGCACTGATAAATAGAACAAATCCCGAAACTTTATTATGTGGAGAAAAAAAGGTAATTTTGTAATATGTTCAACACATTAGGTAATCTTCTTAGTCTTACAACATTTGGAGAAAGTCACGGAGTGGCTTATGGCGGTATCATCAATAATTTTCCGGCAGGTTTAACGGTAGATCTCAATAAAGTTCAATATGAACTGAACCGAAGAAAACCCGGGCAGTCTGCTATAGTTACACAAAGAAAAGAAAGCGACACAGTAAAGTTTCTTTCAGGAATCTTTGACGGAAAAACTACAGGTACCCCTATTGGTTTTATTATTGAAAACGAGAATCAGAAATCAAAAGATTATGACCATATTGCCCAGGCGTATCGTCCCAGTCATGCTGATTTTACCTATGACCAGAAATTTGGTCTGAGGGATTATCGTGGGGGCGGAAAATCTTCAGCCAGAGAAACCATGAACTGGGTTGTGGCAGGAGCTCTTGCCAAGCAATTGTTACCCAACATTGAAATTAACGCTTACGTTTCTTCTGTAGGCGATATTTTCTGTGAAAAACCTTATCAGGATCTTGATTTCTCCAAAACGGAAAGCAATGATGTCCGATGTCCGGATACAGAAACAGCTGAAAAAATGATCTCCAGAATCAAAGAGATTAAAAAAGAAGGTAATACCATTGGCGGCACAATTACTTGTGTCATCAAAAATGTTCCGGTGGGAATCGGTGAACCTATATTTTCAAAGCTTCAGGCTGAGCTGGCAAAGGCAATGCTCAATATCAATGCTTGTAAGGGCTTTGAATATGGCAGTGGTTTCTGCGGTGCAAAAATGACCGGGAAAGAACACAATGATGCTTTCAATACAGACTTCACAACAAAATCAAATCTTTCAGGAGGTATCCAGGGAGGAATTTCTAACGGAATGGATATTTATTTCCGCGTAGCTTTCAAACCTGTAGCGACGATTTTAAGACCTCAGGACAGTATTGACAAAGAAGGAAATCCTGTAGTAGTGGAAGGAAAAGGACGTCATGATCCTTGTGTAGTTCCAAGAGCGGTTCCTGTAGTGGAAAGTCTTGCTGCATTTGTTTTAGCAGACCTGTTTTTAATTAATAAAACAAGAAATATCAATAATTTTTAACATAAATATTTTTCGTAATGAAAAATTACTGGGATAAAGGAATTTCTTTCGAAGAATACCTTCAGATTGCAAAAAAAAGATTAGAAAATCCGGCCAACCAGCAGGAAGCTGATTATAAACAATATTATGAGCTCGGACTTCAAAGGATGGACAGAACTATAAAAAAGTATGTCCCGGATGAAGAGCAGGTAAAAGAATTAGAGGCAAAAAACTTTGACGGAAAAATTTTAATTATTTCCGAAGCATGGTGTGGAGACGCCAGTGCAACCGTACCTGCCCTTTTCAAATTTTTTGAAGGACACAACGACGTAAAAGTTTTTCTTCGTGACAGTGATAAAAGTCTTATCAATCAGTTTTTAACCAATGGGACAGAATCTATCCCCAAGGTCCTTATCCTTGATAAAGATTTTAATGTGAAAAATTCTTGGGGTCCTCGCCCTAAATATGGTTATGAACTTCTTATGAAATACAAGGCAGATCCCGAAGCCTATCCAAAAGATATGTTCTATAATGATCTGCAGATATATTATGCCAAAAACAGAGGAAAAGATGCTGTTCAGGAAATTTTAGATCTTCTATAAAAAACAGAATATGAAAAAGAATATCATTTATGTTGTATTAATTGCGGTCATTGCCATCGTTGTATTGGTACCGGGAATAAGAAATTTTCTTAAAGACCAGTTCTTCCCGATTGCAACAATTGAAAATGCCGTACATATAAGTGAGGAAGATTACGACATTGATCTGAAAGGGATTAATGCTCCCAGTACCAATCTTAAAACCTTTAAAGACAAGCCTGTTTTCCTGAATTTCTGGGGAACCTGGTGCCCGCCATGCAGAAAAGAATGGCCGTCTATTCAAAAATTGTACGATTCCAGAAAAGGCAATGTAGATTTTGTGCTTATTGCGATGAATGACAAAGAAGAGGATGTGAGAAAGTTTTTAAAAGAAAACAATTATACTGTTCCGGTTTATATTGCTCAAAGTCCTATTTCTGAAAAAATTCTTCCGAAAGTATTTCCTACAACTTTCCTTTTGGATAAGACCGGAAGGATCCTTATCAAGGAGGACGCTACAAAAGATTGGGATTCAGAGACTGTGCATCAGTTCATTGACAATATCATCAAGTAATTTTTTTAACTAAATTTATAATTAGTTGGTACAGGATTTGTGAAATTTATAGTGTTGAAAAGTTTATTTAAATCTGAACACAAAATGAAATATTCAAAATTAAATCTTGCAAAAGAAGCTATCAATCACAAGGGCTTTATAAAAAAGATCCCTGATATTTTCCGAATGGTTAAAATGTGGAGAAAAGGTATTTATCCTATGAGATCCATCGACATTATTCTTCCGTTACTCGGAATTTTATATGTCATCTCTCCTATTGACCTTCTTCCCGAATTTGCCATTCCGGTTCTTGGGGTCATGGACGACTTAGCCGTTTTATCGCTGACGATTCCTAAACTCATCAAAGAGGTTGACAAATTTTTACTTTGGGAAGCTGAGCGAAAATATAGCGGTACCCAGGTTATTGATGCTGAAATAATAAAATAATAATTATCAAATACAAACCATCCCGGAAATTCGGGGTGGTTTTTTATTTACAAATACACGATAAATTTTTGAGCCTTGTTTCAAATCCTTAAATTTGCAATATCTAATAAAAAATAATGGAAAGTAAAAAAGAATTCTTCTTAGAGTGTTATAAACTGGGCATCATCAAATTCGGAAGGTTTACTTTGAAAAGCGGTATCGAAAGTCCTTTTTATGTAGACTTAAGACCTTTGGCCTCGGATCCGAAAATTTTAAAAAAACTGGCGAATTATTTACTGGAAATGCTTCCGTTGGATAATTTTGACCTGATCTGCGGTGTTCCTTATGCTGCCCTTCCTATGGCTACAGCAATGTCTCTGGAAAGTTACATTCCATTAATTATAAAAAGAAAAGAAGCAAAAAGCTACGGAACCAAGAAACTGATTGAAGGAATTTACCAGAAAGGACAAAACTGTCTTTTGGTAGAAGATGTCATCACTTCAGGGAAATCTTTATTAGAGACCATTCCGGAAATTGAGCAGGAAGATCTAAAAGTTTCTGATATCGTAGTCGTTTTAGACAGAGAACAGGGAGGAAAACAGCTATTGGAAAACAAAGGCTACAGAGTATATACCCTTTTCAACATTTCGGAGGTATGCGATATTCTTCAGGAAACAGGAGAATTATCTGATGAGGAAGTAAAAAGAATTCAGGATTTCTTACAAGGCAATCACATTCAGTTTGAAGAAGAGATCAGACCTTCTTATGAACAAAAACTTGAAAATGCCCAACATTCAGTTTCCAAAAAATTACTGGAAGCGGCATTAGCTAAAAAATCTAACCTGATTGCTTCCGCTGACGTTACCACGACGCAAGAACTATTGGCTTTGGCAGAGAAAGTAGGTCCGCATATTGTTGCTTTAAAAACTCATATCGATATTATTTCAGATTTTGAATATGAAAAAACAATAGTTCCTTTAAAAGAAATTGCTGCTAAACATCAGTTTTTATTAATGGAAGACAGAAAGTTTGCTGATATCGGAAATACTCAGGAATTACAGTTTACCAGCGGAGTCTTTAAGATTACAGATTGGGCAGATTTTGTAACTTCCCAGGTGATCGGAGGTTTTGAATCTCTGGATTGTTTCAAAAATGTAGGGGTTGTAGCTATTGTGGGCATGTCTTCAAAAGGCACATTAACTACTGCAAACTATCGTGAGGAAGCCTTAAAAGTAGCAATATCACACCCGAATGTTATCGGTGGAGTATCTCAGAACAAGATTCCCGAAGACCTTTTATTATTTACTCCGGGAGTCAATCTTGCTGATTCGGGAGACGGTAAAGGGCAGCAATATAATACTCCTGAACACGTGTTCAAGACTCTGCATACAGACTTTATCATTGTGGGAAGAGGCATCTATAAGTCTGATGATCCTGAAGCATCTGCCGTTACATATAAAACCGAAGGATGGAATGCGTATATTAATTCTTTGGAAAAAAAAGCAATTCAGAATTAAAATCTTAGAAAGTATATACAAAATAAGCTATATTTGAGCTTTATCACCAGTATTTGAAAAAGATCAGTATTTGCCTTATTTTGTTTTGGGGAGTTGCACAGGTTTCTGCGCAAAAAGACAGCATCTATATTGAAGCCAGATTGTCTTCAGACAGAAAATCCCTTGAAATCAATCAGGAGATTGTCTATCACAATCATTCTGAAAAAGATCTTCATACGGTAAAACTCCTGAACTGGATTTCGGCATATAACAGGCGTGGAACCTCTTTAGTCTACAGAAAACTGGAAGACAGGAATCACGACCTCCATTTTGCAAAAGACAGTCAACTGGGTAAATTACTTGATCTGACCGTCAAAAGTTCAGAAAATCAGGTGATCCCTGTCAATACCCTTTCAGATGAAAATCTCTTTATTCCTCTGAAAGAAGTTTTGCAACCAGGTAAAAGCATTACACTGCAATTACAATACAGGATGCAGCTTCCCGACAAGACATTTACGGGATATGGAACATCCGATCAGAATATTGCATTAAAATATTTCTTTATTGTTCCGGATCATTTTGATCCGGACAATATTTCTGAAAGAAAATATCACGATATTGAAGAACCGGTCAATTTTAATACCTTCTGGACCGTCAATTTTGATATTCCTGTCAATAGTTTTGTGGAAGGGAACCTCCCGCAGACACAGATGAATTCTTTTAAAGGATATCTGGACTCCGACCCGGAATTCTTAATTTCACCAATTACTTATCCGTCTATTAAAACTAATATTGACGGAAATACTACTGAGATCAAATTTGGTTACAATTTAAAACCGGAAGAAAAGCAGGATCTTGAGTTTTACCTGCCACTTCATTTAAAATTTCTAAAAGAGAGAATCGGAAGCCTCCCTGAAAGTA
Source organism: Chryseobacterium sp. UNC8MFCol (assembly GCF_000482305.1). Taxonomy (NCBI): domain Bacteria; kingdom Pseudomonadati; phylum Bacteroidota; class Flavobacteriia; order Flavobacteriales; family Weeksellaceae; genus Chryseobacterium; species Chryseobacterium sp. UNC8MFCol. The sequence goes on from NZ_AXUZ01000017.1 coordinate 116,326, forward strand.
TTTTTATTTCAGATAAGTTCAAGGCAAAGGAAGATTTTTTTGGAAATAATGATATTAAATTCTGGAAATTCAGATTTCAGCTATTCACCGATGCTGAAAAAACTGATCTTGATTATTTGGGAATCATCACCAAAAAGATCCTGAATGAAAGCGTAATTGCCGATAAACAAAAAGATCACTGGTTTACGAATGGGGTAAAGTCATATCTTGAGATCCAATACCTTGACAAATTCTACCACGATACAAAACTCCTGGGTATGCTGCCGGAAACAAAAATTTTCGGAATAAAACCTTTAAAATTTTTCCATGCCTCTAAGCTTAAACTTCTTGATCGTTATGGTTTAACCTACCAGTATATCATGCTGCAAAACCTGGATCAAAAGATTGAAGAGGATTTTACCTCCCTGAGCAATTTCAATGAGATGGCCATCAGCAGCTTTGAAACGGGAAGTCTGTTGAGCTATTCTGCAGACAAAATGGGAAGTGAGCGTTTTAACGATATTCTAAAAAATTATATCACTCAAAATTCCGGAAAAAGGATTAATCCTGAAGAATTTCTGAAAACTCTTTCCGAAAAAGACAAATCGACAACTTATCTTTCGGACTTTTTGAAACATAAAAACAGAGTCGATTTCAAGCTGGGTCATATTGATAAAGAAAATGATTCTTTACAAATCAAAATCTTAAAAAATACAACCGCATCGATCCCGGTAAAAATGGAAACTCAGACCAAAGAAGGCCAGAAGAAAACATATTGGATAGAAACCGAGGAGAACAAGGATGCAACAACTATTTCTCTTCCTGCTTCCGACAATATTTATAAGGTTACCCTCAACAGTGGCTACATTTTTCCTGAATCGAAATACAGGGATAATTTTCTCTATGCTAAAGGTTTATTTTCCAATACCAAAAGAATCAAGCTAAAATTAATAAAAGATATTCCGGATCCGGAATATAATGAGATCTATATAAGCCCCAGAGTACGTTTCAACAATACGTATGATAAGTTTCTTCTGGGTATTAATCTTAAAAACCAATCTTTTTTTGATGAAAAGTTTCTGTATTCCGTTACTCCGACTTACAGTACGGGGACTGGAAAACTGACGGGATCAGGAGCTGCTTCCTATTCTTTCTTACCTGCTGAAAGCATAATCCGAAGCCTTACATTGGGTGCTTCGGGCTCTTACTTCCATTATGATTATGGTTTAGCATATAAAAAAGTAGGATTATTTTCAAATATTAATTTCAGGAAAAACCCAAGGAGTACTGTAAGCAGAAGCTTAGGATTTTCCTATAATTATTTTGAAAGAGATCTGAGCCCTAAAATGATTGCCAATAATGATTATAAAAAATACAATCTCTGGAGTCTGGGATATGGTTATACAGACAACAAAATGATCCATGAAAAAAGCTTTAGTCTCAGTACGCAGGGAATGGAAGATTTTAACAAAATTACCGCTGAAGGCTTCTACAGATGGGAATTTGCTCCGAAACAAAAATTAAGTCTTCGTCTATTTGCCGGATACTTCGTAAGAAATGATACCAGAAACAATTTGTTTGATTACGGAATTTCCAGGGTATCCAACTATTCTTTTTCCTATAATCTTTTGGGAGAAAGTGCAGATAGTGGCCTTCTTTCTCAGCAGTTTATTCTGGCGGACGGAGGATTTAAATCTTTTATTCCGGGTACGGTCAATCAATGGATCACTTCTTTCAATGTAGATTCAAGTGTCTGGAAAATATTTCATGTATATGCTGATGCAGGAATATATAAAAATAAAGATCTTCCTTCTAAGTTCATCTGGGATAGTGGTATTAAGGTGAGAATTATTCCTGATTTTCTGGAAATTTATTTCCCGATACAATCTTCTTTAGGATTTGAACCTGCCTTCAAAGATTATGCGAAGCGCATCAGGTATACCCTGGTCCTTAACCTGAGTTCTATCATTAATGCGGCCAGAAGAGGATGGTACTAATGAATTGAGAATGGAGCATGTAAAGTTGTGAATTAAAAGTTGACAATCTCACTTTTTTATCCTTTGCTTTATAAGATATTAAAATAACAGCTCATTATATGGGCTGTTACTTATGTTTAAGACTAATCTTTAATAATTTTTTGTGAGATAGGAACATTGTTAATCGTTCCGGTTACAATATAAGTACCCCGCGGAAGTTCTGTGATATCCAGGGCTAAGGCAAATTTGGTTGGTGATTTTTTAACAACCTGTCGAAAAGTATCATAAACTTTAGCATCTTTAACTTCCATCCCAAAAACAATTTTACCATCTTTTATGAATGGATTCTGAACGAAACCTGACTTAGCGTTTCCTTCCAGGGAAAAATCCGTCATATTATCACTGCTTCCGTTTAAAGTTCTCTTTATTGCTGTCGTCGTAGTGGGCGACGGCGCAGGACCATCCCCTTTAAACTGGTCTGCATTGGAGCCATATCCTACAAAATCAAGAACATTGGAGGAATCAGGACTCAAAACCTGTACGATACTTCCTGCCAAAGCAATTTTACCGGAAACATTCGAAATTTTCATCCCGGTAGATTTATTGGGAGTTCCGTCAAAGTTGATAACCGTGGTTGCAATAAAATCCGGGGCAGGCAAATCTTCTGTGCCACCTGCTATAGGTGCTTCCTGAATCAGGTAAGTCTGATCAGGCCCCAAAGTGAGGTCAGGTAAGGTATGATATTGAGTAAAGGGTCCGATTGCCGGAGCATATTGTATACTTGCACCTGTTAAAGAAACCGGTGAGGTACCAATATTTTTAAGTACAATATAATTATTCTTTAAGAGGGCACCCGAGTTTTCGTTGCCGCCATAAATTTCATTGATAACAATCTGGGCATTCGAAAATGCAGCTACCATTACCAATACAACACTAGTAAAGATTTTTTTCATCAACAGATAATTTAAGGATAAATTTATGATAAAAATATCAAAAACAATACCATGACATTGAGAAATCTCAAAAAAAACGCCATCATTAATAGGTATATAGTAACGGAGTTTTTATGTGAAAAAGTCGGGCCACTTCTCCGAAGTGGCCCGACTCAGTTTTATCTAAAAACAAATTAGTCTTTTAAGATTTTTTGAGATACTGCTTCTTTGTTTACAGTTCCTGTTACGATATAGCTTCCTTTTGCTAATTCAGCAACGTTTACAGTTCCGTTTTCTTTAACAGAAGCTTGTTTTACGACTTGTCCGTACATGTTGAAAATCTTCACATCCTTCACATCGGCTCCGAAAGTAATTTCACTGCTTTTTACGAAAGTGTTTTTAATCATTCTATGTTTTGAAGGTAAAACTTCTCCCACTGCTAATGTTCCTGAGGTTACTGAGAAATCATCAAAAGCAACCTGTGTAGAATTATTATAGGCACGAACTTGTAAATGTAATTTAACAACATTTGCCGGAGCAGTTACGGTAACAGAATGCTGGGTCCATGCAGTACTTGCCGGCAAATATCCATTATTCGGACCTCTTAGAGGGTCCGTAGCTGCTGTAGCTCCCTGGTAAATAGCAGCGTTTGAAGCATCTAGATAATTAGCCCAGATTCTTGCATCAGTATTATCTCCAATTGCTTTATACCAAAAAGATATTGTATAAGTTACCCCAGGAGACACAGGAATATCTTGTTCAAATCCTGTAGTGGCAGTTGCTCCAGTATATTCTACTGAATTTATACCCGCATACGGATTAGTTGTTGTTACAGTAGGCAGATAATAAGGGGTACCAGTACCCGGATTAGTTGCAGACCAACCTGTAGTTCCGTTTTCAAAACCAGGATTGATTACTAAGTTTTGTGCGTTTGCAAAAGCTGCAACTCCTACAATTCCTAAAATAGTAAAGATTTTTTTCATAAATATTTTTTTTATTACACAGGTAAAACTACAAAAAAAACGTCATTTGATCTAAATGACGTCATATATTTAACAATAAGTTAATTAATAGATTTATTTTTTAATTATTTTCTCAGAAATCTTGTTACCATTTACAATCCCTGCTACAAATGCCTTTCGGAAGCGCTGCAACATGTACTGTTCTATTCTCAACTACTGAGGCCGTTTTCATCAGTTGACCGTTTATATCGTAACTTTTCACCCCTGATTTTACTCCAAAAAAAAGTCGTTCACTACCGAAATATTCTTAATAAATAATGCTTTATCTTTTGAACATTTGATACTTCAGGAATAGATACAGCAGTCCATTGAGGCCAGCATCTGCTCTAACATATCTTTCACCGGTATTATTAAAGGCCACTGAAGTACCTGAAATACTATATAAAGAAGCTGCATTAATTCTTTTTCTCCTCCAAAGCTCCAGCTTACTCCGTTATCACCAGTATAACCGCCTGTTCCAAATCCGTTGAAATGCCCGCCTATAGCTGTTTCAGCCATATTGGCAAATGTTTCAGACCCCTGCGCAGCAACAAATATTGTAAAACACGTGAATTAAGTAAAAACAATGAATAAAACTCAAAATAATTGATTAGTACATTATAATAACATTAATTAAATTGTCTACAAGTTTTGGTCATAAAAAGTAAGAAACAACAAAAAGAGGTTATCAGATTTCCGATAACCCTTTTATACTGATATAAAGTAAAACTATTTTTTAATTACTTTCTCAGAAGTACTTTTTCCATTTACAATTCCCGTTACAATATAAATGCCTTTTGGAAGCTCTGCGATATGTACTGTTCCGTTCTCAGCTACTGATGCTGTTTTCACCAGTTGTCCGTTTACATTATAAATTTTCACCTCTGATTTTACACCAAAATAAATGTCATTATCTACCGAAGTATTTTTAACGAACTTTTTAGCAGATGCTTTAGCATTATCCACTGAAAGAGATCCGTTCATATCAACTTTGATATCATCAATAAAAAAACGTTTTGAAGTTGAAGCGGCTGCAAATTTCAGTTTTGTAGCGGAAGTTCCTCCCACTATATTTACCGTGTAATTAGAAAATGCAGAATTAGTTAACGTAAAACTGCTTGCTCCGTTAATACTTCCACCACCACTAATAGTAACCGTTAATGTAGTGTTATCGGTACCATATCCACCTGCTCTAAAAGTTAAAGTAGCATCTCCTGCAAGCCCGTTTAACGCGGGGGTGGTTACAGCTCCTGCTGTACTGGACGAACCCGCTTTTATACATTGTGCGGCACCACCTGCTCCTGCAAATACCCATCCTGCACCTGTATAAGCATTTAATGAATTGGTTCCGATATTTCCCGACCAGACATTATCGTTTCCTCCCGTTCCTGCCAAGTCATCAAAACTAGCATTGAAAATAGTAGTCTGAGCAAAAGTAATAGTGGCAAACATTGCTGTTGCCAATAATGAATAAAGTTTTTTCATGTTGTAAGAATTTAATAATTAATAATTTTGCGGCTAAAATACAAGCGAATTTTCAAGACTTCACAATAATCAGATTAAATTTCTGTTAATAATCCTGGACCTCTTGGTATTAACATTTTTTAATTATTTTTACGAATTATTTTCAAGGGCTTGCGGAATTTTATTCTTCTATTTGTTTTCTTTTCTTTAGGCATATTTTCAGGAAATGCTCAGGTATTTTCGTGGAAAAATCCTAACGTTCCTGAAGATAGCATTAAAAGAGACAGTATTCTCGCCGCAAGACTGGAACAGGATATCTTTGCAAAAGACACCCTGGACTTTATAAGAACCAATAATAAAATTGTTATAGACGAAGCTGTACTCGCCAAAAATGATAAAAAAAGATTTTTAGGCGAGCTTAATTCTAAAGGTTCAATCATCCGTGGAATCACTTTTGGTAATAATCAGGGGCAGTCTGTTCAAAGTTCAATGGACCTGCAGATTTCCGGCCGGCTTTCAAAGGATGTCACTATTCTGGCAAGTATTTCGGATCATAATTTGCCAATTCAGGCTGATGGCTATACCCAGACTTTGGAAGAGTTTGATAAGATTTATATACAGCTTAATATTAAAGATAAATCTATCCTCAGGGCCGGTCATTTAGATTTGGTAGAAGCGAAAAATTATTTTGCCAAATACCAGCGAAGAAGTATGGGAATTCAGTTCCAGACAGAACTTGGAAAAGAGAATAAAACTTTTATAGACGTTTCCGCCGGAGTAGCGAGAAGTGAGTTTCACAGGGTACGTTTTCAGGGTGTTGAAGGAAACCAGGGACCTTACCGTCTAACCGGTAAAAACGGAGAACAGTTTATCACCCTTATCTCCGGTTCGGAACAGGTTTTTATTGACGGGATCTTAATGAAACGAGGTGAAAACCAGGATTACATCATCAATTACAATACAGGCGAGGTAACCTTTACCAGCTTCCGCCCTATTTTCCAACAGAATTTTATTACAATTTCATATAACTACGCCAACAGAAACTATTCCAGATATTTATTTACCGGAAAACTTGAACATCAGAGAGAAAAGTTCAAGGTAGGCCTGAATTGGTTTATGGAAAACGACAACAAAAACGCACCGCTTTCTTTAAACCTGTCAAAAGAAGATGAACAGATTCTGGCCGACGCAGGAAATGATCCTAATCTGATGTACGCTCCATCCGGAGTTCTTACAGAATACGACGTTAATAAAATCCTGTATCGTAAGAATGCTGCAGGGAATTACGAGTTTTCAACTGATCAGAATGAGCCTCTTTACCAGGTTTCTTTCACCTACTTTGGAGTAAATCAGGGTGATTATAAAACTGCACAAACTACCAATAACGGCCGTGTTTTTGAATATGTAGGTCCTAATGCAGGGGATTACAGAGCCGTAAGAAAACTGCCTTCACCACAAAAATCCCAGGTATTCTCCCTTAACTCAGAATACTTATTGAATGAAGGAAAGATTGGTGCCGATATTTCATTGAGTAATTACGATGTCAATTTATTTTCTTCGAAAGATTCGGATCAGAATATCGGATACGCATACCGTATTTTCGGTAATAAAAGTTTTACAAAAAACAACTGGAAAGGAACTCCGAGCTTTGAATATCAGTACATCGACAGGCAGTTCCACATCTTAGACCGTATCAATGATGTTGAATTCTCCAGAGATTTTAACCTCGCACAGGAATTCAACAAGAAAACCCAGAACAGATTTATTTTCAGCTTTTTAAATAAGTGGAATAATAAATCAACCTTAAATTACCGCATCAATTATCTGAACGAACAGGATTCATATAAAGGAATCAAAAACGATCTTGATTTTGGCTGGATCAGCGGAAAATTTTTCACAAAAGGTACTCTTTCTTACCTGAGTACCAACGCTACGCTTCAGGACACTAAATTTATCAGAGGAGGAGTTTCAACAGAATACACCGGTAAAAAAGGAAGCTGGACAATCGGAGGAAGCATGGAACATAATGAGAAAAAATATAATGATTCTCAGCTCATGGATGTCACCAGTTTCAGCTGGAAAGAACTCTTCGTGCAAAAGAAAATTGGCGACAGCACCCGCACCAAATTACTTGCCAAGGTCTATATGAGAGATAACGACTCAGTACGCGACAACAGGCTTCAAAACATGAATAATATTTTGGGGGTTATGGCTGAAAGTCAGATTATCAAAAACGAAAGAACCTCTTTAAATGTTCTGATTCACTATAGGAAATTCTTTTATCAGAATGTAGATCCTAATGTCACCACCAGAAATAATGACTTTGTGGTTGGAAATATTCTGTATAATCAGCAGCTTTTCAGAAACGGAATGCGTCTTCAGGCTTTTTATGAACTTGGAAACGGGCAGGAAGCTCAAAGGGAATTCCAGTATATCAAAGTAACAGATGGCCAGGGCATTTATAAATGGACAGATTACAACGGAGACGGCATTCAGCAGCTCGATGAGTTTGAGATTGCGGAATATTCTGATCTTGCAAAATATATCAGGGTTTACACCAATTCGGTCAGATATATTCCTTCCAATAAAAATAAATTACAGCTGGCATTATTTGTCAATCCGGCCATTGTTTTTAATTCAGAAAATAAATTCTTAAAGCGCTGGAACTTCAATGTTTCTTTAAATTCTCAAAATTCATTCTATAAAAAAGATAAAGTTTTAGTTTTAAATCCATTTGAAAAAAACAGTGATCAGATTCTTAAAAATCAGAACATCTTAGCCTCAGTACAGTTTAATCCCACTGATAAATCGGGATGGAACGGGAACTACAGATTCATCACCAATGACAACCTTATCAATGCCAATTTCAGTAACGAAGAGCGTCAACAGACTTCTCAATTTGTGAATATAGGATATTGGTTCAACAAAGAATTCAGGGTGGATTGGGAAAACTCCGTTCATGATATTAAAAACTCTTCCCAACAATTTACAACGCGAGATTATCGCCTCAATAATTTTGAAACCAAACCAAAAGCCACGTATAAATTCACAGATGCCATACAAGCTGAACTTTCCTCTGCTTACCGTCAGAAAAAAAGATTGGATGGAGAAGAATTACTGAAAGCATTCGATGTGACCGGAACGATTCAATGGGAAAGGAAAAAAACGTCTATCCGCGGAAACTTCTCGTTCATCAACAACAATTTCAACGGAAACAACTTCAGTATCGTAGGAAACCAGATGCTAGATGGTCTGAAGCCTGGAAAAAATCAGGTCTGGAGCGTATTTATTCAGCAGGCTATCAACTCTTTCATTCAGTTAAATTTAAATTATGAAGGAAGAAATTCGGGTGACAGGACGATTCATATTGGAAGTATGCAGTTGAAAGCAAGCTTTTGATAGTTGAAAATAGTAAATGCATGCACTCTGACTCGCAAATAAGTTTTTTCAAATTCAAGATCTATTAGTATTCGGAACTTTTCAGGCATACAAAACTCTCCCATCACACTCATAGATATTAGCATATTTTATGAATGTTTAGAATTTTGTAAATTTGCACCATGATAAAAATAGGCAACATAGAACTGCCGGAATTTCCACTTTTGCTGGCTCCGATGGAAGACGTAAGTGATCCTCCGTTCAGACGTTTGTGTAAAATGCACGGTGCAGACTTGATGTATTCGGAATTTATTTCGTCCGAAGGACTGATTCGTGATGCTATCAAAAGCCGTAAAAAGCTGGACATCTTCGATTATGAAAGACCCGTTGGTATACAAATCTTTGGGGGAGATGAAGAAGCAATGGCCATGTCGGCAAGAATTGTTGAAACCGTCAACCCGGATTTGGTAGACATTAACTTCGGGTGCCCTGTAAAAAAAGTTGTTTGTAAAGGGGCGGGAGCAGGTGTTCTGAAAGATATTGATCTAATGGTGCGTCTTACGAAGGCAGTGGTAAGTTCTACTCATTTGCCGGTAACTGTTAAAACCCGTTTAGGCTGGGACAGTACCTCCATTAATATTGATGAAGTAGCAGAGCGTTTGCAGGAAACGGGGATCAAAGCCCTTACGATTCATGCCAGAACCCGTGCACAAATGTACAAAGGGGAAGCTGATTGGGAACATATTTCAAGAATCAAACAAAATCCGAATATTGAAATTCCAATCTTCGGAAACGGTGATATAGATTCTGCTGAAAAAGCATTAGAGTATAAACAAAAATATGCATGTGACGGGATTATGATCGGACGTGCGGCTATCGGTTATCCATGGATATTTAATGAAATCAAACATTTCTTTACAACAGGTGAACATTTGCCTGCTCCTACGATTTCTGACCGTCTGTTAGCAGTACGTCAGCATGCAGAATGGAGCGCGGAATGGAAAGGAGAAAGATTGGGACTGGTTGAAATGAGACAGCACTACAGCAACTATTTCAGAGGTATTCCCCATTTCAAAGAATTCAGAAAAAAGTTTCTTGAAGTCTTTACAATGGAAGAAATGGACAGCCTCATTAAAGAGACTCAGCAATTCTACGAAGAATATCAGGCTCAGGTATAAAACAAAAAAACCATCAATTAAATTGATGGTTTTTTTTATTAAATTTTATTTTAGTATCCTCCTGATGAAGATTCATTTTGAATTAAAGCTAGTGCTGACGAGGTTCCTATTCTTTTGACACCCATGTTGATCATTTTCTCAGCATCTTCAGGCGTTCTTACTCCACCTGCTGCTTTTACAGGAAGTTTACCTGCATTATCCAACATGATTTTTATTCCTTCGAATGTGGCACCGTTCGGTTTTCCGCCGGTCGTTTCATAGAATCCTGTAGAGGATTTAACGAAAATATTGGCTAAATCATTTTCAGAAAAATTTTCTTCTGCCCAGTTAGAAATACTTTTGGTGAGATCAGCGATTTGCTCATCAGTCAATGCGGCAATCTCGATAATCCATTTAACAATTTTATGATGCTCAAGCGACAAACTTGTGCATTTTATAAATTCGTTTTTTACCAATTCCTTGTCTCCCTGAAGATAAGCATTATAATTAATGACAAAATCAAGTTCATCTGCACCGTCTCCAATTGCTTTTGATGCCTCTGCAAGCTTCTCATCAACTGAATACGTTCCTTCATGAAAACCGATCACAGTTCCCACTGCAACATTTGAATTTCTTTCCTGAATATATTTTTTGATTTCAGATACATAATCCGGACGAATCATCACGGCAAAAATACCATTATCAATGGCTTCCTGAGCCAGTTCTTTATCTTTTTGAAGAGTTGCTTCATGTGAAATCCCCGATTGTTCAGGAGTTTTCAGGTAAGTTGAATCCAAATATTGGGCTATGTTCATATCGTTATACTTTCAATTGTCTGTAAATACCTTGTTCCAAAGATATAAAAGTTTCTGTTCTTGTTACTCCTTTCAACTTTTGCAGTTTGCTAAGGATTTGCATCAAATGATCATTATCTTTACAAAGAACCTTAAGGAATATTGTATAATTTCCGGTTGTATAGTGGGCTTCCACTACTTCGTTGATATCATGCAAAGATTTTACCACTTCAGGATAATGACTTGGCTGATCCAAAAACACGCCGATGTAGGAAATTACCTTATATCCGATTTTTTTAGGATTAAGGAATGAAATTGAGTTTTCAATAACTCCCGCGTGTTCCAGTTTTTTAATTCTTTGATGTACTGCTGTAGTGGAAATCCCTACATTTTTTGAGATGTGTGCTAATGATGTTTTAGCATTATCCATCAACATGTAGATAATTTCTTTGTCGATTGAATCTAAATGATAGCTTGTGTTGCTCGAATTTTTCATTTCTACTTTTTTATTATTTATGTTTTTTTACTGTAAACTTTTAAATGTTACAAAAACCGGAAAATGATCACTATATCCTCCTAAATACCGGGTACCAGCGTATGTTCGGAAGGGTCTTCCTTCAAAATTTCTGGTCCTGCTGCTGATTTTTTCAGAATTAAAAATATGTGCACCCTGAAAAGCCAGTGTATTATTATCAAGAAGGGATCTCGACATAATAATCTGATCATACAGCAATCCAGATTTATAATGAAAAGTAGAATAATTTCTTGCAGAAAACAACTCCTGAAAAGGGTTCATCAAAACCTTCTCATGATCGTTGTCATAGAGAATTTGTACTAAATTTTCATCATCCGGGTTTTCGTTAAAATCACCACACAATATGACATGTTCTTTATCAGCGTTTACTAGTTTCATAATCCGTTCACGGATTTCGGCCAGGATAAAGGATCTTTTAGGTTTATTAATATCTTTCTCTCGCTTAGAGGGAAGATGCGCGATAAAGACATTAATAATTTCCCCTTTATACTTAACTTTTGAAAAAAGCACGTCTCTGGTTGTGTCGTAATTTCCTGTGTTTTTATTTATAATTTCAAAAAAGAAAGTAATGGTTTCAGAATCTATAACCTCTACTTTATTTTTATCATATAACATTGCTACATCTACCTTTCTTTCATCCATTGAATTGTAATGTACAATTCCATATTCAGCGTTGAAAGGTTCCATTTGAATAAGATCTTCCAAAACTTTCCTTCCGGAAACCTCGGATAATCCTATCATAAATGGCAGTATCCCATTTTCCTCCTTCATCAATTGAAATACGTGTGAGATTTTAAAAAGCTTGTTTTTATATCTCTTTTCATCCCAGTTCCGTAAGCCTGACTTTGTAGGATCTAATTTGTGTACAGGTTTAGGATCTGGTAAGAATAAATTTTCAACATTATAAAAAGAGAACAATTCCATCGACATTAATTTCTATACTTTATTATTTTGTTCTTTCTGTTAAATGTAAATTTATTTTTTTTCAAATTTTACTGATTTTTTAATCATTTCCTTGAATATTCTTCTAATTAAGAAACATTTCAAATATAACAAAAAAATCAACAAAACAAGATATATCAAATTAAATTTTCAATTATTGGTGATATTTATGTCACAAATCGAAATTTGAGCAACACTAAAAATCAAAATAATGAAAATAAAATTTCAACCAAAAACTATTTTTGCTAATATTTTACCTTTAATTTATTGATATAACAAATATTATTCCATTTAACATTTTGATAAATGGAATAGTTAAAAAGATTATGTTTGAAGGAATATTAGACGTGTTTTTAAAGCAAATCGGGACGTTTTTCCTGGGTTATTCTTACCGCTTCATCATGGCGCCACTCTTCAATTTTACTAAAATTACCACTTAACAGAACTTTTGGGACATCCAACCCTTTATAACTTTCGGGTCTCGTGTAGATCGGTGGTGATAAAAGATCATCCTGAAAGCTATCAGTCAAGGCGCTCTGCTCATCATTTAAGACACCGGGAAGCAGCCTGATTACTGAATCCGCAAGAACACACGCCGCCAGCTCGCCTCCTGTAAGAACATAGTCTCCTATGGAAATTTCTTTTGTGATGTGAAGATCTCTCACTCTCTGATCAATTCCCTTATAGTGTCCACAAAGAAAAATAAGATTTTTCTTTATTGAAAGGCTGTTGGCAATTTTTTGATTCAAGGTCAGTCCGTCCGGTGTCAGATAGATCACCTCATCATAGTCACGCTGAGCTTTAAGTTCAGATATGCATTTATCCAATGGCTCTACCATCATGACCATTCCTGCGCCTCCGCCATAGGGTTCATCATCTATTTGCCTGTGTTTATTGGTTGCCCAATCTCTCAGATGATGAAAATGTACTTCTGCCAATCCTTTATCCATTGCTCTTTTTAGAATAGAGGTTTTAAATGGACTTTCCATCAATTCAGGAAGTACGCTTATGATATCAATTCTCATTGTAATGTTTCGTTTTTCTTAGTAGGTATAATAATTAATCTTAAAGAAGAATCTTTGTTGATGTAGCTCCACATCCAGTTAAAGAATATAGCAAGCTTATTTCGGACGCTCAAAATTAGCATTAAATGAAGAAACATCCAGAAATACCATGCTAAAAAGCCCTGGAATTTAATAAACGGTAAGTCTACAACAGCTCTGTGCTTTCCTATTGTTGCGAGCGAGCCTTTGTCATCATACTCATATTCTTTCCATTCATCCGGGATTTTCTTTAAAAGATTTTTACCTAAATTTTTTGCTTGATTAATGGCTACGTTAGCTACCTGAGGATGGCCTTGCGGATATTTAGGGGTCTCCATGTAGGCAATATCTCCAATTGCATAAATATTTTCGTAGCCTTTTATTTTGTTGTATCGATCTACAATATATCTGTTTCTTACTAATTTTTCTTCCGGGAATCCTCCAACGACATTCCCTGTGACACCGGCTGCCCAGATTACATTATTGGACGGGATTTCTTTCCCGCTTTTCAAATGAACCTTATCACCGTCATAATCGGTAACAACCTCTCCACTAAGGAAAGTCACTCCAAGATCTTTAAGGTATTTTTCCGATTTGTCCTGAGCTTCCTTGCTCATTACAGCAAGGGGCTTCTCGGTGGAGCTTACCAAAATAATCTTCAGATGATCAAAATTCATATAAGGATAATCCCTGGGCAGAATATCTTTTTTCATTTCTGCAAAAGCTCCTGCCAGCTCTACTCCTGTGGGACCGCTTCCTACAATGACAATATTCCAGTTTCCATCATCGCTTCTGCTCTTTTCAAGAATCAGTTTTTCAAAAGTCATTAACACATGATTTCTGATGCTGATAGCCTCCTGGGTATTTTTCATTCCGAAAGCTTTTCCTTCCAGTTCTTTATTGCCGAAAAAATTAGTTTTACAGCCCGTTGCAATGATTAATTTGTCATATGTAAATTCTGCTTCATCAGTAATTATTCTGTTATTGGCAGTGTCAATTTCTCTGACGTCTGTCATCCGGAACTGTGTATTTCTGGATTGCTGAAAAATTTTTCTGAAAGGGAAAGAAATATTGGAAGGTTCTATCCTTCCGGAGGCTACCTGATAAAAAAGCGGCTGAAACATATGATGATTCATCCGATCCAGAACAATTACTTTTTTGTTCTTGTTATTCAATGTTTTTGCAAGCTGCAGCCCCGCAAATCCTCCTCCTATAATGATGATTTTTTCGCGTGTTTCCATAATACACAAATTTACTGATTTTATTTAGCATTTAGCAGTGAAAAAAGTTAGTTTTGCAAAACTTTATGACACAAAAAAAGTACACCAAAAAAACTGCCAAACAAATCCACAAACACAGACGAAATAATTATTTTTTCCGTCGCAGGGTAATATTGGCAATCCTGATTCTGGCTTTAATCGGAACCGGTTTTTACCTGAAACAATCTATCAGCTATTATTATGCTTTGTACTTTAATAAATTTACCCATAAAAAACTTCACAACAGTGAAAAGGAGACCTTTAGGATTCAAAAAATACTCAGTGCCAATCTTGATAAAACATATGGTTTTGATGTTTCCCATTATCAGAACAGGGAAGACATCAAATGGGATAGTTTAAGCATCGGCAATAAGACCATTCCGCTCGAGTTTGTGGTAATGCGTGCCACTATGGGAAATAAAAGTGCAGATAAACACTTTGACGAATTCTGGGAAAAAGCAAAAAAGCACAACCTGATCCGTGGAGCCTATCATTTTTACAGAGCAGATGAAGATCCTATCATTCAGGCCAATAATTTTCTGGCCAATGTAAAACTGGAAAGCGGAGACCTTCCTCCGATTCTGGATATTGAAAAGATTCCAAAACGCAAAACCAATAAAAAATTGGTGGAAGATCTGAAGGTCTGGTGTAAAATTGTAGAAGAAACCTATGGGGAGAAGCCTATTATTTATACTTATTATCACTACTACAAAGATTTCCTGAAAGGTGAATTCAAAGATTATCCTTTGTGGCTGGCCAATTATAATGATGTTCCGACTCCGTCTCCCGATGATCAGTGGGACTTCTGGCAATTCACAGAGAACGGAATCGTTCACGGCATCAATGCCAAAGTTGATCTTGATATCTATAACGGGAATTCATGGTCTCTGAAAAGACTTACTTTAGATTAAAAAAGGAAGTCTGCAAAGCTACCTTCCTTTTTTGTGCCTGTTTTTATAATATATTCATTATTTCCTCCCAGGAATCTACTCTTTTGTAAGTTTCGTTTTCAATCAGTTCATTGTGAGGCTGTGTAAAGATGAATCTTTCTCCTTCAAAATGGTTTAAATTTTTAGGATAATCATCAATCATTACATCTCCGGAAACCACTCTTTTGCTTCCGCAAAGAACAATCTGTTCCCAGCTTATAAATGGGAAATGCTCTTCCAGCCAGTCGTATTTTTCACGTAAACTGTTAGGAAATTCCATGCCTGCAGATACGATATACAATTCATATTTATTGTTCAGGTATTCTATTGCTTCACGGCTTCCCTTCATTACCGGTAAGGTACGGAAAAAGCCAGGTTCGTTAACGTGTTTCTTTCCGTTGGGAAAGGATTCAATTTCAGGCTTTCCTGACAAGGTACTGATCTCTATTTCTGTTCCAGAGTCTCTTTTTTCAAATTGTATCAGCTGATGATAGACATCCGCCATTACCCCATCCATGTCGACAATTACTTTTTTCATTATTTTAAATCAGGTTTTATATTATTTGTGATTGACTGTTATATCTATCAAATTTACTGAATCCTTTTTTGAGAGGACGGACACAGTTTATTAAAAAATTATCAATATTCATTTGTATATAGGAAGTTCCGGAAAATTTTATGATTACATTTTTGTATTTTTGCGGCTCAGTTTTAATTTAAAATCAAACTATTAATTCCCAATGAATTACGTTTCTGCCGAAAACCTTACCAAATCTTATGGTATCAAAGTTTTGTTCAAAAACATTTCTTTTCACATCAATGAAGGAGACAAGATTGCGATTGTTGCTAAAAACGGAAGTGGAAAATCTACTCTTCTGAAAATATTAATGGGTAAAGAAATTGCGGACAGCGGTACTGCGATCATTAATAAGGATATCCAGGTTGTTCTTTTTGACCAGGAAATTGATTTTGATCCTGATTTAAACATTGAGGAATTCATGATGACTTTGGATTCTGCCCCCATCCTTGCTCTTAAAAACTATCACAAATCCCTTCATTCAACCGACAATGATTTTATTGAAAAAGCATTAGCCGATATGGAAGCCCACAAAGCATGGGATTTGGAAAACGAGATGAAGCAGATTCTTTCGCAGCTTAAAATCACAGACCTGGAAGCTAAAATGGGCACTCTTTCGGGAGGGCAAATCAAACGTGTAGCATTGGCAAAGCTGTTAACGGAAACCAGAGCTGAACACAGACACACGCTGCTGATCATGGATGAGCCGACCAACCACCTTGATGTGAATATGGTGGAATGGCTTGAAAATTATCTGAATAAAGCAAAAATCACTTTATTACTTGTAACCCACGACCGATATTTCCTTGATAGTGTCTGCGATATTATCTGGGAAATGGAAGACGGCAATCTTTACACCCACAATGGTTCCTACGCAACCTATCTGGAAAATAAAATGATTCGTGAAGATAACCTTAACGCCACCATTGACAAAGCCAACAACCTTTACAGAAAGGAACTTGAATGGATGCGACGACAGCCCAAAGCAAGAACTACCAAATCAAAAAGCAGAATTGACTCTTTCTACGAAACAGAGAAAATAGCAAAAACCGACACCAGAAAAGACGGGCTGGAACTGGATTTTGAAATGAAGCGTCTGGGAAATAAAATACTCGAATTAAAGCATATTGATAAGAGTTTTGGCAGTAAAGTTTTATTGAAGGATTTCAATTACCAGTTTCAGAGGGGAGAAAAAGTGGGAATTGTAGGTAAAAATGGTGCAGGTAAATCTACCCTGCTCAATATCATTCAGGGGTTTGAAAAAGCTGACCGCGGAGAAATTGAAACCGGAGAAACGATTTCTTTCGGATATTTTTCCCAGAAAGGCCTTACCTATAAAGAAGACGAGCGTGTCATTGATTTTATCAAAGAAATTGCAGAATTTTATCCTTTAGCTAACGGAAAAAGTCTTTCTGCCTCTCAGTTCCTGAGATTATTCCTTTTTGATGATCAAACTCAGTATAATCCGATTTCAAAGTTATCAGGAGGTGAAAAAAGAAGACTTCACCTGATGTATATTCTTTATCAGAATCCTAATTTCCTGATTTTTGATGAGCCTACGAACGACCTTGACCTTCCGACATTAACTGTTCTTGAAAATTTTCTGCAGCAATTTCAGGGTTCTTTGATTATTGTTTCTCACGACAGGTATTTTATGGACAGGATTGTAGATCACGTACTGGCTTTTGAAGGAGAGGGGAAAATAAGAGATTTTGTAGGAAATTTCTCAGAATACAGAGAAGCAAGAAGCCGTGAAGAAGCTTTAGAGAAAAATTCAGCAACAAAACCTGAACCTGTAAAAGAAGCTGCCTCTAATCCGCAAAATATTTCATCTTTACCTTCTAAAAAGAAAAAGTTAACTTTCAAAGAGCAAAAGGAACTGGAAACTATTGAAAAAGAAATGCCTGAACTGGAAGTGCAACGGGCAGATATTCTGGAAATGCTCAATAATGAAACAGACTACGAGAAGATTGCAAAATTATCTTCAGAACTGGAAACCGTCTCTGAAAAACTGGAAAACCATGAGATGAGATGGCTGGAACTCCAGGAAGAAATTTAATCTCTAATGTATAAGGTATGAATTATGAGTTGACCGGTAAAAAGTCGAAGGAAGGAAAGATTTGAATGAAAAATATTTCTGCTTCACTCACCGTCACTTACCTTAAAGTTTAAATCAACTCATAATTCATCATCTGTCACTTATAGTTTGATCACCTTCTCTTCTTTTGTACTTTCTACAGAAGCATCAATGATTTTCATATTCTGAATAACTTCTTTTCCCGGCGAAGGTACAGCATAGCCGAAAACGATATGTTCATAGATTTGCTGGTAATAATCCATATAATTTCCTGCCTCACTGGAGGTCGATACTCTTTCTGTTTCAGAATTTTCATTTATAATATGTAAGATTCCGTCACTCTCTTTTAAAGGTTTCGTCCACTCTTTACCATATACAGGAATCGCTCCTGCTACCAGTTCATTTTCCTGATTATCGGTTCTTTCCTGCAGAAAGGTTCCCCTATCGCCATGAATTTTATAGGCATAATGATCTTCTTTGGTGAAAACAGAAGATTTCAGCCTTACTCTTAAGTGATCTTTATAAAATAAGAGGATTTCAAAATAATCGTTTGCAAACTCGCGTCCTTTCATCGAGAATACATCGGCGAAAAGCTTATCAGGATATCCAAAGTACTGTACAGCCTGATCTACCAGATGAGCGCCCAGGTCATGCAACGAACCTGAACCGATCTGATCAGGATTTTCTTTATGCTGCTTGCCACTTGGTGTAGTACGGAATCTGTCAAATCGTATCTCTGCTTCTTTAATGTTTCCCAGTTTTCCTTCTTTGAGAATCTTTTGAACCTGAAGAAAATCACGGTCAAATCTCCTGTTTTGGTAAACACTTAAAAACAATCCTTTTTCTTCTGCGAGTTTCACCAGCTCTTCAGCTTCAGAGACATTTACTGTAAATGGTTTTTCAACAATAATATTCTTACCTGCATCCAATGCCTTCTTTGCATAATCATAATGGGTCTGAACCGGAGTGTTAATAATTACCAGTTCTACATCAGCCTCCGCAAGCATTTCCTCGACGGAACGATAGATCGTTGCTTCGGGATATTTTTCTTTAGATTCTTCCTTACTTCTTTCTACAATAGCAGAAATGAAAAACCCCGGATGTTCTTTTAAAAAGGGGGCATGAAACACCTTCCCGCTCATTCCAAAGGCACAAAGCCCTGCTTTTACCAATTGCATATTCTAAAATTTTCAACAAATATATTCATAAAAAAGATGATGATAGCCGATCTGAAGCACTCATAGAAATAATCCATTTATTGAGCTACAAAAGAATGACAAAAATCATAAAATTATTTTTATCTATTCTAAACAAATACTTACATTTGCGCGTTATTTAAAACTGTTCTACATAAAAATAAAATGAAAAGACAACTACTTTCTTTAGGTCTTCTATTTACCGCTGTTTCATTGAGCGCACAGCTAAAAAACGTTGAAGCAGATACCATTAGAACCCAAACCATCGAAGATATCAATCTTCACAAAACCGGAAATCCAAATCAGGCCCGAACCTTATCTACGAAGTCTAACCTGACGGTAATGGAAAATCCTCAGCCGATTGCCATTGTTACTCACGAGATCATTGAACAACAACAGGCTAAGCAATTGAGCGATGTTCTTCAGAATGTCAACGGGATGTATGTGACCTCTTCAAGAGGAAACTCACAAGACAGTTTCGGGGGACGCGGTTTTGCTCTGGGAAATGACAATATTTTCAAGAACGGATCAAGAGTTAATAGTGGGGTTTTTCCTGAAGTAAGCGGTTTAGAAAGAGTGGAAGTCTTAAAGGGAGCCAACGCAATGCTTTTTGGTAATGCAGCTGCGGGAGGAATTATCAATATGATCACGAAGAAGCCGAAATTTAATTTTGGCGGAAGCATAGGATTAAATGGTGGAAGCTGGAATTCTTATAAACCTACGATTGACGTTTATGGGCCTTTGTCTGAAAATATTGCATTCAGAATGAACGGTGCCTATGAATATGCGGAGAGCTTCAGAGATGTTGTAAAATCTGAGAAACATTACTTCAACCCATCCTTTTTATTCAATATTAGTCCAAAATCTCAATTGATTGTAGAGGCAGATTATCTTAAAAATGATGTGACTCCTGACTTCGGAATCGGAACCATCACAAACAGAGACGGTTCTTACCAGATGAATGAGCTGTTGTCCAGAAATGCATTTTTAGGCACAGACTGGCAATATCAGAATGTGGAACAACTTTCTACAAATGTTACATTCAATCATCAGTTTAATGAAAGATGGACATTAAATGCTATGGCATCTTATCAGAACTACACAAAAGATTACTTTTCTACAGAAAGAGTGCAGTGGGGATATGCAAAAAACTCCAACGATCTTGTTTGGAACAGGCCCTTAAACAGAACTTATAATGAACAAAATTATACTTCTGCCCAAGTTAATTTAAATGGAGAATTCAATACCGGAAGAATTAATCATAAAGTCTTAATCGGTGCAGACGCAGATTACGGTTCTTCAGATTCATATACGTATTATAATCCTGCTATTTCTGATATGAAAAAGGCTGTATACGGAACTTCATATTTCTACGGAACCAATGGAGGATCTGATCTTTTAAATCTGAATAACCCGTCAACCTGGGCCAGCGGATCAATGCCGGACTCCAGAACTTATGAAAAGAACAGAATCAATACGAGAAGAATAGGTTTCTATGCACAGGATTTCATCAGTCTTACCAAGGAGTTTAAAGTATTAGCAGGTCTTCGTTGGTCATATGTTGAAAATATGCCGACCATCAATACGAAGTTTACAATTAATCAAAAGACTTTGGTGAATAACACTTCTACATCGGATCAGGCTATATCACCTAAAGTAGGCTTGGTGTATATGCCCAACAACGATCTTTCGGTATTTGCAACGTATACCAATTCTTTTGTGGCCAATTCAGGATATATGTCTAATGAAATTAATAATTTGGATACTTCAGGTGAATTGGCAGACGTACAGGCAAGAATTCGTAAGTTACCTCAGCAGGGTATAAAACCTACCACTGTAGATCAGTACGAAATAGGAGCAAAAAAGAATTTCTGGAACAATGCTCTGGCTGTTAATATAACCGCCTATCAGATCATTTATAACAATTATTACCAAAATTATTTTTATACTGCTGTAGACAATAAGGGAGTTACTTCAGTAATTACGCCCGATTCAAATTTAAAGGAATTAGCAGGTAAAATGCGAAGCCGTGGTGTAGAATTGGATATTACAGGTAATCCGACGGAAAACCTTTCCATCATTGCAGGATTCTCGTATAACAATTCTGTGTATATTGATACACCTGAAAAAGGATATGTTGAAAATCAAAGATTGGTAAGAACCCCGGCAACAACAGCTAATGCTTCAGTTTTCTACAAGTTTACCAATTATGTAAAAGGATTAAGAGTTGGTGCAGGTATTTACTATATCGGTGATAGAATTGCCGGTTGGAATGATTCCAAATCTACCAACATCTCCAGAAATGGTATCACCAGAATGATTCCTATAAAAGATTATACGACTGTCACATTATCTTTAGGATACGACTGGAAGAAATTCTCGATCCAGGGGAAAGTGGGTAATCTTTTTGATGTAGTGAATTATAACGTTCACGAGAACTATTCAGTGAATCCGATTACACCGAGAAACTATTATTTTACGCTGACTTACAGACTGTAAAAAACAAGTATATACCTACTTCAACACTAAAAGTGGAAATTGCATTTGTTGCAGTTTCCACTTTTGAAATTTTAAAAACAAAACAAAAACGATATGGATAAGATTAAGGACACGAGAACTTTCATGAGAATCACACACCGTTATCTTGGATATTTCCTTGCAGGTATTATGGCAGTGTATGCATTAAGCGGAATACTTCTGGTGTACAGAGACACAGATTTTCTGAAGAATGAAAAAAAGTATGATAAAGTACTTGCGAAGGATCTTACTGAAAAGCAGCTGAAAAAGGAACTGAAAATGAAAGGTCTTGAAGTGGAAAAAACAGAAGGTACTGTTCTTCATTTTAAAAAAGGTACTTATGATGCAGCAACCGGAAAGGCACAGTATTCTAAAATGGAACTGCCTTTTGTACTGGACAAGATGGTTTCTCTTCATAAATCACAGTCTAAAGATGCCATCTCTCCTTTGAGCGTATTTTTTGGGGTAGCTCTTTTCTTCTTCGTTATCTCAAGTTTCTGGATGTTTAATCCCAAAACAAAAGCATTCAAACGTGGAATCAAGTTTACCATTGCCGGTTTGATTATTTCACTGATTCTTTTATTTATTTAAAAAAACCGAGAACAATCGGGATCATTTGTTAATATTTTAAATAATCAGAAGTAAGTTGATTGTATGCGTTCAACAAAAGATAAACTTCTATTCATTTAGCTTTCAATAACTTCGCTCTATTAGCTATTTACCTTTTAAGACTTTCATATATTATTATGAAATTGATAATGATAATGTTAAAAATATGTTTATCTCAACACTTAATTATTAACACTTTTTTTGAAAAATTGTCTAAAATTAAGAGTCTGGCACATTTATTGTTTTTTCTATAATTCGTGAATAATAAACATTTAATTATTAAAATAATAAATTATGAAAAGACTTATTTTAACAGGGATATTAGCTGTGGCAGGTTTAACAGCAACTGCAAACGCTCAGATTCAGAAAGGTAATTGGATGGTAGGTGGTAACCTGGCAGGTGCAAACTTCGGATTAAACAAAGGAGGAGGTTATGATTTTAACATCCAGCCGAAAGGAGCTTATTTCATCGAAGATAACATCGCAGTTGGGGGTTATGTAGATTTAGGATTTAAAGGAGCTAAAGATGCGCCTACTACTTTCACGTATAATGTAGGAGCATTAGGACGTTACTATCTAAACCCGGGAGAACAGGGAGTAAACAACTTGCTTCACCACGGAAGATGGTTTTTAGAAGGTAATTTAGGAGTTGGAGGAACATCTATTTCTAAAGGAGGATCTTCTTCTAACGGACTTAATTTTGGATTCGGACCTGGTTACTCTTACTTCATCACTCCAAATATTGGATTAGAAGGTTTAGTTAAATATGATGCTAATGCAGGATTCGGAAGCGGTGGATATACTAACAAAATTACTTTTGGTTTAGGTTTCCAGATTTATCTTCCGACATCTAAGGGAAAACAAATCATCAACGACGTTAAGTAATCACTGAATACTTATAAAAAAAATTGAAAGCGGCCCGAAATAAATTTCGGGCCGCTTTTCGTACAAATTAAAACTAAACTATAAAAAATCAAATAAATCATGTATTGGGTTGAGGAGTGTATCTTAAATACGGTTTTACTTCCGTTACTCCCTTAGGGAATATCTTTCTGGCATAGTCGGTAGAAATATTCGGAGGAACAATGACATCATCACCATTCTCCCAATTCGCCGGAGTAGCCACAGTATAAGCGTCTACCAGCTGTAAAGAATCCAGGACTCTCAGTATTTCATTAAAATTCCTCCCTGTAGAAGCCGGATAGGTAATAATCAGTCTTACTTTTTTTGACGGATCAATAATCAGCAAAGAACGAACGGTGGCAGTGACTGAAGCATTAGGATGGATAAAATCATACAATTCTGAAATTTTCCTTTCTTTATCAGCAATTATAGGAAACTGAACCTCTGTATTCTGAGTTTCATTGATGTCTTTAACCCAGTTTTGGTGATCCTCTACTCCATCCACACTTAATGCAATGACCTTTGTATTTCTCTGAACAAAGTCAGCGTGCAGCTTAGCAGTAAAACCCAGCTCTGTAGTGCAAACCGGCGTATAATCTGCAGGATGTGAAAATAATATTCCCCATGAATCTCCGAGATAGTCGTGAAAGTTGATTTCGCCTAAAGAGGTCTCTGCGTGAAAGTTGGGTGCCGTATCTCCTAGTTTAATTGACATAATACTTCGTGTTTGTTAGTCTACAAATTTAGTAGACTTTTTGATACTGGCAAAATTTTTGATAAAAATTTATATATTTATTTCAAAAAAAATAATCATGCAGAAAACCGGACTCAGCTATGTAGACCTTGTGTATAAGGTATTGGAAAGCTGGTATGTGACATTTGCCGAAATTACGCCTAAACTGATTGTCGGAATTTTGGTATTTACTTTTTTTCTTATCACCAGTAAATATCTAAGTATTGCCGCCGTCAAAATATTTCACAAATTCTTCCCGAAAAGCCAAAAAGAAAGTTCTTTAGTTACTTTGGTAGGAATTTTCAGATTTTTAATCATGCTGATGGGAACCTTTATTTCCCTTGAAATTATGGGGTTCAGCGGATTTCTCTGGAAATTTATCGGAAGTTTAGGGGTCGCAGGGGTCATTGCAGGGGTTGCGCTGAAAGATCTTGTTTCCAGTATTTTCTCTGGAATGCTCATCGGAATTGACAAAGCATTTAAAGTAGGAGATTATATCACGATCGGAGCTCATTCCGGGACGGTACAGGAAATTGGCTTCCTTACTACCAAGCTCCTTACTGATGACGGAAAGAAGGCTTATATTCCCAATCAGGTTGTTTTCAACGCTCCGTTCTATAATATTACGGCTTCCCCTCAACGCAGGATTATTTTAAATTTTGAAATTCCCGCCGATGAAGATATCAGCAAAGCTCAAAAAGGAATTCTGGACGTCCTAAAGAATCTGGATAATGTGGATAAACTGGACACTGCAGAAGTTATCTTTACTGATTTAAAGCAAGGTTCTTTCAATCTACAGGTTAAATTCTGGATCAAAGTAGGGGCAAACCTTGCCCAGGTAAGAAGTAAGGCATATTTAAATATTAAAGAGAGGCTAGATGCGGATAAAATCCAGCTGGTAACGCCAACAAGCATCAGTATTACCAGTGGTGAGACCACTTTACCGGAAAATCATCTCGATAAGTAACAAAACACACAGACAATAAAAACCACCTCAGTTTGAGGTGGTTTTTTTATGGTGAACGGTAAAAAACCTAGCAGATTTCAGAAACCTGTTAGGTTTACAATAACCCAATTCTCCCCTTAGATTAAAACGTTACCATTAGATTACTTTGACCAACAAAAAAAACCGTTTCAAACATGAAACGGTTTTCTATTTATTTGAAAGTTTCAGATTATGCTAAAACTTCTTTTACTTTGTTTGCAGCTTCTTCTAAAGTAATTGCAGAGTGAACCGGAAGACCAGAATCATCAATTAATTTTTTAGCTTCTACCGCGTTAGTTCCCTGTAATCTTACGATCAATGGAACCGGAAGGCTACCCATAGCTTTGTAAGCATCTACAACCCCCTGAGCAACTCTGTCACATCTTACGATACCTCCGAAGATGTTGATCAGGATCGCCTTTACGTTGGGATCTCTTAAGATGATTCCGAAAGCAGTCTGTACTCTCTGAGCATCAGCAGTACCTCCTACGTCAAGGAAGTTTGCAGGGTTACCACCGGATAATTTGATGATATCCATAGTTGCCATTGCAAGACCGGCTCCGTTTACCATACAAGCAACGTTACCATCCAATTTTACGAAGTTAAGACCGGCTTCACCAGCTTCAACATCCATCGGATCTTCTTCTCTTGTATCTCTAAGCTCAGCTAAATCTTTGTGACGGAACAATGAGTTGTCATCTAAAGTTACTTTAGCATCTACAGCGATAATTTTGTTATCAGAAGTTTTTAATACAGGGTTGATTTCGAAAAGAGAAGCATCAATTCCTGTGTACGCATTGTAAAGAGATGAAATAAATTTCACAAATTCTTTGAATGCATTCCCTTCAAGACCTAGGTTGAAAGCAATTTTTCTAGCCTGGAAACCTTGAAGACCGATCGCAGGATCAATCAATTCGTTGTGGATCAAATGAGGTGTTACTTCAGCAACGTGCTCAATATCCATACCACCTTCAGTAGAATATACGATTGTATTTTTCCCTTCAGCTCTATCTAAAAGAATAGAAACATAAAATTCTTTAGTTTCAGATTCTCCAGGATAATAAACATCTTCTGCAATCAAAACAGAGTTTACTTTTTTACCTTCAGCAGAAGTTTGTGGAGTTACCAACTGCATTCCGATGATATTCTGAGCGTTTTCTTTAAGTTTATCCATGTTTGGAGAGAACTTAACACCCCCACCTTTACCACGACCCCCTGCGTGAATCTGTGCTTTTACAACCCAAGCCTGTGCTCCGGTTTCAGCAGTCAATTTTTCAGCAGCTGCTACAGCTTCGTCTACGCTGTTTGCAACGAAACCACGTTGGATAGCTACTCCGTACTTTGATAAAATCTCTTTTGATTGATACTCGTGAAGATTCATATTATTTTTATTATTTTATTTAAAAATTTAAAGGTTGACAAATTTACTAAAAAGACACGGAAGTTCAAGTTTATTGACTTAAAATTTAAAGTCTGAGTGACTTGATTTTTAACATATCTTCCATTTTTCTTTATTCTTCCGTTAATTTCTCAGATTGAGATCCGATAAACGGAATTCTTGGGGCAAGGAAATACCCGGTTAAACTGGCAAACAAGATCGGGACAAAATAAGTAAATCCGGTCAGGGTTCCCAAAATAATTGTTGTACTCATCGGTGTTCTTGTCACACAGGCATTGATGGCTGCCATACAGCTTACAATAGCTAAAGTGGTATCTACAGAGGGGAATAGAGTGTGGATAATCAACCCCAGCGTTGTTCCTACAAAGAACAATGGAATGATAAAACCACCCCTCCATCCTGAAGTTACTGTAATGGCGATCGCCAGAATTTTAAAAACAAGGACTAAAATCAAAAATTTCAATCCGAAATTTCCACCGATCAGCTGATTGATCTCGTTGTGACCAAAATATCTGGTGATCGGAAAATTATAGGCAATAATGCCCAGGATAAGTCCTCCTGTCAAGGTTTTGATGTAAATGGGAACCTTCCTGTATTCAAAAACTTTTTTGAAGAATTTCACCACAAAAATGAAAATCCACCCAAAAAAAGTTCCTACAGCTCCGAACAATGTCGCATATAAAAAATCATATACTCCTGTATAATGATAAGCCTTCAGGTCCCAGGTTGCCCCGATTCCTAAATGAATAATCAATGCAAACATCAGATAACTGAAGCAGCTTGCCACCAAAGCCGGAATAATCGCTTTATAATATTCCACAGCATGTTTGTGATGCAGGATTTCGAGGGAGAAAAGACTTCCGCCAAGCGGTGCACCGAATAATGCGGTAAAGCCTGAAGCCATTCCGGCGATACTCAAGGAACGCAATTCTTCTCCTTTCAATCTGAAAATTTTTCCAAGGTAAGTTCCTGTAGAACCTGTTACCTGTACCAAAGGAGCTTCCGGTCCTAAACCTCCTCCTGATGCCACACAAAACAGCGAGGATAAAATCATGGAAGGATTATTCTTCGGATCCAGTTTTCCTTTATTGAATCTGATATTATTAACAATCAGGTGAATTTCTCCGGGATCGCCGATAAAATGAATTACCAGACCAGCCAGCAAGCCGCAGATGGCCATGGTTGGAATTACCTGCCACCCTTGAAATTCAGCCAGAAACTCTGTAAAATGTTCTAAAACAATCCAATATCCACCGGCAATAATACCTCCTACCAGACCTGTAACAGCCCACATAAAAAAAGTACGGCTAAACACAAACGGATTAAATCTGATAGGTTGATCTAAAAGATTAAATGTTCGTATTAACCGTCTTCTTCTATTAATTTTCATTATTTAGATCTTATTTTTAGCAAAATAAAGAATAAGCATTCCCCAGCTTAAGATCATCATCAATCCTCCCAGCGGCGTGATAGGCCCCAGAAATTTCAGATTCACTCCCAGATAATCCTGCATGCTCAGGAAATAGATGCTCACTGAGAATAATAATGTTCCTGCAATCATTAAAATGGAAGTCCATCTCTCCGCAGAAGTTTCAAATTTCAAGATACACCCGATGATCAGCAGAAAAAATGCCGCGTACATCTGGTATCTTACTCCTGTTTCAAAACTCTCCAGTCTTTCTACAGCTAATATTTTCTTTAAAGCGTGTGCCCCGAAAGCACCAAGGATTACAGAAACCATTCCGTAAACTGCTCCAAAAATCAAAGTAATTGTTTTCATTTTATAACTCTTCTAATTCTAGGGTTAATTTCTTTTTTGTTTTAAGATCCTGCCATGTACCGGTAATTTTATTACCGTCCATTTCCGCTTCTACCAAGGCTCTTCGAATCCATTGACTTGTGGCATCATCATAATGGTCATTCTCAACAATGGAAATATGCTGACCTTTCAATTGCCCGTCCCATTTGATCAGCTTTTTACTCTTATCATACCAATACCCGGCCTGAAACGTACTGACTCCGGATTTATCTTCTGCAGGATAAAAGCGGCTGATAAAAACAGTCACCGGATATTTTCCATCTATTTTTCCTTTATATAATTTATTTCTGAAACTTGTTGTATTGACTTGCTCAGAGCCGGAAATCAGTTTTTTAGCATAAGGGCTCCAGTGCTTATCAAGATCTTTATATGGAATTACAATTTCATGACTATCCAGCTCATCCAGGGCTCTGCTTGCATGATTAGAGCATCTTCCGGCCACAAAAGTTAATTTATCTTTTCCAAAAAAGTATCTGATATACTCCAACGTATGACCTGTAAAACAGTCTTCGTAAATAGCAATCTGATCTTTCACTTCTTCCGTAGGATTTTTTTCGGCTCTCAGCTTGACGAGAAAATCAGAAATTCTTTTCTTTACTCCTTTCTGAATGATTCCTTCAACAATTTTCACTGAATTGGGTTGAAATAAATCTTCGGCATTGATGAAATTTCCTGTTCTCAGATCAAAGTTTTTCCAGACCGCAAAATTTTCAGGATAGGCACCTGTAGCTTCGCCATCCATTCCGATCGTCAAAATATTTTTTGGGGATTCAATCTTTTTCCAACTGTTAAAATAAATATAGTTGGAATAAGAAGTCGTTCCGGTAGAAACCAGCTTGGAAGGGCTTACGGGTGATCCCGGAACATATTCAAGTTCGTTTACCTGAAGAAAAGTATTGATCTTTTTCTCTACATCTGGATGATCCGGATAGGAGATTACCGGAAACACAAAATCTTCTGTTTTAGGCGGCAAATCACTAATTTTCACATTTTTCTGCTGCGAAAAACTGAGTCCGGAAATCAATAGAAAAACTGCAATACTTTTTTTCACTATTTTGATTTTAGGTATATTAAAATAAATTTAGCTACCAATGTGGAAATTCCCAGTATGATAAACATATTGGCAAATCTTTTGGAACTTCTGAACCCTTCATTATTGGTTTTCTTTAAAAAGAATCCAAAAAGAAGGAACACAATTGGCAAAATGATCTGTAGCATTAGTTTCCTCTCATTCTGTTAAATTCATTGATCACCTCATGGTGGCTCACTGTTTTATCTTTGAAGTAGGTCACGAAATGTTGTTTTTCCTCTTCAGTAGCTCCTAATTGATTGAGAATATTTAGAAGGTGCATCTTCATATGCCCTTTCTGGATCCCGGTGGTGACCAGAGAACGTAATGCTCCGAAATTCTGGGCAAGTCCTGACACTGCTAAAATGCTCATCAACTCCTGTGCTGAAGGTTTTCCGAGAAGCGCAAGAGAGAATTTTACCAATGGGTGAAGATTTGTCAATCCACCGACTACTCCTACAGAGATAGGAAGATCGATCCAGAATCTGAACACTCCGTTATCTGTGGTGCAATGTGTCAGTGATCTGTATTGTCCGTCTCTTGCTGCATAGGCATGGGCGCAGGCTTCCGTTGCCCTGAAGTCGTTTCCGGTAGCGATTACTACTGCGTCTACTCCATTCATAACGCCTTTGTTGTGTGTTGTTGCACGGTAAGGTTCAATTTCTGCGATGGTGACGGCCTGTTTGAATTTTGCTGCAAATTCTTCAGGGGAAATACCGCTATCATCTTTTAAATCCTCCATTTTACAGGAAACCTCAGCTCTTACGATACAGTCAGGAGTAAAATTGGAAAGGATATTCATCACGATCTGCAATGAGTTTTTTTCTTCCTGAGTAAAATCTTCACTCGTTGCTACTTCCTGTCTCAGGGTTTTTCCAAACTGTTCAAGACATGAGTTGATAAAATTGGCTCCCATGGAGTCTACTGTATCAAAGCTGGCCTTTAACTGATAATAATTCGGCATTTCTGATGTTTTATCGACCAGGCTGATGTTCAGAATACCACCACCACGTTTTCTCATATTCGAGGTGATGTCTTCCGTAGTCTCCAGTAATTTTTTCTTTAAACTGAAATTAAAGAAATGCAATAATTTGTGCGGTTCCACATTGAAAATAAAGTGGGTATGCCCTAATTTTTCGGTATTGATAATGGTAGTTTTAAAACCACCTTTATCGATCCAGAATTTTGCAGCTTTGGAAGCTGCTGCCACTACGGAACTTTCTTCGACAGCCATTGGAAGAGCCAATAGTTTTCCGTCAATTAAAAAATTCGGTGCAATTCCATAAGGCATATAAAAATTGGAGATGGTATTTTCAGAAAACTCCTCATGAAGTTTCTGAAGATCTGCATCATCGTTCCAATATTGTTTCAATATATTTTGGTATTCCTTATTTCCTTCAAGATATTCGTTTACGAGCCAGTCGATTTTCCCCTGCTTTGGAAGCTTGGAAAAACCTTCGATTGGTTTATGATTCATGATATAAACTTTAATGAGCCGTAAATATAATGATTTTGAGACTCTTTTTTGTTGATAACTTCCATGAAAAAAGCTTGACTTTTATCAATTTTGGAACTAAATTTGAACACAATATAAAATACAGTACGATACAAATAATATCAAACATTTTATCTGATGAACTTTGAACGCCTTAAAGAAAAACTCGAAATCCTTGCAGACGCAGCAAAGTACGATGTATCGTGCTCTTCAAGCGGCGGGACAAGGAAGAACAAAAAAGGGGGTTTGGGTGATAGCTCTGTAAGCGGAATCTGCCACACCTATACAGAAGATGGAAGATGTGTTTCTTTGCTTAAAATTCTATTGACCAATCATTGCATTTACGATTGTGCGTATTGTGTATCGAGAAGTTCAAATGATATTAAAAGAGCGGCATTCACCGTGGAAGAGGTAGTTGATCTTACTATAAATTTTTACCGTAGAAATTATATCGAAGGATTATTTCTAAGTTCAGGAATTTTCAAAAATGCAGATACAACCATGGAGCGACTGGTGCGGGTGGCCAAAAAACTTCGCCTTGAAGAAAATTTCAATGGGTATATTCATCTGAAATCAATTCCGGGAGCGAGTGATGAGCTGATGCAGGAAGCTGCCCTGTATGCAGACCGGTTGTCCGTTAACCTTGAAATCCCCACCGAAAGCGGGTTAAAATTACTGGCTCCTGAGAAAAACAGGGAAGATATGCTGAATCCGATGCGTTATATTCAGAAAGGGATCATTCAATATGAAGATGAGAAGAAAATTTTGAAAAAAGTTCCCAAATTTGCTCCGGCTGGACAATCTACGCAGATGATTGTAGGGGCTACGAATGAAAATGACCTGCAGATTATCAAAGTGGCTGATCACTTTTATAAAAATTTTAATCTGAAAAGAGTGTATTATTCAGGATATGTTCCTGTTTTGGAAGATAAAAGGCTTCCTTCTCTTACTACCGAAGTTCCGATGCTTCGTGAAAACAGATTGTATCAGTCGGACTGGCTGATGAGATTTTACGGTTTTAAGGCAGAAGAAATTCTAGATCCTCATATTCCTTTTCTTGATCTGGAAGTGGATCCGAAATTAAGCTGGGCACTGCGACACCTGGATCAGTTTCCGGTAAATATTCAAACGGCGGATTATCGGATGATCTTAAGAATTCCGGGAATTGGTGTAAAATCTGCACAAAAAATTATCAGTGCGAGACGTTTTCAGGTTTTAAGCATCGATCATTTAAAACAGTTGGGCGCAGCAGTAAACCGGGCCAAATATTTTATTGATTTTACCGCAGGAAATGCCTATTTACGATATTTAACAGATAAAAATTTCAGAAAACTCTTGGTAGGAGGAAGTTCTTCAAAGTTTCACAACCAATTCTCACAACAATTGAGTTTATTTTGATTTAAACTGAATATATGACAAACCTGCTCTACGACGGAAGTTTTGACGGCCTTTTTACAGCAATATTTGAAGTTTTCGAATATCGCTATCGTGATGCGGAGATAGTGAGCAGACAAAAATTTCATCAGGAAAATATTTTCGCAGAAATTCATGAGGTCATTACCCAGCCCGAAAAATCAGAAAGAGTTTTGCATAAGCTGGAACAAGACATCGGCAAACGTGGCATTCATCAACTTTTAAAAGTTTTTTTGTCTGAAGATCCGGAATCGGAAAGATTAACCTTATCCGTTGTAAGGAAATTGGTAAATCAACCAGGAATAAACATTCTTGAAAACTTTGCTGATCCTGATATTTTAAAAATTTCAAAAATCTGCAAGTCCGTCGATCGTGAAAGGCATAGAATGACAGCTTTTGTTCGGTTCGAGAAAATGCAGGATGGTATATTTTTTTCACAGATAGACCCCGACTTTAATGTTTTACCATTAATCAGAAAACATTTTAAGGACCGTTATCAGGACCAGAAATGGATGATCTACGATCTGCGCAGAAATTACGGAATTCTCTATGACCTTGAAAACTGCGACTTCTTTTATCCCGATGGACAACTGGATCTGAATCATTATCAACAAAAATTTCATGATGATGAAAAAAATTATCAGGTATTGTGGCAACGGTACTTCACCAAAACAAATATTGTTGAAAGAAAAAATTTAAAACTTCATGTTCAGCACGTTCCAAAACGGTATTGGAAATATCTGACGGAGAAATGGTAGTTTTTTATTTCTTCCGAAAATAAGTCTCGAACCCATAACCTTATTAGAGATAACATTTTGAGTAAATACGGAGAAAATTGTCATATTGTGGATAACTTTTTTCTTATTAATTAAAAACATGTCTTCTAAAAATGCTTCTGTTATTAATATTACATAACATATTAATTATCATCTGTTTGTAATAACCCACAATCTACATTTCGATATTGTGGATAACTTTTTTCATTGAATTAGGTATTCCGATCATTCATAAAGCAGCATTACAAGGGCTTTTTGTAAGATACTAATATCAAGAATGATACAGTAAAAAATATTTAAAAGATGATATTGTGGATAACTTTTTACTACAGATGACACAGATTTGCACAGGTATTTTTTTAAAAAAAGAAAGATGTGACTCTCAACAATTATTTTTTTTCTAAAATTTCATTGCCTACTAATGTCACGAGTTTGCACGAAATTTTATTTTTAAAATCACTAACAAGTCATCAAAACTCATATTGTGGATAACTTTTTTTTCATTACTCATGATCTGATCTTGCTGAAGCAGCTTGTACAATTATTTTACATAGAAAATTATGTCTCAAGTATTTACAATCCACATAATCCGACATACTGATATTGTGGATAACTTTTTCGTTGCAAAATGATCATATTATGTTGGAAAAATGCCCTGTCTAAAGGTTCTATATAACCGTCTTATTATCAACAGGCTGCCAGGAAAAAGGTTTTAGAAAACACAATATTGTGGATAACTTTTCATTTCCGGATTGTCCGTAAAGCTTTTTTAACAATATACTTTGTTTCTCTCGTTGGACTTTCTTTAAGCCATTCATCACAGACCTCAATGACAAATTCAGGTTGTGACTTGCTCGCGTCATTAAGCCAGTTCCCAACGCTATCCTGGACATATCTCGATTCATCCGAACGCAGTGGTTCTAAAATATCCAGTCCCAGTCCCGGATTTTGTTTCAGTTCAGCTATATGTTCACACCATACTCCGCGAGGCCTGGTACATTCGCTGGCAAAGCGCCGTACGTACTCATTTTTGTGAGCAGTCCATTCCGATAAAATCGCTATTGACGCGGAAATATTTTTTGCGATATCGGGACGCAGTGTCATCCAACTTATTTCTCTCACTCCGAAATGTTGATCGGAGGCAAAGCTTTGTATTCTTAGAAACCTTTCTTTGAGACTCAGTGTATTATTTCTTCCGATCATGTATGCAGCCCAGCAACGAACCAGATCTGATTGGTGAACAGAAAGCTCTGATACCAATCCTTCGTCTTTATTTTTAATAACCAAATCGAGAATCCCTGTTCCTATTGCCTCATTAACCGTATTGACAGTCTGTTTTTTCAATCCGTCTACTTTTTTTAAGACAGGTTTCAGATATTCTTCCCTATGATGCTCAAGAAGCAAATTTTCCAGCAGCAGTTTCTGGTCCACAGCCAGCCATTCTGTAAGATTGGCGGTTTCAATCTCACCTTTATTCAGTTGGTGCAAAATTTCTGTAGGTATGTCTTTTACAGAACGTGCTCCTTTTCTCTTTTCGGTCATAATGCTTGTATTAATTCTTCCACATTCAATCGGTTCATGTAATTTACATCTAAAAATTTATAGGTAACCATTTTATTTTCATCGACCACAAAAACAGCAGGAACAGGTAAACTGTTTTCTTCATTATTATTAAAATCAGAAAGTCTGATGCCTAAATTTTGGTAGTGAGACAGCACGAAATCCTGTAATTGAAAGACTATTCCCAACTTTTTAGCAAATTCATTATTGTGGTCTGTTAATACTTCAAATTTTAAGTTATTTTTTTCAATCATATTGAGAGAATGATCGGGACCTTGAGGAGAAATGGCCAGCAGAACAGCATTTTTAGCTTTGATTTCAGAAAGATGATCCTGTAAAAACTTCAGCTCCAGATGACAATATGGACACCAGCTTCCTCTGTAAAAAGCCATAATCATTTTCCCGTTTTTAAGGATATCTTTTGAATGAATTGTCCTGCCGAAGACATTAGGCAGAGAAAACTCTGGCATCAGGTCTCCGGTCCGGATACTGATTTCTTCTATGTTTTTTGTCTTTATTTCTTCGATCGATTGTTCAAAAGCTTCGAGAACCTCCTGTGGAAGTTGTGAAAAGAGGTCTTGATTCAACTGATCAATTTGGGTGGCCAGGGTGTGCAATGTTTTTTTATTTATTATTTTTACAAAGTTCTAAAAGCCTTTAGAAACAGGCAATACCGCATATTTTTACCCCATAGGGATAAAAAAGTCAATTTTATGGAAACAAAGGGAAGAGCAGAGGAAAATAAAATTTGCCCGTTAGAAATAGCGGTGAATACAATCAGTGGAAAGTGGAAAATTCCTATCGTTTGGCAGATTAACGAAGGAAAAAAGCGTCCCAGTGAATTTCTTCGTGGGATCGCTAAGGTGGACCGCAGAGTCCTCAACCAACAGCTTACAGAAATGGTAGAAGACGGTATTCTTGGAAAACAGTCATTTAACGAACTGCCTCCACGGGTTGAATACAGTCTTACCCCACTTGGAAAGCAACTTGTCGGGATTCTATGGCAGTTGAATGATTGGGGAAAACTTTTAATTCCTGGTGAAGAAAAACATCCGGAAAAGGATCATTAACTCCC
The DNA here is from genome assembly GCF_000482305.1 of Chryseobacterium sp. UNC8MFCol. Lineage (NCBI taxonomy): Bacteria > Pseudomonadati > Bacteroidota > Flavobacteriia > Flavobacteriales > Weeksellaceae > Chryseobacterium > Chryseobacterium sp. UNC8MFCol. The sequence continues at coordinate 151,918 of NZ_AXUZ01000017.1, forward strand.
GGTTAAAGCAGATCGTCTTATTTTTTATATAACTTATAGATGACAGGATAACCCGTTCGGTGTTATTTTGAGAAAAAAAATTGATATAAAATATCAGTAAAAAATGTAAAAAAATTTTGTCATAGTTTACAGATTAAAAGGAGTGAATAATTTCATACATACAGCTATTATCTCGGTATGATACAGCAAATTATGAATTTACATTGAGTTCTATTTACAATATTCATTATATATTCTATCAGCGATTAAAAAATTTAAACAAACAACTCTTGTAATTATCTCAATATATGGCTTTAAATCTTTATCTTTTGTCATCAAAATCCACATCCATGAAAAAAATTATTGTGAGTGTAGTGTCAGGCATATCTATTCTGAGTTGTACCAAGGATACCTTATCATCAAATACAAGCCGGCCACAAGCCAGGGATTTAGTTTCCGAAAATCATGTACAGATCAATAAGGATAAAAATACGATCAGGGAAAGGTTTGATCCTCCCAATGATTATAATTGGGTTAATGAGAAACCGGATTCTTTTGGGTATTTTATTGAAAATTTTAAACTAAAACCTTATGGAAGCCAGATTCTGCGATATGACGGAACGCCTATCTCTGCGCAACATCTGCACGAAGCGGTTTTTGATATTGACACAGGAAATAAAGATTTACAACAATGTGCTGATGCAGTTATTCGTCTGAGAGCCGAGTATTTATATACTATCAAAAAATCTGATGAAATCAAATTTCATTTTACCAGTGGAGATTTGCTCAGCTGGAACGATTATAAAAACGGAACCAGAGCTTTTGTTAACGGACATTCCGTAAGCTTCAGAAAAACGATGAGCTTTGATGATTCTTATGAAAATTTCAGGAATTATCTTGATCTCATCTTTACTTATGCGGGGACTATTTCATTAAATAAGGAGACCAAACCGATCAATAAAAAAGAAGATTTAAAGACCGGAGATATACTGATTACTCCTGGAAGCCCGGGCCATGTGGTATTTGTTGCAGGCGTTTGTAAAAATCCAAAAGGCGACAGATTATTTCTATTAGGAGAAGGTTTCACTCCGGCTCAGTCTATTCATCTGCTTTCCAACCCATTCAGTAAAAAAAAATCGCCCTGGTACGATCTGAATATCAACGCTCCGGAGACCAAAACTGCGCGCTATATTTTTAAACCGACAAACTTCAGAAGCTTTTAATTGTTTATATTCAAAACAATTGGAAACTTACTGCTATAATCTGAACTTGTTTTTGTAAATTTGTGTTCGTAATTTTTTACTAGATGAAAGAAAGTGCTGTAAAAAAGATTGCAGTTCTTACTTCAGGAGGAGACTCCCCAGGTATGAATGCTGCATTAAGAGCGGTAGTAAGAACCGCCAACTACTATAATATCGAATGCTATGGAGTAAGGGAAGGCTACAATGGCCTTATCAACAACGATTTCCTTAAAATGGGAGCCCGTTCCGTAAAAAATATAATCAACCAGGGTGGAACGATTCTAAAGTCTGCCAGATCTGCTGAATTCAGAACAAAAGAAGGACGTCAGAAAGCTTACGACAACTGTGTAAAGCTTGGAATAGACGGATTGGTATGTATTGGTGGGGACGGTACATTTACCGGTGCCAAAATTTTCAATGAAGAATTCGGAATCAGAGTGATTGGAATTCCGGGAACGATCGACAACGATATTTTTGGGACAGATAATACCATTGGGTATGACACTGCTTTGAATACTGCCATGGATGCAATTGATAAAATCCGTGATACCGCAACTTCTCACAACAGAGTTTTCTTTGTAGAGGTAATGGGCCGTGATGCAGGTTTTATTGCACTGAACAGCGGATTGGCTGCAGGTGCTCTAGATATCCTGATTCCTGAGAAAAAAGACAGCATTGATGAGCTTTTCGCCAAATTCAGAAATGCTGAAAAAACAGGAAAAGCTTCAAGTATTGTAGTGGTAGCGGAAGGTGAAAAATTAGCCAACGTTTACGAACTTGCGGAAAAAACAAAAAAGACCTTTCCTGATTATGACATCCGTGTAGCCATTTTGGGGCATATGCAAAGAGGAGGTTCTCCGAGCTGTGCAGACAGAGTTCTGGCGAGCAGACTGGGCTACGGTGCAGTAACGGGATTGATGGAAGGACAAACCAATGTAATGGCAGGAATGCGTTCCAATGACTTGACGTACACACCGATAGAAGAAGCCATTAAAAAACATAATGAAATCAATAAAGACCTTTTGCTGATTTCAGAAATTTTAGCACTCTAAATTATTTTTTAAATCTAATAAAAACAAAGTATTATGTCAACAATTAAAGTAGGTATCAACGGTTTTGGTAGAATTGGACGTCTTGTTTTCAGAGCAATGACTGAAAGAGACAACATTGAAGTTGTAGGAATCAATGACCTAATCAATGCAGAATACATGGCTTACATGTTAAAATATGACTCTGTACATGGTATTTTCCCAGGTGAAGTTTCTGTAGAAGGAAATGATCTTGTCGTTAACGGAAAAAGAATCAGAGTAACTGCAGAAAGAGATCCTAACAACCTAAAATGGAACGAGATCGGTGCTGACTATATCGTAGAATCTACAGGTCTTTTCTTATCTAAAGATACTGCTCAGGCTCACATCAATGCGGGAGCAAAGAAAGTAATCCTTTCTGCCCCTTCTAAAGATGATACTCCAATGTTTGTAATGGGGGTAAACCACAAGGAACTTACCGATGATATCAAAATTTTATCAAACGCTTCTTGTACTACCAACTGTTTAGCTCCTTTAGCTAAAGTAATCCATGACAAATTCGGAATCGTAGAAGGTTTAATGACAACGGTACACGCTACAACAGCAACTCAAAAGACGGTTGACGGTCCTTCAGTAAAAGACTGGAGAGGAGGTAGAGCTGCCCTAAACAATATCATCCCTTCTTCTACAGGTGCTGCGAAAGCGGTAGGAAAAGTAATCCCTTCACTAAACGGAAAATTAACAGGTATGTCTTTCAGAGTACCGACTGTTGACGTTTCTGTAGTTGACCTTACAGTAAGATTGGAAAAAGCGACTTCTTATGATGAGATCTGTGCTGCAATCAAAGAAGCATCTGAAGGTGAATTGAAAGGTATCCTAGGATACACTGAAGATGCAGTAGTATCTCAGGACTTCGTTGGAGATAAGAGAACTTCTATCTTCGATAAAGATGCTGGTATCATGCTTTCTCCTAACTTTGTAAAACTTGTTTCTTGGTATGATAACGAAATGGGGTATTCAAACAAGTTAGTTGATATGCTTGTACACGCTGCTTCTTTATAGTGAGTAAATAAATAATCAGTAATAAGTAATATAAAACCTTCCCGATGGGAAGGTTTTTTTATAAATATTCATTTATTTGGAGAACGGGGTTCCTACCACAATTGAACTTCCCCACCTCCATGCATAATATAATTGTTGTAAATCCTGTTCATAAGTACCACAACTGGAAGGATCACTTATAACCACCCTTCCTGAAGTTGGTGAAATACCCTGCAACATAATAAAATGCCCTACTGTAGGATTGCCGCTTGGGTTTACAAATGCAATCAATTTCCATCCGGATAATAGAGTATTATACAATTGTTGGGGAGTCGCCGGATAGGTAACATTCCAGGCATTAAAATTATAAGAAGACAGTATAGCAATTACCTCTTCACTTCGTGCAGGCCTGTTCTGCGGCCATCCTGTAAGACGGGAAACAATTTGAGACTGAGTTTGACTGACTCCGGCTTGTCCAAGTGCGCTTTGAATGCAAGCTGCCCAGCACCACATTGTGGCTTCCTGACAATATATCTGAGCTTTTGTAATTCCTATCGAGCAAAACAAAAACAATACTAGTAATCTTGTTTTCATGATTATTTATTTTTAAGATTAAAGTTTTTTATAAGCACATATCCTTCATAGAGCGATGTAACATTAAATGTTTCTGGTTACCAATTCCGAATAAATCTACAACAGTTTTCTATCAGATAAAATACCGCAATAGGGTGATTTTTAACATATTTTGAGTAATTTTATGAAAACATCAACCATGAATAAAAAATATCTGACTCACGCTAAAAAGCCTCATCCCCTCATCAAGGTATGGAACAACTATCCTGAAATATTACAAAATGACAACAGGATTTTGCCAATTCCTTCTATCCAGGAAATCATTGGGGAAGTTTTTTCCCCCGGCAGGTTTTACTATTATGTCATTAACTTTTCTGACAGCACTTTATTTTGTCCTCATGATAGTATTTTAACATTGCATGGATTTAAGAAATACCCTGTCCATCTTAAAGAAATCATAGATCTCATACATCCCGAGGATCTTGAGTTTGTGGTGGAAGCAGAAAAAATGTCCATAGAAAAAATGAAAGAAATTGACGGCTTTGATTACCAACAGGAGCTTAAAACCAGTTATTGTTTCAGGATGAGAACTGCCAAAGGGAATTATGAGCTCTTTCATCATCAGGCACTACATACATATAAGGATGAAAATGGCAAGCTAATGCAGGCAATTAATATTCATACGAATATTGAACATATTACCCATCAAAATTCTTACACGGTAATTGTTTCCGGCATTAACGGGCGTGAAGATTTCCATCAGATGCAATGGAGTAAACAGAATAAAAAACAAGACCCCCAACCGGTAATGTTTACAAAAAGAGAAGTGGAAATTATTACCTATATCGCCAAAGGTCTTGTAGCAGGAGAAATTTCAAGTCTTTTGAATATTTCTGAAGAAACGGTACGTACCCACAGAAAAAATATCTTAAAAAAATCAAACTGTAAAAATTGTTCTGAGCTTATCAAATTAGCATTTGAGTGCGGATATTTATAATTATTTATGCCTCGTGATGCTGATAAATCTCACCAGTGCATTTCGGTGTAAAACTTGTATTTTTATATACAATGGAACGAACAATATTACAACCGCGGTTTAAAGATGCTGTGCATTTCAAAGACTTTTGGGAAAAAGGCAACGGAAAACAATTGACCCTATTTTCCGGAGCAGAGGTGAGTTTTAAAGACTTTGAAAAATTTGCTACCTTCTTTTATCACATTGATGAAATGGGTGATCAGGTGGTAAAAGATATTTATTTCACAAAAAAATTCTCCGAAGCCTCCAGGGAAATGGAAGGTTATATACGAAACGGCGTTTCTGAGACAGATAACGTTCCTGAAAGTGTAAAAAAATTATTCACCCAAACCCAAAGTCTACCCGAATGGCTTGATTATAAATTATTAAAAAGCGGCGCTGAACTCTGCATGCGAAGCAATCTTGATTCCCTTATTTCATTGAGAGACTATTGTCTGATAGGAGGTTACGATTATGCTTATCTGAATAAACCCCTTATCGTCACAGAGGCATTAAAAAAAGGAGCTGTAAAACGACTTTCGGAAACACTGGATTTCTGGGTGAATGTTACCCGCTATAATGCACTTGAAATTCATGCCAAAGGATATGAATTTGCTGTTAAGACCCGTCTCATCCATTCCTATGCAAGACTTTCTATCAAAAAACATTATAAAGAATGGGATACCGAAAATTGGGGAGAGCCTATCAATTCCTGGGATATGATGGCAACGTATATTGGATTTAGCCTGGTTTTTCTTCACAGTTTACAAAAATTGGGAAATACGTTCTCTAAGGATGAAGAAAAAGGAATTTTTCATCTATGGAAATATGTGGGATATTTGTTAGGAATTCCTGAGCTGCTGCTTCCTGATGATAAAAAACAAGCTACTGAATATTTTTATTTATGGACTTCCGTCCAGCCTCCTGCCGATAAAGATTCCGTTCTCCTCGCTCATTCTCTATTAGATGAATCGCTAGAAAATCCGATTTTAAAATATAAATTTCAGAGGAAAAACCTGAGATATCTTCATATTTGCTGTACCTGGTTTCTACTGGATGATGATGTGTGCAAAAGACTACAGATTCCCGAGGTTCCCAATAGAAAACTATTTCCCAATTCAAAAATACTTTTCAACAAAGCTTATGACAGCCTTGTCAGTCGGGAAGCCAGAATAAAACGAGGAAATAAAGATCAGATGAAAGTATTGGAGGACTATCTGAACATTACAAAAAATTCAAATTTCCACTAATTTTCTGATTGTAAAAATCTAAGGGTGAAAAATTTTTCATGCTTCTTTGGCCAAATTCTGTTTATATATGAAGGTTTAAATTTAGACATATAAGAACAGAGATCTTATAGATAAATTTATTTCAGTATGTGTCGCAGATAAAATCCTTGCCCTTAAGGACATCATAAGAGTAAAAACTTGTGCCTTTTCGATTTCCAATAAATTTTAAATACCACATCTCGCATCTGCTTCGTTATGAATGAGATCACTAGTAAAATTTTATCATTTTTTAACTCTAAAAACAACTTTCAAAGACAAATAATATTAGTATTTGATCTTTAAATTATGTATTTTTGAGAAATTATATTAATAGAGATGAGTAACATTGATGATAAGAAAAAAGCACTGGCATTGGTGCTTGATAAGTTAGATAAAACATACGGAAAGGGAACGGTAATGACTTTAGGTGATGAATCTATAGACAATACGGTAGAAGTAATTCCTTCGGGTTCTTTAGGATTAGATATCGCATTAGGTATAGGAGGATATCCGAAAGGGAGAATCATTGAAATCTATGGTCCTGAATCTTCCGGTAAAACAACTTTAACACTTCATGCGATTGCTGAAGCTCAGAAAGCAGGTGGTATTGCTGCATTCATTGATGCAGAGCACGCTTTCGACAGAACATATGCTGCAAAATTAGGAATCGATTTGGAAAACCTTATCATTTCTCAACCGGATAACGGAGAGCAGGCTTTGGAAATTGCCGATAACCTGATCCGTTCAGGAGCTATTGATATCGTAGTCATTGACTCTGTAGCAGCACTTACACCAAAAGCAGAGATTGAAGGAGAAATGGGAGATTCTAAAATGGGTCTTCACGCAAGATTAATGTCTCAGGCATTAAGAAAGCTTACTGCAACTATTTCAAGAACGAAATGTACGGTGATCTTTATCAACCAGCTGAGAGAAAAAATCGGTGTAATGTTCGGAAACCCAGAGACAACTACCGGAGGTAACGCTCTTAAATTCTACGCTTCTGTAAGAATTGATATCAGAAAAGCAAGTGCTCCAATCAAAAATGGAGATGAAGCAATAGGAAGTCGTGTAAAAGTGAAAATTGTGAAAAACAAAGTAGCTCCACCATTCAAGATGGCTGAATTTGATATTATGTACGGAGAAGGGGTTTCTAAAGTAGGAGAAATTCTTGATACCGCAGTAGATATGGGAATTGTAAAGAAAAGCGGTTCATGGTTCAGCTATGAAGAATCTAAACTGGGTCAGGGACGTGATGCCGTAAAAGATGTTTTAAAAGATAATCCTGAACTTTCTGAGGAATTAGAAAACAAAATTAAGGAAGAATTGAAAAACAAATAGGTTTTCAAAAAATAATAAAAAGGCAATCTCAGGATTGTCTTTTTTGTTGCTGTATTATGTACTCAGGAATAAAAATGAGACGATCCTTTTGGAACCGTCTCGTTTTATTTTTAGTATGATACTGTTATGAGTCTGCAATTTTACCCTGCAATTGTAAAGCTCCGATAAGTTTCATTCCTTTGGTTAAAGTCTCAAATCTCATATTCTCTTTATTTACAAAAGCATCAATAGTAAAGAAATCTTCATTCTCTCCGTTTGTGAGTAATTTCAGTTTCAGAATATATCCTTTTACACTTCCGTCTTCAAGCAATTCGGTTTCTCTGAAATCGATCAGTTGACCAATAAAATCAAAGCATGCATAATTAGGCAGGTCCTGACTTGGAGCATAGGTCGTAAAGTCCTCGGTCATTTTAGTTCCATCCGGTAATTCGGTATTTTGATTAATTTCAAGGACAAAAACAATTCCACTGATATTAACTTTCAAATGAGGCTGCGTTAAATAGGTGTTTTTGTTCTCCGCATAATCCGTTGCAAAAAACCATACTCCAAAAGAATCTCTGGCCGGACCGGCTACAATGGCATGCAGATCCTGTGCATGCTCCCATTCTCTGATAGATCTTGTTTCAAAATCTAAAGTATAGTCCGTTTTTACTTCAGGAATGATAGTGCTCACTTCATCAGCAAAAATTGTTTTAAACCTTACATCCTTAAATTCCGCTTTGTTCTTATGTTCTCCTGAAGGATCAGGAATTGTAAGAGGGCTCATATATCCTGAATAATCTTTGGTCTGAAAATTTTCGTGCCCAAAAATTCCGCCCCACATATGCGAAAGATTGTGTACATTGGATTTTCTAATGATAATTCCAGCTTCATTGGTTGTTTCAGGAGCCTGAACTCCCTCTGTATTCGGGAAATAATTTTTACCATCAACGAGCTGAGTGTTCATAATCTCATTATTTTCCTCATGGGAAAACTCCGCAAAACCTTTGTAAGTAATATTTTCATTTTCAAAAACGTAAGGCAGACCAACTTGTTTCTTATCTTCACCCTTACAGTGATATGAAAGTGAAATGGCTTTAAATTCTCCCGGTTTCATTGCCGGAGTATGATGGCCATTTTCCTCAAACTGAGAATGGTATAAAATCATATAAGACCTGATCTTCCCTTCATTAAGTTCGTTTTCAAATTTTTCCTCCATTTTTGCAATCGCCTGTTCCGGAGAAAATGCATATGCATCTTCAGTAACTGCATATACAAAGCCTTCTATCTCTCCATTTTCTTTCTCAAAGGCAGAAATCGGAGTGTATTCACCTCTGAGCTGAAGTGCGATAGCATGCACAATGTATTCATTATAAATTTTGATTTTTTCAAACTCCTCATTTATTTTTTTCTCTTGTACAGGTTCTAAAGAAATTGATGGTATTGTTTCTACCATTTCTTCAGTCATTTCCTCTACCTCTGTTTCTGGTTCTGCTACCTCTACATTCGGTGCTTCAAACTGTTGAACCGGGATACTGCTATTCTCCTGTCCGCTATTCTTTTTCTTAAAAAAATCAAAGATTCCCATATTGTTATTATAATTGGCGGTAAATATAATAAAAGCGACGAATTACTGCATCATTTACAAAATGTCATTGTGTCACTTTCTGATGGGATGTTATTTTTGAAAAGTCATTTATCTGAGACTTAATGGGATAAAAGAATCGGCGGAGCCAAAGGCTCCGCCGATTCTTTTATCAATTAGGTTTTTCATCTGTTAACTCAAATCCCCAGTTTTTCCCTTTCTGGGTAGCTGGAACTCCTTTTGTCATCCAGACCGGAGCTTTAGCCCCTTTAAGATAATAGTCAAAAAACTGCTGCTCACGGATTTGGATATCTTTCCTGTTCTGACGTTTGACAAGGTTATGATCATCCCCGTTGTAATTCAGAAGCCATACAGGTTTTCCAAGACGGCGCAATGCGGTAAACATCTCGATTCCCTGGTACCATGGTACAGCTCCATCCTGATCGTTACTCATAATAACTACGGGAGTTTTCACTTTATCAATGGTAAAAAGCGGTGAATTTTTAATATAAAGTTCCGGTGCTTCCCACAAATTCTTACCTAATCTGCTTTGAGACTTTTCATACTGAAACTGTCTGTTCATTCCGGAAGTCCACCGAATTCCTCCGTACGCAGAAGTCATGTTGACTACAGGAGCACCACTCCAGGCTGCTGCGTACATATTGGTATGGGCGATAAGATATGCTACCTGGTAACCACCCCAGCTTTGTCCCTGAATTCCTATTTTAGTACCATCTACCCACGAATTTTGCTTTAGCTTTTCAACTCCTGAATTAATATATTCCATCGCAGATTCTCCCGGAAAACCGTCAGTATAAGAAATATCAGGAGTAAAAACCAAATATCCGTTGCTCACAAAATAAGAAATATTTAATCTTGAAGGTGTGGGAGCCGGTGCTACATAACGGTTCAGATTATCCGAAAGCTTTTCATAGAAATAAACGATCATCGGATATTTTTTGTTCGGATTGAAATCTTCAGGCTTATACAAAACTCCTGCAGAAGTATTTCCTTTTGGCGTCGTCCAGTGCACCAATTCATCTGTTCCCCAATTATAAAGATTTTGCTGAGGATTTGTCTTACTCAGTTTTTGTTGTTCTGAAAAATCCGAGGTTACAAAAATATTCGGAGAATCTGTATACGATTCCTTTACCAGAATGTATTCTTCTGCATTCTTTGCCTTCTGAAGATTTCTATATCCCCACACATTTTCCATTTGAATTTTTACAGGATCAACATTTGATTGAATCGACGTTTTAAAAATTCCATTCGCCTTGGATGTATTGTCGAATGCTGATAAATAAATAGAAGACTTTCGGTTTAAGCTTTTGATATCTTCATCCAGGTCATAGGTATCAAATGTTATTTTATTTTTTCGCCCGAATCCGTTCGTTATATTTCTTGGTTTCTTTGAACCTTTCAGGAAAAACTCCCAAAGATCATACCGGTCCCTGATAATGACAGATTCATCATTATTGGTCCAGGAGGCAATGCCATAAGAGCTTGGGAAATCCGGCATATCAAACTCTTCATCAACAAAGGAAACAGATAATCCATCATTGAGCGGGAGTGTTTGTTTTGTTTTAACATTATAGCTCAGCCACTTCCCTTTTTCTTTGTCAAAAATCACCACATAATTTCCTAGCGGAGAGACCTCCACTGATCCGTTCAGGTTTTTAACAACTTCCATTCGTTCTCCGGTTTTATTGTTAATCAGAAAATAGGTTTTCTTCGTTGCACCTTCCCATTGCGAAGGAATACGGTTGTTTAAACTTGTGATACCAAGGGCAAATTCAGCGTTCCCTTCATTCACCCATCGTAAAGTATCCAGATCCTCACCGTCAATATTTTTAAAAGAATCCGGTTTTTCCGTCTGCATTACAGCTGCGTATGATTTTTTCAGATCGTTTTTCAATTCTTTTAATTGTATCGTTTGCAGGTAGTCATCTTTATAATTCCAGATATCTACAACAGCATGATCATTGGCAATCATGGCAGTATCTTTTGCTATGGGTTTCGGAGCTACACCAAAATACAGCTGTTTTCCGTTTTTGCTGAATAAAGGCAAACGGTTTTCAGAAATCACCCAATTTTTTTTCATTTGTGTATTGTCATTGGTAACAATTTCTTTTTTATTTCCTTTAAAATTAAAATAATACAATTGATACAGCTTCACCAAATCATTCTGTGCAGAAGAAGTTCCTACAAATGCCAGCTGATTTCCTTCTTCATCAAAAGACAATTGTGAAAAATCGCCTTCCATTTCAGAAGCCTTCATGACTGTTCCCCTCTGCAGATCAATTACCTGCACCGTCTGAAGCGCATATTTTTTCGGCTTTGATTTGTCAGTCTCTTTTTTATCAGCAGATTTATCCTCTGTTGACTCCTTTCCTTGCTTTTTATCCTTTTTTTCGTCCGGCTTCTTGGTTACAAAAGCAAGCTGCTTTCCATTTTTGCTGAACTCGTAGCGGATTACATTATCATACGTTGTATTTTTTCCATTCAAAAGATTTCGTACTACCAGCTGAAGGGGTTTCTCGTTTTTATCATCTTGTTTGTCATCGCCATCTTCTTTATCTGAGGTATCATCTGAAGATTTATCTTTTGTATTTTCCAGAAGATACGCAACGTAGGAGCCGGATTTTTCAGGAATTTTAAATGTTTTCACATTGGGAATCTTCTCCGTCTGACCATTTAAAAAATCTACTATGGCGAGACTGTCTTTTGTGAGTTTGTTTTTTTTAAGCTTTTTATCTTTTACCGCTTTTATATCTTTATACAAAGGACGGATCTGAAAAACGGCAAATCTTGAATCACCTGTTAAATTTACTTTTGTTGCCCTTTCAAACTTTCTGGAAGTTTTATTTTTAACTGAGTATAAAAAAAGATTAGAATTTCCTTCCTGAACATCTACGGAATAGGCAATCCACTTTCCATCATTTGTTATTTTTCTCGAACCGATATTCTGCCAGCTATCATAGACAGAATGATCTAAAGGTTTTTTCTGTCCATACATAAAACAGGTCATGATGAGCAGAATAAAAACGGTACATTTCAACTTCATTTTTAATAATTTTTAAGGATTAAAAGTATGATATTTCTTTGACAAATTCACATAATTCCAGGATTTTGATCAGTGAAAAAATGCCATTCTGTCACTTTCTGTGTCATGGTATTTTTTTTGAGAAAGATTTGAAAATTAAAATCTAAAATATTATGACTAAAGGAAATATTAATGTATCCGTGGAAAACATTTTTCCACTTATTAAAAAATTTCTTTACAGTGACCATGAAATATTCTTAAGAGAATTAATCTCGAATGCAACTGACGCTACGTTAAAGTTGAAACATTTAACAGGCATTGGTGAAGCAAAAGTCGAATACGGAAATCCGAAGCTTGAGATTAAAATTGATAAGGAACAGAAGACTTTACGTATCATCGACCAGGGTATCGGGATGACAGGTGAAGAAGTTGAAAAATATATCAACCAGGTGGCATTTTCCGGAGCTGAGGAGTTTCTGGAAAAATATAAAGATTCTGCAAAAGATTCAGGAATTATCGGCCACTTCGGATTAGGATTCTATTCTGCATTTATGGTGGCAGAAAAGGTGGAAATCCTTACCAAGTCTTATAAGGGCGAGCCTGCTGTACGATGGATCTGTGACGGAAGTCCTGAATTCACTTTGGAAGAAACAACAGATAAAACAGACAGAGGTACAGAAATTATTCTTCACATTGCTGAAGATTCTGTAGAGTTTTTGGAGGAAACAAAAATTCGTGAGTTGTTATTAAAGTATAACAAATTCATGCCTGTTCCTATTAAATTCGGAACGAAAACACATACTTTACCATTACCGGAAGATGCTCCTGAGGATGCTGTAGCTGAGACTGAGGAAATAGACAACATCATCAATAATCCTGCACCGGCATGGACTATTGCTCCAAGTGAACTGAATAATGAAGATTATATGAAGTTCTACCACGAGTTGTATCCTATGCAGTTTGAAGAGCCTTTATTCCATATTCACCTGAATGTTGACTATCCTTTCAACCTTACCGGAGTCCTTTTCTTCCCGAAATTAAGCAACAACTTAAATATTGAAAAGGATAAAATTCAATTATATCAAAATCAGGTATTCGTAACAGACGAAGTAAAAGGTATTGTTCCGGATTTCCTTATGTTGCTGAGAGGAGTGATTGATTCTCCGGATATTCCGTTGAATGTATCCCGTTCTTATCTTCAGGCAGACGGAGCTGTAAAGAAAATTTCTTCTTACATCACGAAGAAAGTAGCTGATAAAATGGCTTCTCTGATCAATGAAAACCGTGAAGATTACGAGCAAAAATGGAATGACATTAAAGTAGTCATTGAATACGGAATCGTTACAGAAGATAAATTTGCAGAAAAAGCAGATAAATTCACCTTATACCCTACAACAGACGGAAAATATTTCCTTTGGGATGAGCTGACTGAAAAAATCAAACCGCTGCAAACTGATAAAGACAATAAATTGGTAATTCTTTACGCAACTAATGCTGATGAACAACACAGTTATATTCAGGCTGCAAAGGATAAAGGATATGAAGTCCTTTTACTGGATACTCCTATCACTCCACATGTGATCCAGAAACTGGAAACTTCGAAAGAAAATACTTCATTTGCAAGAGTTGATGCTGATCATATCAATAATCTGATCAAAAAGGATGAACCTGTAATTTCAAAGTTAAATGAAACAGAAAAAGAATCTTTAAAGAAAAATGTAGAGGAAGCTATTCAGGATTCTAAATTTACGGTTCAGCTTGAAGATCTTGACAGCAGCGATGCTCCGTTTACGATTACCCAGCCTGAGTTTATGAGAAGAATGAAGGAGATGCAGGCAACCGGTGGAGGCGGTATGTTCGGAATGGGAGGTTTCCCGGAAATGTATAATCTTGTTGTGAATTCTAACAGTGAACTTTCTCAACAGATCTTAAAAACGGAGAATACCGAAGAGAAGCAAAATGTAATCAAATACGCTTTGGATCTTGCTAAGTTATCCCAAAATCTACTAAAAGGAAAAGACCTGACAGATTTTATCCAGAGAAGCTATAAGCAACTTGAAAAGTAATATACAAAAGACTGTTTCCATCTGAAACAGTCTTTTTTTTGAAAATGTTGGAAGACGCAAGTCTCATAAAAATTCTTTGTGTCATTGCATTATCTCCAACAAAACAATCTAAAAATCATTAACAATTGATCTAATTTAGATTCATATTATAAAGCTTTTCTATAATTTCTATTCGCCTTCATTAGTTTACCCTACATTTTTCCGGTTTTCTATTGTATACATTGAGCTTTTTTGCCATTTTTGTATAAAATGTAGGTCATGCAAAAAGAAAAATTACGACTTATTAGAAAGCAAAAAGGCTATACCCAACAGCAGGTAGCAGATTTTATCGCTACAGATGTATCTAATTACAGCAGGAAAGAAAGTGGTGATGTAAAAATTATTCCTGATGAGTGGAACAAAATAGCCCGTTTTTTAGATGTTCCCTTAGAAGATATTTACGAAGAAGAGATCGCAGCAGTAGTTGTTAATAATGATCATCCTGTATTTAATGACCGATCTGCAGGTGCAATCACTAATCAGAATAATTATGATAATATTCCAGGAGCTATCATTGAAAATTTACAAGGATATATTGCCTTGTTAAAAGAAGAAAACGAAAGACTGAAAGAGGAATCAAAAGGTTCTCAAAGCCCTTCGACACGAGTAAAAAAATAAAAATAGAGTGTCGGACTGTAACAATATTTATATCGCTCATATCAATGGTATGGGTGATATTTTTTTGTCTGATTCCGAGATTCTCTTGAAGAACAATGAAATCCGAATATTTTATTTTATAATAAGAATGATTCTGTCTCCGAAAGAAAAATTAATTACAGCTCATCTATCGGGTCCCAAAACAATTTCTTGAAACCTTTTATCCTCAGATTTTCCACAGTAATTCCTTCCGCTTCCAATCTCTTCTGGAACTCCGGAACAGATAATGTCCCTGAACTGGAAATGACACGATGGGCAGGAACATCTTCAGGGCAACCTCCCATAGCCTTTCCTACATGACGGGAATGATTAGGATAGCCTACAGCCTTGGCTATGGCACCATATGTGGAAACTCTTCCTTTTGGAATAAGTCTGGTCACCTCGTATACCTGTTGTTTGAAAATTTCGTCCATAATTATTGTTTTTGCATCCTCCCTTTTTGGAAAATCATTTTTAATGTTTGCATCATTTTTGAACTATCACAATTAATACTGCATTAAAAGATAAAGATATGAAAAAATCGTTTTTCAGATTGCTGAATGTGATCAATAAAAAGATCCTTCCGAAGTTGAGTAATAAGGATCCTAATCAATTATCGAAAATTGAAAAAGGTATTTTAGCTTACCGCTATTTTGTGTTAGTCAATTCATTGGATTGATTTTGTATTCTCTCAGATGAAGCAGCTTATGCAGATGAGAACTGAAAAGTCATCGTCTTTATGATTTCCAGCAAGTAATTATTATCTGTGGACCCTGCGTATTACAAAAAAAACGCTCCAAAAATTTGAAGCGCTGTTATTTTAATCTCTGTGGAGAATGGTATTCTTAATTTTCTAAGATATAAGAGAACATTAATGGTGCACAGATCGTTGCATCACTTTCAACGATAAACTTCGGTGTAGTGATATCCAGTTTACCCCAGGTGATTTTTTCATTGGGAACTGCTCCGGAGTATGAACCATAAGATGTTGTAGAGTCAGAAATCTGGCAGAAATAAGACCAGAAAGGAATGTCATGCATTTCCATATCCTGATACAACATAGGTACTACACAAATTGGGAAATCTCCTGCGATACCTCCACCAATCTGGAAGAATCCGACTCCTTTTCCTCCTGAATTTTTAGTATACCAGTCAGCAAGATAAGTCATATATTCAATCCCTGATTTCATTGTAGTTGCTTTTAGCTCTCCTTTGATACAGTAAGAAGCAAAGATGTTACCCATTGTAGAGTCTTCCCATCCCGGAACTACGATTGGCAAGTTTGCTTCAGCAGCAGCGATCATCCATGAGTTCTCTCTAGGAATTTCATAATACTGCTCCAATACTCCAGAAAGGATCATTTTGTACATATATTCGTGTGGGAAATATCTTTCTCCTTTAGCTTCTGCATCTTTCCAGATTTCTACAATATGCTTCTGTAATCTTCTGAAAGCTTCTTCCTCAGGAATACATGTATCTGTAACTCTGTTTAGACCTCTTTCTAAAAGATCCCACTCATCCTGAGCAGTCAAATCTCTGTAATGAGGAACTCTTTCATAGTGAGAGTGTGCTACAAGGTTCATCAAATCCTCTTCAAGGTTAGCCCCTGTACAAGAGATAAAATCTACTTTACCCTGACGGATCATTTCAGCAAGAATCTTCCCTAATTCAGCAGTAGACATTGCTCCAGCCAAAGTAATCATCATTTTTCCGCCATCTTTAAGATGGGCAACATATCCTTTAGAAGCATCCACCAATGCAGCTGCGTTGAAGTGCAGGTAGTACTTTTCTATGAATTCAGTTATCGGTTTGCTCATTTTTTAAATTTTTGCAAAGATAAAACTTAAAAACGGAATGCAACCCAAGCACTTGAAGAAAGTATTGTAAAGGGGTGCTTTTTTATCATTTGTTAAATACACAGGTTTGAATATGTTTAATTGATTTACTTTTTGTTGGATAAACGGAAGGACGCAAAGTTTTTTTTCTTTATTATGTACACGATAGCTGTTTCGGACGGATGTCTGAATTTCTTTTATTAATACGTAATTGTACCAGAAAAAAAATGTTTTCCCGAAGCTCCATGGTCCTATGTGGCTTTAAAATTTCGAACGACATAGGAACATAGAAATATATAATTTTTATTACTATATTGATAACAACTGTTCGCCGCTATGAAAAGTATGACAGATAAAAACAGAAAACGCAGCCCAATATGGACTACGCTTTCTTTGTAAATCGACCCTATACGAAAAAGTTTTATCCTTCCCAGGTTTCTACTTTCATGATTTCAATGGTTCTGTTTCCGTCTTTAAAAGGCCAGTCGATGATATCACCAACTTTATAGCCGACTACAGCAAGAGCAATTTCAGAAAGTATAGAGTGCTTATTCTTTTTTAGTTTTTCTCTGGTAGAGGGTACAAAAATATATTCATGTTCAACATCAAGGGTGTGATCCTTTAAAGTTACCTTTCTCTCGACTGTTACTACATCTTTAGGTAAATCTCTTCTCAACACCTGTTTAGCTTTTCTTAATTCTTCAGCAAGCCTTTTTTCTTCAGGTATACTTACTTTCTTTCTTCTGAGTGTATCTTTTATAGCATCGTAAATTCCTGTAGTTACGATAATTTGTTCGGACATTTTTCAATTTTTTAGGATTAACGTGCAGTTATTTTCCGAAGATCCAATGAGAACGCAGGCACAGCTATGCCTTCTTCTATGGAAAACCGCAAAAACAATAAATAAAATCCGGAGTATTCCCCTGTCTTGGATCCTGACAGGGCTTAATTGATAAAGTCCTTTGAACTTTTCAGAAAAGAATCTGTATGCAGATAAAGTAATGACAGCAACAATGATCGTCGGCGCTCTGCTGATAAAAAGATTGTTGCTGTCATTATAGTGTTATTTTTTAATTGTAACAAAGATAGAACTTAAAAACGGAATGTAACGACTCCGCTTAACGAAACTCTTGTCAGACCTTCTTTTTGGTTATCCGGCAGGTCTAAAGTTTGTCCGTTAATCTTCATTTTACTTAATGTTCCTGCGGTTATACTCAGTTTTGGTCCGATAAAAATATTATCAGACAAAGCATATTGATATCCGAAGCCAGCATCCAGCCCCAGATTGGAACCGGTACCTTTGACATTTCCTGTTTTGGTTGTATAGGAAATAACACCTATTGCCGCATCAAGAAACAATTTGTGGTTGGTGGGCTCATTGTAGTTGGAATACATGATGGAAGGTCCAATGAAAGTAATATTATCATGTGTACTTACGGGAAAAGAAAAATAATTTCCTTGAGAATCACGGGTTGATAATATTCCGTTACTTGAAGCACTGTAATTGGAAAACTTTAATCCGATTCCGATATTGTTGATGTGATAGTAAGCAGAAAGATCAAAGTGAAGGCCGCTTTTTAAGCCTTTGATATAATCTTTTTCTTGTTTTGAAAAACCAGAAGGTGTTTCAGCGACTCTCCATCCGTATCCTACCGATGGGATAAATGAAAATTTTCGTTGGGCAAAAGAAAGTAAGGAAGTCGAAATAGCTCCCAATAGCATTAGTTTTTTCATCATTTTGAATTTTTGCGAAAAGATAAGACTTTTCATGAAAACAGACCATTAAAATTTAAATCTTCTGTTTTCCTTTTTATCGGAAAGTTTCTTTTTACTATCTAGTCTTTTTTGCTTTTGTGCCCTGGAAGGTTTTGTTGCGGTTCTCTTTTTAGGAACAATCAATGCTTTTTGTACGATCTCTGTTATTTTTTCAATGGCTTTATTTTTATTCATCAGCTGGGTTCTGCTTTCAGAAACCGTCAGAAACAGGAATCCGTCAGCATTGATTCTGTTTTTTAATTTATTTTGAATCAATACCTTTTCATCTTCATTAAAAAATTCTGATGCCTGAACATTCCAAAGTACAGTAACAGCAGTTTCTACTTTATTGACATTCTGCCCACCAGCTCCGCTGCTTCTGGAAGTTTTAAAACTGAGTTCTTTTGAAAAATTTTTCATACTATAAAATTGTGATCACAGAAATCAAATAGCCGGTGTTTACCTATTAATTCCTATTTATCATTTTATGGAGTTCTATTCTGTTCACTTTTCCGTTGGGAGTTCTTGGAATCTCACTGGTAAAAATAATTTCTTTGGGTTTATGGAAACTTTTTTCAAAAGGAATTTCTGAAATTTTCTTCATAAGATATTCTGATTCCTCTCCTTCTATGATCAACATCAATTTCTGACCCAAACTTTCGTCTTTTATCCCAATAAATACGGCTTCATTTGGAATTTCTTTTTTAACTAAGGCTTCCAGTGTTTCGGGAAAAATTTTCGCACCACCTGAGTTGATCACATTATCAATCCTCCCTAAAAACCTGAATTGATTATTATTTTTAATTTCAACTAAATCATTAGTTTGTAAAACCTCGTCATTAACTTTGGGAGCAAATATAGTAAGACATTCCCTTTCATCTAATGAAACCGAAACATTTTGAAAAGCGGTGAAATAATCTTCCGGTTCCGGCATGAGCTGTCTTAAGGCAATATGAGAAAGTGTTTCTGACATGCCGTAGGTTTCAAAGATACGGTTTGAAGGGGCAAGGTTCCTATGGATAATTTTGTCTTTAAGGCTTTCCGAAACAGCAGCTCCTCCAATAATAAGATTTTTAATGAGGTGAAGTTTATCTAATGAGTTTTCGACCTGGAGTGGAGTCATGGCACAAAAATCGATCTCATCTTCCAGATTTTTAACAGGATTCAAAGAGGGAGCTGTGATTATTAATCTTAATTTTCTTTCTATTGAACGTACTACCATCATTTTTCCGGAGATATATTCTACTGGCAGGCATAGCAAGGCTGTATCTCCTTCTTTTAATCCTAAAAAATTGCAGGTCATTACTGCAGAATTGAGCATTTTGCTTTTCTCAATGTCAAAGATTTTAGGGATACCGGTAGAACCGGAAGTCTGAACTTTAACCGTTTCCCCATCAGTAAGCCATTCTTTTAAAAAAGATTCAACTTTTTTTTCAAATTCCGTATTGAAATATAATGTATTAATATTGAGATTATTGAAGTCTATCAGCATGTTTTCGGTAAATAAATTCTACAGTAAATTTAAAAAAAAAATCAAAAAGTTCTTGTATGTAAAGAAAAAAGCTGTAAATTTGCACCACTAAAACAAACAGAGACTCATGGTGTAGCGGTAACACTACTGATTTTGGTTCAGTCATCTGGGGTTCGAATCCCTGTGAGTCTACAAAAACCATCCTTTTTCAAGGATGGTTTTTTGTTTTTTAATTGAATGTTTTTTCATTCTGAAATCTTATTTTATTAACATTTTGATAAAAAGAAAGTTGGTCAATCTGAAGAGAAAAAGCGTTTTGTCTTTTAAATCTCTAAGCTGTATTCTAAAGTTTTACAAAACGCAAAGGCAGGATGCGAGTGTTTATTGATGAGGGAGCTAAGAAAGCGACAAAGTCGCTGATGAAGCTTTATGGATCTGCATGCGCTTAGAAAGAATCAATGAAGTTGGTTCCACCCTTTGCTTCCCTAACATAATTAGAAAGAATAGTGAAACCTTTGCGTTATATTTAAATGATATAGGCATGAATATTCCAACCTCACCAGCCTGATCCTCCAAATATTATTTTTATAAATCACAATAACATATTCAGAATATTTTAATTAGTACTTCGGAATACTTCAAGTAATCGCATTGTTTTTAAATACGGTCATAAAGCGTATCAAGCTTATTCCATTAGTAAAGAAATAAAACCATCACTATATGGAATACATATATGCATTTTCAAGCTATAAAATTAACACTTAAAACCTTGTCATCAATAGCATGTTGTAATATAAAATGATTCTGAAGCGTATTTTATCATCAGCAAAAAAATCTCACCCTATTTATTGACTACTATTGCTATTCATGGGATAAGTCAAAAAAATCCGCCTCAAAAATTTGAGGCGGATCACTATTTATCTGATCATAAGAATGTTTTCAGAATTTAATTATTCTTCAATTTTAAATTGTTTCTTGTCCGGAGGGACAACTTCTATGACAACCTGCTGGTTATTTTTTAATTCTCCTTTTTTATACTCATCTGAACCAAATGCATGATTGGCTCCGAAAGTCATAAAACTGTATCTCTCATCTTTACTGAGATTAAGTTTTACTACTCCTGAAGAATCTGTATAATATTCTCCAATCTGCTCATATTGCCTTGTTGGAAACCCCCATTTTCCTATGAGCACCTTAACACGGTCATTAACCCTTGGTTCATGAGTATAAGAGTCAACTACTTTTATACTGACTTTAATCTGATTATTTTCAGATGTATTACACCCTAATAAGAGAAAACAAAAAAACAGCGAAATTATCATTTTAACGTCCATAGACTTTTCTTATAATATTTAAGTGAGTAACAAGTTTACCCGGTTTATAGTATTGCCCTGTATAATCAACCTGGTTGATAACAGGCCATTGAAATTTAGCACTTACAGGGCTCCCTTTAAACGGATTATCTGCCAATTCAAATCGAATAGCAAAATAAAAATGATCCGTTGGATTTCTTTGGTAGTAATTATTAACCTTCATTACGTTAGGATGAGTAAATACAAAATCTCCTCCTCCATACATACCAACAGGGTCAAACAAATTCACTTCGGCTACATGGATATTCATTTCTCCCAGTTTGTTAGATATTCTAACTGCAGCTGCACCGCCACGACTGTGTCCGTAAATCACAATTTGTCTTCCTTTTTTATAACCGTCTACCAGGTAATCTATAATTTCACCATCTCCTCCTCCCAAGGAACTGGTAAACATTCGCCCACCAAGCCCTTCTACAATCTCTTCCAGAGCAGGATTATCACTAGCTCCATGGCCACCTGCCCCATAAATTCCTGCGATGATCTTTTTTGGTCCGACAACATCGTGTAGCTTGTGGTTCAAACCTGCCACAATTCCTCCGATCAAAGCGCCTTGCCAAAAATTACCTCCTGTTAACTCTGCTCCAATTCCACCGGAAAGTGCTCCAAATAAAACCGTTCCTACAGTAGTATTAGCTGCTCCTTGGGCAATTGCTCCAAAAGCGGAAGCTCCTAAACTTCCAAAGAAACCGGAAGCGGCTGAACTTAAGAAACCTTCTCCTTGTACTGAGCTTAAAATTCCTTGTGCAATAGCATGCGTTCCTGCCTGGATCATTACAAAGCCAATTTGTCCAACAGTTTCTTTAATGACCTGTGATACGGCTGTAATACATCCGCCTGCTCCGGAGAATAAACTTCCTATTCCAAAGGTGACAGCTCCTGATATGGCTCCGGTAAAGGTTGCCTTAAAGGCTCCCAGTAAATTCCATTGATCAAAATTACCTGTTACAGCAAGGGCAACTGTGTAAGCTGCTAAACCTACAGCGGCTCCTATGACAACAGCACTCCAAAAAGCAGTCATTCCTAATATGATTGGAATAAATTCTCCACTTGGATCATTAAACATCAATGGATTGTTCATCACATATCCGTACTTGTTGTAAGATTGTGTGTTACTAGGATCCTGAATGTTTTCATCTGCATTTAAGAATCTTCTTAATAACGGATCATACAATCTTCCGTTCATATGAATAATTCCTATCTCACCAAAATGTTCATGACCGGTGTATCCTCTTTCTAACAGTAATACCGCATGATCAATAATATTTTTATCAGTGATAATTGTGCCTGTACCTATCTGTAAATGAGTAAAATTACCCCAGGCATCAAAATGTCTTTGCTCTAGTTTATTTCCTGCCTCATCACTAATCGCTAAGATACTTCCTAAATAATCTTTATGCAAGAATTTATACGAGCCACCAGTTTCATCATAATTCTTGATATAGATGATGTCACTTTCATAAGGTGTTCCACCGATATAAAGTACATGTTTTTCTTTGCCTGTAGTATTATCTTTTACTACTTCAAAACTTCCGTCTTCACTGTAAAACTTCGTGAATTTACCATCGCTATCTGCTGAGAAATTACCTCCGAAGGTAACTCGCTGTCTCATGCTGGTAAGCCCATATTGGAAGGCTACATCTCCTTTCTGACCGTCAATAAATACAGGATCATTATTCTCATTATAAGTAACCGTCTGAATCAGATCATTATTATAATTTTGTGTTCCGGCTGCATTTAAAGTCATTCCTGTTGGCTGGTAGATCTTGGCAGAATTTCCATATTTTATGGTACCTACCTGATCATTTTCAAGAATTCTTCCTTTGGCATCGTAAACATTTCGGTTATTAGGTTTAGCTCCTGTCACAGGATCTGTCCAGCTTACCAATCTGTTGTTGTCATCATAAGTGAATTCTTCAATGATATTAAAATCACCGGTTGTTCTTCTGCTTTTCAGTTCATTCTTAACACCATCAAAAGTATATCCTAAATCCAGAATTCCGGATTTAACCTGTGAGGAATGATTAACTTTAGTCAGGAATCCATTTTCATCGTAGGCATTAATAATATTAGCGGCTCCTAATGAAGAGGTAAGCACCTGTCCTTTAGCGTTGGTATCTTTCAGCTGCCATAAAACTTTTCCCGAGCTTTTATCTTTAATCTGGTATAACTCACCGTTCCAGTCATTATAGACATTTTCAACATTTACTTTAGTCAGAACGCCTGAAGAGTATAAGCTTTTTTCGTAAGAAACAATTCTACCTTTATCATCATAGGTAATACCTTTTTGGATAAAATATTTATCGTTACTGCTTTCGGAAGAGGAAAGTATTCTTCCTTGCGGATCAAAGGATGTATTAGAGCTATATGCCTTTCCTTTAGAAGTTCCGTTTTTAGAAGTCACGCGTCCTTTATTATCATAGGTATACGTAATGGTTTTATCGGTAGCCTGACCACCATCGACGGTAGAGATTTCTTTTTGAGTAATAAGCTGCCCTAAATTATTGTAAGTAAATTCTTTAGTTCCTTTAGGACTGATGGTTTTCTTAGGTTGTCCAAATCCGTTGTATTCATATTTATATACTCCGTTAGAAGGATCATTGAATTCCGATTTACGCCCCCAACTATCATATTTGGCGATGACGACGTTCTCTCCGTATTGCGCTTTAATTTGCTCTCCGGCAGCATTATACGTAAAAGTGATACTTCCTCCCTTGTCATTTGTAGCAATTATATTTCCTAAAGCATCGGTAGTTTTGGTGGTTATTCTTCCATATCCGTTAACTTCCTTTACAGAAGCTGTATTTCCTGTCATGACAGATTCCATCTTTTTACCAGTGAAAGAAATAATAAGACCTTGGCCATCAATCTTTGCTAGCCCTGTAGTCGTAACTTTTGTAGGATAAACGGTATCATCATATACATTAACATTCCACTGAACATTAGCAGGT
Organism: Chryseobacterium sp. UNC8MFCol; assembly: GCF_000482305.1. Taxonomy (NCBI): domain Bacteria; kingdom Pseudomonadati; phylum Bacteroidota; class Flavobacteriia; order Flavobacteriales; family Weeksellaceae; genus Chryseobacterium; species Chryseobacterium sp. UNC8MFCol. Next base: position 176,131 of record NZ_AXUZ01000017.1, read on the forward strand.
AATTCTTCTGATGCCTGATCAAAATAAGGCTCTGTTTCGCGAATTTTTCTGCCTAATTTATCATATACAGAATATACGGCAATATATTTATTTTGTCCAAAACCTTTTGTTACCTTTTTATATTCCTGTCCTAGTCTATTGGTATATTTCTTTGAAATATTTCCATCAGGATTATACTGGATAAGAGTGATATTGGCATTACTATCTCTCAAATACTGATAAGTGGTTGTACCTGCTAAACTCGTTTTGGATTTTAAGAGTTTCCCCCAAGTGTCGTAGGTATTTTCAAGGGTATTTCCAAGGGGATCGGTTTGCAATGTAATTTGTCCCCAATTGTTATAGTCAATATTCGTTTCTAATCCAAGGTTATCTGTTTTCTTGATAACGAATCTTCCTTTCGGATCGTATGCAGCACTCGTAGTCTGAGTTAACGCATCTATACTATTGCTGGTAACTGTTTTCAGAATATTACCAAATCCGTCATAATCATAGGTATCTAAAACGTAACCCGTGTTATCTCTATTCCATGTTTTAAGAGTTTTCTGTAGGTTTCCTTCATAAGTATATTCAACTTTTGATGATCTGGTATCTCCATAAGCTTGAACCGTCTCAGTTTGTGACTTTGAACGACCGATGAAATAATCAGAGCCTATACCTGATGGATTATGATCATACTCAAAAGTTGAGGTAGTGACCCCGTAGTTGTTATTTATCGAAGATACAGTCTGAGCCGGAAGATAATAATCTCCGTAGGTAATCGTACCAATGGTGGTTGTACCGGTTAAAAACTCTTTTGCGAGTGTCGTTTTTGGTACCAGTGCTGTTACTTGTCCATTTAATAATTTATCTTTCTGATATCCTATGGATTTAAAATTGAGAAGCTCATTGTTGTTTTCAGAAATATTTGTAGGGAATATCTTATTATCGTCATTGGTTTTAATTGACCATTCTTTAAGGGTCACCCCCTCATTTAAAGGATCTATTTCTGCCCCTGACCATATTTTCGTGTTTTCAAAACCGTCCGCATACCATGTAGAACGGGCTGCCTGTCTGTATCCCATTACTCCTTTCCCGTGGAGATTTATAATCAGATCCCTGTATTTGAAATCCTGTTTTCTTCCTTCCTCCTTAAGCTGGGTAACAATAAAGTTTTGTGGCATATGTTCCACCTG
>NZ_AXUZ01000018.1:0-150874 GCF_000482305.1 Chryseobacterium sp. UNC8MFCol
GTATTTGCGAGTGCAAAAGTAAAACTTTATTTTGAATTGACCAAATGTTTTTTGAAGAAAATTTAAAGTTTATTGTGTAACCCTAAACCCTTCTCATCACCTTAATCACTCTACTCCTGCGCTCCCTCTAATTGGGACTGCAAAGATACAAACTCTTTTTTAACCGGCAACTTTTTTTGTAAAAAGTTTTGAAGTTTTTTTCGTCTGTTTCTTTTTAAGAGTATTTTGTTTTTGCTTATTTAAAGCCCTTCTGCGCTTACTGAATATCTTTCGTTTTTCAGTGGGGCAAAGATAGAGACTTCCTCAATACCCCGCAAGTTTATGTAACATAAATTTTACTTTATTGTAATATTGGAGGGTAAACGACTGGAAGGCAGGGAGAAAAATTTTAAACAAATGTTTGAAGGGAGACGCCGGAATGCGGAAGGGCTCGAAAATAGCAGGGAAAATGGGGTTGGAAGGGGAAATTTTGGGTACATATATATAAGAAGGAAAAGGGATAAAGAGGAAATGGATAAAATATCACGTTATTCTTGCCGGTTGGCGCAGATGGTTATACTTTATTATATAGTATAGCGAGAGCAGGGCTGTATGGGGCGATAAGTTTCGTGAGGATGGTCTTGGAAAGGTTTTACGTTTGGGCTAAAGCCTCGGAAAAGGACTTATTTATTAAGCAGGCTAAAGCCCGCTCCTATGGAATAACATTTTTACCACTAAAATGAACTGCAAAGATGATGACGAATTATATTATTATATATGTATGGTTTTACTATATAGAATATGATAGTATACATGATTTTGGCTGTACTATGCGATGACAGGAGCATGAGTGAGGTTAAAGCTGAAAGGTTAAAAGATTGAACATATTAAGAACAACTACTCTTTTTCGATTGGGAGATGGATATCTTTTAAATGTACTGATTTAAGTTTTCAACCGGGATAATAGATGTAATAATGATAAAAAACAAGGAACTTTTTTTATGATTGCTTACATTTGTAAAGCATTCCGGATTTTATATGGGATGAAATGAGTTTATATGATAGACAGAAAATACAAAGAAACAGTTCATACAGATACTAATCAATACGAATATATTACAGTAACCCAAGATGAAAATAAGGTAAGAATCTATACATTGAAAAATGGTCTCAAAGTTTTTCTTGCCCAGAATTCTGATGCTCCAAGGATACAAACCTTCATTCCTGTAAGAACGGGAAGTAATAATGACCCGGCAGATAACACCGGACTTGCTCATTATCTTGAGCATATGATGTTTAAGGGAACTTCTAAAATCGGGACTCAAAACTGGAAGAAAGAAAGTGAACTTCTGGATCAGATCTCCGAGCTATATGAGCAGCATAAGGCAGAGCAAAACCCTGAAAAAAAGAAAGAAATCTATAAAAAAATAGATGAAGTTTCCCAGGAAGCCAGCCAGTATGCCATTGCGAACGAATATGATAAAACAATTTCATCTTTGGGGGCAAGCGGAACCAATGCCCATACATGGTTTGACGAAACGGTTTATAAAAACAATATTCCGAATAATGAGCTTGAAAAATGGTTAAAAATAGAAAAAGAAAGATTTTCTGAAATTGTACTCCGTCTTTTCCACACTGAACTGGAATCGGTATATGAAGAATTCAACAGGGCGCAGGATAATGACACAAGACTTGTGAATTATGAACTGATGGCCGCTCTTTTCCCGACTCACCCCAACGGGCAACAAACAACATTAGGGAAACCGGAGCACTTGAAAAACCCATCAATGAAGGCTATTCACAAGTATTTTAACGAATATTATGTTCCTAATAACTATGCAATGGTATTGGTAGGTGATCTTGATTTTGAAGAAACCATCTTATTAATAGATCAATATTTCGGGGCTTTACCCTATAAAGAACTTCCAGCTAAAACACCGGTCATTGAATCACCAATGACAGAGATTGTAGAAAGAACGGTAAAAAGCCCTACTACTCCACGTGTTCAACTGGCATGGAGGACTGACAGCTATGGTACCCGTGAAGCGATGCTTGCAGACGTTGTTGCCAATATTCTCAGCAACAGAGGTGAAGCCGGTTTATTGGATCTTCACATCAACCAGACACAAAAAATGCTTTGGGCACAGGCCTTTTCCGTCGGGCTAAAGCAATACGGGTATTTTTCTATTGTAGCTGTTCCAAAAGAAACACAAAGCCTGGAGGAAGCCAGAGAAATGGTTCTTGAAGAAATTGAACTGATCAAAAAAGGGGATTTTCCGGATTGGATGCTCCCTGCGATCATCAATGATTTTAAGCTTCAACGGATGAAAGGACTTGAAACGGCTGATGGCCTTGCTACTAATCTTTACGATACGTATATCAAAGGAAGAACCTGGGAACAGGAACTGAACGAAATGGATGAATATGCAAGTTTTACCAAAGATGATGTCATTGCTTTTGCCAACGAATTTTTTAAGGAAAATTACGTCGTTGTCAATAAAGAGAAAGGCGTTAATGATAAACTTGTAAGGGTTGAAAATCCCGGTATTACTCCTGTGAAAATCAACCGTGAGGCCCAGTCAGCGTTTTTAAGTGAAATAGTAACGGAAAAAACTGAGGATATAAAACCTGAATTCATTGACTATCAAAAGGAGATTGCTACGGATACGATCAAGGGTAAAAAGATAAGCTTTGTTAAAAATAAATATAATGATATTGCCCAGGTGCATTTCATTTTCCCTTTCGGAAGCGATCATGACAGAGATTTAGGAATCTCAACCCAGCTGCTTCAATATCTGGGTACTGATCGTCTTTCGCCTGAAGAGTTGAAAAAAGAGTTTTTCAAGATCGGGATCAGCAATGATTTTAAAACGACCAACGACCAGCTTCTTATCACATTAAGCGGATTGGAAGAAAATATTGAAAAAGGTATTGAGCTCCTGCAAAGCTGGATGCATAATGTACAGCCTGATCAGGAGGTTTACAGACAATTTGTAGGAACCGTCCTGGAAAACAGACAAGCTATTAAAAAAGATAAAAACCGTATCATGACCGCCCTGACGAATTATACAAAGTTAGGAAGTTACTCCCGTTTTACGGATGTTATATCTAAAGAAGAACTTGAAAACAGTAAAGCTGAAGTATTTACCGACCGGATGAAAAACCTTTTCAGTTATCCTTATCAGATCTTTTTCTATGGAAAAGATTTTGAAGGATTTAAAGGATATATTGGTAAATACACTGAGAATGAAAGTCTTCAAATTCCGGAACCCAAACAATACCCTGAACCTGACACAGGAGGGAATGTTTATTTTATCAACTATGATATGGTTCAAATGGAAATGAGCAAAATAGGGAAAGGACATCTGGTGAATCCTTCAGACTTTGGAAAAATCAATGTTTTCAATGAATATTTCGGCAGAGGATTATCTTCCATTGTCTTCCAGGAGATCCGTGAGAGTAAGAGTCTTGCTTATTCTGCCTATGTTTCTTATGCTGCCAATTCAGAATTAAAGCATCCGGATTATATTACCACTTATATCGGCACCCAGCCGGACAAGCTGATGATTGCCGTAGATACTTTGAACGAACTGATGAATGAGATTCCTGAAGTGACTATCCAGTTTGAAAATGCCAAAAATGCTGCCTTAAAGCAGATTGCCTCAACGAGGGTAACGCGAAACAATATATTTTTCAATACTTTAAGACTGAAGAAACTGAATATTGATCATGATTTCCGAAAAGATATCTACGAGCAGATTCAAGATCTGAAATTTGAGGATCTTAAAGAATTCTATCAGAAAGACATTCAGTCAGTACATTTTAATACCGCCATTATTGGTAAAAAAGAAAACCTGAATATGGACGCTGTGAATAAAATGGGAACATTCACAGAGGTAAGTTTAAAAGATATCTTCGGACACTAAACATACAATCCGCTCAACATTGGGCGGATTTTTTTTACCTTCTACAGTGATTATGTCATCATACAGTCTCCATCCCCGTCCTGGTAGTAGGGATTAAAATCCTTCGGAAGATCCCTGAGCAATTGTTGATGAAAGAGATACTCCCTCTTAAAACTGCGTTCATGAATTGTAGGAAATGTTTTAGAACCTTTTATCGCTTCGTTGAGTTCTGTGTGATAGCTTGTCAGAGCTTTCACTTTATTTTTCACAATAAAATAGTTTAAGAAACGGATGATTCTGCTTTGATCTGTTTGGGTAAACAGGTACGGTATTTTTAGATATCCATCACGGAGCTGAAGCAGAAAACATGTGGTAAGTTTATTATTTTCATCAAAAATTTTTACCCAGAAAAACCTAAAAGTCCTGGCATAGCTTGAGAAGAGATATCTGTCGTCTTTATCTCCTTCCAATACCCATGGGTTTTCTATAAAAACATTAATTTCTTCGGCGGTACGGTGGCTGGGGAATTCATTGATAAAATCTACGCTTTCCTGATCGGCCGAACTAAGAATTTCATAATGAAAGTCAGGCTTTTTAATCAGTACGTTCTTTGCGGAGATGAAAAAATTGGCAAAAGCATCCAGGACCTTAAAGAAAGGTTTGTATTTTTGGGTCCCAGGATTTTTCTCAGGAATTATAGTTGCGGCGTCTGTTCTGAAGTAATACCGCTTTCCTTCTTTCGGAAAAACATAGTCAAAAGCTCCCGCAATATTATACAATGCTTCTGCTTCTCTTGTAAACTCGGTGATTACAATCCGTCCTTCATATTCTTCAAAAACCCTTTTCAGAAGAGCCTTTGCCGGTCTTTTTTTCCTGAATGCGGGGTTGGCGTAGAGTGTGCTGAGCCAGGCGTAACGGACTGTTTTACCATCAACGATAAAATAATCTGGAAAACATCCAACATATCCTATGAGTTTCTCATCATCAAAAGCCAGAATGAGTAAAGTCTGGTCGTCTGATGCTTTTGGATTATTAATCTGGGATACCGCACGATGTCTGGTAATGGGAAGAAAATCATATTGCTCGAAATCACCGGATGATATAAAGTCTTCCAGTTCTTTTCTGTTGAATGTTTTCAGTTGCATCATTTTCTTTCTATCGTATTTTTACGGATCAGCTTTTTCATTTTGAAATAAGCTATTTCCTTCTTCAAAATTTTTGCTCCACTCTCCCCCATTTCCATGGGAATCCTTTGAAAATTATTTTGTACGGTGTCGAGCTTTACCCCGGCACATCCAAAGCTACAGTATATTTCTTCATTTTTAAAGAGCTCGTCAAAAAATTTTTTTTTCACCTGAAAATCAGTAAAAGGAAATGCAAATGTCTCATAAAGAAACCCATTTTCTTTTAAATAAGCGAAAGTCTTGTCGGTGGTTTCCATCTGTTGTTCCAATGACAAATCCCCGTATTTGGGATGATCCCAGCTATGGGACGATATGCCGAAACCTTTGCGGGTCAATTTTTTTAATTCTTCCGTACTCAGATAAGGTTTATTTTCTGCTGAGTATTTTTTAAAATCAATATCCAGTTTTGTTCCAAGCCTATCCAGCATATCTTTTTCTCTGTACTTTACATTCAAAATACGTTGCTGTAATGCTTCCTTTGAATGATTTTTAAGGGATAGCAGATGATATACTTCCGGATCCGGGTTTTTCATATTTTGTATCCTATCAACAAGAATGCTGGCTTTGCATCGGAACATCATATCCCGGTTATCTATGAAAGCCGGATTTATAAAGTTACAGGCATAAATTCCTTTACGTTCTAAAACAGGGGCCACCACATCATAAAACTCCCGGAACCCATCATCGAAGGTAAGTAAGGCAATTTTTTTCTTTGAACTGAAATTCCTGTTACCATGGTGTTTGAATTCGTTCCAGTCTACCCATTGAAAGTATTTCGAAAAATAATCCAGATCCTGCTCAAACTGTGCCGTATTCTTATATTGAATGATATGTTTGATATGGGGAAGATCTGCATCAGAAACAGTATGATAAAGGGGCAGACAATAATCCAGCGGAAAAGTTTTCCCGATATTATCATGTTCAATAGCTGCCATTAAATTGATGAGTCTGTCTTTCATCCTATTAAAATAAAAAAGAATCTATTCAAAATAAATTTAAATAGATTCTTAAAGGTATAAATTTTAATATTTATTTTACAATCTTCATTTCATCAACCAGCCATTTTGAGTCGGCAAATTTTTCGATGACGAAAAGAATATATTTGGTATCTACCATAATGTTTCTGCTGAAACGCGGATCATAATTAATATCACTCATCGTTCCTTCCCATTGTCTGTCGAAGTTTAGGCCTACAAGGTTACCGTTAGCATCAAGCGCCGGGCTTCCTGAATTTCCTCCTGTTGTATGGTTGGTAGCGGTAAATCCTACGGGAACATCACCGGTTTTATCTTTATAGATCCCGTAGTCTTTTTTATTATAAAGATCGATAAGTTTTTTGGGAACGTCAAACTCGTAATCTCCCGGAATATATTTTTCCATAACTCCAGCCAGGTGTGTCTGGTAACCGTAAGAAACAGCATCTCTCGGGCTTGAACCTTTCACCTTTCCGTATGTCACACGAAGGGTTGAGTTGGCATCCGGAAAGAACTTTCTGTCTTTATCAGTTTCCATTTGCTGTGCCATAAATTTCTTCTGAAGTGCATCGATTTTTGCCTGCATTGAAGTATACTGTGGGTCAGCAGCTTTCATATAGGTGTCTTTCATGGAAACATACAACTGGAAAACAGGATCTTTCTTTAACGTCTTGATCAATTTATCCTGATTAGAAAATGCTTTATCGATATCAGCAGTTACTGCAGCACCATTTACAGCAGTTCTTCCTGTGATGATCGAATTTTTAGACATATCTTCTACAACAGGAATATTGGCATTTTCATCTTTATACTTGTTGAAACCTGCCGGTAAAAACTGTGGAGCTGTTTTATTAGCATATAATGCCAGTAATTTTGCAGTTACTTTGGCATCAAGCTCTGCGCTGTAATCTTTATAGAAAGAAGTTAATTTCTTTTTTAATTTTGAAAGTTCCTTTTCATCCATTCTTCCGGCTTCTACGGAAGCAATGAAGTCATAATAGTCACCTGCCAGCTTTAATGTTTCAGCATTTTTTACCACTTCTGTGTAGTAGGCATTGTTTAATGCATAGGGAGCCTGATCATTGTAAAGCTTATTCAGCTGATCCAATGTAGTTTTGATCTGTGAATTTTTTGCAACTAAAGATCCTTCGTACATCACTTTTTTCTCGACTGCATTGGACTTTTTCAATCCTTCTACTTCACCGATCCATTTTTTCCAGTAATTGGCTACTGAAGCATATTTAGAAGCATATTTGATACGTGTTTCGTTATCTGCACGCATTTTTTCATCTAATGTTTTTAAAGCTACATCACGTACAGCAATTCTCGCAGGGTCGATATCCTTCATGATTTTCTCCACTGCTACAGCAGGAAGGTATTCTGTAGTTTTCCCAGGGAATCCAAATACAAAAGTAAAATCGTTTTCGTTTTTATCTTTTATAGAGACCGGTAAATAATGTTTTGGTACGTACGGTACATTGTCTTTTGAATATTCTGCCGGTTTGTTGTCTTTACCCGCATAGATTCTGAACATTGAAAAATCTCCGGTATGTCTTGGCCAAACCCAGTTGTCTGTATCACTTCCGAATTTTCCGATACTTTGAGGCGGAGCTCCTACAAGACGAATGTCTTTATATGTTTCGATGGTATATGCATAATACTTGTTTCCATAGTACATTGGCTTTACCAGAATCGATTGATAAGATTCAATTTTCTGAGAATTCTTATAAACCTCGATATTATTGTTGATTTTTTTAGTCAGTTCAGGTTCTGTAAGGTTATCCGTTCCTTCCAAAACAGGATCAGTCACTTCTTTTATGTCTACAATAAAATCTACTTTTACGCCCGGATTCGGAAGTTCTCCACTTGTATTTTTAGCCCAAAAACCGTTTGACAGAAGGTCATTCTGCACTGTAGAATGTGCCTGGATCTGTCCGAAACCACAGTGATGGTTGGTTAATAAAAGTCCTTTTGGGGAGATTATTTCCGCTGTACATCCACCGTTAAACTGTACTACAGCATCTTTAATGCTTGGTTTCTGGGTATTGAAAATATCTTTGGCAGAGATTTTCATTCCCATATCCTTCATTTCTTTTTCATTCAGTTCTGTAGGAATCCACATTCCTCCATATTGTTGTGCAAATGCCATTGCAGCCGGCAAAAGAAATACGGATAAAAGTATCTTTTTTGTCATAATCAAAAATTTTGCCCGAATTTACGAAGAAAAATAAGAATAGGCTTTATAAAAGCGATCTAAAGTTGAAAATGAAAATCTGAAAATGGAAAATGAAGAATTTATTTCGGAGCTTGTTGATGAAAGACATTCATTTCATTTCTCTGTATTTTTTCATGTAGGAATATTGCTACTTTTTCATGACTTCGATCCGGTTTTCCCGAGTTTTAAACTTTCAGGCTCCTTGGCGTAATATTTGATTTCTGGTAGTTAGATTAAAAACATATTTAAATTAATTATTACGATGAAAAACACCATGTTTATTGTAGGAATCGGAGCTGCTTTACTTCTGGCTTCTTGTTCTAAAAAAGAAAAAACTACCGAAACAACCGTGGCTACAACGGATTCCATAGTACCGGCTATTCAGCCAGCACCAGACAGTACAGCCCAGCCAGTCACCAGTGCGATAGGTGACACTTCCGAAAATGCTCTTGACTGGGACGGTACCTACGAAGCAGTGGTTCCTTGTGCAGATTGCCCGGGAATCAAAACTTCCTTAACGCTTAATAAGGATAAGACTTTCAGCATTAGCGAGGAATACCTTGACAGAAATTCTAAAACCCAGGATAAAGGATCTTTTTCATGGGATGCGACAGGAAGTATCATCACTTTGAAGGGTAAAACAGCCAACTACAAATATAAAGTAGGGGAAAATGCCCTTTACCAACTTGATATGGAAGGAAAAGAAATTACAGGTCCTAACAAGGATTTATATATTTTCAAGAAAAAATAAGAATAAAGGCTTCGGCCTTTATTTTTTTGTCAAAATTGATAGGCTATGATTTTAGGATCATCAACCAGATTCTTCATCAGTTCTTCATGATGTTCTGTTTTGCCGGTAAGCCTCCAGATAACCGTCAGGTTCCCCTGAGTGTATTGTTGTTTGATCATTATAAACGCTAAATGGTATTTTTTGAAAATTTCTTCACAATGCTTTACATCGGCTGAAGATGTGAATGAGATTCTGTATTCCCGGATTTTATGATAATTGTCTATAAAACTCTGCAAATAGGTAAGAGCACTCAGAATAATCAATACCAGAGCAGTTCCTAAAAGGGAAAAATATACATACCCCGAACCTACAGCCATTCCTATAGATGCTGTCGCCCAGATAGTAGTTGCGGTTGTAATACCTTCAATTTTGTTTTCTCCTTTAAAGATAACTCCAGCTCCCAAAAAACCAATTCCGGTAATGATATTGGCAGCCAGGCGGTCAGGATTTGCAATTCCGATTTTAAGGGAGAGAATGGTAAAAAGGCACGAACCGAAACAAACTAAAATAAAAGTCCGAAGACCGGCAGATTTATTACGGTATTCGCGCTCTGCACCAATCAGCAAGCCCAGAATAACAGAAATAAATATCAAAAAAAGTTCGTTTTTAACAACGTAATGATCCTGAAGAAACTCCATAGTTTTTTATTTAACCCAGACTAAATTTACGATAAAAAAATTGATCTCCTGTCTGCATGATCATGCTTTGTTCATGACAGGAAGATTTTATTTACGTGAAAACTTTCGTAATATTACAGTCTGAATACACATCGGTGTAGAAAGTTAATCAAGAAAAAATTAAAACAATCAATATATTTCCCCATGGATAAAGAAATTTCACACTTCTGGTTAGGATATTTTAAAAATGAAGAGGACTTTTATGACTTTGTAGAAGAGGATGAAAGTTATTATATGGAAGAAGAAACCGAGGACCAGTATGTCTCAAAATTTGCCGAGTCACAAAATATCAAATGGTTTGACGATGATTTTATAGAATACGGATTTGAAGATGAAAGACTGGGACTTTATGAAAAATTTTCAGAATATTCTTATGCTGATGAATGGCTTCCTGTTCTGGAGCAGAAACTTAATGAGCTTAGCCTGGATACTCCTGTGAACGCTATTATTTTTGCCAGCAGGTTTGTTATTCCTAACCCCGTTTCTGTAGACGGTGAGGAAAATAAACTGTACTATATCGGTGAGATCGAATTCAACGTCTAATCATCATCAAATACACCTAAAAATACCTTGTTGCATGATTTCAATGACAGCAGGGTATTTTTCTTACATAACACGCTAGACCTCTAAATTAAGCCATAGAAAACAATACCTTGAATAAAAAACCAGAATACCAAAAACTCTTTCACTTTACAAAGAAATTTTTCCTCAGCACGATTATTATTTTCGTTATAACATGTGCTGAAATCTATTGGTCTATGGGCCGGCTTTCCGGTCATATGTCAAGCGGCTGCCTTGAATGCAGTTTTTTTGAAGATGCAGTATGGATATCATTTTTTTCAGGCATGCTCCTATCCATTATTTTTTCGGTACTTTCTTTCATAAAAAGCGCTGCTATCAAGGTCAGTATTGAGTTTTTATTACTGATCGTGACCTGGTTCTTCTTAAACTATTCTATTTTTGTCGACCGGGAATCTTCCTGGAGTAGCTATGATTTTAAATCGGAAATGTATTACACTTTGTCTTTATCTCTTTTTCCGGCCATTCTATCAGGAAGCATGTGTATTTTATTGCTCCATTATAACGAAATAAAAGCTAGATTTATACTAAATAAATAACCCTTGAAAAAAATCATTTCTATTCTAATCTTATCTTTTTTTGTGATCAATTCCTGTGATAAGGATAAAAAAGCAACCCATCCTCAAAACCACATCTCTAAAGAAGCAAAAAATGACTCTTTACAAAACAGAGAATCTCAACAGGAAACTTTTAAAACCGGGAAAGAACCATTAGATTTTATCACTAAAGATGAGGAAATTCAATATGAAGCCGAAGGTGATCTCAATCATGATGAGCTTACCGATAAAGTTTTAGTGCTACGAAAGAAATCCGATACCCTGGCTAAAAGAAAAGTGCTTATTCTCTTAAAAAATAATGATAAAACTTACCGATTGGATATAGCTTCTGAAAAAGTATTTCCTGACGAGTACAACGAAGCAGGCTATAAGATGCATGACACTGAAGACATCAGTATTGACCAAGGCAATTTACACATTAATTTATATGATATCGGCCCCAACGGAAATCAATTCAGTACATTCAAATATATCAACGGAAAACTTATTCTCACCTACATCGAGACTTATAATATGGGTGCAGGGTCTCACTCTGCTTTAAATTATGAACCTTTAAAAGGTAAGCTTACACAGGAAACCGTCAATACGATGGAAGAAAATACGCCTTCTACCACCAAGACTTTTAAGGTGAAAAAAGAAAGCTATTTATTTGAAAAAGCTTCTCCCGAAGATATTATAAGAAAGGTTTATCATTCTATATCCATTGATTGAAACAGGTCAGTAAAGCTTCAAAAATTTATAAGTAAACCCAATAAAAAAACTTCCGCTTACAATAGCGGAAGTTTTTTGTTATTAAGTATGGTATCGTTTTACTAATGGGCTTCTAACCAGTTATTCCCCACTCCAATTTCAACCAATAAAGGAACCTGTGTTTCCAAAGCACTTTCCATTTCTTTTCTGATCAAAGCTGAAGCCGTTTCAATTTCGTCAACCGGAGATTCAAAGACCAATTCATCATGTACCTGAAGTAACATTTTAGTCTTCAGCTGTTGTTCTTCCAGTTCTCTGTCGATTTTAATCATAGCTAATTTCACTACATCTGCAGCACTTCCCTGGACAGGGGCGTTTACAGCATTTCTTTCAGCATGACCTCTTACCACAAAATTATTGGAATTGATATCCTTTAAATGTCTTTTTCTTCCTAAAATGGTTTCCACATAACCTAACTGACGGGCCTTGCTTACCTGCTCAGCCATATATTCTTTCAGTTTCGGATAGGTTTCAAAATAGGCTTCGATCATTTGTTTGGCTTCGGTACGGGATAATCCGGTTTGTTCTGCCAGGGCAAAAGCTCCCTGTCCGTAGATGATCCCGAAGTTTACAGTCTTGGCCTGGCTTCTCTGTGTTTTGGATACTTCTTCCAACGGAATTTTAAATAATTTAGCAGCAGTGGAAGCGTGAATATCTTCTCCATCCTGGAAAGCTTTAATCATATTTTCTTCACCGGAAATTTCAGCGATAAGACGAAGTTCAATTTGTGAGTAATCGGCAGAAATGATTTTGTTTCCTTCTCCTGAAACGAACGCTCCACGAATCTGCTGACCTCTCAATGTTCTGATCGGAATATTCTGCAGGTTAGGATTTACACTAGCCAAACGGCCTGTTGCCGCGGTGGTCTGTGAGAAGTTGGTATGTACCCTGTTATCCTTTTTATCAATCTGTGAAGGCAAAGCATCCACATAGGTTGATTTTAATTTCTGGTAGGTTCTGTACTCCAGGATATGCTTGATGATTTCATGTTTTGAAGACAGTTTCTGAAGCACATCTTCCGAAGTGGCATATTGTCCTGTTTTTGTTTTCTTTGCTTTCGGGTCAAGCTGCATTTTTTCAAACAGAATTTCGCCTAACTGTTTAGGTGAATTCATATTAAATTCTTCTCCTGAAAGTTCAAAAATGGTGGCTTCCAATTGTTTAAGATCGTTTTCCAGATCAATACTTTCCTGTGCCAGCCATTTTTCGTCAAGGGAAATTCCGGCCAGTTCCATTTTCGCAAGAACTTCCATCAAAGGCATTTCAATAGTATAGAAAAGCTCTTCAAGGTTTTCTTTTTTCAGTTGGGGTGCAAACAGCTCGTATAACTGGAAAGTGATATCGGCATCTTCTGCTGCATAGTCAGTTTGTGTTCTAAGATCTGCATCTCTGAAGCTACCCTGCTTTTTCCCTTTTTTACCAATAATGGTCTCGATGGATACCGGTTTGTAGTTCAGATATATCTCTGAAAGGTAATCCATGCCGTGTCTTCCGTCCGGATTCAGCAAATAATGGGCAATCATGGTATCAAACATGGCTCCTTTAACGGTAATATCGTATTGCTTTAAGACTTTATAATCAAACTTTAAATTATGGGCAATTTTCAGCAGATCTTCTTTTTCAAAAAACGGTCTGAAAATTTCAAGGGTCTGCAATACCTCAGCCCTGTCTTCAGACAAAGGAATATAATAGGCAAGACCTTTTTTATACGAAAAACTCATTCCTACCAGCTCTGCTTCCAATTCGTTTAATGAGGTTGTTTCGGTATCAAAACAAACTACTTTTTGTTGCAGGAGATTGGCTACTAATTTTTTCTGAGCTTTTGGATTGTTAATAAACTGGTAAAGATGATCGTTATGTTCAATCGACGATTTTGTAGAAGTAGCCTGATCAAGTTCTTCAAAATTAGCAAAAAGATCGAGCTGCATCACCTGCCCTTTCACTTCCGTACCGGCAGGAGTTTGTTTTACTTCCACTTCACTTACCACAATTGTTTCCGTTGGTGCTGGTGCAAAAGCCCTGTACAGATTTTCGTAGAGTCTTCTGAATTCTATTTCGTCAAAGACTTCTTTTACTTTTTCAAAGTCAGGAGTTTCAAGATCGTACTGCTCCTGATGAAATTCTATAGGAGCATCACAGATAATTGTCGCGAGTTTTTTAGACAAAATACCGCGTTCTGCAGAAGCTTCTACTTTTTCTTTCAGTTTTCCTTTCAGTTTATCGGTATTGGCCAGTAAGGTTTCAATATTTCCGAATTCTTTCAGGAATTTCATGGCTGTTTTTTCTCCTACACCTTCCAATCCGGGGATATTATCGACTGCATCCCCCATCATAGCCAGGAAGTCTATCACCTGTTTTGGGTCTTCAATTTCATATTTTGCCTTTACCTCATCTACCCCCAGAATTTCTATATCTCCCCCTTTTAATCCAGGTTTATAAATCTTGATTTTATCTGTAACCAGCTGTGCAAAGTCTTTATCAGGAGTTACCATAAATGTGGTATATCCTTCTTTTTCTGCTTTACAGGCAATGGTACCGATGACGTCATCTGCCTCATAACCTTCTACTCCCAGAATGGGAATATGCATTGCTTGCAGGATTTTATGAATGTATGGAATGGCAATTTTAATGGCTTCAGGAGTTTCACTTCTGTTGGCTTTATAATCTGCAAAATCTTCAGTTCTTACACTTGCCTGCCCCACATCAAAAACGACTGCCAGATGAGTCGGTTTTTCTCTTCTGATCAATTCGATCAAAGAGTTGGTAAACCCAAAAATAGCAGAAGTATCTAATCCTTTGCTCGTTAGTCTCGGATTTCTTATCAGTGCGTAATATCCTCTGAAAATCATCGCATAAGCATCGATGAGAAACAGCCTTTTATCTTGTGTTGCGTCCATATTTTCAATAATGAACAAAGATAATAAAATAGGAATAAAAGTAGGCAGTCTGAGGACCGAGTTTGAGTATCGAGGGACGGGAGCGTTTTAAAATTTCCTGATGTTTTGTCATAAAAAAGCAGTATACCCTTCCGGGCATACTGCTCTATTTTTAGTTTGACTTGGCTTATTTACCTGAAGAAGGCCATAATCCCATATACTGAGAAGTTCCATAGTCAATTGTTTCAGCACTTACCACAAAGCTGATCAGCATGCTGTTGCTATCCACAGCGTCGAAGTCTACTTCGTGTTGAATTACGTATCCGTTTTCCCAGTTCAAAGTGATCAATGTTCCTTCTTCGTGAGATTTGTTGAATGTAATTTCTCCTTTTGTCGGCTTGTATTTACCGTTTAGTAAGCTTTCAAGAATGTCTGATTTTTCAGTAGCTTCTACTGTCACTTTGATTAATGCGTTAGAAGGGTCTGATGCTACACGTCCTGAAACGTCTGTAGATCTTGATACACTGTAGTTCATTTTTAACAGTTTCTGCCCTTCTCCTCCGTTGAATTTTAAGATTCCTCTTGAATTTCTTTCTGCCATGATTGTAAATTTTAATCGTTAGTAATAAATTGTTGTTCGATAATTATATAACAAAGATAGAGTCATTGAATTTGAAAAAAAAGCTTTTGAACGTAAATCTGAAAAATTGTAGTAGTTCTACGATTTCTTGTCGTAATTCTACGACAATAGTGTTGTGTGAAATGATAAATCATTATAAATAAACACTTTAACCCCAAATGAAAAATTAGAGTAAAATTTTAACTATTACACGAATTTGGGAAATATAATATGAAAAAAGTGTTTAAACAAGATTATAATTTTATCAATAATTTGTACAGCTTTAAACTTTGCAGATACGGTTAAAGCTGTTCATGAGAACATTACTGAACATTCTGAAAGTGATTTCTTTTTTATCTATATAATAGTACTGGTATTGATATATTAAGCATCTGTTGCCTTTACAGTAGCTCCTTTGGTAACATCATTTGTGAAGCCTTCTGCTGCCAGTCTTATTGCTCTTTCGGAAAAATAGCTGGCTACAAAAGGAGCAATTAAGGTTAAAATTCCTGCAGTTGAAGTGGCTCCGCTTCTTATATTTGCTTTGTTATTCTCACTAATGGAAAGGTTTGCCTTTTCTGAATGGGCTTGAGCAGATTTATTTGCATTTTTTTCATTAACCTTTCCTCTAAAATTGCCGCTCTTGTTGCTCACCTGCTCCTTAAGTTCCTTCCCAAACTCTCCAGCCTTCATTCTTTCAAACATCTCTCTCAAGTCCGGATTATTTTTTAATGAATAGGTTCCTTGTTTTTTAGCCTCAGCAATCCCTTTATCGAATTTTTCAAGATCAGCCTTTGAAGCTTTATTTTCAGCTAGTTTCTTTCTGATATCACGACCATCTTTTATCGGGCTCCAAAGATCCCAGTTATCAGTAGGAATTATTGGATCATCAGTACTTTGCTGAGCACCTTTAACATCTTTATAGCTATCTCCATTGGCCTGTGCTGAATTTACCCCCGTACCGAATTTACCAGCCAGCGGAGTAATGACGAATTGGCCAATAGGAATCCATGCACCAAATATTAATCCCTGAGTTACAGCATGTATGGTACCTTGCACCCATGTTAAACTTGCACCTGCAGGTAATGCCACCCCCATTCCGAAACCAAGTAAGGCTCCGGTTAAAAATCCTCCTGCAACGTTGGTCCAGAATTCAGTTTTATTGTTACCTGCAATAGTATCTGCCGCTTTCATGGCATCTGCTTTATTGATGAAAGGAAGTACGACTCCCCCTTCTTTGCAGGTTAGCATAGAGTTTTTAGTCAGTGCTAAATGAAGATCTTTAACTTCTACTTTACGACTATCAAATTTTACGGTTGTATGATGTAAAGTCCATTGGCTTTCCTCAAATCCAATCATCTCACTGCATGACGGCCTTTGAGCCATTTTAAAAAGTCCCCAGATAACTGCACCAACGGCGATAGCTCCTCCCACAATCCAGCCTGCCACGGGTACTGTTAAACATACAGCCGCAATTCCAAGTCCGACTCCTACACCGGCTCCTAATGCTACCATTCCTGCACCGGTGCTCCAGTTGGACTTACATTTAAAATCCTCACTCAGTTTTTTATCAATTTTGACGAGAAAAACTTTATCTTCGGCTCCGAACTTCACGGTTCGTGCAAATGATTCTCTTAAATCACTCAATAAAAGCTGCCTTGGATCGGGATTCATTTGATTAGTACATACTGCATATACTTTTTCAGGTAAATAAACTGCCATAACCTATATTTTTTTACCAATATTTTTCAAGTTGTGTAAATAGTAAAATCAACAGTAAAAAGCCACCGCCAAGGAAGATAATCATGATTTGCCAGGGTTTCAATCTGTTTATAATACTGTATTTAATCTCTTCAGATTTCACGACATATACTCCATAGTTGGGAAATACCTGAGTATTGATTTTATTCTTAAGTTCTTTTTTATTAAAATTTTCATCTAAAAAAGGTCTGAGATATTCTACAAAATCGTCAAAGATTTCAAGATCCTTTTGAGTTGAAAACGGCACAAAACCTGTATTCCCAACTCTTATTTTAATTGTTTCCTGATGTGTTATTATTGTAAGATATCTGAAACCTACATTTCCCAGATTTTTAATGGATCTGATATCCGTTAACGGGATCGCTTTTTTTATATTTTTATAGGTGATTTCAAGCACCTTGTCATCAATATTAATATTCCATTTTTTTTCTTTTATAGTTCCACTTAGTAATTTTAATATCAGGATACTTATTACTATTGTTAAAACTGAAGCTAGTAAAACAGGGTATAAAAAATAGGTTTTAGGTAAGTAAAATTCTGACACATACATTACAAGAAAGAATACAGCTAATGCGGGGACTGCCAGTATCAATCCTATTTTCCATTCGGTTTTGGCATCAACACCATCAAATTGAAAATTCCTAGTTTCCTTCATCCGGGGTATAGTTTTCAAGTTGTTTTATAGTATAATTGCATTCGTTTTCGATATTATCAGCAATTGATTCTTTCATCTTTACAGTGGCTGTTTTCACCAACCTGGTTTGGGTATCTATTTCAATGGTAGAGCGGAAAATCAATTTATATTGAGTGTAACTAAAACCTATGCTTGGTCGATGTAAAACATTATATTGGCTGATAATCTTTTCTTCCAATTCTTTGGTTAACTGATATTCGGCAATCATTCTGATGGTAAGTTTATCGTTTTGTTCAGAAACCTTATCATATCTCAAGCTAAGAGGCACTACATTAGGCGGCACCACTGTGGAGAGAAAATCAAAATGACTGGTCTCCAAATGATCATTGAGAATATATTGATTAAAACAAGTAAAATAAAAAAAGTCTTTTCTATATTCTTCTTCATTAGAAGCTTTCTGAGAAAACTGGGCATCTCCTAACTTAATAAGCTCCTGAACCGCATCTGCATTCGTTTTGGCGAGTTCTATGATAAATGGGTTATGGTGGAGTTTTTGCTTTTTATATGCCATCCAATTTTCATTTAACTCTCTCCTGTTGAGGATGGTATTTATTTTCCCTTTCTCATCCAATGTAAAAAGGGTATTATGTTTTATATGATCAGTTTCTGCAATGAAATCAAGCACATCCAACATCACGGAAGGGGTCATCTTTTTTAAGTAATCTTCCCTTTTCACAGATCCCAGTTGATTAACGGTATCCATCTTAAGAAGATATTGAAATTTTTGTTCTACAAACTGGGCTATCTCACCATTAATACTGGTTGTATTAACCTGTACACAACGATATCTTGCTTTTTGATTAAAAATAACCTTATCGCCTTCTTTTATGCTTTTTACTTTTTGCTTTTTTATATGCTCTTTACTGACAATAATATGCTCCAGATGAATCGGCAACGCATTTCCTATAATAACGCCCGTCATACCGGAATGTTGATTATGAAAATCCACAAGCTCCTTTACTGAAATTTGTTGTTTTTCTGCGATAGTTTGTAAGGTATCTTTTTTTTGTATTTTATATTGTATGAAATTCATTATTGTTGATTAACCTCTGGTTGATGGATTTTATTATATCTTACGTCATGTACCTTTCTCTCTTTTCAAATCTTCCTGAAAAAGATTTTCACCATAGTTTTTATTAAACTGAACGTTATATTTTTCAATTAATTGTTTCTTAAATGCTAATATTTCATTTAAATTTTCCGTTTTATTATGCTTTCTTTGATTTTCTTCCTCAAACTGAATATATCTGGCCATAGGACATAATTCTGTTCCTTTTATTTTAGGTTGTCCACCTTTTTCTAAAAAATAAATAGCTAATTTCAAATCATCTCTGGCAGCATTTTCCATTATATTACCTCCATCATACGATACATGATTAATATTTGCACCATGTTCCAACAAGTAGTCTATCATTTTTCTTTCTGTGCCTTCGCCTCCCAATAACATTGCGTCACTCAGAGGGCTAACCCCAATTGCCGGATTAAGTTTTGCTTTGTATTTCAATAATACATTTAACATTTCATAATTATTAGTACCTACTGCCTGCGAAACCGGAGAACTAAAAAGATCTGGGGTAAATATTGGGGTCGGCTCCTTTTTGTAACAAAACTTCCATTCCTTTTATATTTTCGAGCATAGTAGCATAAAGAAACAAGGTATACCCCTTCTTTTCACTTAGCTGATTAATTATTTCAGGCTGAGTATTAATCATGTTTTCTAATCCAGAATTGTCTTCATCAAATATTTTTTGTGCAGCCTGAAGCTGAATTCCTTCAAATAATTTTTGAGGAGGATATTGTTCTCTATTCTGTTTTTTATGGGATCTTAACCCAAAATCTGAACAGGAAAAAAGTATCATCATGGAAAATATTATTAAAATAGTTGATTTTCTCATCTTAATGTTCCTTTTTCTGTAATTACTTCACCTTGCTTTTATCGTCCTTTCACAATAGCTAAATCATCTTGGTAACGGCTTTCACCATAATTTTTATTAAAATTAACAGATATTTTATCTTTAGGATTTAGCTTTTCATAGAGTTGGATTCTTAGCTTAGCCTCTGCTATTGTATCATTCCGGTAAGGAAAGGTTACTTTATATTTATCAATTAATTGTTTTTTGATTCCAAACAGCTTTTGATAGTAAGGAGAGTCTGGCAGATTACCTTCATTTTTTTGGTTTTCTTTATATTCAATATAATTGGCCATCGGACAAAGATTGGTGTTCTTAATTTTAGGCTGTCCTCCTTTGCTGAGAAAATACTCTGCTGTATTCAGATCATCTCTTATTGCATCCTCCATGATATTACTTCCGTTAAAAGAGATGTTATTGATATCTGCTCCATTTTGAAGTAGGTAATCAATCATTTTCTTTTCAGTAGTGTCAGTCCCTCCCAGCAGCATGGCTTTTGATAATGGAGAATGTCCCAATTCAGGATTCGGATTGGCTTTATATTTAAAAAGCAATTGAAGCATTTCATAATTGTTGAGTGCCACAGCATGGTTTAAAGGTGATTCCAGACCTTCATTTGGAACTATAATATTGGGATCTGCTCCTAATTCCAAAAGTTTTTCCATCGCATTCAGATTTTCAATAATAGAAGCATACATGAGTAATGTATATCCTGTTTCTTCCTGCAATGTATTGATATCTATTTTCTTTTCTTTGATAACCTGCTCCATCCCGCTAAGATCTCCATCAAACATTTTTTGTGCAGCCAGTAAACCGTCTCCTTTAAACATCTTTGCAGGAGGATATTCAGCTCTATTCTCTTTTTTACGGGATCTTAGCCCAAAATCTGAACATGAAAAAATTGTCATCATGGAAAATATTATTAAAATAGTTGATTTCATATTATATATTATTAGCTATAACATCTGTATTGATTGTACCCAACATCGCCTGAAATGCATCATCATAGGCGCTATGCCCGCTACCTATAGTTTTAATTCCCAACCCCTCATTGTCTTCAATATAGCCGAAGATTTCATGCTGTTGGCCTAAAGCACGTGGAACAGCTCCTGTAAGACCTCCAAAAATTGCAAGCTTGTTCAGTCCCGGAATTCTTGATATGGCTAATGTCGAAAGCAGCCCTTCTCTGTTATTTTGTAATCCGTTAAGAATATCATTGCTTGTACTATAGTTAAAAATATTTGAAGTTGATTTTACCGCTCCTTTCTTATCGAGGTAATTTAAGGTATTTTTATGAACGCCTCTTGCATTAAAGGTATAGCCAGGACGCCCTGTATAATAGGAAGCCATGGCACTGTTTCCTCCTCCGAGTGAATGTCCGGTAAATTTTACTTTTTTATTTGTAGCCCCATCCATTTTTTCAGCAAGTGCTCTTGTTTTTTCTATTTGTGGAGTATCAAAACCAAAAGCCTGTCCCCCATCCTCAATAAACCAGTCATGATAAAACTGCATCCCTTTCGGTTCAGAACCTCTGAAAGCTACAAAATACTCACTTGTATTTTTATCACCTGTATCTTTATAATATAGGGAAGAATAAAAGCCATCGTCTTTGTTGGTATTAAAATCCTCTGGAGTAAGCTTTCCAGAACCAAATAACTTATCTAGTTGGCTTTGATCACTGGTATCAATGCGGGTATACCCATCTATTTTGATATCATGTCCCTTTTTGTCTTTGTATTCATCATTATACGAATCTTTGGCCATTTTGCTGGCGGTAGAAGCTTCCTTCAGCTGGGCAATTGGTAAATGAAATGTAACCTCACCTCCCAGAAAACAATGTAAACTGGAGTTTTGCAATAAAGGTTTTTTATTTTCAATTTTTACTTTCGGGTGAGTATTTTTCCAATCACTACCTTTGCAAAGAAAGGAACAGATATTGAGGCAATCATCAATAAGTGCACTTCCTGCCCAGGCAGCTGCTGCCAAAACAAAAAGCCCTCCGGAAAAAGCTGCTGCAACAGCAACTCCGGCTAAAGCTCCGGCCATCATCATTTGAGGACATATAAAGTTATCCTTAAAACGATCATCTTCTGTAGCCATCAGCTTTGCTCCACTCTTCAGATGTACTGTAGACTGTGAGCTCACTCCAATTCCTATGAGTCTTCTGCCTTTACTGCAGATAAGCGGGGTTCCCTGTGCTATATATAATTCGCTCATAATGATACTGATGTTATTGTTTATTGAGTCTTATATGGTACCTGCAGACATAAAGCATGTTTTCATTAAGCTCCTCTTTTACGTGAAACATTATCTCTGACAATACGGAGTCTTCATTATACATATACTCTCCTTCAAGAAAATATTTATAGGCTAAGGAGCCACCAAGTGTCTTCTGATATTGATCCTGATATATACTTTTAAAATGTGAATGATCACCTTTATTCTTCGCTTCCAGCTTTACAAGATATCCTCCATTCTCTTTTTTAGAAATCCTGTACTGAGAATCATAACTTATTTTTTCTCCCGGAAAAAGTGTCGACAAAGTATTTCTTACCGGCATTTGATCAATAAAACCTCCGCCTCTGAATACAGGTAAGGGATAAAACATAATCTGGTATAATAAATTCAGCTTAATATTTTGATCTATATTATTAAACTCCTTATCATAAAGGTGAATAAAGGCTTCATAGCTTTCTTTCACCAATTCAAAAAAATGTAAATCTCTTTTTATTTCATTCCATTTACCTGAAATTTCGTCTTTATTAGTGACTTCAAGGATACTTTTATCGGTATCCAATGATAGCTGCAATACATTGGTTGCCTTGTTTATTTCTTCAAGGATTTCATAAAAGGCCCGCATCTGCCCGTCAGACTGGATATATCTTTGAGGAGAAGAGTCGATCGTAATATGATTGTATTCTCCGGGCAAAACATTCCAGCTTTGTTCTATTTCCGTTTGATTGGCTTTCCCACTTCCTAAAGTAAGATACGATTTAATATTGATAAGATATTCAGCATTTTTATACCATGCGTATTTAAATCCTGATAAATCGTCTTTTTCTTCGTGATCAAGTTCAAAAGCCATATTCTAATCTTCTTTTAAAATTATACTGATCCTTTATTAATTGATATCTACAGTACTACCGGTAATAGTCATGTCTCCGCCCGAATTAATGGATGTCAGGGATTTACTATGAATGCTCAGGTTATCCTGGGTAACCAGCAATGCATTTTGTAATGAATTCATATCCAGCATACCGTCTGCCGCAGAAATGGTAATACCTGTCTGGGTTATGGTAATCGTATTTTTTCCGACTTTCAGTTCAATCTTTGTTTTTCCTTCTAAACAGATATTTCCGGAAGCATCCATTTTTAAATAAGAATTTGCCGGTTCTCCTTCTTTTCCACCTACATTGATAGCACTGCTACTTCCTGCATTTACGGTATTATGGTTTCCGACATTTACTATTTTATTGTTATTAGCATTGGTATGAGCATTCCCTGCACCATCGAATTTCATATTGGCACCTCCCTGATCTGTTAGAAATACGGAACCTTCACCATCATTTAATTCTAATTTATTTCCGCTTCTGCTGCTTAAACTTTTTATATTATTATCGGCTCCTCCTCCGGCTCCAATTCCTCCATGGAACATTCCTCCCATAACAAAAGGACGATCCGGATGCTGATGTACGAAATTTACAATAACCTGATCTCCAACCTCAGGAATAGCCATAAAGCCTCTATTTTTATTGACTTTATCACTGCTTCCCGCATCCGGGGTCATGACACGGATAAATTCTGAAGAATCAGGACCGTTTTGCCAATCAAATTGTATTTTTACTCTTCCTTGGTTCAAAGGATCTGTATTGGAAATTACTTTGGCAAACTGAGCTTCAGCCCTTGGAACCTCAAATTCCGGACGTGGAATAAATCCTGTATCTGCTGCAATGGCTTCAAATCTACCATCATAATATCCTCTCCCATCTACCTCATGAGTCACTTCGATGATCATCAGTTTTGTAAAATAAGAAGTTTCATTACTTCCCGTTTTCCGCATTTCGATATCTGCGGTACATCCCGGATAGAGAAAAGGGACAGTAGTGGTTCCGGAAGTAACGAATACTTCTGAAGCTTTACTTCCTGCCGTTCCTTTCTGGGACGCATCAATATCCATAAAAGAAGTGGCTTTTATGGGAGCAACCCTTAGAGAAGGGGTGGTAAAGGTTTTTTCTGATATTTCGTAAGCACGTCTTGCAATGTCCGATGCATGATTGATTTTTGAATTTCCTGTTGTCAATTTTTCATTTTTACTGCTGTTGTAGCCATAAAATGTAGGATTGACATGTTGAGCCTTCATTTTAACCGCAATATCACTCACACTGCTTCCGTAGGTAAGTTTAATTGGTTTTTCCTGTGGTGGAAGTTTACCAAAATGCAGTACTTCACCATCATAATAAAACTGTTCACCATAAGCTTCAGCCATTCTGGCAAGATAATTATAGTGAGTTTCTTCATATTGGGAGCTGTAGGAAATATTTCCGTGTTGAGCATCAATTCTGAAATCGAATTTACTCTGGCCCAGTCCTTCGCGTATTACCTGATCTGCAATACTGTTGAGACTCACCGGTTGGGCACCTCCAAAACTCTGAATATGGGGAGCGGCATCCAGAAGCACCGTTGGGCTATATCCTTTAAGAACAATATTTCCCAGGCTTCCCTTTTCCTGGCTGAAACCGACCTCTGTAACAACACCTACAAAGTTGCGTTCGGCACCTTTTTCAATATCTTTATATTTAAAAACTACGGTAATTCTTTTCCCAAGAAAACTCTGGGCTTCTCCTAGATTATGGTTTTCTGCATTTCCTAAGGTATCATGTGCCAGTGTCAAACTAAATTGATGGTGCTTAGCAGCGCTTTGAGTCAGTCTGAAATGCTTAAAATGTTTGATAATTTTTCCTTCAATAATTACATCCAGCTTCACTACACGATTAATACCCGCAATAACGCTTTCAGCAATAGCTTCAACATTGTGTATTTTTGAAGTGGGTTGCTTTGCCCAAACTTTATTGTCGACAATAGAAGGATCGTTGGGAACAAATGTTTGGTTCATAAACATATCTGCTCCCTGTGCAGCACTTAAGCTTTGCTGTCCTACTTTTGCTACTTTCTTAACTTTTTCGCCCGTTGTAGTCAATTTTCCCTCTGCTTTTTTGGCAACATTTTCCTGTACAGTATCTTTCAACTGGTCAGTGCCTTTTTTTATCTCTTTTTTCGGGGTATCTACTTTAGTTGTTTTGTCATCCTGAAACATAATGTCTTGTATTTAAAGTTAAATAAACTGCTGATTACAGCATAAAAGATATAGGATTATGAATTACTAACTGCCACGGTCATTTTCTCTCTGGAAAAATTACTTGGGAGGCTGATATTCTGTTAAATGGGAAAAACAGAACAGCATACTCTGAAGAGTGCACTGTTCTGTACCAATTTTATTTTTACTAAGATGATGAATAGGCTTATTTACCTGCTGAAGGCCATAATCCCATATATTGGGAGCTTCCGTAATCAATTGTTTCAGCACTGATCACAAAGCTGATCAGCATGCTGTTGCTATCTATTGCGTCAAAGTCTACTTCGTGTTGAATTACGTATCCGTTTTCCCAGTTCAAGGTGATCAATGTTCCTTCTTCGTGGGATTTGTTGAATACGATTTCTCCTTTTGTTGGCTTGTACTTACCGTTTAATAAGCTTTCAAGGATATCTGATTTTTCAGTAGCTTCTACGGTAACTTTGATTAATGCATTAGAAGGATCTGATGCTACACGTCCTGAAACGTCTGTAGATCTGGATACGCTGTATTTCATTTTTAACAGTTTCTGCCCTTCTCCTCCGTTGAATTTTAAGATTCCTCTTGAATTTCTTTCTGCCATGATTGTAAATTTTAATCGTTAATAATATTTTGTGATTCGGTGATTGTCTAGCAAATATAGAAGCTCTTCTTTTCTTAAAAAAACTTTTAAACCTAAATCTGAAAAATTGTAGTAGTTCTACGACTTCTTGTCGTAATTCTACGACATTTGATTTAAAAATAACATTTAAACAACTGACAAACAAATACTTAAATACAAATAATATTTTAAACAAAAAGAGTTATTTTCCACACCAACGAGAGATATTAAGATATTTTAATACAATTTTAGTATTTTTTAACGTATCGAAATGGTCAGAAAAGTAACGATATAATGGGAAAAAATACGACGGCTTTGTTTTGTTGACTATGCTTTGATCTGATATTTTCCCGTGAAGAATAGCAATTCTGCTTCTTTTCATAAAAAATAGCTAACAGGATCTACCGTTAGCTATCATTATCATCTATTCTTGACGATTTATATTTTCAGTTTCCATCTACTGTTGTAGACCTGCTCCTGCTTTTATAGATTTCGTCAGTATTTTATTTTTTCTCAAAAGGAAGTCCGGCATAAGATCAGTGGGAAGATAAAAAGGACTTTCTCCTTTTCTCTGGAGTTCTTCTACAATTCCCGGATTCCAGGCCAGAATTTCATCAACTCCTACTTTGAGTTCATCTGCCACAATATTAAGGTTAAAACCGGCATTGATTTCTGTTTTCGAAAGCGCAGCGGCGGTCATTTTCCTGTTGCCGTCTTCAAAGAAAACCTTATTAATTCTTGAAGAGTTGTAATTGTTTAAAACACTCTGCAGTTCTCCTGTGGCATAGCAAGCATTTAAGTATTTCTTCACGTGATTAATTGTTTCTGCCGGAAGATATTGCGAGAACTCATGATATTGTGAGGATCCGGCGGCCTGCATTGCTTTTGCAATATTACCTTCTCCACAGTTGTATGCAGCAACTACAGTTACCCAGTTGTTATATTTTTTATAAAGGTTTGCTAATGAGACAACCGCTGTTTTCGTGCTTTTATAAACATCGGTACGATTTTGCTCCGTAAGTCCGTATTGGTTGGCATGTGCAGTCATCAGCTGCCATATCCCTACAGCACCCGCTCCTGAGGTAATATTTTTATTAAAGTGAGATTCAATCAGGGCAAGGTTTCTTAAATGCTTTGGAAGCCCCTTCTGAAGAAGCAGCTGCTCAATAAATTCAACAAGATCTTTATTGGAATTGATGATTCCCTGATATCTTTTCACGCTGCTTTCTGAGGTATCAGAAGCTGCGAGAAACTGTCCGTTCACCAAAACTACAGTTCCCAACAGCATTACACCTGTAAAGATATTTCTGATAATAGTTTTCATTTTACAATTATTTATCAAGCAAAAGGGCTGCTATATACATTGTGCCCTTTTGCTTTTTACTTTTAGTTTAATCTACCTTCCAGCTTAGTTTTTCCTCTTCCTTATTCCAATCTACGTGGATTGTTTGTCCGGATTTCACTTCTTCTCTGACAATCATTTTAGAAATAGGTCTTGCCAGCTGGGCACGGATCACTCCGGAAATTTGCCTTGCACCGTATTTACTGCTGAATCCGCCCAACGCCAGGTTTTTCACTGCCTCATCACTGATCTTTAAGGCGATTCCTAATCTTGTCAGTGAGGTATGAAGGGATTTTAACTGAATATTAAAGATTCTTTCTGCAATAGATTCTGTGATTGGGGCAAAAGGAATAATCTCTGTAATTCTTGCTAAAAACTCGGGTCTGAATCTTCCGGAATTAGACATGATCTGCATCAGGGAAGATGATTCCGGTATTTTACCTTCTTCAAACTGTTTTACAATTTCTTCACTTCCGATGTTGGACGTAAATAAAATCAGGGCATTACTGAAGTCTCCTTCTTTTCCTAATTTATCATGTACTTTACCTTCATCCATGATCTGAAGGAATACATCAAAAACAGAGTGGTGAGCTTTTTCAATCTCATCAAATAAAACAACGGTATAAGGCTGCTGTCTTATTTTGTTGACCAGCATTCCTCCTTCTTCGTATCCTACATATCCCGGAGGCGCACCATACAATAATGCGGCCGAATGTTCTTCTTTAAATTCCGACATATCAAAACGCACCATTGCCTTTTCATCATTGAAAAGTAATTCAGCCATTGATTTTGCCAGCTCAGTTTTACCGGTTCCCGTAGGTCCCAGCAGGAAGAATGACCCGATAGGCTGCCCAGGTTTGTTCAGTCCGCTACGGTTCTCCACGATGGCATCGGAAAGAATTTTTAAGGCGTGATCCTGGCCTACAACCCTGTTTAAAAGTAAAGATTCCATATTCAGGAGTTTTTCTTTTTCCTGGGCCTGAATTTTTCCGATCGGAATATTGGTTTTGGCGGCCATTACAGCAGCCAGCTCAAGGCGATCTACTTTTTCTCTTTTCTTGGCAGCATGTTGTAAAAGCTCTGCATAGGTATCTTCAATAATCTTCTGAATCTGGTCAACCGGCATGGAATTGTCGATAGCAGGTTGCTCACTGAGTGAACCCCATAAAATAGGGCTTATTTTGTCTCTTAACAGGTTGTATGTCCAGATCAATTCGTCTGCTTTATCTTTATTGTCGGCATACTCTTCCTTTAAGATGGCATCATAGCTTTCTTTCCAGCTATCAAGTTCCTTTTCAGAAAGTTCATCAAGCATTTTGATGGCTGCCATTGTTCTGTCTAACAGGTCAATAGCTGCATCCGGCAATTTTTTACCTTTTGCATATCTTTTTGCCAGACGTACACATTCCGGCAGGGCTGTTTTTTCAACTTCGATGCCGTGGTGTTTTTTATACCCTTCAAGAAGTACATCAATCATTTTCACACAGGTCTTTTCATCCGGCTCGTTCACCGTGAGCACCTCAAAACGACGGTTGAAAGCCTGTTCCGGTTCTATAATTTTTCTGTATTCTTCCTGGGTAGTAGCTCCAATGACGGTAATTTCTCCTCTTGCGAGCTCCGGTTTCAAAAGATTGGCTACATTTCCGATACTTCCTTTAGGGTCTAAAAGAGTATGAATTTCATCAATGAAGAGTATCGCTTTTTCAATTTTCTTACATTCATTGATGACCTTTTTCAGACGATCTTCAATTTCTCCTTTATATGAAGTTCCTGCCAGTAATGCTCCGGTGTCCAGCTCCAAAAGGGTACCATTTTTCAGCATATCAGGAACATTTCCTTTTGTAATTTCAATAGCAAAGCCTTCTACCAACGCGGTCTTTCCTACTCCTGGTTCACCGATAATAATGACATTCGGCTTGCTTCTGCGGCAAAGGATTTCCACGAGCATCCTGAGTTCTTTATCCCTTCCGATAATATTTTCAAGATCTCCCTTTCTTGCCTGTGCAGTTCTGTCTACGCAATAGCTTTTAATGGACGGAAAAGAAGAATCTGTAAAATCCGATCCATTGGAAAATAAAGAGGAAAAGTCATTGTCTTCTGAAACAGCAAACGGACTGTCTTTTCTATATAAATTGAAAATTTCGTGTTCTCTTAAGGGAAGAGATTTCAGCTGCTGCAGTGAAAATACGATCTGAGGTTTTACTATTGCGGTCAGGATACAGATTGGTGTGATCTCATCCAGTCCTAATTTTAATCTGATATCGTCTGCTTCTTCTATCAAAGTATCTATGGCTTCATCCTGGCTTACTTCGTCAGGAAGATGAGCTGTTTTAGCATATTCTTCAATACGGACATCCGCCCATTCATAGAAATAGCCGGGATCTTTATCTATGCTTTTTAAAAATTCATTAAGACCGATATCTTTATGCATTAAAGCCTGTAAAATATGTGGTCCGCCGTAAGTAGCGTTGTAGTTTTCCTTCGCTATCGACTGAGCAATATGAAATAGCTGCTTTACTGTTTCGTTGGTTACTAGTACTCCCATTTATAATTTTTCTTATATTAATATATTTGTGCGTTCTGTCTTACCTTTATTTCAGATTATTTGATGTTATCTATACTGTTTTATCCTCAGAGGATTTAAAAGTTGCTTTTTGGGTCTCTAAAATTAATTATTTTATTCTAAATAAGATAAAGATAGTTAATTCTTTATTGGGCTAAGTACCGACTGGCTTTTTTCATTTTCACATGCATTCCTGATTCTGTAAATTTTAGCTAATCACTATTGTCCATACTAATTTACAGGAAATGCATTCTACATATTCAGAAAATAGAGCAAAGCGAGACTAAGCCACTGTAAGCCAATATACAGGTAAAATATCAGGCCTGAAGGCTCTGCCAGCTCATTCAGTTTTTCGATCAGCTGGTTCTTAATGATTTCCGAAAAGTCTTCATGATCTGCTCCAAGATTTAATTCGTCAAACTTTATTTTATTGAGGGCGTAGCCTAAGATACGTGTGAGTATTTTGTTTTCTGAACTGTTTTTAAACTCATTCAGCAACTTGATTTTTGCAATGGCAAAATCTGCACTGTTCCGGATAACGGACGGCTGTCTGGCTTTAAAGGTTCCTATCACCTTATCTATAAAAGGAACTACGATGGTTTTTGAATGGTCCTGAAGCAATCTGCTGATCACAACAGACATTGCATATTTGGAGGCAAAAACAATGGTAAGAAAAGGAGCAACAACCATCAGCAGATAGAATATACTTGCTGATACCGGTTTAGCTTTAACCGTTGTTATTAAAAATGCCAATACGCCCGTATGACCCAATGAAGGGCCTAAGTGTTCTGACAGGATATAAATTCCTAGCACCAAAGTGATGACCGTTGAAAGAACTCCAAGTCCATATATCTTAAGTACATTAACAATGAATGTGGCAGATAGCCTTGAGAAATACTTTAAATGAGTAGTAATATTGGTCATTAATAGTTTTTTGTTTAATCGGGTTGAATGGTTTTCGTTTTTTTGGCAATATAGTATAAAAATAAATAATTCAAGATTCTCTTTTCGTTGGCATCTATTGGTCTACTGTTACTAAAATTAGTATTGACTGTATTTCAGCAGGCCAAAAAAAGACTGTCTGATAAAGGACAGTCTTCGTATGAATTGTTGATAATGGGTATCAATTTTAGCTTGACGGCCAAAGTCCGTTGTATTGAGAAGTACCGTAGTCAATTGTTTCAGCACTTACTACAAAGCTGATCAGCATACTGTTGCTGTCTACAGCATCAAACTCCACCTGGTGTTGGATAACATATCCGTTTTGCCAGTTCAAAGTAATCAATGTACCTTCTTCGTGAGATTTGTTGAAAGTGATTTCACCTACAGTAGGCTTATATTTTCCGTTCAGTAGGCTTTCAAGGATGTCTGATTTTTCAGTAGCTTCTACTGTCACCTTGATTAATGCGTTAGAAGGGTCTGATGCTACACGTCCTGAAACGTCTGTAGATCTTGATACACTGTAGTTCATTTTTAACAGTTTCTGCCCTTCCCCATTATTGAATTTTAAGATTCCTCTTGAATTTCTTTCTGCCATAATGTGTAAATTTTAATCGTTAGTAATATTTTGTGATGTGGTGATTGTGTAGCAAATATATACCGTCTTTTTTTCTAAAAAAAACTTTCTGCCGTAAATCTGAAAAATTGTCGTAATTCTACGATTTCTTGTCGTAATTCTACGACTTTAGAATTACTACTATTTCTTAAGCCTCACTATTAAAGCATTTGGCTTAACTCAAAAACAGCGGTCGAAGGAGTTATTTTCCACATGAACGGGAATAAAAACAGGAGAAAAGTGGAAAATTGAAAGCTGAAAATTGAAAATGGAGAATGGAAAGTTGGAGAGTTGAAAATGAAAGATAGGGTTTATAATGAGGTTGGAAAATCAAAAATGAGATTTCAACGTATTGTTCAACAGCTTTTATATTTGCTGGGGACAATAAAAAAGCAGAAGTGTGATCACCCCTGCTTTTTGATATTATACAACTAAAGACTTAATGCTTTGTATATTCCGGTTGTTCGGTTGGAAGCCTTGTTGGCGTAAAATATTCATTAAGCCAGTAGAATGTCTGTCCGTTTTGCTGTATTTTTACGGCAGGATTATTTCTGTTGGCAAGCATCCTGTCTGACAGGTCTTTGTAATGACGGAAGTAGTTTCTTACGGTCTCGCTGGCAACAATCTTAGATTTTCTCCAGCCTTTAAGTTTATACTTGGCCATCAGCTCTTCTTCTGAAAGGTCAAACCCTGTACTCATACCTACCGCATAAGCCATAGGCTGCTCATAAAGCTCTCCTTTATCCAGGAACTTGATGGTAGGGTTGTATTTTTTAAGCAGTTTCACATATTCTTTAATAGCTCTTGACTGGTTAAAATCAGGTTTATCCGCATTGGTATTTCTATATACTTCTGTATAGAATGCTTTTAGGTTATCATATTCCGTTTCGGAGATAAGAATTCCTTTTTCCGTTGCCGGTGGAAAATCTTTCAATTCTTTAGGAATATATCCTTTAACAAGGAATGGGCTTCCATAATTGATCAGCTGAGCGGCAATTCCTGCAGAAACAGGGTTGGTAAGTCCCGGGAACAGATATTTATATTTTAAATCTACATCTGTTCTTCCCGCCCCTACAGAAGAATGGAAATATTTATTAAGTGATTTATCAATATTCTGATTATCTAAAGTAACCTGAGCAATAAGGCTGTCGACAGACTTTTTCAGGAATCCCGGTGTTGCTACATCTCCTTTTTTAGGGAAGATCACAAATCCCTGAGACATACTTTGTTTAGGATAATCCAAAGAGAAGAATCCTTCATCACCTTCTATTAAGCTAAAGTTGTTTTTAGTAAGAACATCATATTGGTTAATGATCTTTTGCTTTTTAAGTTCAGCAATATTTTTAGCGGTATTGGTCACTACATTTTCAGCCATCAATACAAAATCGTTATAATTATCTGAAGATCTTGCATTAGTCTGGAACATAATCAACCTTGCCTGAGCCTGAGTAAGAGAGCTGATCACGCTGTACATATTACCACTCTGACTTGCAGAGGTTCCTACCGTCACTACAATATTGGTTTCATCAGGAACATTGGAAAGAAGATTTCCTGCTGCAGAAAGCGCCTCCCCTACCGGCTGATAGCCGTTATTGCTGGCACAATTCATTTCATTGGATTTCTGATCAATAAATGATGTTATTTTACTGTAATCTGCACTTAGGTTGGAAATGGAAACATTATTTCCGCAAGGATTATTTTTGTATAAAACAACCCCATATTTAACATTACTGAAGTAAGAAGGTTTCTCGAACCTAAGCTGAAGGTCCTGCAGCAATGATTTTACAATAGGAGCATAAGGAGCATTCTGAGCACTTATATCCAATGCAAAAACTATATTAATATTCTTATCTTTCTCTGTGATTTCTCTGTAACGGTCAAAATAGATCTCTTCACCTAAGACATTGAAAACAAAATTCTTACTATAATCCAGGATATTGGTAAAATATTTTGTTTTTCTGTCCGGAGTCGGGGCCTGTTCTAACGGAAGATTAACCGGATAAATGTTCTCCAAAGGCGTTCTTTTGTTAACATCCGTAAGAAGAATAGCTGTTTTATTGACTGCATCAGATGCTGATCCGCCAGGATATCCTTCATGGATTCCCAGCTCACTTTCTGTGATTCCTGTAGGATTTTTAAGTTTGATCGCCGAACGTTCTCCCCATGCGGAAATCACATTGGAACTTACCCAGCCATAAAGGCTTTTTCCGATACTGTCAATATCAACAGAAGGCTTTTTACCTACTAAAAATCTTTTATTATTTTCAGCCTGTTTATAAACGTAGACCATCTGCCCGTTAGGGATCTTAACATTTGCTTCTTCGATAAGACTCGGTGAATTAAACACCATGATTGAGTCGTTTTTATAATATCGTTCAGCGCTTCTGATTACTTCACTATTATTCGGTACTACGGCAACTCTCACAGGATACCCTGTATTCTCGCTTTTTAATGAATTGTTCCACAGAAGAAGATCAGATTCAGGAATCCATCCATATGTTTTAATAGATTTTGAAGAAACCTTTTTCATTAAAGCATCGGGTACGTATTCCGCAACCTTTACCATCCCGTCTCTGTGTTTCAGAACCATCAAAGGTTCCAGGAACTTCACTTCTTTATAAGACTTTTCGTCATTTTTATCTAAAAAGGCGGTATTTCTTGATCTGTCTGAAATAACGATCCATGGAACGGATTTTTTAGGAAAACCGTTGACCACGGGCGAGGCATCAACCTGGCCATATTGAGATGGTTCAGGAGTCTTTTTTGACGGAAGTTTGACCTGGCAACTCGTCAATAACACTGATAATCCTATATAATATGCTGCTAGAGGAAATTTATTTTTCATCCTATTTTATCTTTTTATGATTGGCGCATCCAAATCGATGGACGGTATTATTTGCTTTGGTTTATGTCTACCTTTGTTACACAGTTCTGTAAATCATCAAGATTTACTTTTACGGTCTGAATCACAGTATTTTTATCAAACTGAAGACCTGCACAGTACATGTAGAAGTTGTTTACTTTACTTTCATTTACTTTTACTACTGTGTTTTCATTATTACACAGATACGTTTTCAGTAAGTAATTGTAATGCATGTTGAAACTGTTTCCGTTGGCAATCTGCTGCAGATGGTATTTAAAGTCGTTATCCACTTTTGCATAAGAATCTTCTACCGATACCTCTTCTTCTTCTAAGGAATTATAGGCAGGAAGGATTTTGATACGGTGATAAATAGGATCCTGGGTTTCTTCAGTATATAAAGTAACGACATAGTCTCCGGGCTTTTTATAAGAATAAATGGCAAATTTTTCTTTGGCATCTGTATTTCCTGTCTCTCCAAATTTCCAGTTGAACTGTTTGGCTTCAGAAACTGCCCTAAACTGTACGTTTTCATTTTGCATTGCCTGAGCAGGAGCTTCGATGGTTGTAGTGATTTTAGCCGTATCTGTTTTCTTCTGAAAACTTCTGGCATTTACCATGACCGGGAAAGATTTCGTGTACTTGTTGTCGACGATCAGACTTACCTGGTAGTATCCCGGTTTATTATAAAAGTGGATACCACTGTTTTTGTCAGAAGTTGTACCGTCACCAAAGTTCCATCTTTTGGTTTTGGCAAACTGGGTTTTATCCTCAAACAAGAGGGTATCTCCTACCGACAATGAAGACGGATAAACCACTCCTACAATATCATCAGCTGAGTGAATCACCTTTTTCTGTAGCCACAATGCAACGAGCGCTGCAATGAGCAAGGTAGCGATAACACCAATAATAATGTTCTTTTTGTTCTTTTGAAAATAATTCATAGTTAATAATTGTGATGTGTTTTATATATAGTTCCTGTTTTCATTCCTCATTTACTGTGTCCGTGCTTTCAATGCATTTTCACGATCATAAAGCTTGTTTTGTTTATCTTTAAAGCCTATTCTGCATTCTTCAACCTGTTTTTCAAATTTTTTAATGTCCTCAGTAGTTGTTGAGATTACCTTTTTGTCATCAAAATACATTTTATAGAATCTTGCAATCTGGGGATAAGCATCTTTTCTGATATCAGCAATTTCATTGTTTTTGAAATACCCGTTCAGATCGTTGATATTGTTAAAAATATTATTTTCCACAAAGGGCTGTGGGGTTTCATCGGTAAGTTTGGTGATCATGGTATAGGTACTATCCATGATGGGCAGAATAATTTTCTGATGTTGTTCAAATTCTGCTTTTTGTTCAAGGTTTTGAATACCTCTTATATCTTCATCAGAAAACGGGGATTCAAATCCTTTCAAAAAGATAACTCCCAAAAAAATCATGGCAGTTAAAAGCATCAGTATTAAATATAAAAACTGATAATGCCTTTCTTTTTTAGATAATGTGATTTGTCCTTGCATATCTTGGTTTTTTATTTACTTTTATCTTCTTCTGCCTCCGGTAAAGTTTCTGGTCGGATCTTTTCTGAGCTGGTTATTCGCTCTGTTGATCTTTCCCATACACTCGTCCAGATCCCTAAGAACTGTTTTCTTTTTGTACTCTACTCCACTGATTTTTGTTTTTAAGGCAATCATAGGACCGATCTGTTTCATAAGCATGGCGTAATGCTTAAAATTTCCGGTACTGTCTTTTCCCATAATATTTTTAGCATCTCCTACGTTATCCATAATATTAGTTCTCAGAAATACCTCATTCTCCACTTTATTGGCATCAAGTTGAGTCATACGTTCATAAATATTATCCACATGCTCCCTGAGCACATCACTGCGGCCCATAAGTTCCTTATAGGCTTCGGCTTCTCTGCTGATTCCTTCCCGTTGTATATCATAACTTTTAAAGAAAAGATATAAACAGGCAAACGAGACAACCGACAAAGCAACAAACGACAGAATAAACTTCCAGATGCCCGTTCTGACATCTGATTTGTTCAATTTTTTTTCCCTATTCGAAGACATAATTTGCGATTTGTTTGGCCTGTGAAAATATAAAAAAAAAATTTTATGCACAACCCGTATTTTCCCTATGCTGTCATTCGTGAAAACACTAATTAAATTAATATTAATTTTCTCTTTGATAAGTTTTTCATAAATTAGGCCTCTGAATTTTGAATATCATTAGCCAAATCGATATTAAAAATGAGTAAAATATTATCTAATACCGTGCGTTTTTCTATTGCTGACAGCGATTTTTATTTTAAAAAAATAATGATCAAAACACTTATGGAAAACCCTTTCTATATGCTTCTGAATGATTGTAATAATGGGCACGAGCTTGTCAACAGAATCTATAGAAGACAGGAAGATGTGTTCATTATAGAACTTTTCATGCCGGTATTGAGTGGAATTGAAGCCATCAAATACATCAGAAAAAACAATACGGAAACTCCCATTATCACTTATTCCGGCACTTACCAGGAAGACATGGCTGAAATTCTTTCAAAGATTCCTAATATATATTATTGCCAGAAAAAAAGTAATATTATCAAGGATATTATCAAAGGAAGTATTGCTTCGGAAGAATTCGACTACAAGGCGTATTCTAAAGAATGGGAACAACAACCTCTGGCTGTACAGGAATATATGGACAGACAGAAGAAAGGCCAGGAAGAGCTTTCACCTGCCGAGATACAGCTGATGAGATTCTGCTATGAAGGCTTCAGTAATAAAGAAATAGCGGAAAAGCTCAATCTGAGTGCAAGAACAATTGATACTTATATCAACAGGCTTACAGAAAAACTGGGACTGAAAACGAAGCTTCACCTGATTCGTTTTTGTGTAGAGAACGGATACTATAATTCCAGCATGTAAAAAGACCAATAACAGGTTTTTAAAATGGTAAAACATGATCTGTAATCCTCGTACACCTCACTACTAAAGGTATTCTTAAAAGACACGTTTTATGAGAACCGAGGATAGTTTTTGTACTGTATTAATAAATTATTAAATTATCTTGAGGCCATGCTGACAAGGCATGTATGGGATAAGTCCAACGCTGCGAATAAAAATATTTTGTCACTAATTTGCTAGTATTCAATTTTTTTAACTAAATTTGCACACCTAAAATTTAAAATTAAAATAAGGAAATGACAAAGGCAGAATTGGTAAACACCATCTCAAATAAGTTGGGAACAGAAAAGAATGAAACACAGAAAGTTGTAGAAGCTTTTATGCAGGAGATCAGAACTTCTATGTATAATGGGGATAACGTTTATCTGAGAGGTTTTGGATCTTTTATCATTAAAACAAGAGCTGCTAAAACAGGAAGAAATATTTCTAAGAACACTGCGATCGAGATTCCTGCTCATAACATTCCTGCTTTCAAACCTTCAAAATCTTTTGTAGAGAAAGTAAAAACGAAAGTTGCAGTAAAATAAGAACATTAACTGAATATTAACTAGTTACTAAAAAATTAAAATTATGCCAAGCGGAAAGAAAAGAAAAAGACACAAGGTTGCAACTCACAAAAGAAAGAAAAGAAGAAGAGCAAACAGACATAAGAAAAAATAATCTCCTCTTCTCGAGATTTACAATATAATAATATAGTTGGTGGTTTTATTTTTTAAAGTTCACCGACTATATTTTTGTTTGCAACTATAAGATTCCGCGGAAAAGGGACGGTTTCAAATATTATTTTAATAAAAATATAATGATTTTCATTCTAAATCCTTATATTTAATAGATGAATTAATCGAGAAAGAACGTCAAATTCCTATATAATCTTAACAATTTTATCTTATAACAAAATGAAGAAAGAACTAATAGTTTCGCATGAAGATGATCTTACAAAGATTGCGCTGCTGGAAGACGGAAGACTATGTGAACTTCATGAACAAGAGGACAAAAGCGATTTTATAGTTGGAGATCTGTTTATAGGAAAAGTAAAAAAACTGGCACCAAACCTGAATGCTGCATTCGTAAATATCGGATATGACAAGGATGCTTTTCTGCATTATCAGGATCTGGGCCCTCAATATCTTACCTACAGAAAGTTTTTAAAGGATACTATTTCTAAAAAACAAAACTCTTCAAGCTTAAAAAATTTCGAGATTCAACCCGAAATAGACAAAAACGGAACGGTAGATAAAGTAATTGCAAAGGACGATCTTGTTCTCTTGCAGATCACCAAGGAACCTATTTCTACAAAAGGACCAAGGATTTCGACTCAGGTTTCTTTAACAGGACGTTTTCTGGTTTTAATTCCATTCGACAATAAAGTTTCAATTTCCAAAAAAATCAAAAGTTTTGAGGAAAAAGAAAGACTGAGAACCCTTATCGACAGCATTAAACCTGAAGGTTTTGGAGTTATTATCAGAACCGTTGCCGAAGGGAAAAAGGTGGCCGACCTTCACAATGACATGAATCAGCTGATTCAAAAATGGGAAAGCACTTTTAAAAATATCCAGAGAAATAAAGTTCCGTCTAAAGTTTTAAGCGAAGAAGACAAAGCTTCAGCTATTTTAAGGGACAATTTTAACCAGGATTTCGTGAATATCATGTGTGATGACGAGCAAATGGTAAACGAAATGAAAAATTACGTTGAAGTAATCGCTCCTGAAAAGAAAAATATTGTCCAGTTTTATGATTCTCATATTCCTCTCCTGGAATACTACAATGTTGAAAAACAGCTTAAGCAGAGCTTTGGAAAACACGTCAACATTCCAAGTTCAAAAGGCGCTTATCTTGTTATTGAGCACACAGAAGCACTTCACGTCGTCGACGTCAACTCCGGAAACAATATTACCACCGGAACCGCTGTCAATAAAGAACACGCACTGAAAGTGAACAAAATGGCAGCCACAGAGATCGCAAGACAATTACGCCTCCGCGATATGGGAGGAATTATCGTAATCGATTTCATCGACATGCCGAACTCTGAACACCGAAGAGATCTCTACGAACACCTGAAAGAGGAAATGAAGCGCGACAAAGCACGCCACAAAATACTTCCTCCAAGTAAATTCGGACTGATCCAGATCACCAGACAAAGAAACCGTCCGGAAAAACAGATCGAAACCAAAGAAGAAAACCCGAACAAAGACGGAGAAATTGTAGCTCCTATTGTCATCGTGGAAAAAATGGGTGAAACTCTGAGAAACATACTGCAGAAAGAAAAAGGAAAAATCTACCTGCATGTACACCCGTTTGTGGAAGCCTACCTTACCAAAGGCATCAAAAGTATCCAGATGAAATGGTTTATCAAATACAAAAAATGGGTAACCATCGTTCCAAGGGATTCTTTTAAATATTTAGAGTACAAAATCTACAATTCCAAAAAAGAAGAATTGATAGAATTCTCTAATTAAGGACAAAATTCAGACCTTCAGCCTGTGCTGGAGGTTTTTTTTATGAATTTAAATAATAAATATAATTTAAATACAGGTTTTGGCTAAAGCCAATGGAATATATTGTATAACGAAAGCAGGCTAAAGCCCGCTCCTATTAATCCAGCCAAGCAATTTTTGAGATTTAACCGCAAGATCTTTCATCTTTCATCTTTCATCTTTTATCTTTTATCTTTATAACTATGAAAACGCACCATTACAAAACAACAATTCAATGGACCGGCAATAAAGGAACGGGAACCAGCGGCTACAGAGATTACGAAAGAAGCCACAGCATTTCAGTAGAAAACAAAGTGATCATTGAGGGATCTTCGGACCCTTCTTTCCGTGGAGATAAAACAAAATACAATCCTGAAGAAATGTTCCTCTCCTCGCTATCTTCCTGTCATATGCTTTGGTATCTTCATTTTTGTTCGGAAGCAGGAATTATTGTAACGGATTATACTGATGAAGCAACCGGAATAATGGCTGAAACAACTAACGGTAGCGGTCATTTTACAGAGGTGACCCTGCATCCCGCCGTTACTATAACAGAAGAATCAATGATTGAAAAAGCAAAGCAGTTACACCATAAAGCCAATGAATATTGCTTTATTGCCAATTCGGTTAATTTCGAGGTTAAACATATTCCCACTGTATGGGTTAAATAAATCTTGATATACATTGCGCGGATCAAATTCTGTACATCTGCGGAATCTTATCTATTTTTAAATAGGTAAGTCTTCATTTTTTTTCCTTTTAATCCTGTAATTCGCAATTCCCCGATAGGTTAATAAATGTTAAGCTCCTTATTTCTTCGATATATATTGTTAAATTTGAGCTATGGAAAATTTTGGAAAAGATTTATTGAGAAAAATAAAAAGTGTAGAGCTTCCGGGAGAACCCGCCCACGGAGTATTCTCACCTCCTTATCGTCCTGTTTTCACTTATGATGAAGTGCTGACAAAAAATCCCAAGTTTGCAGCTGTGAATATTGTTTTATACCTGAAAGACAATGAATGGTATTTCCCATTGATTCAAAGAACGATCAATGAGCATGACAGGCATAGTGGACAGATTTCGTTACCGGGTGGAAAACGCGAAGAAATGGACAGAGATTTTGCAGAGACAGCCGTTCGTGAAACTTCAGAGGAAATCGGAATAGATAAACATTACGTAAGAATCATCAGGGAAATGTCCCCTATCTATATTCCGCCCAGCAATTTCTACGTGTACCCTTATATTTCGTATACAACAAAGAATCCTGCGTTTGTGCTCCAGCAAAGCGAAGCCGTGGAAGTTATTGAATTTCCTATTACCTCTTTTTTAAGTCTGTCAGACACCCCCGAAATTATGGCTCTTCCAAGTGCCGGCGGTAAGGAAGTACCTGTCATTAATTTCAACGGATACATTATCTGGGGAGCCACAGCAATGATATTAAGTGAATTCAGCCAGTTGCTGAAAAAAATGTAACTTTGCACTACCGTGTTTAATTGAGAGATGGCGAAGAAAAATATTTTCACCGATGCATTCGGAACACCTTATTTTTTAAAAAGGTTAATTATATTTATTTTAGGACTGGTGTCCTACAGACGATTCAATGGATTTAATAAATTGAAAATAACCGGTACAGAACACCTTGTAGATCTTCCGGATTCCAACGTGCTTTTTGTATCGAACCATCAGACCTACTTTGCGGATGTAGCAGCAATGTATCATGCTTTTTGTGCCGTAAACAACGGATATTTAAACACTATTAAAAATCCGATCTATCTGCTGAATCCTAAGATCGATTTTTACTATGTTGCAGCTGAAGAGACCATGAATAAAGGGATCTTGCCAAAAATTTTTAAAATTGCAGGAGCTGTAACGGTAAAAAGGACGTGGAGAGCTGAGGGTAAAAATGTCAACAGGATGGTAGACATGAGCGAAGTAGACAATATCATGAAAGCCCTGGACAACGGATGGGTAGCAACCTTTCCGCAGGGTACTACATCTGCTTTTGCCCAGGGACGAAGAGGAACTGCCAAACTGGTAAAAAACCAACGCCCGATTGTGATCCCTATCAAGATCAACGGGTTTCGAAGAGCTTTTGATAAAAAAGGACTTCGTGTGAAGGTTACCGGTGTGAAACCTACCATGGAATTTAAAGCTCCTCTTGATATTGATTACGATAACGAAAAAGCACCGGAAATTTTATTGAAAATCATGACTGCCATTGAGCAGACTGAAGATTTCAATGTATTACACAGTTATGATGAAGAACTTAAAGCTAAAAAATTAGAACAAAAGGACTCAAATAATTAAAGTAAAATTATGAACAGAATAATAGGAATCTTATTCGCTGTCATAGTGTTAGTTTCGTGCAACAGCCAAAAGGTATATTCGGATTTTGATATCAGCTATTCAAAAAGCGGAGGCTATGCTCCTGTATATGAAAACCTGCTGATAAAAGGAAATAATGTACACTACTCTTTTGAAGGTCAGGGAAAGAAATATAAGGAGGATTTTAAGATTTCAAATGAAGATTTAAAGAAACTGGATCAGGTGCTTTCCCAGAACAATTTCAGGAGAATACAGGAAGATCGTAAGAAAATTTATGATAATGTTTCCACGTCAATCAACATCAAGAAAGGCCCTAATGAAGGCAGTAAAACCGATGCCAGTCTGATTATTCCAAACTATCAGACAAATTGGAACAATATTCTCGAAGCTTTCCAGCAGATCATTAATACTAATGTTAAAAAACAGTAAATACAATTGAAAACCCACTTCATTGCCATTGGCGGAAGCGCCATGCATAATCTTGCTATTGCATTAAAAGATAAAGGATATCTGGTAACCGGTTCAGATGATGCCATTTTTGAGCCTTCAAAATCAAGGTTGGAGAAAAAAGGAATATTACCTCAGGAAATGGGCTGGTTTCCGGAAAAAATCACACCCGATATTGATGCTGTTATTCTGGGAATGCATGCTCACCAGGACAATCCTGAACTGGCGAGAGCGAAAGAATTGGGATTAAAAATATATTCTTATCCTGAATTTTTATACGAGCAGTCCAAAAACAAAACCAGGGTCGTTATTGCAGGTTCTCATGGTAAAACTACCATCACCTCAATGATACTGCATGTGCTAAACTTCCACCAGAAGGATGTTGACTTCATGGTAGGTGCGCAATTGGAAGGGTTTGACTGTATGGTAAAACTGACCCAGGATAATGATTTTATGGTACTGGAGGGCGATGAATACCTTTCTTCCCCCATTGATTTACGTTCGAAGTTTTTATTATATCAACCGAATATCGCTTTGATGAGCGGTATTGCATGGGATCATATCAATGTTTTTAAAACATTTGATGATTATATTGAACAGTTCAGAAAATTTGTTGCAAGCATTACTCCTGGCGGCGTTTTAGTTTATAATGAAGAAGATCCTGAAGTGGTAAAAGTGGTGGAAAATGCAGAGAATTATTTCAGAAAGATCCCTTACAAAACTCCTGAATATGAGATCAGCAATGGAAAGGTATATTTAAAAACTGAAATGGGAGATGTTCCTCTTTCTGTATTCGGCGCCCATAACCTTCTGAATCTTGAAGGAGCAAGGCATATCTGCCAGCAATTAGGCATCATGGATGAA
The DNA here is from genome assembly GCF_000482305.1 of Chryseobacterium sp. UNC8MFCol. Taxonomy (NCBI): domain Bacteria; kingdom Pseudomonadati; phylum Bacteroidota; class Flavobacteriia; order Flavobacteriales; family Weeksellaceae; genus Chryseobacterium; species Chryseobacterium sp. UNC8MFCol. The sequence continues at coordinate 42,818 of NZ_AXUZ01000018.1, forward strand.
GATTTCTACGAAGCGATTATGAGTTTCAAAGGGGCTTCCAAACGTCTTGAAAAAGTAGAAAGAGAGGATAAAGGAACGCTGTACAAAGATTTTGCCCACGCTCCGAGTAAGGTAAAAGCCGCAGTGAAAGCATTTGTTGAGCAGTTCAGGAACGATAAAAAATACGGTTTCCTGGAACTCCATACGTATTCAAGCTTAAATCCTGCCTTTTTAGAGCAGTATGACCACGCTATGGACGGATTGGATGAAGCCGTGGTTTTCTATTCAGAAGATGCTTTAAAAATCAAAAGGATGGAACCTATCTCTCCTGAATTTATTAAAGAAAAGTTCAAAAATGAAAATCTGAAAGTTTTCACTAATGCTGAAGATCTTCATGCTTATTGGAACACGTTGGATAAAACAAATGGAGTCTATCTGATGATGAGCTCAGGAAATTTTGGCGGACTGGACCTTAGCCAATAAAAGATAAGATCATAAAAAACTCCTTTTGTTCAAAAGGAGTTTTTTATTTTAATTGCTTTTTGTAAAAAAGTACTTTGCCCTATCATTGACACCGTCTCCATCAAAATCCTGGATGGTATCTTCAAAAATCATATCTGCCTGAGATAACTGAGAGACTATATAGAAATAGTCTTTTTCCTCTTCGTACCAAAATTTCCTCGTCACAGGATCATAGGTATATTTTCTGGTTACGACATCTGTTTTTACACAAGATCCGTTTTCCGGAGCAAAGGTAGTGGAGGTCATTTCCTTTTCTTTGAATTCATGGATGCTTTCCTTATCACATCCGGTAGTAACGTGGGTTACTGTTTGGTTACTTTTGGAATTATGCACCTCAACTTTATTCAGCTTCCATTTTCCAATCATGGATGCCTGAACAGGCTGAACCTCATCATTACTACTGCTACAAGCCAGTATTGAAAGTATGGCAGATGAAAGAAATATTTTTTTCATGACGATACAGAGATCTATTTTACTTTTTTGTAATATCTTTTGTATGTTTTGGCTTCCCCAGTGCTGCTATCCACTACATATTTATCATCTTCTATAATCAGGTCTGTCTGCGTTAAAGTGGTCACCTTATAACTATACTGACCACCGTTCTCAAAATTATAATACAAAACATGAGAAGGCTTGTCATAGTTATATTTTAAGCTATTCGCCTTAGGAACACAGGCATCATTTTTCTGTTCATAGGTCATCGCAATCTGATTAACCCCATCAAATTCCAGCGTGTTTTCCACTTCGCAGCCTTCAGGTAAAATAATCGTTGTCTTATTAGTGCCGGGAGCGATAATTTCAGCTTTGGAAACTTTCCATTTTCCGATAATTGAGGCTTTCTGCTCATCATTATCATTGTCACTACTGCACGATACTATTGCTGAGAATACAGCAAACGATAGAAATAATTTTTTCATGGTTATTTTAAATTACATTTGAACGCCAAAGATAAGGCATTTAAATTTAGTCAGCCTCTGTCTGTACAATGAGATTTCTCAGGATTTCCTCCGTAGAAAGCTCACTATAATCATGGATAGACTGCCCTGTCCATAATCCTACAAAATCTGCATTCTGTTGTAATTTAGCAGCTTTACGCAATCCATTGGTCAATTTATTCTGATAAGGGTATGGTAAGATATATTCTGAATTTTCAACTGTTTCTATAAATGTATTCTTTACTCCTCTGGCATACCGTCCCGAGAAACTTTTTGTCAAAACAACCTCTTCCTCTCTCACCTTTTTAAGTCTTGCTTTTTCAAAAGGTTCCAAAGCACTTTCCCTGGAAGCCAATAAAAGGTTACCAACCTGAAATCCCTTCGCTCCCAAATTCTTTACGGCGTGCAATATCTTTGCATTATAAATTCCTCCCGCATAAACCAAAGGCAATTTTACATGATCGTAAACCTGTGCAAGCAAAGATAAACCACCAATCTGCAAAACATGATCCGGATCAAAAGTTCCTCTGTGACCGCCTGCCTCCGTACCTTGAACACAGATCACATCAATTCCTGAATTTTCAAGAATAAGGGCCTCTTTTACAGATGTACAGGTTCCCATGAGTATCACTCCGTTTTCTTTAAGTTTCTGAATACTTTTATCATCAAGATTTCCAAATGTAAAGCTTAGTATGTTGCATCCTTCCTCAATAAGAACATCAATTTGTTCATGATAGCCGTTCACCTTGATATCTTCAAGTTCGGGAAGGCTGACCTCAATATTATTTTCTCTTCCCAGCTTTTCCAGAAAGATCTTTGTAGCAATAAACCTCTGTTTCAAATCTTCTGTAATGACAGGAATATCATGAGCAAAAATATTGACAGCAAAAGGTTTATCAGTAAGCTTCTTTGTTTCTCTGATTAATTTGACAGATTCATCCGCGGAGAGGTCTGCCAATGCCAGTGATCCCAAAGCACCGGCCCGGGAGGCAGCGGCCACCATCTGTGTTGTACTTACGCCAAACATGGGAGCCTGAATGATAGGATATGCTATCCCAAATTTTTTACTGATTGTATCCGGCCAAAACATATGAAATTATTTTAATTAAAAAGGTACAAAAAATAAAAAACACCTCACTTTCAACGGAATATGATATTCCTCAACATTGATGACAAATAAAATCCCACAGATCTCACAAATTCCACGGATTACAATCTGTGTCACCTGTGCCATCTGTGGGAATATTTCTCATTTTTTAATTAAATATCCGCTACAGAATTCAACATCTTTTGCTCCCATTCCGGATCTTTCGGATCAAAGAATAATCTTTTTCCCGTATCCAGGCTGCGAACGGTATTCATCTCATCTTCTGTCAGTTCAAAATCAAATACATTGAAGTTTTCTTCTATTCTGGAAGGAGTTACCGATTTCGGAATCACAACGAAACCTTCCTGTAAATGCCATCTTAAAATCACCTGCGCCACTGTTTTTCCATATTTTTCAGCGATTGCTTTCAGGTCAGGATGGTTTAATAAATCTGCATTTCCGTTTCCAAGCGGGCTCCACGGCTGCGTTATAATATTGTTTTCCTTGTTATATTTCTGCAGTTCTTTCTGTTGAAAAACGGGATGCAGCTCAATTTGATTGATAACCGGCAGAATGGTTGAGTTTGCCTTTAATTCTTCCAGCTTCTCAACAGTAAAGTTGCACACGCCGATTGCTTTAATTTTCCCTTCCTGGTACAATTCCTCTAAGGCCTTCCAGGTTCCCAGAAAATCGCCATAAGGCCAGTGAATAAGATACATGTCAAGATAATCCATCTGCAATCTGTCCAATGTTCTCTGAAATGCTTTTTTAGCTTTTTCATATCCATGATCCTGAACCCATACTTTTGATGTGATAAACAAGTCATCTCTGTTTACTCCGCTGTTTTTTACCGCAGCTCCTACAGCAGTTTCATTCTGATAAATAGCAGCAGTGTCTATCATTCTATATCCGGTTTGGATAGCTTTGACAACTGCCTCTTCACATTCTTTCAAATTTTCCATCTGCCATACTCCAAATCCCAAAGCAGGAATATCTACTCCATTATGTAAGGTGACTACAGGTTGCCCTGAATAGGTTTTCTTTTGCATAAATCTTTATTTTGATGATTACTATAAAGTGATTAAACAAATTTGCAATAAAAAAACGGAAGTATGGCTTACCAATTTTACTGTTTTTTGTTAAAAAATGTTATGCAATGAGTGTTTGCTATGATGTTGAAAATCGCAAAGGCGACAACTTTTCTGTTTCATGTGTTTGTATGTAAGACTGAAGGATTTTATCTGCGATAAAATTGAATACTGAATTATGTAATCCCACAAATTCACGAATAAATCCTCTTATGCATCTCAAAAACCTATGTACCTATGGGGTTTAATTTTTTCCAACCGCATAGGCACATAGATTTCGTTCGTACATTTGCAGCAAAATATGAGCAGTTTGGAATTACAGAAAATTTTACATTTTCATACACTTTAAAAAGATATATATATTTAAAACCCTTTTGTGTATTTTCATTATTTTTGTGAAAACTTACAATCGGGTCACAACAAATTATCAATACTTCCGGTGATCCGATTATTCATATAATTTTGTAGATGGAACACTATACTTTTAATCAAATTGCCCAAGAGTCGGATATTCCTTATGAATTGCTGCTATTGGCTGATGAAACCAAAGAGGCTATTGATCAGTACATCTCCAAATGTGATATTTATCTGCTACATGACGGAACAGAAAATATTGCCGTTATGGCTGTATGCAAAAACAGTACTATTGAGCTCGAAATTAAAAATATTGCTGTTATTGAGTCCTACAGAAGCAAAGGCATTGGCAGCATTTTGATCGACAGAGCAAAAGAAATTGCGAAGGAAAACAAGTATAAAATACTGACTGTCGGAACCTCAGATACAGGTTTCCAACAGATCAGATTCTATGAGAAAAACGGTTTTACAAAAAATGGAGTCCGTAAAGATTTTTTCATTGAAAATTATCCTGCTCCAATTTACGAAAACGGTTTACAGATGCGTGATATGGTGTTACTTGCCCATCACCTTACGGAATAGGTCTTTGATGTGGTCTATTTCCGCCTGATAATTGGTCTTTTTTCTACACCCGAAATACAGGGTATTTTCAAGCTTTTTCTTTCCATCCCAGATCAGCTTTAGTTCTCCGCTTTCAATCTCATTTTTACACAGGAAATCCGGCACAACGGCAAGCCCCGTTCCCCCTTTCAGACAACGAATGATGGAATTAAGGTTCGGAACAATATAATTGGGACGGAAGTTTGGTTTATGCCCGAAATTAAGCGTCCAGAATTGAAAAAGGTGCTCCATATCTCCTGTTGTCCCATACCATTTTTCATTCTTCAGCCACTCCTCGATCTGTTCGGCGTCTTTTGTTTTCAGCATTTTGTTGAATGCTTCAGTATCAACGTCTTTTCCACCAACCAGAATAATTTGTTCAGAAGAGAATGCTTCATGTTCTATATTGGGAGAAGATCCCTTTTTCGGTGTGATGATGAGATCGAGAATTCCTTTATCCAACTGATCGAGCATTTCAGGATATTCCCCGAAACTGATGATCAGGTTGAAAGGCAATGATGAAACATATTGCTCAAGAGTCGTCTGAAAAGTTTCAAAACACATGCCCACGCTGATCGTGGGGGTTAGTTTTTCCGTAGATTTCTGGAAATTTTTCTCTACATCTTCCAGTTTGGTAAGCGGTTCTGCTACTGCATTAAACAATACTTTCCCTCTTTCCGTCGGAATCATTTTTCTTCCGGTTCGGTCGAACAGCTTATACCCAACATAGGCCTCAAGTGAACTTAAATGCAGGCTTACTCCGGGCTGTGAAATGAATAGGGCATCAGCTGCACCAGTCAATGTCCCGGTTTTATAGATCGCTTTAAAAGTACGATACCATTCTAAATTAACCATGACTTAATTATTAATATTCTGATGCAAATTTACAAAATAATTATAATATTAATACATTTTCATTCTTTAAAAAGGCAGCATAGTAATCCGGAATACCGCTTTCCCGAATCTGACGGGCAGTTTCCTCCACCGGATAGGGTAATTGTACGATCTCCGGAGTGATTTTTTCTTCGTCTAAGGTCAGTATCACATAGGAAGCCAGGCGGTTTTTTTCCTTAGAACGGCCTACGGAACCACAGTTGATTGCCCATGTATTGGTATTAAATTGTTTTATAAAAGATAAATGCGTGTGCCCCATCACCATTACATCAGACTTTGATTCTTCCAGCATTGTCTTAAACATTTCATCATTTTCTGATTCATATAAATAGGTATCATTGCTTTCCAGGCTGGAGTGAACCAACTGGATATTCCAATGTTTTTTTCCTGTTTTATAATTTAATCTCAGATGAAAAGGAAGCTCAGCAAGGAATTTTTTATTCTCTTCAGCGATGTATTTTTTAGAATGGTCAATAGCAATAAATCTGGCCCGGGTCTCTTCTTCTGAATGTTTGGATAAAGGCAGTACGGGAATATCAAATGCGATTCTTTCATCGTGATTTCCCATCAGGCACGGAATATTCAAATCTCTTATTTTCTCTATGACTTCATTCCCCCATGGTGCAAAATCAACGAGGTCTCCCAAACAAAATTTCTGATGAATTCCTCTGTGCTCCATATTTTTTAACACAACTTCCAAAGCTGGAAGATTCCCATGCACATCACTAAAAATGGCTATCTGTATCATTATCTCTCAATTTGTTAATCAAATGTACGAGACAGGTATGAATTTTTGTGTAGGGATAGCATGACATTTTGCAGGATAAAGAAATCTTATGGATCAATGTAAACGTAATGCAAATTTTAGAAATACTGCTCTTAAAACAGGAAGTATCAAACTCATAATCAGCAATTTTTCTCCTTACAATTTCAATATATAAATATTATAATAGTTTACTATAATTTATATTATTTTTATAATACAATACTCTATGGTAACTTTGCAGAGTAAAATTTAAACAATCATCAATAAAATGAAAAAAGTACTAATCATCAACGGAGGACAAAACTTCGGACATTCCGGAGGAAAATATAATCAGACCATCGCAGAAAATACGTTAACCGTTCTTAAAGAATTTGATAATGTCGAAGTAAAGGTTACAAATGTAAGTGAAAATTACGACAAACATGAAGAAGTACAAAAATTCGTTTGGGCAGATTATATCATTTACCACACGCCCATCTGGTGGTTCCAGCTTCCGAACGGATTGAAAAAATATATTGATGAAGTTTTCACGGCAGGCCACGCCAAAGGTATTTATATGAGCGACGGAAGAAATGCCGCAAACCCTGAAATCAACTACGGTACAGGAGGAATGCTTGGCGGTAGAAAATATATGTTGACGACAAGCTGGAATGCTCCGGCAACAGCTTTTACGCTTCCGGGAGAATTCTTTAACGAGAAAAGCGTAGACGAAGGACCTCTATTTGGTTTTCACAGAATGAACGCTTTCGTATCGTTAGAAAAAATGGATAGTTTCCACTTCCATGATGTGGAAAAGAATGCCAACGTAGAGCGTGACATGAAGCTTTACAGAGACCATGTGAGAAATGTATTTGAAAAAGAATTACAATCAGAATTAGTATAATGAAAATTCACCTAACCGCAGTTATTAAATCCAAAGAAGAACACCGTTCAGAAGTATTCGAAGTTCTTCAGAATATGGTAAAAGAGACAAGAAAAGAGGAAGCTTGTGAAATGTACAACCTTCACCAGGGAATTGAGGATAAAAATCACTTTGTGTTCTATGAAATCTGGAAAAGTGAAGAAGGATTGGCACAACATAATGAGCAGCCTTATATTAAAGCTTTCGGAGCTTTGGTTGATGAAAAACTTCAGGAAGCACCTCAGATTTACATCACCCATCTTATTTAAACGGAAATCATAGTTTTTTAACCACAAAAGTTTTTTGAACACTTAAGTTATTTCAATAACCGATTTGACGGATAAAAGTACACATACATCTTGAAAACCTGTCACAATAGAAGACTTAACGACGTGGTTTACAAAGCAACATACAATAACAAATTTTAAAAACAAGCAAAAATGGAATATAGAAAATTAGGAAACACAGATTTGGAATTATCAACCATCACACACGGCGCTTTTGCGATCGGCGGAAATATGTGGGGAGGTAATGAAAAGAAAGATTCTATCAATTCTATCCACGCATCATTAGATCATGGGGTAACTTCAATCGATACGGCACCTTTCTATGGTTTCGGGTTAAGTGAAGAAATGATTGGTGAAGCGATTAAAGGTAAAGACCGTTCAAAAATCCAGTTACTGACTAAATTCGGTTTGGTTTGGGACGGCAGCAATAACGAAAAAGGAGAGTTTTTCTTCGACGCTGAAGATGAAGGAAAAGTCATTCCTGTTTACAAATTTGCGTCTAAAGAAAACATCATCAAAGAAGTTGAAGAAAGCTTAAAGAGACTGGGAACAGATTATATCGATCTTTTACAACTTCACTGGCCGGACAGCACAACTGCCATCAGTGAAACAATGGAAGCTATGGAATTACTGATTCAGCAAGGAAAAGTACGTGCAGCCGGAGTAAGTAATTATAATGTGGCACAAATGGAAGAGGCCAGCAGAACTTTGAAATTAGCGAGCAACCAGGTTTCTTACAGCATGCTGAACCGAGCTATTGAAAACGACCTTGTTCCTTATTCTTTAGAAAACAATTCAGGAATCATTGTCTATAGCCCCATGGAAAGAGGTCTTCTAACGGGTAAATATTTTAAAGACAACAAACTAAAAGACAACGACCACAGAAACGGATATTTCTCTCAGTTTGATTTACATAAAGTAAAAACTTTCCTGGAAAAAATAGAACCGATCGCTCAGGAAAAAGGGGCAAGCCTTTCTCAATTGGTATTAAGATGGACTACATTACAGCCAGCCATCACCGTTGTACTGGCGGGAGCAAGAAATGCAGAACAAGCCATCGACAATGCCAAAACAATGGACATCAAACTTTCTCAGGAAGAATTGAACTTCATCAATTCCGCTTTGAGCGAGATTTAATATAAAAGCTGGAAGCCGGAAGAAAGAGGATAGAAATACTGTCAGGTTAAAGATGACTTTCAGTCTGTTGAATCCACTGATTATCAGACTGTACGATGAAAATATGAAGTTGAAGAAAACACTAGCGTGTATTGTTAACCTACAGTCTGTTACTTTAAAGCATCACAACAATCTGATCAATAAAATTCGAGTTGTTGGCAGACTTTAATCACCTCCCTCTCCCCTCTTCCAGCTTCCCTTCTTATTTACCCTATATATCATAAAAAATGAAAAAGAACCTGATCAAAATATTCGGGTTAATAACCCTATTGACCATCAACAGTATTACATTAAAAGCTCAAACGCTTGTAAATCCTGAAGATAAATCATGGTATCCGTCAGCTTACGGAGCCCGGGATGAAATCGGAGCAGCCAATTTATTAACTCCTGAAGTGGTAAAACAAGCTTTAGGATTGGTAAAACAGGGCAAAACGTTGGCTCTTGCCGTTCCTATTGATAAAAATCTTCCCGCTTTCAGACACAGAAGTTTTAACCTGTACAATATTCAACCCGGAGAACAGGGCGGAAAAAGTATTGGTCCTAATAAATTTACCTTCAATGACGAGTTGGTGAATGGATGGACCGGTGTAGGAACTCAGCTTAACGGGATCGGGCATATCGGTATTGATAATGTGTATTATAACGGAAATAAAGCGACAGACTTTGTAACGGTAGAAGGCGTAAAAAAACTGGGTGTTGAAAAAGTACCTCCTTTTGTGACCAGAGGTGTAGTTCTTGATATGGTAGCCCATTACGGACAAGCAATTGTACCCGGTGGAACAGAATTTACCGTAGATGATATTAAAGCTGTTTTAAAGAAACAAGGGCTTACTTTAAGAAAAGGAGATGTTATCCTTTTCAATACAGGATGGCTTGAATTGATAGGTAAAGACAATAAACAATTCCTGGAAACTGAACCGGGAATCGGAATGGATGCTGCCAAATGGCTGGCTGACCAAGGAATTGTTGCTTTTGGTGGGGACACCTGGGCTTCTGAGGTATATCCCAATCCAAAAAGCAAAGAAGAATTTCCGATCAACCAATATATGTTGGCTAAAAAAGGAATTTACAATTTAGAATTGATCGACAGCCGCCCGCTGGTTAAACAAAAGATATGGGAATTCCTTTTTGTATTGGGGCAACCGCTGTATGTAGGTTCCACTCAGGTGAATGTTAATCCTGTTGCTATTTATTAATTTCTTTCTCAGTTCTCAGCAATTATGTGTAATTTAATATTCCAACTCTGAGAATTGACCATACGATTTTTTATATATCAAATACAAAATTTAAAACAATGGAAAACAAAACAAAAGGTTTTACACGTGCCAACCACGTAGGAATCACGGTAAAAAATTTAGAGAAATCAATTGCTTTTTATGAAGCATTGACCGGAACCAAAGTTTCCAACGTAGACGAAATTGGTGGTGAAAGAATGGCAAAAACACAAGGTCTCACTGATACCAAAATCAAATATGCCAATCTGCACCTTGATAATCTTAACCTTGATATTCTTGAATATGTAATCCCGGAATCTGAACAGGCATCTTATTCCAACAATCAGATCAGTGCGATGCACCTTTGCTTCGAAGTAGACAGCATTGATGAAGCAATGCAAAGATTGAAGGAGATAGGTGTAGAACCTGATGGAGAACCTATCGTATTTGAAGAAGCAGACGGGCTAAAATCAGGATATGGAACTGCAGTTGCTTATTTCAGAGATCCGGACGGAACCAATCTTGAAATTATCGCTCCGGAAGGTCCATTCAAAAGAAAAAACCCGTAAAATAATGACAGCCGGCAAAACGTTTGATTTCCGTAAACAAACTTAATATTGACCCTTAAGATCTATTGTAGAATTAATCCAACGGAATTTCTGTTTTACCAGCCCAAAAAAGAGTTTTTCACTATTGAAAAACTCTTTTTTTTATCAAGCGGCATGATCTATCGTATGTTTTCTTACTTTGCTATCGGCATATGGGTACTCACGGCAATTCTGTTCCATGCATTGATGGTTACGATGGCCATGATAATTTCGGCAATCTGTTTTTCAGAAAAAACAGCTGCAGCCTTTTGGTATGTTTCTTCCGTTAAACCTGCATGACTGATCAGAGTAATTTCTTCAGTCATTGCCAGAAGTACCTGTTCTTCTTCTGTAAAAAACTCTTTGGCTTCAGTCCATCCGTTCAGAATAAAAATTCTTTGGGGGTTTTCACCGTACTTGATGGCATCCTTAGTATGCATATCGAGGCAGAATGCACATTTATTAATCTGCGAGGCCCTGATTTTAATTAATTCTTTTTGAATATGGGTTAAAGAAGTTGTCTGTAAATACCCTTCCAATCCCATCATTGCTTTATAAGCTGCGGATTCCACTGCTGCAATATTTAGTCTTGCACTCATTATTATATTATTTTTTGGTTAATTGATCTATACTTAAAGAATAGTGTTGCTGAACTGTCAGCAAGAGTGATGCAGCACTGCCTACCCATACAGAGTAGTTAAGCGGAGCTTTTACGCCCAATGCAACAGACATTGACAAGGCAAAAATCAATAATAAAATACTGGTTCCGTACGCGGCAATTTTGGTTTTAAATCCAAGAATCAACATCACTGGAAGTAGTATTTCGAGAAATGTAGCGGCGTATGCTGAGAAAGTGCTTAAAGATGCAGGAAGAAAAAAAGTCAGTTGTCTTGTATAGTCTTCAAAGCTGCTCATATTTCCCCAGGCAGAATTTTCTTTACTCCACCATCCGAAGCGATCGGCCACTGCTGAAAGCATGGTGAGTCCGAGAGCAAGTCTTAAAAATAGCTGTGGAAATTGATTTTTGGTATCTGTCATTGTATTGGCTTTTAATCACATGACAAATCTCCGACTTCTGATCCGTAAAAAACTTAAACTGGTTTAAGAACGTAATTTTGCTTTAATTTCACTTAAATATTCCGGTGTGAAACCCAGAAAAGAAGCGATAAGATATTGAGGAATTCTTTGAATAAACCATGGATACAGCGTGCTGAAATGAACATACAGTTCCTCTCTCGAATATTCCGTCAGATAACGGAGTTTTCTTTCAGAAGCTGCATAAGCCCTTTGGTATATGATTCTGAAATATTTTTCCATGACAGGATGCTTCTTTAATAATGATTCCTGACTTTTAAAATCAATAACAAGAATGGTAGACTTTTCCACAGACTGAATATTAAAATCCGTCTGCAACTGTCTCTCATAAGCGAAGGTATCGGTAACCCACCAGTTTTCAATGGCAAACTGTGTCGTATGTTCTACTCCTTTTTCATTAATAAAATATTTTCTCAGGCAACCTTCCACCACAAAATACATATTCCTGCAAACCTCACCTTCCTGCATCAGGTTTTGTTTTTTATTCACCTTTACGACTTCGAAGAATGAAAAAATTGAATTGTACTCTTCGTCAGTTACCGCAATGAACTTGTTTAAATGTGCCTTGAAATTATCCATCTGTAGAATTGATACCCAAACTTAACTTTATTTTTTTAGTTTTACAATGACAAAATATAAAATCATGGAAGTCGTTGCTAAAATTCTGATCGCCGTCGTTGCAATCGAACACCTTTACATTCTCTGGATGGAAATGTTTGCCTGGGAAACCAAGGGCAAAGAAGTATTCAAGGCGGCTTTACCTGCCGAAATGTTCAGACCTACCAAAGGATTGGCTGCCAATCAGGGGTTGTATAACGGTTTTTTAGCCGCCGGATTGATCTGGTCGTTTCTGATTAAAGATCCTCAATGGCAAACAAATGTAGCCTTGTTCTTTTTGGGATGTGTTGCCGTTGCCGGAATCTATGGAGCGGTGTCTGCTACTAAAAAAATATTTTTTGTCCAGGCTCTCCCTGCTATTTTGGCAATTATTGCTGTTTTATTGCAATAATTTTACTGCTATACATTGTAAAAGGTTTACTGAAAATATTTGTCCTGCAAATCCTCTCTTATCTTTGATGAGCAGGGAAAATTCCCAATGATTATCTTATGCCATGATCGTACTTACAACCAGTTGCTTAGACCCTGAAAAGTCCATTTAATATAAAATTCGTAAATTTGCACCGTCATAAAAAATTGATACACAAGCTTTTTATGCTGGCCTGCATTTTGATGCAATGTAGGAATCCTAGTTGTTCAGTACACATATCTTTAATTACTTCATCAGTAATTTAACTGTAAAATCCATGGAAGAGATTAAATTTCTTTTTCATGAGACACTCTTTTTCTAGAGTATAATCTATTGAAATATTTAAAATAACATTATGCCCGGCAGGACTTTATGCATTTATTTTTTGGTAATAAGCTTTCATCATGATAAGCTCAACAGATTATTTTACACCATCATCATTCTGAGAACAACGACAAAAGTTAAACGTTTAATAATTAACTGATATACAACACTGTAAATCAATTATTAATTAAAAAAAAATTCTGAATATGGAAAAAAATGAAAACGGTAGAAAAGTAAAACTTAAAGTTGAAGATCTGACGATTATTTTTGGTAAAAACAAAGAAAAAGCACAGGAACTTTTAGACAAAGGTTTTTCCAAAAAAGAAATTCTTGAAAAAACAGGCTGTACCGTTGGGATCAACAAAGCAAGTTTTGAAATCTATGAAGGTGAATTCTTTGTCATCATGGGATTGTCAGGAAGCGGAAAATCTACCCTGCTGCGCTGTCTCAACAGGCTTAATGAGCCTACATCCGGAAAAGTATACATCAATGACGATGATATCACCGGTAAAAATAATAAAGAACTGCTGCAAGTAAGAAGAACGGAAATGAGTATGGTATTCCAGAAGTTCGGATTATTGCCCCATCACACTATTTTAGATAATGCCGGCTTCGGACTTGAAATCAGAGGAGAAAGCAAGGCCTCACGCGATGAAAAAGCACAAAAAGCACTGGATATTGTAGGATTAAACGGTTTTGAAAATCAGTATCCTTCCCAACTTTCAGGAGGAATGCAGCAAAGAGTAGGATTAGCAAGAGCTTTGGCCAACGATCCTGAAGTTCTGCTTATGGATGAAGCTTTCTCGGCACTGGACCCTTTGATAAAATCTGAAATGCAGGACCAAATGCTTGAACTGCAAAATACCCTGCAAAAAACCATTGTTTTCATTACCCATGACCTTGACGAAGCCATTAAAATTGGGGATCGTATCGTGATTATGAAAGACGGAGTCATAGAACAGATAGGAACAGCTGAAGATATTCTGACCAATCCTGCCAGTGACTATGTAAAGGCCTTTGTGGAAAAAGTAGACCGTAAGACCATCATCACTGCAAGATCGTTGATGTTCGACAAAGCAACAGTGGTACGTTTCAGAAAAGACGGTCCTGAAGGAGCTTTAAGAAAAATGAGAACAACCGGACTGGAAAATTTACCAGTCGTCGATTTTCAAAATAAATTCCTGGGCTTTGTAACCCTTAATGATGTCGTCCGCATTGCCAAAAAGAAAGAACCGACCGTGGAATCAATTATCAACAGTAATGTTCCGTCAGTATATCCTGAAGTTACCGTAGAAGAAATGCTCCCGTTGATTTCCGGAAGTAAATCCGCCATTGCTGTAATAGATGAAAACAACAAATTTTTAGGTCTTGTGACTCAGTTATCTCTGGTCATAGAAGCAACCAAGTTTAACGAAGAAGAGATCATTGAATTAAAAGAAATCGCAAACAATCAATAAGATGAATAAAACTATAGATATAGGTCAATATGTAGAAACTGCAATCAATTGGCTCACAGAAAACGGAAAACCTTTATTTGATATTATAAAACATGTAGGAAATGCCTCTATCATGGGGATTGAATGGGTGCTGATCAACACACCTTTCTATGTCATTATCCTATTTGTTACTTTACTGGCCTTATGGAAAGCCGGAAAAGCAGTTGCCGTTGTCACTTTAGCAGGATTAAGTTTAATCTTTTTAATGGGATTATGGAAAGAAACCATGGAAACCCTGGCTCTTATTTTTGTATCAACCCTTACCGCTCTGGTCATTTCCATCCCTCTTGGAATTTTGGCAGCAAAAAATACAATAGCAGCAAAAATCATCCGTCCTTTACTTGATTTGATGCAGACAATGCCCGCATTTGTCTACCTGATTCCTGCCGTGCTGTTCTTCAGTATCGGGAAAGTTCCGGGTGCTTTTGCGACGATTATTTTTGCCATGCCACCGGCTGTACGATTAACAACATTAGGAATTGAATCTGTTCCTAAAGATATCGTGGAAGCTGCCAGAGCTTTTGGGGCGACCAGCCGTCAGATTCTTTTTAAAGTTGAACTGCCTTTAGCAATGAAGACTATTTTAACAGGGATCAATCAAACCATACTTTTATCATTATCCATGGTAGTGATTGCCGGAATGATTGCCGCAGGCGGTCTCGGTGAAAAAGTGCTGGAAGGAATTAATAACCTGGATATCGGATTAGGATTTGAAAGTGGACTGTCTGTTGTGATCCTGGCCATTATCCTAGATCGTATTACCCAGGGATTTGTAAAGAAAAAGCAATAAAATGAAGAAATTAAAATATCTGTTCTTTCCCATGTTAATGATAGTATTCGCTGCATTAAACTCATGTGGAAACATCAAAAACTCTAAATATATCACCATCGGAATGGTAGACGGCTGGGCAGAAGATGTTGCCATGACCCACGTCGCCAAAGCCATTCTGGACAAGCAGGGTTATCATGTTATCATCCAAAAAGCTTCTACCGATATGATTATGGCTTCGATGAATAATGAAGATACAGACCTTTTCATGGGAGTCTGGCTTCCCCATACCCATGCTAAAAAATTGGCAAAATTCCCCGGATTAACGAAGCTGGGAACGAATTATGATAACGGACGTATAGGATTGGTGGTTCCTGAATATGTCCCTATCCATTCTATCGAAGAACTCAACCAGTATCAGAATCAATTCAGCCATAGAATTATTGGAATTGAAAAAGGAGCAGGACTGACGACCGGAACCGATAAAGCCATTGTCGATTATAACCTGGATTACAAACAGATCAACTCCTCCACCATTGCCATGATCACTGAATTACAGAATGCCATACAGCGCAACGAATGGGTTGTGGTCACCGGATGGCAGCCACACTGGATGTTTGGTAAAATGAAACTGAAGTTTCTAGATGATCCTAAAAAGATATATGGAGAAGCTGAAGAGATAAAAACCTATTCAAGAAAAAGCTTTGCCCAAGACCACCCTGAGTTGGCCACATTTTTTTCAAAGCTTCATTTTGACGATGAAACGATGAATGACCTGTTAATGAAAATGGAAACCAGCAAGAATAAGGAAGCTACCGCTCAAAAGTGGGTGGAAGATCACACTGAACTGATCAATAGCTGGCTGGATAAAAAATAAAACAACGATACAATTTGGTATTTCTTAAAATCCTCAACTCTACCCGAGTGTGAGGATTTTTTTCTATTTCAGTGATTCCACTGATCTGCCGAAACAATAATTTATAGCCATTCAAAAGCCTATGTGTCTATATGGTAAAAAATTTTAAACCACATAGACATATAGATCATGTAAAATGTCTTTTCGCATATAATATTCCGACATCTTTGCCTTTTCCGCTAATTATAATTATCCCATCGATTCTTTGATTTTTTCACGATGAAGTATTCCCCAGTTCACCAGGGTTTCTGTCACCGGAAATACTGATTTCCCATATTCAGTTACTGCATAGGTTACCGTGATGGGTTTCGTATCCTGAATCGTTCTTGTGATCAGTAAATTGGTTTCCAGTTCTTTTAATTCTTTACTCAGCATTTTAGCAGAAATCCCTTCGATACTTCGTTCCAGTTTTTTAAAATGGATCATCTGATCCGGTCTGTTGGTAAGATACCTCAGTATCATCAGTTTCCACTTTCCTCCCAGGACATCCAGGCTGTCACGCATCGCAAACAGTTCTTCGGTACAGCTTGCCTCTCTTTCAACTCCGTTTTCAATAATTTTTGTCATAATAGTTTCATGAAGGTAACTAGTTACCATTGGTTAACTAGTAGCAAATATAAACTATTCCCGTTTTACATTTGTATTCAAATTAATCATATGAAAGCAGTTATTTTAAATAAAAACGGAACCCTGGAAAATGGTACCGCAGAAAAACCTCTTCCAAAAGATCATGAAGTTTTAATCCGGATCAAAGCAAGCGGTTTTAATCCCATCGATTATCAGATGCTCGAAAATGAGCTGGAGAGAAAACTCATCAGTTCACCCATATTGGGCCGTGAACTATCCGGAATTGTTGTAGAAAAAGGAGCGGGTGTTACCCGATTCAATATCGGAGACGAAGTCTTCTGTGGCAGTGGATCTATGGGAAGCAATGGTACATACGCAGAATATATCTGTGTTCCCGAAGCTATTGTTGCTTTTAAACCAGTCAATATTTCTTTTGAACAGGCAGCCTCTATTCCCTCGGTAGGACTTACATCTCTGCAGATTTTTAACCGTCTGAAATTAAATCCGGAAAATACCATCCTTATCACAGGTGCTGCGGGCGGGGTCGGGTCATTTCTGGTTAAACTTTTATTAGCCCATAATATCCGTCAAATTACCGCAACCGTCGGCAGTGAAGAAAACAGGCAGAGCCTTATCAATATAGGGTTGAAAAATCATCAGATTATCAATTACAAAGAAGAAAATCTTCTCCAGAATATTTTAAAAGCCAATAATGACCAGCCTTTCGAATATGGAATCGATCTGGTGGGAAACTCCATGTCTGAAGCCACGGCAGAAGTACTGAAAATTAACGGTACCTATGTGGATGTAACTGCTCTCGTTACTAAAACCGCTCACGAGATGCTCTTTAATAAAGGGGCTCTGATGATGAATATTTCTAATTATACCTACAGTATGATCAAAAAGTACGACTACTATCAAGACAGTCTTATTACAATCAAAAATATGATTGAATCCGGAATCATTGCACCTCCCCAATACAGAATAATCGGTAACCTTTCTTTGGAAACAGTTCTTCAGGCACATTCGATTCTTAAAAACAACCAGACCCGGGGCCATAAACTTATCATGAAACATTAACCTATGAAGACCATACCAAGACGCATCGTCACAGGAATCAAAGACGGAAAATCAGTTATCATCGAAGATCAAACGGTAGAAAACGCTGTAG
Organism: Chryseobacterium sp. UNC8MFCol; assembly: GCF_000482305.1. Lineage (NCBI taxonomy): Bacteria > Pseudomonadati > Bacteroidota > Flavobacteriia > Flavobacteriales > Weeksellaceae > Chryseobacterium > Chryseobacterium sp. UNC8MFCol. The sequence continues at coordinate 60,573 of NZ_AXUZ01000018.1, forward strand.
AACATTTTCCGGGACTCATCATTTCTGATGTTTGGAATACACAAAAAATGCCGGCAAGCCTGGATTTTGAAACCAGAATTCCCAATACCGGATTTCCGAAAACACCAAAAAACGGCACTTATTTCCGATATGTAGTCGTTCCGCCGGATAAAAATTTAGGCATAGAATGGAAAAAAAATGAACCTCATCCGATGATGCACCAAACTCAAACTGTAGATTATATCATTATCCTTTCCGGTGAACTGTATCTGATCATGGAAGAAGGCGAAACCCTCCTGAAATCCGGTGACATTGTCATTCAAAGAGGAACACGTCATGCGTGGAGCAACCGTTCCGATGAACCCTGTATTCAGCTGGCTGTTTTGATAGATGCGGATACTAGTGATTAAAAGATTGGGATAATTCTCACAAACTTTAAATCATAAATAAAATAAACAAGATGTTGTAAGGAGCAAGAAAATCAAAGGTTTTCAGCATGTGTAAACCGATCATATTTTGCCATGAATGCACGATTTTTTTTATATGTAAGCCACAAAGCCTATGTGTCTATGTAATATAAAATTTTAAAACCACATAGACACATAAATTTTGTCCGTGCATTCGTGGCTTTAAAAAATATATCCCATTTTATCGCAGATAAAATCCTTGCGTCTTCCATTGCATTTTCCAATAAAAGTATACCAAATTATAGAGCAGAAATTTCTTTCAATTTCTGCTTCATTTGCTGAGGTGTCATCTGCCCTTCCTGATAATATACTAAATTCTGATTCTTATCCAGGAATACCCACAAAGGATAGACCGGCTGATTTTTATTTTTCGACAGTGCAAGTGCCAGTTCATGGATTCCGGAACTTCCATTGGATAGATATTCAAACTCCTGACCTTGAAAATTAATTTTATCCCTGGTTTTTTCAGCTTCAAAATTGATCAGATAAAAATGCTCATTCATTATATCTACCACGTCCTTATCCTTATTCAGACGGAAAGATTCTATTTTGCAAACCGCACACCAGTCTGTGTAAAGGTGAATGACCACAGGCTTGGGAGCTTCTTTTTGCAAAACCTCCATTTCAGAAAAAGTGCCTGTCTTCATCTGAGACAGACAAAGACAGGGCACAAACATTAAAAATAAAATAAAAGTTTTCACTTCAGGGTATATTTTACTCCCAGAAATCCTCTGATACGTTGCATCGGTGCATAGCCATATGCCGTATCGAAAGTATAATTGTTCGGGTTATTAACGGGGTCATTAACGTGTTTATCGAACGGGTCAAATGGTCTCATCAAAGGATCTTTCGGAGTAAAATTGAAGAGGTTTTTAACCCCGCAATACACTTCAAATCCGGATTTGAAACTTTTTGAAACCTGAATATTAGCCAGAGAATAAAACGGTGAATATTCCGGACGATAATCATCAGGCAGCACAGGAAGCCTCATCGGTCCGTAAAACTGTCCTGTAAAATCGATGGTCAGATTACTTGGAAATTTATAGGTTAAATTATAAGTTCCACTCCATTTTGGAGCATGCAATTGCTGTGTTTTCTGATTTTCATTATCATATTTCTGGTACACATCAAGATAGGTTACCCCCAAATTGACACTCAGCGGAAATTGGAATGTAAAATCAACATTCAGGGAAGCCCCTCTGGAGATTCCGTATCCGTGGAGGTTATCATAAATAATTTTATTCGGGTCAGAATCAAAATCACCGACAATTTTATTACTGAAATAAGTATAAAATGCCGAAGCATCAAGATGCAGCATCCGGGTTCCGACAGGAATTTTCCAGATATAATTCAAATTCCCGTTTACGGATCTTTCAGGCTGAAGGTCTGATTTTACCACAACTTCCCGGGAACCTGTCAACGCTGCATGGTCTTCCGTAAATAAATTTACCACTCTGAAACCTGTTCCAAAATTGAAACGTAAGGTGTGGTAAGGGTTCGGGGAAAATTTCCATGCAAATCTTGGAGAATGTACCGAATGATGTACTTTATCGTAATCATAACGATAGCCCAGCAATAACGTATTTTTGTCGTTAATTTCCCACTGATCCTGGATAAAAGCACCCCATATCGGAGACTTCATCGGTGCATTGGTGATTCCATCAGAAGCCAGGGTTCCCGGTGTGTTGTCATCGTAAAAAGTTCTTTTAAAAGTCAATCCGGCTGTAATATCGTGTTTTCCGAAACTCCTGTCCCAATAGGTCTGTACAAACGCTACTTTCTGCAGAGCATTATATGGATTAGCCCCATAAAAAGAATTCTGGTCATGATAATTATAAGAGAACTGAGTAACAATATGTTCTTTCATCGGCCACTGATACAATCCGAAAATCTCTGCACGGTTGGTATAGATACTTTCACCGTAGACCTCATCACTTCCTCTGAAAGATTTGTTCCACTGCATTTCACCTCCAAAACGGTCTTCATAAAGGTATCTCATCGCAAAACTCGCCTGCCGGTTATCTTTTCGCTGGAAATTCCATTTGTTGAAAACAGAAATTCTGCTTTGTAAAGTGGTATCAGTGAAATTATCCTTATTCTGATCTATTCTTTCCTGAAAACTAAAATAATTCAAGCTTAATAAAGACGCCGCCTTCTTTCCCACATTAAACTTAGTGGAAAGATCCAGATTATTCTCAGCCCAGGTGCTCGTCATGAGGTCAACGCTTAACTTGGGAGCTGTTAATGCATTTTTGGTAATTATATTGATCACTCCTCCCATCGCTTCAGAACCGTAAATTGAAGAGGCCGGTCCTTTAACCACCTCTATCCTGTCCACAAGGCTGTTGGGTATACCACTTAATCCATAGACTGTGGAAAGAGAACTTACTATCGGCATTCCGTCAATCAGAATCATTGTGTAAGGTCCTTCCAATCCGTTGATATGAATATCTCCGGTATTACAAACCGAACAGTTAAGCTGAGGTTTTACCCCGTTCACCATGGCAATGGCTTCAAAAATACTTGGCGTCGGATTTTTCTGGAAAAATTTCTGACTGTAGATTTCTACTGCTACAGGGCTTTTTGACCTGCTGACCGGTTTTATGGTTCCGGTAACCACCACATCATCGATCGTACTTGTTTTCATCTCTTTTTTCGAAACCCTTGCAGAATCTATGTTTTTGTTTGGAGATAAACTTAAACTGTCGGTCTGCTGAGCAAAACAATAGGAGGATAAAAAAGTAACAGAGAATAATATTCGTTTCATGAAATAATAATTGTTAGACAAAGCTAACAATTATTTTCGAAACACAAAACACCTAAAAAAATATTGGTATAATCAATTCATGAAAAATGATTAAATTTGAGAAACTACATATGAAAGTAAAATGAGATATCATCTAGCGGGAAATATCCCACCAAAAAGACACACTATCTTTAAGTCTCCGGAAGATAAATTTTACTATGAGCAGCTTTTTGGAACAGAAGGCTTTCATGGAATTTCTTCACTGTTATATCATATTCACCGCCCCACGCAGATCAAATCAATTGGTGAGCCTAAGGATGTAACGCCCAAAATTGCGGTAGAAAAAAACATTACTCCAAGAATGTTTAAGGGAATGAATGTCACTCCTGAAGATGATTTTATGGACAGCCGTAAGATCCTTTTGATGAACAACGACCTGAAAATGGGATTGGCAAAGCCAAGAAAATCGATGGATTATTTCTATAAAAATGCTGAATGTGACGAACTTTTATATGTTCATCAGGGAACCGGAGTTTTAAAAACATTTGTAGGAGATCTTGATTTTGTAACCGGTGATTATCTGATTATCCCGAGAGGAACCATTTACCAGGTAGAATTAAAATCTGATGATACCGTATTTTTTGTCCTGGAGAGCCACTCTCCTATTTACACTCCGAAGAGATACAGAAATGAATTCGGGCAGCTTTTGGAACATTCTCCTTTTTGTGAGCGGGATATGATTGCTCCTGCTTTCAAAGAACCTGTTGATGAAAAAGGAGAATTTTTAATCAAAGTAAAAAAAGAAAACCAGATTACAGATTTCATCTATGCAACACATCCGTTTGATGTAGTAGGCTGGGACGGATATTTTTATCCTTATAAATTTAATATCAAAAACTTCGAACCCATCACAGGGAGAATTCACCAGCCTCCTCCGGTACATCAGAACTTTGAAGGGCATAATTTCGTAGTGTGTTCTTTCTGTGCAAGAATGTATGATTACCATCCACAAGCGATTCCGGCACCTTACAACCACTCAAATATCGATTCTGATGAAGTATTGTTCTATACGGAGGGAGATTTTATGAGCCGAAATCATATCGACCTGATGGACTTCACGCTTCACCCGGGAGGCATCGTACACGGGCCTCACCCTGGCGCTATGGAAAGAAGTATCGGGAAAAAGTTCACCGAAGAATATGCAGTAATGGTAGATCCTTTCCGTCCGTTAAAAATCACGGAAGAAGCTTTAAAAGTGGAAGATCCGTCATACAAAACTTCATGGCTGGAATAAACTTGTTATAACGATCAAAAAAGTATTACTGAACACATACAAAAGACGCTTTAAATCCTTTATTTAAAGCGTCTTTTTTTGTAAATTTGTAAGGTATGGTTCACATATGGCCATCATTATTTTTCATAACGCATCCTAAGTAATGGTGGTTTAATAAAAATCAAGATTACATGTTAGAAAGAATCAGATTAGAAAGTCTACACCAAAAAGTAACAACAGCTGAAAATGCTGTTAAAATCATTAAAGACGGGATGACCATCGGGTCCAGCGGCTTTACTAAAGCAGGAGACAGCAAAGCTATTTTACCTGCCCTGGCAGAAAGAGGAAAAACAGAAAACCTTAAAGTAACATTAATGACCGGCGCTTCGCTGGGGCACGGTACTGACGGAAAATTAGCGGAAGCTGATGTCATCAGGAAAAGGATGCCTTTCCAGGTAGATCCTATTTTAAGGAATAAGATCAATAATGGTGAAATTCTCTTTATCGACCAGCATTTGAGCGAAAGTGCCGAACTTCTCCACACCAAAAATTTACAAAGCATCGACGTAGCGGTTATCGAAGCGGCTTATATTGAAAGAGACGGAAGCATTGTTCCTACTACCTCCGTGGGAAATTCAGTCACCTTTGCTGCCTTAGCCAAAAAAGTCATCATTGAAATCAATACCGAAGTTCCTGAAGAAGTCTACGGAATCCACGATATTTATCAGGCAGAAGATTATCCTTACAGAAACGTTATTCCTATTGTAGCCCCATGGAACAAGATCGGAAGAAAAAGTATTCCTGTTGATCCTGATAAAATAGAGGCAATTGTTTTCACCAATCTTAAAGACAGCCCGGCAGATATTGCGGAACCGGACGAAAAGACCACAGCCATTGCCAGACATCTTCTCGGATTCTTTGAAAACGAAGTACAGCTGGGACGTCTTACCGACCGCTTACTTCCCCTTCAGGCAGGCATCGGGAAAGTAGCCAATGCTGTACTTACAGGGTTTAAAGACAGTAACTTCTATGATTTAACGATGTTTTCTGAAGTCCTTCAGGACAGTACTTTTGATTTGATAGACTCAGGGAAATTAAGTTTTGCCTCTGCATCTTCCATTACCGTCTCTAAGGAATGCTATGAAAGAGTGTTAGGAAACCTTTCAAAATATAAAGAAAAGTTTGTCTTAAGACCCCAGAATATTTCCAATACACCAGGCCTGATCAGAAGATTGGGGGTGATTGCCATCAACACGGCTATTGAATTTGATATCTACGGAAATGTAAACTCTACCCACATCGGCGGAACCAAAATCATGAATGGGATCGGCGGTTCTGGAGACTTTGCCAGAAATGCTTATTTAAGTATTTTCGTCACTCAGGCTGCTTCAAAAGGCAATAATATTTCGCATGTGCTTCCTATGGTTTCTCATACCGACCATACAGAACATGATGTTGATATTCTGGTAACCGATATCGGATTGGCTGACCTGCGAGGGCTGGCGCCAAGAGAAAGAGCTCAGAAAATCATAGACAACTGTGTTCACCCAGAGTATAGAGAAGAATTGCAATCGTATTTTGACAGAGCTTGTGAGAGGGGTGGCCATACTCCTCACCTGCTGGAAGAATCATTCAGCTGGCATCTGAGATTTGCCCAGACAGGAAGTATGAAACAAGCTACAGAAGTAGAAATTTCCAATTAAAAATTAAAAAAATTATACCATAGGGTTGAGTGCAATGCATTTGACCCTATATTTTTGTTGTTATAGTAATTGCATTTAATATGACAAAAGTCTTCATAATATTCACAAAATAATTAGAATAAGTAAAAATATAAAAGCTATCTTTGAGAGAGAGGATAGATATTTTATGAGATAAGAAGATGTGATCATTAGCAGTCATAAATAGTATTAAAAGATAAAGTATGCAAAATTACATAAGCGCAGAAGAAGCAATATATACCATAAAAAGCGGAAACCGTGTATTTTTTCACGGCAGTGCATGTACTCCCAACTACCTGATCGATGAGCTGGCAAGACAGTCTCACAGGCTGGATAATGTAGAAATGGTCTCAATAACCCAACAGGGAAATATCGAAATTGCAAAACCGGAGTATAAAGACAAATTCTTTATCAATTCACTATTTGTGTCTACACCCGTACGTGATGCTGTCAACTCAGACAGGGGCGACTTTGTCCCTGTATTTTTAAGTGAAATTCCTATTCTGTTCCGGAAAAATATTTTACCGTTGGATGTCGCTTTGGTTACCGTTTCACCTCCGGATAAACATGGCTTCTGTACTTTAGGAACCTCCGTAGACATCGCCAGAGCAGCCGTTGACACAGCAAAAATCATTGTTGCCCTTGTTAATCCCAGAATGCCGAGAACGCATGGAGATGGTATGATTCACATCAGCAGAATTCACAAGCTGGTCTGGCATGAACAAGAGCTTCACACTGTAGATTACGGCTCAAAAGTTGGCCCCGAAGAAATGCTCGTAGGAAAAAATGTCGCAGAGCTTATTGAAGACAAATCTACCCTGCAAATGGGAATCGGAACCATTCCTGACGCAGTATTAAAGTGTTTACACAATCACAAAGACCTGGGCATCCATACTGAAATGCTAAGTGACGGAGTCATCGACCTGATTCAGGATGATGTCATCAACAATAAATACAAGGGCTACAATGATAACAAGACCATCACAAGCTTCTGTTTTGGAACCCGAAAATTATATGATTATGTAGATGATAACACCGTTTTTGCCTTCAGAGATGTGAGTGAAGTTAACTTCCCTATCAACATTATGAAAAATAAAAAGCTTGTAGCCATCAATTCTGCTATTGAAATTGACCTTACGGGGCAAGTCTGTGCTGATTCTATCGGAACTTTGCAATACAGCGGAATCGGAGGACAGATGGACTTTATGAGGGGTGCTGCTTTAAGTGAAGACGGAAAGCCTATTATCGCAATTACTTCAAGGACCAAAAAAGGGATTTCAAGGATTGTTCCCTATCTTAAACAGGGAGCCGGAGTGGTAACTACCAGAGGGCATATCCACTATGTCGTTACCGAGTACGGAACAGCCTACCTCTATGGTAAAAACCTCCGCCAGAGAGCTCAGGAGCTGATCAGCATTGCGCATCCCGATGACAGGGAAATGTTGGAGAGAGCAGCGTTTGAGAGATTTAAACACTGATAATCAGCCAGTAAAACAACCTTTCAATGCTTTTTGTTTAATTTTCAAAAAACATATTTTCAACTCAAACAAATAATTCACAAAAAAAGCTTTAACATTTTGGCAGTATTTTTGATAAAACTCTCTGTAAAACAAGGAAATTGAAAACTATATATAATTCGATACGGGATGAAGTTGTAAAACATTCCAAAGTAACCAATTCTGTTTTGGGGAATGTGAGTGAATGGAAAAGAAGCCATTATATAATTCTTTCCGAAATCATCAAAGAAGAACTGTCTGAAGCTGAAGAATTAAAAGGAGGAAAAAAATTTGAAATAGGAAACACTATTTCACATGTTACTTTACAACGCTTTTTTGAAAATGACTATCAGGACAAAACCCACAGTGATCTGAGGTTTTTGAAAACCCTCGACAAAATCTGCATATTTCTGGGCTACAAAGACCTGAACGACTATATTCTTTCTGTAAGACATAAAAAGCAGGAAAATAAAGATACAGACGACCATTCATTTATGACACAAATGGTGTATGACTACTGTGCCACTGCTTTTGAATTCTGTAAACAGTTTCCTGCCCACAATACGGAACTTTTCAAAGAACTCGTATTTGATGACTCTCCGTTTTTGGAGAGAGTTTCACAGTTCAGCAAAGAATTATGTGATAAAGATTTCCAACTGGTTACTAAAAACAATCGGTCCAACTATGAAGTTTTTGACATTCATGTAGTAACCGACGAACCTGACAAAAAAATCCTGGAATCTCAGGAATTCTGGAATCTTCTATTCAAAGTAGGGGAAACCGGAGAAGAGCATTTTGTAAATCAACTCAGTACCCAGATCTATTTTATACGGAAAATAGACAACACATGGAAGATATGGGACAACTACAATCCCGACGCCGGAAGGTTAAACAGAATCATTGAAACCGTTTAAAAAATAAGAAAGCCGCAGATCATCTCTGCGGCTTTCATGTTCGAAAACATTTTTTTCACTTGTCTTTTGTATTACAAATGTAGGCAGCTGATTTTAAACGTAAGAAACTTAAATATACTTAAGTGAACACTTCTTTAACTTTATGTTAAATATATTTAAGTAATCTGGCTGAATATTTTCGCTATATCCAAGTTTTTTGTAATTTGCATACCAATAAAATAAAAGTAAAAGAGAAAATATGTCAACACTTACATTCGCCGAAAAGATTGCTCAAGCAGAGAATTTTTTACCGATCAACGGTACAGATTACATTGAGTTTTATGTAGGAAATGCAAAACAGGCTGCCCATTATTATAAAACTGCCTTTGGTTTTCAGTCTGTAGCTTATGCCGGTCCTGAGACCGGAGTAAGAGACCGTGCATCTTATGTGCTTCAGCAAGGAAAAATCAGACTGATTTTAACAACAGGACTTACGTCTGAATCTCCTATCAATGAACACGTAAAAAAACACGGAGACGGAGTGAAAGTTTTGGCACTTTGGGTAGATGATGCTTACAAAGCCTTTGAAGAAACTACCAAAAGAGGTGGAAAACCGTACTTAGAGCCGGTTACTCTGACTGACGAGCATGGTGAAGTAAGAATGTCCGGGATTTATACTTACGGAGAAACCGTTCACATGTTTATTGAAAGAAAAAATTATACGGGAGCTTTCATGCCGGGTTATGAAAAATGGGAAAGCGACTACAAACCTGAAGAAGCCGGTTTATTGTATGTAGACCACTGTGTAGGAAATGTAGACTGGAACAGAATGATTCCTACCGTAGAATGGTACGAAAAAGTAATGGGATTTGTCAATATCCTTTCTTTTGATGACAAGCAGATCAACACAGAATATTCTGCATTGATGTCTAAAGTAATGTCAAACGGAAACGGATATGCAAAATTCCCTATCAATGAGCCTGCAGAAGGTAAAAAGAAATCTCAGGTAGAAGAATACCTTGATTTCTACGAAGGTGAAGGTGTGCAGCACATTGCTGTCGCTACAAAAGATATCATCCATACGGTGACTGAATTGAAAAAACGTGGCGTAGAATTCCTTTCTGCACCGCCGGAAGCTTATTATGATATGGTTCCTGAAAGAGTAGGTCATATTGATGAAGATCTTAAAAAACTTCAGGATTTAGGTATACTTATTGATCATGATGAAGAAGGATATCTTTTACAAATCTTTACCAAGCCTGTAGAAGACCGTCCTACTCTATTCTTCGAAATCATTGAAAGACACGGTGCACAGAGTTTTGGAGCCGGAAATTTCAAAGCTTTATTCGAAGCATTAGAAAGAGAACAGGAAAGAAGAGGTAATCTTTAATTTAACGAAAAATAATAAGTTTTGTCAGGATGCAAAGTCTTGACAAAACTTTTTTATAAAACACAGCTTATGAAAAAAATTGTAATCGGAATGCTATTCTTTGGCTCTTTAGGCTTAAAAGCACAATACGGAACATTGAATGCAATTCTTGACAGACTTGAAGCAAGAAAAGGCATCAACCAGCATCTTGAAAATGTAAATATTGACAACAAAAAGTTTGTCTTCATCAAAGATGAAACAGACCATACAGAAAGGGACTTCATTATCATCAAAGGAAACAATGCCACCTACGTGGAAGTTTTTGATGATAAAACCAACGGAGAAAGTAGTTCCAATGTCTTTACAGGAGATATTATCAGAAAAAAGAATATCGTTTCTTTACGGGCAGATATGCTTGAAGGTAAAAAAGTACCTCTCCCTGTCACCAAGACTTTACTGCTCACCCAGCAGGATAATATTCTGTATCTTATCGATGTCAATACCAGAGACAGATGGATTGATGAAGAATCCTATTCCAAACCCCAAAAGGCAAAATAAACATTCAAAGGAGCTGAAACTTCTCGGAATACTATTTTAACTAACTCAAAATCTAAACTTATGAAATCATTTGTAGACTATTCCTCAAATTCGGATTTTTCTATACACAATATTCCTTTCGGAGTCGCAGTTTTTAATAAAGAATTCATCGGATGTTGTACGAGAATCGGTGATCAGGTTATTGATCTTGCCACATTATATGACCTTGGGTATTTTGAAGATATTGAAGGTTTAAACGACAATGTTTTTGAAGCCTATACCATCAACGAATTTATCGAATTGGGTAAGCCGGTCACCAATGCCGTTCGTACCAAAATCCAGACCTTATTACAGGAAGGTTCAGCTCTGTCAAAAGATCAGAAAACTATTGAAGAAGCATTCTACGACCTGGATAAAATAAAAATGATGATGCCTGTTCATATCCCGAACTATACGGATTTCTACAGCAGCATCGAACATGCTACCAACGTAGGAAAAATGTTTCGTGATCCTGCCAATGCATTGTTACCAAACTGGAAACATTTACCGGTAGGTTACCACGGAAGAGCTTCCTCTATCGTCGTTTCCGGAACCGATATCAACCGTCCGAAAGGACAAATGAAACCTGCCGATGCAGACAAACCTGTTTTCGGGCCGTGCAAGCAGCTGGATTTTGAACTGGAAATGGCTTTTATCATCAACAAAAATACCGAGATGGGTGAAAGTATTTCTACAAAAGATGCTGAAGACGCCATCTTCGGAATGGTGGTTTTCAATGACTGGTCTGCACGAGATATTCAGTCATGGGAATATGTTCCTCTCGGACCATTCCTGGCGAAAAACTTCGGCTCATCCATTTCACCCTGGGTAGTTACTCTCGAGGCTTTAGAGCCATTCAAAACAGCTTCACCGGTACAGGATCCTGAGGTCTTGGATTATTTAAAATTTGAAGGAGACAAAAATTACGATATCAATCTTGAAGTCTACATCCAGCCTGAAAACGGAGATCAAAACCTGATCTGTGAAAGCAATTACAAGCACATGTACTGGAATATGACCCAGCAGCTTGCCCATCACACCATCAACGGATGTAATGTGGAAGTAGGTGATATGTATGCCAGCGGAACGATTTCAGGAAACGATCCAAAATCTTTCGGCTCAATGCTTGAACTGACATGGAGAGGCCAAAATCCTTTATCATTAAGCAACGGAGAAGAAAGAAAATTCATCGAAGACAATGATACCGTTACCATGAAAGCATGGGCTGAAAAAGATGGAATCAGAGTAGGTTTCGGTGAAGTTTCCGGTAAAATTATTCCAACACTTTAAGATTAAAGATTAACCACAAAAGTCACAAAAGGATTTATGATTACTCAGTCATATTTAACTGATTTGACCTACAAGATAAACGGCGCCTGCATAGAAGTTCACAAAATTCTGGGTGCCGGTTTATTAGAAAGTGTCTACCATAAATGCCTTGAAGAAGAATTCAGATTAAGAAATATTAATTTTAAATCAGAGCTGAAAGTTCCTGTAAATTACAAAGGAAAAGAAATTCATTGTGATTTCTTTTGTGATTTTTTAATTGAAGATTTAATTGTTATTGAGATAAAATCAGTAGCTTAATTAAATGATGTTCATAGGGCTCAGCTTTTAAACTATATTAATTTGATGAAAAAGCCAAAAGGCATATTAGTCAATTTTAATGTAAAAAATCTTTATCATGATGGACAAGAAACTTTTGTCAACAAATATTATGATATGCTTTTTTGAGCTTTAATGATTAGCAATATTTGCCTAAAGACTTTTGTGACTTTTGTGGTTATATGATTTTTTTATAGCTATAAATATGAAAACAGTAATCCCCTCTGAAATAACCTCCGTACAGCTACAAACCATCATGCAGACAGCCGTGTCACCGCGTCCGATTGCATTGGCTTCTACAGTGGATAAAAACGGTAGCCAAAACTTATCTCCGTTCAGCTTTTTCAACATGTTCAGTACCGTTCCTCCGATCCTGATCTTTTCACCCTCAAGGAGAGTACGGGATAATACGACCAAACATACCCTTGAGAATGTTCTCGAAGTTCCGGAAGTTGTGATTGGAACTGTTAATTTTCCCATTGTACAACAGATTTCTTTGGCGTCAACAGAATATGAAACAGGAGTAAACGAATTTATCAAGTCTGGCCTGACGATGAAAGATGCTGATCTGGTGAAACCTAAACTCATTGAAGAATGTCCTGTTAATTTTGAATGTAAAGTTTTAGAAATAAAATCTCTGGGTGACCTGGGAGGTGCCGGAAATCTGGTTATTTGTGAAGTGCAGAAGATTCATATCAGAGAGGAATACCTGAATGAGGCCGGAAACCTTGATCAGCAAAAACTGGATATGGTGGCACGGTTAGGCAGCAACTGGTATTCGAGAAGTAATGAAAACAGCCTTTTCGAAGTTCCCAAGCCTTTGGTAACAAAAGGAATCGGCTTTGATCTATTACCGGATGCCATCAAATACAGTACGATCTTTACAGGAAATGACCTGGGAATGCTGGCCAACGTTGAAGTATTGCCGTCAGGAGAATACCATGCGGATGAAAATGTTCATCAGGATGCACAGAAATTATTACTTGAAAGTAAAATCGAAGAAGCCTGGAAGGTTTTAATTAAATAATTCGGGACGGCCATGAAAAAGCTTATCTTCTTATTTTTGCTGGTGATAGCACTGCAATCCTGTTATTATCCGGTAAGAAAAGATTACGGGATCTATAGTAAATCGCTCGTCTTTTCAAAAGACAAAAAATGGCTGATCAATGATATCCGAACCGGTGTAAGCACTCATCACAGAGAAATGATGAGCAAAGAAGTCCTGGAACTATTTCAGAAATTAAGCAATGGTAAAGCCTCTGATTTAAAAACAGCAAAAGCGGAAAATATCATTCAAAACAGCATACCGTTTGAACCCGAAATTGAAGATCTTGAAGTGTTGAAAAACAATTCTGATTATAATTTTCTGGTCAATATTTATACCTTAAAGGTGCGAAATAGCCTGGATAATTCCATTGGCCTTCAGTATGAATATAAAAAGAATGAAACATTTGCCATGATGGAGGTGTATGACATTGGCACCATGAAAAAAATATATTCCCTCAAAGCATCTTCAGAAGTTTCTGTAGAGAAAGATCAAAAGGCCACCGTCTTCGATCCGTCAACAGAAATGATGACCATGAAAAACTTCAGGGCTCTGTTAAAATCGCTAAAAAAGAACGCCGTAAAAACAGACGATATTCAATAGAAAAGGAGTGACAGTTTCACTCCTTTTTTCGTTACATTGTAATATTTTATTCTATTTAGATTTCAAAGATTCTGAAACCGAAATCTTTCCGTTTTCTGTAAAATCTGAAATCTTTCCGTTTTTATCAATAGAGACATTCAGGTTGTCATTTTTAGAATCATAATAGATAGATGTGGCATACCCCGGACAGTCATGCTGCTTGCATCCGTGCAGTTTATAAATCCCGTTTTCAGATACTATAGGGCTTTCTACGCTGAACGCTGTTACCATTCCGTCATATTCTTTTCCTAAGATTTTTTTCAGCCTGTCTGTAAAAGCTTTATCTTCAAACAGCTTCACTTCATGCGGATACTTTCCGTCATTCTTAGTAATAGACTCTATGCCGGCGGATGCTGAAGGTGCTGACGATACCGAATCAGTCTTTGGCGCAGCTCCGGAATCCTTTGGAAGTACGGTAGCCAGTGTATCTGTGCTTACAGAAGATTGAGTTTGCGTTTCTTTCTTACAAGAAACTACAGCTGTACATAATGATAGCGCCAATGCGCCTGCAATAACCTTTTTCATAATTAATTTAATATGGTGATTTAATAGTATAACGTATTTCAAATTACTTTATTTTAAAAACCTTTTTTTCAAAACATCTTCTTGTTGATAAAATCAATACATTTTTCTGTCAAAGTATTCAGGTCTTTAGGGAGTTCGTCTTCTGTCCAGGGTTCTTTAGCTCCAAACGTATGATTGGCATTTTCAATAAGGAATAATTCCGAATTGGGATGAAGAATATGGAGATGCTCTGCCTGCTTCACCTCTACCGCTTCATCATCCGTTCCATGAACAATCAGCATATGGGCTTTAGCCATTTCAGCAGCGCGTTCTACATCAAAACGATGCTCGTTTTGTTTATAATTTTCATAAAACTGGTAATAATGGGGCATCTCCTGCTTGGTTCTGCCATTAAAAGCAAAATACACCCCTTTGTTTCTCCAGTTCTCAAGAAGTTCTCCTGTCGGAAACCGCTCCAGCGTATCAACGCTTGCCAACGTAATCAATCCGTTGATTCTTTCATCTTCAAAGGTCTTAATGATAGAAATGCCGCCACCCCTGCTATGACCGATCAGAATGACTTTTTCCTCATCCACTTGGGGATTTGCAATAAAATGGTCAATCACTAAACCAAGATCAGATAATTCCTTTGAGTAATTATTATTTCCAAATGCTTCAAGATCTGCAAAATTAAGAGGATCCTCTACCGTTGTTCCGTTATGTGAAAAATTGAACTTTACAAAGAAAAAACCTGCTTCCGCAAACTTTTTTGCCATCAGATCCCAGGCACCCCAGTCTTTATAGCCTTTATAGCCATGAACAAAGATGATCAAAGGTTGTTTTTCACGTCCTTCAGTATAGAAGCTATCCGCAAGAAAGCTTCTTGTTTCCGGATTTTCCAGCCTTATATTTTTCTTAATAGTCAGATTCATACGACAAATACAATTAATTTTAATCGAAATTTATGAAAAAAACTATAAAAAAATAAGCTTATTTTTGTGTCATGCAGAATTTAAGAACTGTAACCGTGAAGCGTTACATTCTGCCACTGAGAGAAGGAGGTTCACTTCCGGCTCTGGCAGAGGCTGATGATGATTTCAAATATGTGTTAAAATTCCGTGGTGCCGGCCATGGGGTGAAGATGCTGATCTCTGAACTTTTAGGAGGAAAGATTACGGAAGCATTGGGATTAAAGATTCCTGAGCTTGTTTTTATCCATCTTGATGCTGATTTTGGCAGAACCGAGGCAGACGAAGAAATACAGGATCTGTTGAAATTTTCAGAAGGTCTGAACCTTGGACTACATTATCTTTCCGGCTCCATTACCTATGATCCGGGTGTGAGTGTCGATCCGCTGTTGGCATCAAAAATAGTGTGGCTGGATGCATTTATTACCAATATCGACCGTACTTTTAGAAATACCAATATGCTGATGTGGCATAAAGAACTTTGGATTATTGATAATGGTGCTTCGTTCTACTTTCATCATTCATGGCAGAATTTTGATGCTGCGGCAAAAACACCTTTCAAATATGTGAAAGACCACGTACTGCTGCCTAAAGCTAAAATGCTTGATGAAGCAGACAGATTTGCTCATGAAGTACTGAATGACGATCTTTTCAGAGATATTGTCAATTCTATTCCTGAAGACTGGCTGCACTGGAATGATGCTGATGAAACTCCCGATGAAATTCGCGAGATTTATTTTCAGTTTATGAAAACCAGATTAGAAAATTCTCAAATCTTTGTAAACGAAGCTAAAAATGCAAGAGGATAAAATATATGAATATGCGGTAATACGCCTGGTACCCAAAGTTGAAAGAGAAGAATTTTTCAATATCGGATTAGTGATGTTTTCAAAAAAAGAAAAATTCATCAAAGTAGAATTCTATTTGTGTCCGGATAAATTTAAACTGATGCACAGCAAGCTGGATTATGATGATATTATTCAGAATCTGACAAGTTTTCAGAAAATTGCCAATGGCGATAAAGAAGGAGGGCCGATTGCCCAGCTTGATATTCCGGAGCGTTTCCGCTGGTTAACTGCCGTGCGAAGTGCGGTCGTTCAAACTTCAAGACCTCATCCCGGAAAATCTATGGACCTTGAAGCCACTTTTGGTAAACTTTTTGAGGAGTTAGTAAAATAAGATTCTCTCAAAAAAACAGTATGAAATTATTTAACTACATATCGATTAACAGGTTTCTTGCAAGCCTGTTTTTTATTTTATTTTTAAATTCGTCTTCCCTTACTTTTGCTCAATCATTTTCTCAGTCACCTGAAAAAGTGAAAAGGGCAAAAAGTACACTCCTCCCTGAAATAGCTACAATTTCTGAAAATATTGGTTATAAAACCGGTAAAAAAGGAGATTCCCTGGCTCTGGATCTTTACACTCCGAAAAATATCTCAGGCAAACTTCCGGTATTGATTTATGTTCACGGCGGCGGATGGATAGAAGGCAGCAAAGCCGTATATGCAGATAATTACCTGGAAAACACGATCGCCAAACTGATGGCAAAACAATATGCCGTTATCAGTATCAACTACACCCTTCTCAATGACAGCACCCACTTCCCTCTCCCATTGCAAGACACCAAGGACGCGGTGCGATGGGTAAGGAAAAATGCTGAAAAATATAATTTCGACACCAACAATATTGGCCTTTTCGGGGCATCAGCCGGTGCGCATCTGTCTCTCGTAGCAGCCTACACTCCCGATGATACATTTAAAGGAAGCCCTGACCTTTCACCATATTCTGCAAAAGTGAATTATGTTGTCGATCATTACGGACCGGTAGATCTGAACAAGCTTTTCCATACCAGACTGGGGACTATTCCGGTAGCTATGGTAGGAATGATTTCAAAAAAGATTGTAAGCTTACAGCAAGGTCTGGTAAAAGGAATCTCAGGATACGATCTGCAAAAAGATCAGGACAGAGCCATCGATTATCTCAAAACAATATCTCCTTCAACATATACTGAAACAGGAGTTCCGACCTTAATTGTCCAGGGAAACAAAGATAAGATCGTTCCTTTAAGCCAGTCTAAGAAATTGTACAGAAGACTTAAAAGAGCCAAAGTAGAAACTTCCTTAATTATTATTGACAACGGAGTGCACAGTTTTTCCACAACAGATAAAACCGCTCTTGATAAAATGACAGATCAGACAGTAGATTTTATTGTTTCGCAGAAAAAATAAAACTATACTTTAGATCTGTTAAAATTGTTTAAACATCCATAAATAAAAGTACAGATAAAAACGGAGCAAAAAATTTGCTAGATTGATATACATATCGTTAGTTTTTATTTAAAAAATAATTACCTTGGCTAATATTTAATTTATTCTCAACAAAAAAGACAATACTTTAAATTATTTACTTTAAAACCTGAAGAATATGGATTTCTTGGACAATATCAATGCTCTAACCCTTATATTCGTATCTGTACTTATTTTTGCTATTGCCTACCGTTTTTACGGTATTTTTATTGCAAACAAAGTCTTGCGGCTTAATGATCAACATACGACCCCTGCCGTGGAATTTGCCGACGGTAAAGATTATGTAGCAACAAATAAAAACGTACTTTTCGGGCATCACTTTGCAGCCATTGCTGCTGCCGGGCCCTTGGTAGGACCTGTTCTCGCCGCCCAATTCGGATATCTTCCCGGTGCATTGTGGATCCTGATAGGCTGCGTGCTGGGTGGCGGGGTGCACGATATGGTTGTATTGTTTGCTTCTGTACGGCATAAAGGGCAAAGTCTCGCCACTATTGCTTCAAAAGAAATCGGTAAAACTACGGGAACCGTAGCCGGCTTTGCGATCCTGTTTATATTAATTCTTACACTTGCGGGGTTATCCCTTGCCTGTATCAATGCGATGCATGAAGCCTCATGGTCACTCTTTACAGTAGTCATCACAATGCCCATCGCTATCATCATGGGATTGATCATGCGTTACAAAAAAAACAGCGTTCTCTTTGCCAGTATTCTGGGAGGAATCCTGTTAATTGCCGGCATTATCGGCGGACATGGTCTTATGCAGAACCCTACGATGAATAATTTATTCTCCTGGGATATTAAAACCATCTCTATAGCCATCCCCCTTTATGGTTTTCTGGCATCCGTATTACCGGTTTGGTTGCTTTTAGTTCCGAGGGACTACCTTTCTACCTACCTTAAGATCGGGACAATCATTATGCTGGCCATTGGCGTCATTGTCATTCATCCTACTGTACAGATGCCGGCTATTACTGCATTTGTAAATGGAGGCGGTCCTGTGATCGGCGGCCCGGTACTTCCCTTCATCTTTATTGTAATTGCCTGTGGAGCCATTTCCGGATTTCATGCGGTAATCGCCACGGGAACCACTCCCAAGATGCTCAATAAAGAAAAAGAAATTCTTTTCGTAGGATACGGTGCTATGCTGGTAGAAGGCTTTGTAGCCCTTATGGCTCTGATCGCCGCATGTACCTTGATGCCCGGTGATTATTTTGCCATCAATACTCCGAAAGACGCTTATGATTCATTTCTGGCTGCACATCCTACATTACATGGAGTTGATATTGATTACTATTCTCAAAAAATTGGTATTGACCTTTACGGAAGAACCGGTGGTGCTGTTTCGCTGGCTGTGGGAATGGCTCACATTTTCAACAAAATCCCTTATATGGATCAACTGACAGCGTACTGGTATAATTTTGCCATCATGTTTGAAGCGGTATTCATCCTTACGGCTATTGATGCAGGAACCAGAGTGGGACGTTTCTTTCTACAGGAAATGCTGGGTTCTGTTGTTCCAAAATTCAATGATAAAAACTGGGTTCCCGGAATTATCATCAGCAGTTTGCTATTTACTTTCGCCTGGGGCTATCTGGTATACACCGGAAATGTAAGCAGCATCTGGCCATTATTTGGCATTAGTAATCAGCTGCTGGCTGCCTGTGGTTTGATTGTCTGTACTACGATGCTGATCAGGATGAACAGAGGAAAGTATGCATTATGCTCGGCTATTCCCGGTGTTTTTATGGCAATCATTACTTTCTGGGCCGGATATATTCAGGTGACCAGCATTTATATTCCGAAAGAACAGTATTTATTAGCTGCCTTAGCCGTAACGGCCATGGTCCTGATGCTGATTGTTTTCATAGGAGCTTTCAGAAAATGGTACCAGCTTCTTCAAATCAAAACAACAGAGATTGATTACTACGGAGAACCGGTGAAAGAGCTGGTAGAGAGATGATAGACGCTCAGCAAAATCTGTTAAAGGTCTTTGCTTCCTGTGATAATTTTTATACATTTGTTTTGCTTTAGGGGTATTCTGAAAAGAATTGAGAGAGTCCCTTTGAACCTGATACGGCTTACACCGACGTAGGGAAAAGCAAAATGACATGATTTCTTATGTCTTTTTGTTTCGGATTTTTCCTAAAGCTATTTTATTTTGAATAATAACAATGGAAAAAATTCTCTGGCAACACGTTCAGCTTGTACGACAAAAGTCTCCTCTGGTTCACAATATTACCAACTATGTAGTGATGAACAATACAGCCAATGCCCTTCTGGCTGCTGGAGCCTCTCCTATTATGGCGCATGCGCATTCTGAAATCAAAGAAATGGTCAGTATAGCTCATGCTCTGGTTGTTAATATCGGCACCCTTGATGAATACTGGGCAGAATCCATGCGTTTAGCCGCTGAAACCGCGCATATGCTCCATAAGCCATGGGTATTGGATCCGGTAGGTGCGGGAGCTACTTCTTTTCGGGACCAGACATTGCAGCACCTATTACAATTTCATCCTACCGTAATCCGGGGAAATGCTTCAGAGATTATTGCTCTGGCCAAAACCCATACAACCGTCACTAAAGGAGTCGACAGTACAGCAGCAAGCTATGACGCTGTTGAAGCCGCACAAATCCTGGTTAACCGATATAACACCATCGTCTGTATATCGGGAGAAACGGATATCATTCTTAGCCAAAATCAATCTATACAGATCAAAAACGGGCATGCTCTTATGACCAAGGTAACAGGACTGGGATGTTCTGCTACGGCATTGATTGGTGCTTTCATCGGGGTTACAGAAGATAAAGCATCCGGAACTGCTGCTGCCATGGCATTATTAGGAATAGCGGGCGAACTGGCTGTTCGTGAAAGCAATGGTCCGGGCAGTCTTCAGGTTCATTTGACTGACAAATTATACAATATGACTGAAGAAGAATTTACAGGCCATTTAAAACTTACAAAATCATGAGGCTGAAAACTTTCCCTTACTCGTTATACCTGGTAATTTCTCAAGCAGATTGCAGGGGGAAAAACTTTCTGGAAGTTGCAGAACAAGCCATACTTGGTGGCGTAGATATTATACAGCTCCGCGAAAAAAATGACGATACGGAAATATTTCTTCAAAAAGCGTTGCAATTGATTGAAGTGACAAATAAATATAATATTCCGCTTATCATCAACGATAATATCACTGTTGCGGAAAAAGCAAATTCAGCAGGTATTCATGTTGGTAACCATGATATGGCCCCTACTGAACTGAGACCTCTTGTTGAGGATAAAATAATCGGTTATTCTATAGAGGATCTGACACAACTTGACAATGAACAAACTGCAGTAGCTGATTATCTGGGAATAAGTCCTGTTTTTAAAACAAAAACCAAGACAGACACTATCATAGAATGGGGACTGGAAGGAATTAATCAAATCAGGCAACTCACCCAAAAACCTTTGGTAGCGATAGGCAATATTCAGGTGGAAAATGCAAAGGCAGTCATCCATGCCGGAGCAGATTGCCTTGCTGTCGTTTCTGCAATATGCAGCGCTGCAGATCCTCAGAAAGCAGCTTATGAATTAAAAAATGAAATTGTAAAATGAAAAAATATAAATATCCATCCGTATTGACCATTGCAGGTTTCGACGGAAGCGGTGGTGCCGGTATTCAGGCTGATATTAAAACAACTTCTGCTTTAGGTTGCTATTCTACTTCGGTATTAACGGCTTTGCCTGTTCAGAATACTCAGGGGGTACGAAAAATATATCCTGTACCTGTAGAAGCAGTGGCGGATCAAATAAAGGCAATTCTGGACGACATTGTTCCTGATGCTATTAAAATCGGAATGGTTCATACTCCTCAACTGGTAGAAACCATTGTTTCCACCTTGGCAGAATATCCCAAAATACCTGTGGTCTTCGATCCGGTAATGGTTGCCACCAGCGGACACCGTCTGATTGAAGAAAAAACAATCACAGCACTTACTGAAAAGTTGTTTCCCATTGCAGATGTCATCACCCCCAATATGGACGAGGCTGCGATTTTAGCCGATATAAAGGTAGAAACCCTGGAAGATTTATATACTGCAGGAGCCAAAATCAAAAAGCTGGGCTGTAAAACGATTCTTCTCAAAGGCGGTCATCAGGAAACCTCAACAATTACTTCTTTGTTTTATGATGAGGATGAAAAATTTCACTCTTTTGAAACAACAAAATTCAATACTAACAATACCCACGGTTCAGGCTGTACCCTTTCATCCGCCATTGCAGCATATATCGCTCAGGGAAAAAATTTATTTGAGGCGGTTTCCCTTGGGCAGCAATATGTTTATCAGGCCATAGAAAATGGAACCGATGTACAAACTGGTCACGGAAACGGACCGCTGAACCATTTTTTTAATCCTCAAAAACTTATCAAAAATGAAATGGTCTGAATCAACCTGGAAGGAAATACAAGAATGCTATCAGTCAATTCTTAATATGCCTTTTATCAAAGAATTATCGGAAGGCAGCTTACCAAAAGATAAATTCCGTTTTTATATGGCCCAGGATTCTTTATACCTGGAGCATTTTGGAAGGACTCTCTCTTTAATTGCCGCGAAAATTACCGATCTTCATGATGTATTGGCTTTTATGCGCTTTGCAGAAAATGCCATTGTTGTGGAAAATGCCCTTCATGAATCTTACTTCAAAGATTTTGGATTAACAGATAAGGGAGTTTTAGAACCTGCATGTCATCATTATATTCACTTTCTGAGAAGTACTGCAGCGCTGGAATCTGTAGAAATTGCCGTTGCAGCAGTTCTACCCTGCTTCTGGATTTATCGCGAGGTTGGAAATTATATTTATGAGATTCAAAATACAGTTGACAATCCTTATGAAAAATGGATTGCCACGTATGCGGGAGAAGAATTTTCAACAGCTGTAGATCAGGCTATCGCCATCTGTGACAGATTAGCTGAAAACACGACCAAAGAAACAAGAAAAAAAATGAATGAAGCCTTTGCCACAGCATCCAGAATGGAATATCACTTCTGGGAAGCAGCCTATGAACTGAAGAAATGGAAGTAAGGACGCTGGAGGAAGGAAGTTAAAGCTTTATCCTAATCACTGAAAATTTCAATTTGTGATTTACAGCAATGCAAGATTTACCTATTAAATCATAAATTTTTAAAGGCAAAAAGAAACACAGGATATACCTATTATGGCTTCTCCAACACTATATAATAAAAAACGGAACTCATTTTTAAGTTCCGTTTTTTATAAATATCAGTCTTGATTAAAAGTTGAAGTTAAGCCTGCTGAATACATATCGTCCGTTTTGTCCAAACTGGGAAGTAGACCGTGAATAGACAAACTGGTCATTATTGGCCGAAGCGGGAAGATTTTTCGTAGGATAAATATCAAACAGGTTATTGACCCCTAAAGTCAGTCCGATATTTTTAGTGAACTGATACGCCACAGAAATATCGGTAATAATCTTATCTCCTATTTTCTGATGTTCGTTGAATCCTATGACACCGTCTCCATTGACATCGAGTACATCTGCACCGGTCACCTTACCAAAATAGGTATTCCTAAGATAGAAACTGGCGTTCTTCCAGGTAAGGGTATGAGAAAGACTCGCTTTTACTCTCGGTACTGCTTCTTCCAGGTAGACTCTTGATTTTTCAGAGAAATAGATTTTTTCAAGCTCCGGAGATCGCAGAAGCCCGGAAGAGTGAATATCTCCCACCTGTTTTGTCTGGTTAAGGTTTATGGCAAAATTATTATCTAATTTTACCCCGGAAAATCTTGCATTGTGAGAGATAACCACATCCAATCCTTTTGTCTCCGTATCAATGGCATTGGTAAAGAACTGTGCTGCATTCACCCCTAACTGCTCATAGATTTTTTTGGCGTCATCAGACACACTGGCTTTTAAAAACTGGTCAGTAAGGAGGATTCTGTTATCAATCCTGGTAAAATATCCGTCAGCAGTGAATGTTAAATTCACGGATGGGATTTTATAGGTAAATCCTACACTGGCCGATTTGGATGTTTCCTGTTTCAGTTTTGGTATTCCTAGTAATCCTGCCACCTGTGAATCGTTACTGAATGTTCCAACCTCCAGAAGCTGTCCGTTTGGCAGCTGAGGTGAAGTTACGAACAGGGTAGACGTAACATTATAGTAGATCTGGTGAATGGATGGCGCCCTGAATCCTGTAGATCCCGCCAGCCTTACATTAAAATTCGGGGCTACTTTGATTCTTGAGGCCAGTTTATAATTAAAAGTAGAACCGAAATCCGAATAATTTTCATATCTCGCTGCGGCATCTACCAAAAGCCAGTCTGTAAAATTGAATTCAAGATCTGCGTACGCTGCTACTGACTGTCTGTTTTTATTGACAGCATTTTCAGGTCTGAATCCACTGAACACCTGTGAACCACCCGGAAGTGAGGCTCCAAAGAAATCAGTAGGTCTTTGGGAATTTCCGTTCCAGACATTTCCGAAAACATCATAGGTAGCATAGGAAGCTTCTTTCCCTGCGGTCATTTTAAAATTTTCAAAACGGTGTTCACCTCCAAAAGCCACATTTAATCCTTCCAGGACATCGTATTTCTTAGAAAAATCAAGGTTGATGGTGTTTTGGGTAAATCTTAAACCTCCGGCATTGAACTCCTTGGGAGAAGCAAACCGCAACGACGTATTTCCTGTATTGCCGATGTTATATGTAAAAGAGTTTTGCCCGAAAGTATTACTCAAATCGACATGCCAGCCGTCCCATTTTCCTTTGATTCCGGCAGCCAGCGAGATATCCTGGATATCGGTACTGATCTGTGGAAGATAACCGTCCGGATAATATCCCGTAAAGGTTCTGCTTTCACTTGGTCTTCTGTAAAATCCTCCGGAAGTACCATGTCTCAGGCTGTAGCCTCCAAAAGTATAGACCTTCCAATCATCACTCACAGGTACCTCAGCATTGATAAAAAGCTGATGGTTATTGAGTTTAGACTGTCCTACCTGCATATTGAAATCCTTTCTGGTCTGCCCTCTGTAGGCCAATTCCTGATCCGTTATATAGTTAAGCTGATCCCTGGTAAAACTTCCGGATTTCAACACATTTTGTAATGCTCCGATCGTGTTGGCTCCCTGAATATCATCCTGTAACTTTTGTGAAAAATAATCCACATTCTTGGCATATTGATGGATATAATTTACCAATTGCTGAGAATTAGGAGTATTTCCTATATTATTAAACAGAGAAGAAAGGTTCACTCCGTCATTGAGTGCACGTCTTTCGATGGCGTTGTAGGCATTATAGATAGGAGCACTTTCTGTTCCTGCTCTGTAGGTAGGATTTCTGAATTGCGAGGACCAGGTAATATTGAAAAAACCACCTTTGGTCCCGATTTTATTACCATAATTCAGGTCCAGCTGAATATTCTGCCCGTCAAAGTTTCCGGTATGGTCATTAGCGGCAGGGGTCAAATTGCCTCCGTAGCTGATCTGGCCGGCCAGTTTTCCTGTATCCCTTTTAAGTTCAAGATTCATGACTCCGGCAATGGCATCTGAACCATATTGGGCAGCAGCCCCATCTCTCAATACTTCAATTCTGTTTAAAGCAAAAGACGGGATAGCGTTCAGGTCGGTTCCTACCGTTCCTCTTCCGGGAGTTCCGTTTACATTGACCAATGCTGAGGTATGTCTTCTCTTTCCGTTCATCAGAACCAATACCTGATCAGGGCCAAGCCCTCTAAGCTGAGCAGGGTCCAGGTGATCGGTACCATCTGAATTGGTCTGAATGGTAGACGTAAAAGAAGGAGCTATAGCATTCAGAATCTGGCCAATATTATTTTGTGGTAAAATGACTGAAGATTCCTTGATGTTGAATACATCCACAGGAACCGGACTGTCAGTTTTTGATCTTGCCCCGGCTCTGGAGCCCAGTACCACTACTTCTTCTACATTATTGGTCTTTATGCTGTCTTTTTTTACTTTGATGCTGTCTTTTTCCTGTCCGAAGGTATATACCCCAAGGAAAAATAGAACAGAGGCCGAAAGAATAGTTTTTTTATTTCTCATTTAGTTAGAATTTGATTGAACATTTATGTTTTTACAAGGTGCAAATGTAAAACTTATTCATTAGTCCACAAAAATAATAGACTTTGTTTTATAAAAAATAATTATCGTTTCTTTCTATCCCTTATTAAAGTTAATTCTTTTTTCATGTAACCGTTACGATTTAACAAAAAAATCTATAGCGGAAATGTTAAAAAGAAAAACGGACTCACATTTGAATCCGTTTTGTATTAATTATATTTATTGAAGTATTTTATGCTTAAATCTTTGTCAGTTTCGCATATTTTAAAATCAGGTTTTTTTCTCCTTCATGGATGAAAATAACTTTTGCTTTGATGTTCTGAGGGTCGGTACCGTCTAAGAAAGACACTTCACCAATTCCGAAACGATCATGTCTTACCTTATCTCCAACTTCAATATCCTGAGAAGAAGCTCCGCTTGGATTGATGATTTTGGCTGTACTTACCGGTTTCAGTTTTCTGGCTTCAGGAGCAGGTTTCGAGGTTTCTCCTCTGTCAATAGTCTTTTTCTCCACTTTTCTGAAACTTTTCATCTCAGAAGGATGCTCATCAAAAATATTGGATTTTACGCCGGCATTATTGATAAATCTTTTTTCAAGGGCAGGATTAAGGAACTCAATATATTCGTCGTCGATTTCGCTCAAGAATCGGGATGGTTCTGCATCTGTAATTTTCCCCCACTGAAAACGGGAAACAGCATAAGAGAAAAATGCCTGCTTTTCCGCTCTTGTTAAAGCTACATAGAACAATCGTCTTTCTTCTTCAAGATCTTCTCTGGTAGCTGAGCTCATAAAGCTTGGGAACAGGTTTTCTTCAAGACCTACCAGGTGTACCACCGGGAACTCCAATCCTTTTGAAAGGTGGATCGTCATCAGGGAAACCATGTCATCTTCAAGCTCTTTATCCTGTGTATCTGCAGAAAGGGCAATATTTTCAAGGAAATTGGAAAGGCTTGGATCTCCGTCTTCCAGCTGCATTTGTTCTTCAATGAATCCCTGCATAGAGTTCATCAATTCCTGTACGTTTTCTACCCTGGAAATTCCTTCCGGTGTCTGGTCATCTTTTAAAAATTTGATCAGTCCGCTTCGTTTGGCCACTTCCATTGCTACACTGTATGCTGTATCTGTTTTCAGCAATACCTGGAAAGCTTTGATCATCGACCAGAAGTCATTCAATTTGTTTAAAACCCCATTGTTCAGCCCTAATTGTGGTGCGTACATTGGCAGATTATCCAAAACTTTGGAAACAGAAATATTCTGAGCATCGGCAAATACAATCAGTTTATTCTGAGTGGTTTCTCCAATTCCTCTTGCAGGGTAATTGATGATTCTCATTAACGCCTCTGAATCATTTTCATTGATCAGAAGACGAAGATAACCGATTAAATCTTTTACCTCTTTTCTCTGATAGAAGGAAAGGCCTCCATATACTTTATAGGGAATATTCTTACGTCTTAACGCATCTTCAAATGCTCTGGTCTGAGAGTTTGTTCTGTATAAAATAGCGAAATCGCTGTATTTCCTCTGATCTCTGTTACGCAGTTCCCAGATATTTCCTGCTACGAAGTTAGCTTCATCAGCATCGGAAAGAGAGCGGTATATTTTAATTTTATCACCTTCTTCATTATCACTGAACACGTTTTTTTTGAATTGCTGTAAGTTTTTAGCAATAACCACGTTCGCAGCATTTACAATATTCTGCGTGGAACGATAATTCTGTTCCAGAGATACTGTTATCGCATCCGGATAATCCTTTTTAAAGTTTAAAATATTGTAAATATTAGCCCCACGGAATGAATAGATTGACTGTGCATCATCCCCTACCACGCAGATATTTTCAAATTTTGAAGCCAATGCTTTTACGATAAGATACTGTGAGTGGTTGGTATCCTGGTACTCATCCACCATGATATACCGGAATCTGTCCTGATATTTGGCCAACACTTCAGGAAAACGGGTCAACAATTCGTTGGTTTTCAACAAAAGATCATCAAAATCCATAGATCCGTTTCTAAAGCACTGCTCTACATATCGTTGATAAATCTGCCCGATGAACTTCATATTGGCCTTTTCATCAGCCTCCATCAGCTCCGGATTATTGAAATAGGCTTTTACCGTGATCAGATTATTTTTGTAGGTGGAAATTCTCGCCTGAACTTTTTTCGGTTTATAAAGGTCGGCATCAATATTCATATCCTTCAATACTTTTTTGATCACATTCAGCGCATCCTGCTGATCGTAGATCGTAAAATTGGAAGGATATCCCAGATAGTGGGCTTCAATTCTTAAAATTCTCGCAAAAACCGAGTGAAATGTTCCCATCCAAAGTCTTCTTGCATTGCTGTCTCCTACTACTTTGGCGATACGCTCTTTCATTTCACGAGCGGCTTTATTGGTAAAGGTAAGGGCCAGAATATTGAAAGGGTCTACCCCATTGTGTATCAAATGGGCGATACGCATTGTAAGTACACGCGTTTTTCCGGAACCTGCTCCTGCAAGTACCATCAAAGGGCCTTGTAAAGAGGTAACGGCTTCATATTGTGATTCATTGAGTCCTTTCAAATAGTCCATACTGCAAAAAATTTGGGAACACAAAATTAATGTATTCAGAGGAGAATTCAAACTATGAAAAGAAACTTACATAAGAGAGGCCCTGTACAACCTGTACCCGGACAATAATTATACATTTTGAAAACAGATATACCGATCATTATCCTCTACCCATCCACTTTCAATTTCAATTTATAAAAGTCTCTTCTGTAACATTTAATTCACTTTTTCTACTTATTGACAAACAATTTCTAAGTTTATGAAAAAACGACTTCTTTCTGCTGCTGCCGTAGCTTTCTTCGGGCTCATGCTGAATGCACAGCAAATCAAATTCGAGGAATATGACCTGCCCAACGGGCTTCACGTCATTCTTCATCAGGATAACTCGGCTCCGGTAGTAACTACGGGTGTAATGTATCATGTAGGAGCCAAGGATGAAGTAAAAGGCAGAACAGGTTTTGCCCATTTTTTTGAACATCTTTTATTTGAAGGAACTCCCAATATCAAAAGAGGAGAATGGTTTAAAATTGTATCTTCCAACGGAGGGCAAAACAATGCCAATACGACCAACGACAGAACCTACTATTATGAAACTTTCCCGTCGAATAATGAACAACTCGGCCTTTGGATGGAATCTGAAAGAATGCGCCACGCAGTAATCAACCAGATTGGTGTGGATACCCAGAGAGAAGTAGTAAAGGAAGAAAAAAGATTGAGAATGGATAACCAGCCTTATGGAAATCTTTTCCCAACGATTCAAAAGAACCTGTTTACAAATCATCCCTACAACTGGCCAACCATCGGTTCTATGGAAGATCTTAATTCTGCAAAACTTGAAGAATTCCAGGCTTTTTATAAAAAATATTATGTTCCTAACAATGCTACTTTAGTGGTAGCAGGAGATATCAAACCGGAACAGACTAAAAAATGGATCGAAGACTATTATGGTGCTATTCCAAAGGGTACCGTTTATCCCAAAGATTTTCCTAAAGAAAGTCCGATTACAAAGGAAAAGGAAGTTACCGCAACAGATCCGAACATCCAGCTTCCGGCATACGTTTTTGCTTATAGAACACCTGCCAACAAAGAGAAAGATGCTTATGTTCTGGACATGCTTTCTTCTTATTTAAGTAATGGTAAATCATCTGTATTATATAAAAAACTGGTAGACCAGGAGAAAAAGGCACTTCAGGTAGCTGCTTTCAACCAGGGGCTTGAAGATTATAGTATTTTTGCATTCTTTGCTATCCCGATGGGGCAAACCACAAAACAGACGTTGCAGACTGACATTGATGCTGAGATCAAAAAGCTTCAGACCACTTTAATTTCTGAAGAGGATTATCAAAAGCTTCAAAATCAGTTTGAAAATCAATTTGTGAATCAAAATTCAAGCATTCAGGGGATTGCAGCGTCTTTGGCAACCAATCATGTATTGATGGGAAATACAGATCTTATCAACAAGGAAATCGATATTTACAGATCTATCACCAGACAGGATATTCAAAATGCAGCAAAAAAATATCTGAATTCCAATCAAAGAATCATTATCAACTACATTCCTGAGAAAAAATAATTTTACCCATGAAAAAGCAATTCACTTATATAGCAGCGGCATTTTTATTTGCAGGAATGCTTACCGCACAAAAGATTGATATTAATGCAATGCCTAAGCCGGGCCCTACCCCAGCCATCAACATTGCCCAACCAAAAACCTTCCAGCTCAGTAACGGACTTACGGTAATGGTAGTTGAAAACAATAAACTTCCAATAGTAAACACGACTCTTTCTATGGACAGGCCTCCTTATTATGAAGGAAATATTGCGGGGGTAAGCGAAATCATGGCGAGTCAGCTTGATAATGGAACCACCAACCTGAGCAAAGATGAATTCAATAAAAAAGTTGACTTTTTAGGAGCAAAACTGAATTTCAACTCAGACGGTGCAGCTTCCAGTTCTCTTTCCAAATATTTTCCAGAAGTACTGGCATTAATGGCTGATGCAATCGTCAACCCTAAATTCTCTGCTTCGGAAATCCAAAATGCAAAAGAGAGGACTATTGAAGGGTTAAAGGCAGATGAAAAAAATGCCTCTTCTATAGCAGCAAGAGTTTCCCATGCTCTGATGTACGGGAAAAACACTTCGAGGGGAGAGTTTCAGACTATTGAGTCTATCAACAAGATCCAACTGGCAGATGTTCAGAATATTTACAACAAATATTATTCACCGGACAATGCTTATCTGGTCATTGTAGGAGATGTAAAATTTGAGCAGATAAAACCATACATTGAAAAAGCTTTTGGAGGCTGGAAAAAGTCAAATACAAAATTTGCAGCATTAGAGCCGGCATCCAATGTTGCCAAAACCGAGATCAATGTTGTAGATGTACCTTCAGCAGTACAATCTGTGTTATCAGTCAGCAATCTTAACAA
The DNA here is from genome assembly GCF_000482305.1 of Chryseobacterium sp. UNC8MFCol. Lineage (NCBI taxonomy): Bacteria > Pseudomonadati > Bacteroidota > Flavobacteriia > Flavobacteriales > Weeksellaceae > Chryseobacterium > Chryseobacterium sp. UNC8MFCol. Next base: position 91,215 of record NZ_AXUZ01000018.1, read on the forward strand.
TCTTAAGATGAAAGATCCTGATTATTTTCCTGCTACGATGGCCAACTATATTCTTGGCGGCGGCGGTGAAGCAAGGCTTTTCATGAACCTTAGGGAGAAAAACGGATTTACGTACGGAGCGTATTCAATGCTTACTCCAAGTAAGTATTCTCCGGAATTTTCTGCTCAGACAAGTGTAAGAAATGAGGTAACGGATAAAGCTGTGAAGGAAATGATGAATGAGCTAAACGGGATTTCTACGATAAAATCTGAAGAACTGGAAAATGCTAAAGCAAAATTGAAAGGAGCTTTCATCATGGCTTTAGAAAAACCTGAAACAATAGCAAAATTTGCCCTTAACCAAAAAGTACAGGAGCTTCCTGCTGATTTCTATACCAACTATCTGAAATCCATTGATAAAGTCACTGCATCAGATATTTCTAATGCCGTAAAAACAACTATTCTTCCTGGCCAGAGCAGGATTTTTATTGCCGGTAAGGCATCTGATATTGCAGAAGGGCTTGAGAAATTAGGATATCCTGTAAAATATTTCGATAAAGAAGCCAATCCGGTTACCAAACCTGCAGCCCAAAAAATGGATACCAGCGTAACGATCGGTTCTGTAGCAGATAAATATATCAACGCAATCGGCGGGTTGCAAGCCGTCCAAAAAATCAGTTCGATAACAGCTGATGCCACCACCAAAATCCAGGGAATGGATATGAGTATGAAACTGATCCAGGCAAAAGGGGGAAAAATGATGATGGATATGAAAATGATGGGTAATAGTGTTCAGAAGATTGTTTTTGACGGTAAAGAAGGATATGTAGAGGGACAGGGTAAAAAAATGCCATTAAATGATAAGCAGAAAGCTTCGATGGCTGAACCAGAGCTTTTCCCGGAACTAACGTTTGCAAAATCAGCCGACCTGAAGCTAACCGGAATTGAAAAATACAATAACGAAGATTCCTACGTGGTAAAGGGTGCAAAAAACACATACTATTACAGTGTAAAAACAGGACTGAAAACCGGTGAAATAAAAGCAGGCGATGGAGGTTCTATTCCGACAAGCTTTGCAGACTATAAAGATGTATCAGGCGTAAAACTTCCGTTTACCATTATCCAGAACATGGGCGGAATGGATATCAATATGACCGTGCAATCTTATCAGCTTAATCAGGCAAAGGATTCTGATTTTAAATAAATAATATTCTTTTACAGAAAAGGGCTGTCTTACAAATAAGGCAGCTTTTTTTTCTGGAAAGTTTAAAATTGATGTTCTTTGTATGCTTTCCCGCTTCTAAAAATGACGGTATCAACTCTTTTTTAGCCTAAAAACATTATCTGATCAATAAACTTTTGCAGTTAATTCATATTTACAGACATCTTTTTTTGTTGTTCGGTAAAAAAAGATTAAATTTGCCCATTCAAAAAGATATCAGAATTAATGGATACTATATTTACACTATTGATGGTTCTTATTATGATTGCCAGTATTTTATTGGTAATTATCATTATGGCTCAAAACCCTAAAGGAGGAGGTCTTTCAAGTACTTTTGGAGGAGCATCATCTGCACAGTTTGGAGTACAAAGAACCAATGATTTCATGGAAAAGGCAACATGGACTCTAGGCGGAACTATCATCGTTCTTATCCTTTTAAGCGTTGTGATCACAGGTAAACCATCACAAGTGGCCCCTACCCAGCAGCCCGTTAAAAAAGAAGCTCCGGCAAAACAAAGCACTCCGGCTACTTCTACAACAACTACTCCGGCTACTACACCGGTAGCACCAACTAAATAAGAAAATTCTTATCTCAGATATAAAACAAAAGCAACTCTATCCGGGTTGCTTTTTTTATTGTAACAAACTTGAATTTTCAATTATTTTAATTTGATCTTTTCAATTTTATGGCGGAGCTTCAGACCGGTTTTCAAAAATGAATACTGTACCGGTTTTGACTGGCGGTAATATTTATCAATAAAGATCTGCATGGCCCCATAAAACCTGTCCAGATACACTTCGTCTCTGATAGTGCTTTCTCCTTTATGATGGAGTATGGAAACCTCACCGTAATAATAGTTTTTATATCCATGCTTTAATAAGGTATAGCAAAGGTCTATATCTTCCCCATACATAAAGTAGGCTTCATCCAGGCCGCCAACCTTTTCGTACACGTCTTTCCTGACTAATAAAAAAGCGCCGGTCAACACATCTACTTCTGCAATGGCATTTTCCTCGATATCATTTCTATAATAAGATTTTGAATTATTCTTTCTGAAATTCGTAAACAGTTTTTCAAAAGAGTTGAACATATCAGGAACCGATCGTTTGCTTTCCGGCAAAAAATTGCCCTGAGCGTCATGCATACGTACTCCCATGCCTCCAAAACCTGAATGGGAATCGGCAAAATCCAGAAGATCTTTCATATAGAATCCTTCGAGTTCGGTATCAGGGTTTAAAAGCAATAGATACTCTCCCTTCGCCGTTTGTATGGCTTGATTATTTGCTTTCGAAAATCCCCCATTTGTTTGGGAAGACATAAAACGGACTTCGGGAAATTCGGGAATAAGGTCTCCCCATGAACTGTCTGTGGAAGCATTATCAATTACAATCACCTCATATTCAGTTTCTTTTATATATTTTCGAATAGATAAAAGGCAGTTTCTCAATAACCGGGTAACATTATAATTTACAATAATAACTGACAGTTTCATATTAATTAATCCTTTTCGTTGTAAGGTAACCTATTGATAATCGACCGTCCTAAAGATATTTCGTCCGCATACTCCAACTCGTCCCCTACTGAAATTCCCCTGGCAATACTTGAAAAATTCACATTGAAATTTTTAAATTTTTTGTAAATATAATAAGCCGTGGTGTCTCCTTCCATCGTTGCACTTAAGGCAAAAATAAATTCTTTCACCTTACCTTCATTTAATTTCCTTTCGATACTCGGAATATTTAACTGGCCGGGACCCACTCCTTCCATCGGAGAGATCTTTCCTCCAAGAATCAGATATTTTCCGGTATATTTTCCGGTATTTTCTATAGCAATTACATCCCGCACATCTTCAACAATACAGATCAGTTCACTGGTTCTCTTTTCATTGCTGCAGATCTCACAAACCTCAAAATCTGAGAAATTATGACAGTCTTTGCAATATTTTATTTCATTAACAAGGTTAATCAGGGAATTCCCAAGGCTTACAGCCCGGGAATTAGGTTGTTTTAATAAATGCAATGCTAATCTTAGCGCAGTTTTTCTTCCTATTCCGGGTAATCCTGAAATCTCATCAACGGCTTTTGCCAAAACTTTACTTGGATAATCCATAGTTACAAAAATAGGGATTATAGCTGAAAATTACCTATTGAAAATGTAAACAAAACATTATTATATAGAGTAAATAATCATTTTTTTGTTTTTAAATCCAGGTTTATATTTTTAGGTTTCACTTCAGATGCCACTAAGTTTTTTGAGAATACGGTTATTTTTATTTGAGCTCCCTTGTTTCATCCTGTATCATAAGATATTTTCTTACTAAACGGTGAGGCCATAATAAAATCTTTCAATGAGTTTTTATCCTATGTAACGTTCATTAATGTCTCATTATGATATTTTAACCATTTCCTGACACTTCTAATACCTTATAACTCTAAAAAAACCTTTATATTTGCCGCTCGAATTACATATGAAAAAAATAAACTAACATGGTACTTAACAATCTCAATTATCCACTGGATTTCAAATTCAAAATCACTACCTTAGCAAGCGACTTCAACATTACAGACAAAAACGGGAATTATGTAGCCTATGTGCGTCAGAAAATGTTTAAACTGAAGGAAGATGTAATTGTATTCAATGATGAAAGCAAGTCTAAGGAGCTTTTCAGAATCAGAGCTAATCAATGGATTGATTTTAACGCTTCTTATTCCTTAAACGATATCGTTGATAACAAAAATTTCGGCAGATTGGCACGAAAAGGGATGCGTTCTATCTGGAAAGCGAGCTATGATATCCTGGATGCGAATGACCAACCGAAATTTAAAGTTCAGGAAGACAGTGCCTGGGTAAGATTCTGGGACAGTTTTGTAGGAGAACTTCCCATCATCGGAATGTTTACCGGATATTTTCTGAATCCTTCCTATACTGTAACTGGTGTTGATGGAAAAGCTTATTTTAAATTAAAAAAGATGCCTTCGTTCTTCGGAAGAAGATTCCAGCTGGACAGATTGATTGATATTGATGATGAGGAGGAAAGCTTGGTAATCCTGTCTTTATTAATGATGACACTTCTGGAAAGGGCAAGAGGTTAAAACAATAAAACCACAAAAAAATGAAATACTTTATTATTTTCTTTTCTGCGCTTTTTTTAGTAGCCTGTAAAAAGGAAAAAGAAACAGTTCAGGGTTCTGCTCCTGGCGATTCGCTAAACATTGTTAAAGATTCTGCTGTAGCACAGTCTTCTTCAGAAAAAATTCTGATTGAGACCATTGCTTTTCCCAAAGAGATCAAAGAATGTTCATGTTACTTTGCCAAAACCAAAGCTGATTTTGAAGCTGAAAAATACATCTACGCAGATGATGCCGGAAAAACAGCTTACATGAAACTTGATGGTAAAAGAATGGTGATGAACCTTATCTCATCAAGTGATATGGAAGTAGACGAAGAACTGACCAAAGAAATCGAAAGTAATGATTACAAAATCTCTGTAAAAGGTAAAAAAATAAAGGGTGAGGAAGCTTTATTATTTGAAGGCACTCTGACGATTGAAAAACCTGACGGTAGTGTTGTTACCACACCGATTTACGGAGAATGTGGATGTTAAAACACCCTAAACTGAAAAGGGAAAATAGAGTACAATCGAATCTGATATTTTACTTTTTTCGCTTTTTACGACCCATAAAAAATGCTTCTGTATCCCACAGAAGCATTTTTAATTTTGTAAATTTGGGAAAAATAAAATTCAATGGAGTTATCTAACATAGAACCGCAGATAATCTGGAAAAATTTCTCCAAATTAAATGCAGTTCCAAGACCTTCTAAAAAGGAAGAAAAAGTAATTGCTTTCATCAAAGGATTTGGTGAAAATCTTGGTTTGGAAACCACAGTAGATGAAGTAGGAAACGTGATTATCAAAAAACCGGCTACTGCTGGAATGGAAAACCGTAAATCGGTTGTGTTGCAATCACATTTGGATATGGTTTGTCAAAAGAATAATGATGTGAATTTTGATTTTGAAACGGAAGGAATCAAAATGGAAATCGATGGTGACTGGGTAAAAGCAAAAGGGACGACTCTGGGAGCTGATAACGGTCTGGGAGTCGCTACAATCATGTCTGTTCTTGAAAGCTCTGATATCCCTCACCCTGCTTTGGAAGCATTATTTACAATTGATGAAGAAACGGGAATGACAGGAGCTTTAGGCTTAAAACCGGGGCAATTAACGGGAGAAATCCTTTTGAACCTTGATACTGAAGAAGATGATGAGATTGATATCGGTTGTGCAGGAGGTGTTGATGTGACAATCACTCAAAATTATCCTGTAGAAGCAGCCAACGGACAGATTGTAAGACTTGAGGTAAAAGGATTACAAGGCGGACATTCAGGAATGGATATCCATAAAGGTTTCGGAAATGCCAATATTATCCTGGGAAGAATTCTTTACAAAGGATTGGAAAATCAAAATATCCAGTTACTATCTATTGATGGCGGAGGGTTAAGAAATGCTATTCCAAGAGAAGGAGTTGCTATCGTTTCTGTAAGAAATGCTCAAGAATTCATTGAAGAAGCAACTGCTCTTAAAAAAGATATTCTGGAAGAATTTGCTTCTGTAGAACCGGGACTTCAGATCAATATTGAAAACTCTACTTCTTCAGATCAGGCTATATCAGAAGAGGATTCTAAAAAAGTAATCCTTACTTTAAAAGCTCTTCACAACGGGGTATACAGAATGAGTCCGGATGTAGCAAACCTTGTAGAAGCATCAAACAATGTAGCAAGAGTAGAATTAAAAGGAGGAGAACTTAAAATCCTGAACCTTACAAGATCATCTGTAGATTCTTCTAAATATTCTACCGCAGAGCAATTAAAATCTGTAGCAGAATTAGCAGGAATGAATGTAGTATTCAGTGGTTCTTATCCGGGATGGAAGCCATTGCCTGGTTCAGAGATCGTACAGATCATGGAAAAAATCTACACCGAGAAATTCAATGAAAAGCCTCATGTAGTAGCTTGTCATGCAGGTCTTGAATGTGGAATTATCGGGGCTAATTATCCTAACATGGAAATGGTAAGTTTTGGACCAACCATCAGAGGAGCTCACTCTCCTGACGAGAAGGCCAATATCCCTTCTGCTCAGAAGTTCTGGAGTTTCCTGAAAGATATTTTAGCGAATATTCCTCAGAAATAGAATATTAAAACAACTATATTGAATATCCAAAATCAAAGATTTTGGATATTTTAATTTAAACCATTAAGACATTTTAAACATGAAAAGTATTACCGTATTCTGTGGCTCAAGCTTTGGTACAGATAAAATCTATGAAGAACAGGCTTTTTTACTAGGGCAGACTTTAGCAAAACAAAATATACAATTGATTTATGGAGGCTCCCAAACCGGATTAATGGGAACCATTGCCAACGGGGCTTTAAGTGAAAACGGAAAAGTAACCGGCGTTCTGCCCCATTTTTTACAAGCCAAAGAAATTGCTCATAAAAACCTTACCGAACTGGTGCTCGTAGAAACGATGCACGAAAGAAAAACCAAAATGAATGACCTGTGTGACGGAGTGATCGTACTTCCCGGAGGCTATGGTACGCTGGAAGAATTTTTTGAAATGATTACATGGTCGCAGCTTGGGCTTCATAAGAAACCCATCGGTGTATTGAATATTGACGGCTTTTATGATGATCTGATCAAGCTGGTTCAGAATATGGTCAGTAAAGGCTTTTTAAAGCAAGTTAACAGAGAAATGATGCTCATCAGTGACAATATTGATGAACTGCTTGAAAAAATGAGAACCTATCAGGCTCCGACCGTTGGAAAGTGGATATCGAAAGAGGAAATTTAAATTTACAGAAAGAGGAAGACCTGAAAAGTTTTCCTCTTTCCGTTTCTATAATCTTATTGTTTAGTACATTTGTGATCAGAATTTTCTCACAAAAAAATAAAACCCATGAAAAATGTATTTCTGACGAGCTGTTTTCTGTTAAGCCAGATCACTTTTGCTCAGTATAATTATCCTAACACTCCTGAAAAATCTGTCACTGATGATTATTTCGGAACAAAGATCACAGACAATTATCAATGGCTGGAAGATCTGAAAAGCCCTGAAGTAAAAAACTGGTTCAAGGCCCAGTCAGATTATAGCCATAGCGTTATAGACAAAATCTCCAATCGTGATGTGCTGTATAAAGGGATGAAGCAAATTCAGGAAATGGGTGGTGACACTTTCAGTTATGCCAAGCAGAGAGGAAATTTTTATTTCTATACTAAAACAAAAAAGAACGAAAAGCTCTCTAAACTTTATGTAAGAGATATGACTACAGGAAAAGAAAGCTTACTTTTTGATCCTGAAACCTATAAAAAAAATACCCAAATCACCAATTTCAGCATAGATACGAAGGGAAATCAGATCGCTCTTTTATTCTCAAAATCAGGTGGTGAAATTTGTGAGCTTAAGATTTTAGATGTCAAAACCGGAAAACTCCTCGATGATGTCCTTAGTCCCTTGTGGAGCGAATTTGGATTTGAATTCACCTCAGACGGTAATTCCATCATTTACACCCAAATGAGTACCGGAGATCCGAACAGCAACATGCTTCTGAAAGATATGAAAGCTAAGCTGCATCATATTGGCACCAGCACAGATAAAGATATAGTTCTGGCTTCCAAAGGAGATAATCCGGAACTCAACATGCTGATCGAGCAATTTCCTATGATTGAATTTTCTGATGATTTTAACTATATCCTGCTTAATCTTGGTTCCACAAAATCGGAAAGTCCGCAGTTTTATGCCCCCTACTCGGCTTTGAAGGATAAAAAAATCACCTGGAAACAGATTGTAAAATCTTCAGATGATATTGTTCAGACATTTATTACAGGAGATCAGCTCTTTTTCCTTACCCATAAAAATGCACCCAATTATAAAATAGGAGTTACAAGCTTATTAAACCCGGATTTTGCGCATGCTAAAATACTTGTTCCTGAAAGTAATACGACTTCCATAACCTCTATACAAACCTCAAAAAATTATCTTATTTACTCTGTAAGTAACGGTATTACCCAGGAAAAATATCAGATGGATATGAAAACCTTCGCCATCAAAAAAATTCCTTTACCTGAAGGAGTCAATAATTCTGCACCGCTTAATGCCCGTGAAAATGACGATCTTCAATGCTATAATTTTAATTGGCTGTCTCCTCGTACAGCTTACGAATACAGCCCTGCCAACGGTAAGGTTGTAAAAAGTAAATATTTTAATGGAGACAACAACTATCCTGACTATACTCAATTATACGAAGTAAAAGAAGTAGAAGTAAAAAGCCACGATGGCACCATGGTTCCCCTTTCGATTATTTATCCTAAAAATATGAAAATGGACGGGACTGCTCCCGCTTATATTACCGGCTACGGCGGCTATGGAATATCTTCCGTTCCACGTTTTTCCAATAAATTGGTTGTATTGCTGGAGCAAGGTGTCGTGACCGCTATTGCCCATGTAAGAGGTGGCGGTGAAAAAGGTGAAAACTGGCACCAAGACGGAATGAAATCCAAAAAGCCCAATACATGGAAAGATTTTATTGCCTGCTCACAATATCTTGTTGATCAGAAATATACTTCCCCATCAAAACTGATCGGCAACGGAGCAAGTATGGGTGGTGTACTTATAGGTAGAGCCATCACAGAAAGACCGGATTTATACGGCGTTGCTATCGCTGAAGTTGGGATGACCAATGTACTTCGTTCACAAAACTCTGCTAATGGGGCCAATCAGATTCCCGAGGTGGGAAGCATAAAAGAGTCCGGGGACATCAAACATCTGATCGAAATGGATGTGCAAAGCAAAGTAAAAAAAGGAGTAAAATATCCTGCCGTTCTCGTTCGTACCGGGATGAATGATTCCAGAATTACCCCATGGGAACCTGGAAAATTTGCTGCGAAGCTGCAGAACAGTACCGCTTCAGGAAAACCTGTCCTGCTCTATGTGAATTATGAAAACGGCCATTTCACAAGTGATCTGGATGTTGCCTTCCGTGAATATGCAGATATGTATGCTTTTGCATTATGGCAGGTGGGGCATCCAAAGTTCCAACCGGCAAAAAAATAATGTGAAATATTTATAAAAAAACAAAGCCCGTTAGAGTACAACTCCAACGGGCTTTATATTAAGATTAAAAAATATTTTCTAAGGATAAGGAGCAATTTCCACTTCAAGTCCTTCCATTTCATCTGCTATATGCAACTGACATCCCAATCTGCTGTTGTCTTTTACATGGAAGGCTTCAGCCAGCATCGCATCTTCTTCATCTCCCATCGGTTCCAGACCGGGATCATTAATTACATATACCTGGCAAGAAGCACACATCGCCATTCCTCCACATACACCAATAGTACCTTCTTCTGCCAATTCATAAGAACGAATGATCTCCATTAAGTTCATGGACATATCCGTAGGAGCTATCACATCGTGGGTTACACCTTCTCTGTCGGTGATTTTAATATTAATATCTGACATAATTCTGCAAAATTAGTCAATTTTTTTCACAACAGCCTTCTCTGCTTCTTTACGGCTACCGTCAAATCCGTCTACTCCACTTACCGTTGTATATTTCAATACGAATTTTTTACCAGGATTCAATCTGTTGTAAACACTCTGACACATCAGAGTAGCTTCGTGGAAACCACAGAGAATTAGTTTTAATTTTCCGGGATATGTATTGATATCACCGATGGCATAAATCCCCTCAATATTGGTTTGATAATCAAGCGCATTGTTTACGACAATCGCATTTTTCTCAATATTCAATCCCCAGTTTCCGATCTCCCCCAACTTGGGAGTCAATCCGAATAAAGGAATGAAATAATCGGTTTCAATTTCAAAAGCATCCTCACCATCTTTCTGTACAGTGATCGCTTCTACTTTTCCGTCACCTCTGATACCGGTAACTTCTGCAGGAGTAATTAATTTAATTTTCCCTTCATTTTTCAAATCCTGAACTTTTTCTACAGAATCCAAAGCTCCTCTGAACTCATTTCTTCTGTGGATTAAAGTTACCTCGCTTGCTACATTAGAAAGGAAGATACTCCAGTCAAGGGCAGAGTCTCCTCCACCGGCAATCACTACTTTTTTATTTCTGAAATGTTCAGGTTCTTTCACGAAATATTCAAGACCTTTTTCTTCATAGTCAGCTACGTTGTCAAACGTAGGCTTTCTTGGTTCAAAAGTTCCCAGTCCACCGGCAATGGCAATCGCCTTACATCTGTGAACTGTTCCTTTATTGGTGATTACCTCAAACCATTCATCGTCTACTTTCGTATAGGAAACGGCAGTTTCTCCCAGCGTAAATCCGGGTTGGAACTGCTTGATCTGCTCCATTAAATTATCCACTAATTCTCCGGCATTCACTGATGGATACCCCGGAATATCAAAAATAGGTTTCTTAGGATAAAGTTCCGCCAATTGCCCTCCCGGCTGTGGAAGCGCATCAATAATGTGGCACTTCATTTTTAAAAGACCAGCTTCAAAAACTGCAAAAAGTCCTGTAGGTCCTGCACCTATGATCAATATATCAGTGGTTATCATAATTTAAGATAATTTAATTATACATGTAACTGCAAATTTACTAATTTTAATGCGAAGCATATTTAATTGATTCTAAATAAAAACCTGAGATTTGTCAAATATCTATCAATTAAGATTTTAAATTTGGCAATGTATTTGTAAATGACATACCATGAAGAAAATTTTGAACCTTGTTGCAGTATTTATATTCTTTTTAGGCTCGGCACAGATTGATAATATTGCAGACGGCGAATCGATCACTTTAAGAATTCACTATGGGTTCTTAAATGCAGGGACCGCAAATCTTACAACAAAAAAAACCACTTACAAAGGAGTTCCTCACTTGTATGTAAAAGGTACCGGACAAACCACAGGAGCGGTAAAAGCCTTCTTTAAGGTAGAAGATTTGTATGAAAGCTTCATCAATACAGAAAACGGATTACCTAGTTTCTATGTGAGAAATGTGCGTGAAGGCGGATATCGTCAGCATTTTGAAACGGTCTTCAATCATGATAACAATACTTTAATTTTAACAGATAAAAAGACACCTGCCAATGGTTCCAAAGTTTTGAAATCAGTAAAAGGTGTGCAGGATATGCTTTCATGCTTTTATTATTTGAGAAGTAAAAGCCCGGAAGAGCTGAAAGTGGGAACGGTAATTAATATGAATGTATGGATTGATGATGAGATGTTTCCTTTCCAATTGAAAGTGACAGGAACAGAAGATCTGAAGACCAAATTCGGGACTATTAACTGTTTAAAAATTATTCCATCCGTGAAAAGCGGAAGGGTATTTAAAGAAAAAGAAGGCGTAACGATGTGGGTTTCCAATGATGCCAATCATGTCCCGATGCTATTGAAAGCTGAATTGGCGGTAGGCTCTTTGAAAGCCAGCATTGATGATTATAAGAATGTAAAATATCCGTTAAAGTTTAGTAAGTAATAAGTACTGATTCTAATATTTCAAGCCTGTAAATTGTACAGGCTTTTTTATTTTCATGTAATATACAATTGATATTGATTGTCTTTATAATAGAAGCAGCCCTCAGGAATGTCGTTGCAATGAAGACTTCAGGGCCATAGGAAGCGAAGTATCAGCGTAGGAAACAAGGACACGTGTAAATTTTTCAATAAAATCAGTTTTTAGTTACCGTTTTGTTTCTTAGGTCAGTAATTAAAAACAAAAAACCTCCGGAGCTCCGGAGGTTTGATTTTTTATAGTGTCTTGAATTGCTCCAAGGTTCTGATATCATTTTCAAAGAACATTCTGATGTCGCTCATTTGGTAAAGAAGCATCGTAATTCTTTCAATCCCCATTCCGAATGCATATCCGGAATATTTTTCAGAGTCGATATTCACGTTCTTCAGAACTGCAGGGTCTACCATTCCGCATCCCATGATTTCCAGCCAACCTGTTCCTTTTGTGATTCTGTAATCTGTTTCAGAGTTTAATCCCCAATATACATCGATTTCAGCACTAGGCTCAGTGAACGGGAAGAATGATGGTCTCATTCTGATTTTTGATTTTCCGAAGAGTTCTGTAGTAAAGAATTGTATGGTTTGCTTTAAATCTGCAAAACTTACATTCTCATCAATATATAATCCTTCAATCTGATGGAAAATACAATGAGAACGAGAAGAGATTGCTTCATTTCTGAATACTCTTCCCGGAGATAAAATTCTGATTGGCGGCTGATTTTCTTCCATATAACGGGTTTGTACGGAAGAAGTGTGCGTTCTTAAAAGAATATCAGGATTCTGCTCAATGAAGAAAGTATCCTGCATATCTCTTGCCGGGTGATATTCCGGAAGGTTAAGCGCAGTAAAGTTATGCCAGTCATCTTCAATCTCAGGACCGTCTGCTACTGCAAACCCGATAGATTTGAAAATTTCGATAATTCTGTTTTTTACCAGGTTGATCGGGTGTCTTGAACCCAGTTCCAATGGAAAGGCAGGTCTTGTAAGATCTTCTTTTTCTACAGCAACGGAAGATGCGGAAGAGTTTTTCAAATCTTCTAATTTTACAGCCACTGCTTGTTTTAAAGTATTGATCTTCTGTCCGAATTCTTTCTTCTGGTCGTTAGGAACTTCTTTAAATTTTTCAAAAAAATCATTCAGAACCCCTTTTTTACCGTTGTACTTGATTCGGAAGTTTTCTATATCTTCCTTAGAGGTAGCATTGAAGCCGTTTACTTCGATCAGTAGTTCTTCTATCTTTTCTATCATTATTTTACCCTTTCAAAATGTTTTGCAAAAATACGATTTTTAAGTTGAATAATTAATCCGTAATAAAAAAATCTGCCTCTTTTTCGGGAGGCAGACTTCAATCACTTATTTCACTTAAATAAAAAAATTATTTCTTTTCTAAAGCTTTAACGCTGATCTGAAGAGTTACCTCATCCTTAATCACGCCGTTTTCAGCAGGAGCCTGGAATTTTACCCCAAACTCTTCTCTTTTGATATCTTTCGGCTCAGTCGCTACACTCACTTCCCCATCCTTCACAGAAACATTAGCTTTAAACTGAACTGGTTTTGTAATTCCTTTAATGGTTAAATTACCATCCAACAAGGTATTATAGTCTCCTTCTGTAGCGGGAGTAACTTTTGTAATTTCAAAAGAAGCAGTCGGGAATTTTTCTACTTCAAAGAAGTCACCACTTTTCAGGTGGCCGTTTAATTTCCCTAAATCTTCCGGGCTGTCTTTCAGGTCCACAGAAGTTAAAGAATTCATATCAGCAACGAATTTTCCGCTTTCCAGTTTTCCCTCCTTCACCGTTACATCTCCACTTTCGAACTTAATTGTTCCGAAGTGGCTTGTATTTTCAGATTTAAATACTTTATATCCTTTCCATTCCACTTTACTGTTTAGCGTATCCAATGTGTACTGACTTCCTTCCTTAGTCGTTGTCACTTCATTACTTTCGCTGGTAAGAGGTTTATCTTTTTTACAAGAAACCATCACTGCAGCAATAAATAAAGCAGGAATAGCTAACGAAAACAGTTTTTTTCTCATTTTTGATTTATTTTTATTACTCCCGCTAATATAATAAAAAAAATTGTGTTTTCATAAAAACCTTACATTTGTAATATGCTATTAGAAATAAACAATTTATTTTTCTCCCACACCAAAGACAAACCCCTGTTTCAGAACCTCAATTTAAGGTTTGAAGCCAATAAAATCATTGCCCTTGCCGGCGAAAGCGGCTGCGGAAAATCAACCCTTCTCAGCCTTATTTATGGACTTCTCGATTGGGAAAGTGGTGATATTATTTTTGATGGGACCCGACTGTCGGGGCCTAAAGGAAACTTGGTTCCCGGAGAAGCGGAAATGAAATTTGTGGCACAGAATTTTGATCTTATGCCTTATGCTACCGTTGCTGAAAATGTCGGTAAATTTATTTCGAATATCAATTTAAAACAAAAGAAAGAAAATGTAATGGAACTCCTGGAAGTGGTAGGTCTTCAGGAATTTGCCCATGTACTTCCTAAATATTTAAGTGGCGGCCAGCAACAGCGCGTTGCTATTGCCAGAGCTCTCTCTGTACTTCCCAAGCTGCTTATTTTAGATGAGCCGTTCAGTAATCTGGATTTTCCAAGAAAAATTGAGCTTCGTGAGAGACTTTTCAGATATGTAAAACAACATCATGTCTCGCTGATCATTTCTACCCACGAACTTCAGGATATTATGCCATGGCTCGATCAGATTGTAATCCTTCAGGACGGAAGACTTATTCAGAATGACAACCCTGAACAGACCTATAGACATCCATACAATTCCTATGTTGCCAAACTTTTTGGAGAAGTGAACATCTTCACTGAAGAAGAGATCACTGATTTTCAGCTTAGTAAATTTTCTTATTATCCGAAGGAAATCAAAATTACAGAAACCGGATGTAATGCCGAAGTTATTGAAAGCAGATTTGCCGGCAATCATTACTGGAATAAAGTAAAAGTAAAAAATAAAGTAATAGTAATGTTTACAGATGAAAGATTAGATGGAATGGTAAATATTTCATTTGTTTAAAAACAACATTACATAACCCATACATTTCCTTATACTTATCCATAATTTGTGGATAAAAAAATACAAATGTAAGAACCTGTTTTAAAACTTTTTCTTACATTTGTAGTACACAGCATAAGGAAATTTTTGGTTACTTCTCTTTCTGCCTTCCGGACGGACATTAGCAATCTTGCAATTAAGTCTTTTTGAAAGATTACACTGTCCAATTTTTTCCTTTTCTTATGCCTTTATCACAAAAATTAACCACATAGGCACATAGTTTTTCAATACAAAAGTAGATTCCCTATGTTTCTATATGGTTAATAAAACTCTATTATCTGTGTTTTTAAGCTTTTTTCACGAATTCTGATTTTAAAGCCATAGCCCCGAAACCATCAATCTTGCAATCAATATTGTGATCACTTCCCGGTCTTAATCTGATATTTTTAACTTTCGTTCCAGCCTTTACAGGTTTTGGAGCTCCTTTTACGGGAAGATCTTTAACAACCACTACAGAATCACCGTCCTGAAGTTCATTACCGTTAGAATCCAATATTTTACCTTCATTAGCGGCTTCAGATGCTGCCTCCTCGGGATTCCATTCATAGAAACATTGGGAACACACCATCATGTTATCGCTTGGATAAGTAAACTCGGAACTACATTTCGGACAAAGTACTGTATCACTCATATTTTTATTTTTTTGCAAAGGTAGGGCTTTTTAGAGGTTGCAGTCAAGAGACAACAGGTAAGGCAATAAATAACAGACGTAAACCCTCCGACACAGAAACTCATCAGGTGCAAATTCTTAACTCTCAATTAAAAGTCGTATTTTTGCAGATTCAAAACAGCGAAGCAAATTTATGGAACTTATTCACAGAAACTTAGCGATCGGAATTCACGATGCTTTACAAGAAACATTTTTCGAGAAAAATAAATACGCAGATAAAGTAATCGAAAGACTTTTAAAAGCTAATAAAAAATGGGGAAGCCAGGACAGAGCTGTTGTTTCTGAGATTTTCTACAATATTATCCGTTGGAAGAAACGCCTCGAGTATTATATGGGTGAAGGGGTAAAGCCTAACAATATCTATAAGCTCATTATCGCCTATCTTCTTTGGAGCAAAACCAATTATAAAAAATTTGAAGAATTTGACGGAATTAAAATCGCCGATATTCTTACCAAATTAAAAAAGAACACCGTACCTACAAAAGCAATAGAACATTCTATCCCGGACTGGCTGGCAGAAACACTGGAAAAGGAATTGGGGGCTAACTGGGAGCGAGAGATGATTGCACTGAACGAGCAGGCTCCTACGGTTTTAAGAACGAATTCTTTAAAAACGACCACCAAAGAACTTATTTCGGATCTTTCTGATGAAGGAGTGGCTTCATTTCCGATTAAAAATTATCCGGACGCCGTACAATTGGAAGAGAAAAAGAATGTTTTCCTTACTACGGCTTTCAAAGAAGGTCTGTTTGAAGTTCAGGATGCCAATTCCCAAAAAATCGGATACTTCCTGGATGTAAAAGAAGGCCAGAGAGTAGTAGATGCATGTGCCGGTGCAGGTGGAAAAACACTTCACCTGGCAGCATTAATGCAAAATAAAGGTCAGATTGTGGCATTAGACATTTTTGAATGGAAACTGGCAGAACTGAAACGTCGTGCAAAAAGAGCCGGAGCTCACAATATCGAAACCAGAATGATTGCCGATAATAAAGTCATCAAACGTCTTCACGATAAAGCAGACAGATTATTGATTGACGCGCCATGTTCAGGCCTTGGAGTTTTGAAAAGAAACCCGGACAGCAAATGGAAAATCGATCAGGACTTTATCGACAGGATCAAAAAAGAACAACAACAGATTCTTCAGGACTATTCTAAAATGCTTAAAAAAGGCGGAAAGATGGTGTATGCTACATGCTCTATTCTGCCATCTGAAAATAATAAGCAGGTAGAAGAATTCTTAAAAAACAACCCGGGATTCAAAATGATCAAAGATGAAAAAGTAATGCCAAGTACAGGATACGATGGATTCTATATGGCTCTGATCGAAAGAATTTCTTAATCAGGAACAATATCCAAATCAATATAAAACTACTCTAAAAGGGTAGTTTTTTTATTTTTTATGTTAAAAAAGTGTAACATTTCACCCGTATTTTCTACTTACTGTATAGATTAAACCGCTTTTGATGCACCATAAAATTGTTTTCAGTTTCTTATCCGTTTTTTTATTCTGCCTGATTTCAGCTCAAACCTATGAAATTCAATTTACAAGCTCATACAACGGAAAGACAATAAGTGATCAGCCTTCTACGATAGTCTGGGTTAACGAAAAAGAAAGCTTTATCCTCAACACAGCTATTAAAGAGCACAAAAGCAGCTATCCTTTCGAGATCACCAAGGTAGAGAAACCGTCTAATACCATTACTTCTTATGCATTTTTAAAACCCGGTGAGATCATTTCATCTTCAGATACGGAATCCGTAGGAAAACAGAATTTTGAACACACCAATGACACCAAAAAAATATTGGGGTATCTGTGTAAAAAAGCAGTTACCAAAGTGAATTCAAATACGATTGAAATCTGGTATACGAATGATGTAAAAGTTCAGGGCGGGCCATCTGTTTTAGGTCAAAATCTCGGATTGGTGCTGGAAGTTGAAAGAAATAAAAATTCGGTCATCACGGCCAGTTCTATCAAAAAAATCAAAAATACCGGCATTGAAAATATCATCAAAGGACCGGTACAATCCACAGATCAGCTGGGATATAAAGACCTTCTTTGGAAAAGCAGGTTTACCACATTGAAAATTTTTGAGAATGAAATGATCAATTTTTCTGACGATTCAAAATCTGATCATCAAATAAAAAGATACGCCAACGGAACAATTATCCTAAAGAAAATTCAGTTTCCGTCTATTACGGAAGGTGAAAATATTTTCGTAGAGCTGAAACAACAGTCCAATGGAGATGCTTATGACAGAACCGGAACCGTCTTTTTCATTCCTCAGGATAAAGAGACCTCATTCTTTGACGGCCTGGAGAAAGGAGCAAAAACGCTACCGGTTTTTGAAAACGGAAACGGGAAACAATATTACGGAATTGTTGCCACAGACCAATACAATCCTGCTGTTGAAATGATGAGATTCTTTACTCCTTTTGGAATTCAGAAATTCAATCATATCCAGCTTAAAGATAAAACATGGCAAACTGTAAATCCTTACCGACAGGATATCACAGAATTAAAGCCGTCCTTATCAGGGAAAGAACTCTGGGTTGGAGCTTTCATCGGTAATTATGATAAAGGAGGACACAAGATAAGTCTTGAAATCACCATTCATAAAAGTGACCAGACCGTTTATAAAAACAATACCATCATTCCTTTGTTCAATACGTTAAATATTATGGAAATGGCAGGACAGGACTATTCCACCATGTTTAATCAGGATAAAGGGTTATCCGTAGACTTTACTTTACACAAAGATCTGAAAAATGCCCAGCTGAGATATACAACCACCGGACACGGAGGCTGGGAAAACGGGGATGAATTTGTACCGAAAGCTAATTCTATATTCATTGACGGAAAACAGATATTTTCTTTTATACCGTGGAGAACAGACTGCGGATCCTACAGACTTTATAATCCGGCTTCGGGAAACTTTCCGGATGGCCTTTCTTCATCAGACCTCAGCAGATCCAATTGGTGCCCGGGAACCGTTACCAATCCTGACCTTATTCCTTTGGGAGATTTACAAGCGGGAAAACATACCATTCAGGTAAAAATTCCGCAGGGCCCTACAGAGGGCACAAGTTTCAGCTCATGGAATGTATCGGGGACTTTATTAGGGGTACAATAAAAACAAAACCTTCTTGCATGAGAATTGCAAGAAGGTAAAAACACAAATGATGAAAAAAAATTATTTCGAGCCACAAAGTAAGGGTTAAAATTCATATAATTAATTACCATATATTAATAAATATGTCATTTTTATTTTGTATATATCCCCATTTAATTTCCTTTGGCGAAAAAAATTAATCAAAAACATGGTAATCACTTGAAATAATTTATTTTTTTCTTATTTTAAAACTATTTGATTAAAAATTTTCGCTTTTAAATATTTTTTATTGTTATTTATAAACATCAACTCTACTTTTGTTTCATAAATAATAAAAAATATGTGTGGAATAGTATGTTTATTTGACGCCAAACAAAAAACAGAGACATTAAGGGCTCAGGTATTGGAGATGTCAAAAAAAATCCGTCATAGAGGACCGGATTGGAGCGGAGTTTATCAGGACGAAAAAGTAGTTTTCTCCCATGAAAGACTTGCCATTGTAGATCCTACTTCAGGAAAACAACCCTTATTTACTAAAGACGGAAAAGTAGTATTAGCCGTGAACGGTGAAATCTACAACCATAGAGAATTAAAAGAAGAATTCCCTGATTATGAGTTTCAGACTCAATCTGACTGCGAGGTTATTCTTGCCCTATACAGAAAATACGGAAAGGATTTTGTTGAAAAACTAAACGGAATTTTCGCATTTGCATTATACGACACAGAAAACGATGTATATCTTGTAGCCCGTGATCACATGGGAATCTGCCCGCTGTATCAGGGCTGGGATAAAAACGGAAACTATTATGTGGCTTCAGAGCTCAAAGCACTGGAAGGAGTCTGTAAAAAAATCGAAACGTTCTTACCGGGACACCTGTTATACAGCAAAGATGGAGAAGAGCTGCAACCATGGTACACCAGAGACTGGGAAAGCTTCGATCATGTAAAAGATAACGATACGGATATTGAAACCTTACGAAAAGGACTGGAAGATGCCGTTCACAGACAGCTGATGAGCGACGTTCCTTACGGAGTACTTCTTTCCGGAGGTTTGGACTCTTCCGTGATTTCTGCCATTACTGCAAAATTTGCCAGACAAAGAATTGAAAGCGGTGACACTCAGGAAGCATGGTACCCAAGGCTTCATAGCTTTGCTGTAGGATTGGTTGGCTCACCGGATCTTGCTGCGGCCCAAAAAGCTGCAGAGCACATCGGATCTGTTCACCATGAGGTTAACTTCACTGTTCAGGAAGGATTGGATGCCGTACGTGATGTAATTTATCATCTCGAAACTTATGATGTAACCACCATAAGGGCCTCTACCCCAATGTATCTTTTGGCAAGAGTTATCAAATCTATGGGAATCAAAATGGTTCTTTCCGGAGAAGGGTCTGACGAATTATTTGGCGGATACCTGTATTTCCATAAAGCTCCGAACGCTAAAGAGTTCCATGATGAAACAGTAAGAAAATTAGGAAAACTACACCTTTACGACTGTTTAAGAGCCAACAAAGCATTGATGAGCTGGGGAATTGAAGGCAGGGTTCCTTTCCTGGATAAAGAATTCATGGATATAGCCATGACCCTTAACCCAAAAGACAAAATGATCAACGTGGCTGAAGGAAAGATTGAAAAGTGGGTATTAAGAAAAGCATTCGAAGATCTTCTTCCGGAATCTATTGCATGGAGACAGAAAGAACAGTTTTCAGACGGTGTAGGATATTCATGGATCGACACCCTGAAAGAGGTGGCAGAAAAAGAAGTCACCGATGAAATGATGGCCAATGCGCGATTCAGGTTCCCGCTGAATACTCCGCAAAACAAAGAAGAATACCGATACAGAACTATTTTTGAAGAACATTTTCCGAGCGAGACGTCTGCAGCCACAGTACCTTCTGTTCCGTCTGTAGCATGCTCTACTCCTATTGCATTAGAATGGGATGAAGCTTTCAAAAAAATGAATGACCCAAGTGGAAGGGCTGTAAAAGTACATGAAACGTCATATTAGTTGAAAATGAGAATATGATGTTTACTGTAAATGATTGTGTTTTCTCTATTTACATGGGTTCAGCTTTTACGATCTGAGTTCAGATATATAAAATTTATCGATCCTGTAGCAATACAGGATTTTTTCTTGAATTAACGACAATAATATGGCATAATTTAACTCACAATCAGAAATAATATCTAATAAATAATTATATTTGGAAAACGAAAATATCAATTATAAAAAAAATGAGAAGAAACCTTACTGTTTTATTTGCCTTATTATCCATAAGTTTCGCCTTCGGACAAGGAAAATACGGCAAGTATCTGAATTCTAAAAAGCTTGCTTTAGCTTATAAAAGTGTGAAAGATGCTGATAAAGATGATTACTATCAACAATTTTACTGGTTGGTAAAAGCAGAACAGCTTAAAACCTATCCCCATTTAAAAGATATAAAACCTGTTGTTTTATATGAATTTGTAAAATATGTAAATCCCCAGAATCCTACGAAAAAGCTTGATGACAGGGGCAAGGAATTGAGGGCAACTGCAGAATTATCTTTAAATCAATATTTTAAAAATAAAAAATTTGAAAACAATTCTGTTCTGATGTACAATCTGGAAACTTATGTTGACCCTTCAAAAGGACAATATTACACTAAAGTGGATCCTGAGAAAATCAAGGAACTGGTTCCAAAAGAATTGTTTGCTTTCAACTCATTCAACAGAAACATGGGGGAAGAGAAAACATACTATCTGTGGATCGATAAGAAAAAAGATGATTTGAATATCGTAGACATCATCCCTAGTGAAAAAGACGACAAATCATTTTATACAAGATTGAGACAATATCTTCCTGGTTATAAATTTTCCAAGTATGTACCTTCTGTAAAAAAAGGGAACAAATCTGATAAAACAGACCTTGATTACTATTATATCATGCCATTTGAGCAGAATACAGACAATATTGAATACAAAACCAAGGATTTCAAAACATTTACATTAAGCCAGTACAAAAAAGCCGGTGATGAATGGAAAGGAGTAGAAAAACCAAGAAAATAAATCAAAAAGTCCTGTGATATTTCGCAGGACTTTTTTAATTTTATATGGATTTCTTTATCTAAAGATTGAAATAGCTTAAAGCAAGCCTTTTCTCCACATAAAATAAGTCCGGGAATTGTAAAGATCCCGGTCTGTACAACATGACAGATACTAACTCACAACAGACGTCCGTAAAGAAAATTCTTCCCTTGATTCTGGCTACCGCTATTTTTATGCAAATGCTGGACTCCACCATCCTGAATACTTCGTTACCCTCCATTGCCAAGGACCTTCACGAATCACCGCTTAATATGCAGAATGCGATTATCAGCTATGTACTGACACTAGCCGTTTTTATGCCTGCCAGTGGTTTTCTGGCAGACCGTTTCGGAACAAAAAAGGTATTTATTGTTTCACTGATACTTTTCAGTCTGGGTTCTTTATTCTGTTCATTATCTCAAAACCTCACCCATCTCGTTATTTCAAGGGTTATTCAGGGAGTCGGCGGAAGCCTGATGACCCCGGTCGGAAAACTGGCCCTGATAAAAACCTTTGACAAAAGTGAGCTGCTAAAGGCGATGAACTTCGCCATTATTCCTGCTCTTATCGGACCGGTACTTGGCCCCTTAGTCGGTGGATATATGGTAGATTATCTTTCGTGGCACTGGATATTCCTGATCAATATTCCTATTGGATTTCTGGGAATTGTTTTAGGTCTAAAATTTATGCCCAATTATAAATCCGATGATGTAGATTTTGATCTAAAAGGGTTTTTGATTTTTGCTGCCGCCTCTCTTCTGCTCTCAATTTCGCTGGAACTGTTCGGAGACATGCAGAATATTACACCGGTTCTTGTGGTATTTATCCTCGGATTCCTCTTTCTCTATTATTATTATAAGCATGCAAAAAGAGGAGGCCATCCTATTTTTCCTTTGGACCTGTTTCAGGTAAGAACTTTCCGGGTAGGAATTGTGGGAAACCTGGCGACAAGATTAGGGATCAGTTCCGTCCCGTTACTTCTTCCCCTGATGATTCAGATTGCGTATAAACAATCTGCAGTAACTTCGGGCTGGATTATTGCACCGATGGCTTTAACGGCTATTTTCGGGAAATCATCCGTTATTAAAATTCTTGATAAATACGGATATCGTCAGACGTTAATGATGAATACATTTATTATCGGAACCCTAATTTGTCTGCTTGCCATTCCTGATATTCATACCTCTTTATATTGGTTTGTACCTATTATTGCCGTCTTAGGATTTTTCAACTCTATTCAGTTTACTTCCATGAATACCATTTCTATTGCTGACCTGCGCAATTTTCAGACCAGTAGCGGTAATTCTCTGATATCGGTAAATCAGCAGCTGGCTATCGGTTTCGGGATTGCGTTCGGGCTTATTGTTTTAAAATTATTTGAAAGCACAGACCTCATCGAAGGAGAAATCCACAATGCCTTCCGGTATACGTTTCTTACGGTAGGAATATTAACGATTTTATCAGGATTTGTTTTCAGAAGACTTCATATTTCAGATGGAAAGAACATGAAATCCAAAGATGATTAACTTTCAGAAAAGAAATTGTAACCTGTAATTTTTCTTTTCCTTTTTCATTATTTCGGGTGTCTGCGAACTTATCACAGATCAATGCCTTTGCCATATAAGGATGCTACCTTTGTATATATAAAATCAACAATATTATGGCAACTAAAAAAGTAGAAATCGTAGTATCTCCAAGACCTGCGCATTTTGTAGGCGACGGTTTTAGAGTTCATAATTTTATTCCGGGCGTACACGGTTTAGATATGAAAAGAATGGATCCGTTTATTATGCTGGATTATAATTCAAAATTTCATTTCAATGGTTCAGACAGACCCAGAGGAGTGGGAGTTCATCCGCACAGAGGTTTTGAAACGGTCACCATTGCGTACAGCGGAAAAGTAGAACATCATGACAGTGCGGGCGGAGGCGGCATCATCGGAGAAGGAGATGTACAATGGATGACCGCAGCAAAGGGTATTCTTCACAAAGAATACCATGAAACAGAATGGGCAAAGAACGGTGGAATTTTCCAAATGGTCCAACTTTGGGTCAATCTTCCGGCAAAAGATAAAATGAGCAGTCCGAAATACCAGGCTATTGAAAACTCCAAAATGGAGAAAGTAGACCTGAACGATAACGGATTCATAGAAATTATTGCAGGTGAATATGAAGGGCATAAAGGTCCGGCAACCACATTCACTCCTGTCCATATGATGAACGCAAAACTTAAAGCCGGAGGAAAAGCAACATTTAACTTCCCTGCTCATTTCAACACAGCGGCTTTGGTGATCGAGGGAAATATCGTGATCAACGGTGAAGAACATGTAAAAGCAGATCACTTTGCTTTGTTTAAAAATGAAGGAGAAACTTTCACCATTGAAGCAAATGAAGATTCGGTGATTTTAATCATCAGTGGTGAGCCGATTAATGAACCCATTTATCCTCACGGCCCTTTTGTCATGAATTCGAGAGAGGAGATTATGCAGGCTTTTGAAGATTTCAACACCGGAAAATTCGGTTATCTGGAAGATTAGTAAAATTAAATTTATCTTAATCTTTGGTTATTCCTTTTTTATTAACTTTATATTTAATTATGTTGAATAAAGATTAATACCAATGGTAAACCTTATAGATTTTCAAACCTATGAGGTTTATTACTCAGTAACTTTATTCTGACGTATCATAAACAAACCTAACAGGTTTCAGAAACCTGTTAGGTTTAATTTTCGGTTATACAACCTGAAGTGACTTACCTTTTATTAAAAAATTATGAAACAAGACTTTGAAAATATACCTCTGGTAAAAGCAGATAAAAGATTTGAAATAGAATTCAACGGCCATTATGCCTTTATCGACTATCGTGAAACAACTCACCAGATTGCTTTGATCCATACAGAAGCTGAACCCGAACTGGCAGGAACGGGAGCTGCGGCTGCGGTGGTTGAAAAAACCTTACATTATATTGAAGAAAGTGGCAAAAAACTATTACCATTCTGCCCATATGTTTTTGCATTTATCAAAAAACATCCTGAGTGGAAACGTATTGTTGACGAAAAGTTTGAGGGATACGATAAACTTTAAGTTTCAGCCCTACTCAATTTAAATAAACACTTAAAAAAACGTACTACATTATTATGTCAAATATTGGACTTATCATCGAAGAAAAAGCAGCAGATATAGGAAACTTTCTGGTAGGAAGACTTCTTCCTTTCCGTGAAAAAAGAGCTGTGGGACCTTTTGTATTCATTGATCATATGGGCCCCTCTGAACTAAAGGATTATCAGAACCTTGACGTTCCTCCGCATCCTCACATCGGATTATCTACGTTAACGTATTTACTTGAAGGATCTATTTTTCACAGAGACAGTATCGGAAGCGCTATTGAAATAAAACCCGGCGCTGTCAACTGGATGACGGCCGGAAAAGGAGTTGTACATTCAGAAAGAACCCCTGAATATCTCAGACACAGTGATAAGAGGCTTCACGGATTTCAGATCTGGGTAGGATTACCTAAACATCTTGAGCAGTCTGAGCCTACTTTTAGCCATATTGAAGCTGACGATATTCCGGTTTGGGAAGAAGATGGAATTCAGTATAAATTAATTGCCGGTGAGGCATTCGGAAAAAAATCTCCGGTTCCTGTTCATAGTAAATTATTCTTCCTTGAAATCAAAACAAAGGAACCGAAAAAAATAAGCATCGGAAAAGACCTTTATGGTGAAGCAGCCATGTATGTTCTGGACGGAACGGTAAGCACTGAAGGAAATTCCTATGGTTCAAAACAATTAATGATTGCCAAAGACACAAAGCTTTGTGAATTTGACATGAGTGAAAATGGTACGGTCTATCTTTTCGGTGGTGAGCCGTTTGATGAGGAACGTTTTATATTCTGGAATTTTGTCAATTCTGACAAAGAAATCATTGATCAGGCAAAGGTAAACTGGAATGATCAGAACCATGATGCGTTCCCTCTGGTTCCCGGTGATGATCAGGAATATGTACCTCTTCCCAAAGCAATTTTAAACAGAAAATAAATTCGATCCGAAACCATGAAAATAGTAGCCTTTGCCGGAAGTTCTTCTTCTACTTCGATCAATCGTGAGCTGGTAAAATTTGTACTGAAAGATTTTCAGAATGAAGAAATCAATCTGCTTGACCTTAATGATTTCACCATGCCGGTTTTCTCTGTAGATCTTGAAAAGAAAGGATTTCCGGATGAAGCACATCGGTTTTTAAAAGCCATTGAAGAATCGGACGTGATTATCTGCTCGCTTGCGGAACACAACAGATCATACAGTGCTGCTTTTAAAAATGTTTTCGATTGGGCTTCAAGAATTAATGTAAAGCTTTTTCAAAACAAACCCATGCTCCTGATGAGTACTTCTCCGGGTGGCTATGGCGGCGGCAATGTAATGAACACAGCGAAAACATTTTTCCCGCAGTTTGCAGCAGATATTAAGGATACCTTTTCACTTCCGAAGTTCTATGAAAATTTTGACCTTGAAAGTGGGGTTATTAATCCGGAAATGCTTGCTGACCTTAAAACTAAAATAGAAAACTTTAAAAACCAGGTATTATCCCATGACTAAAGGAAGACTGGAGGCTTTCAGCGATGGTGTTCTGGCAATCATTATTACCATCATGGTCCTTGAGCTCAAGGTACCGGAAGGAAGCAGCTGGTCCAGTCTTAAACCTATATTGCCTAAATTTCTGGCTTATATTTTTAGTTTTATTTATGTAGGAATTTACTGGAATAATCATCATCATTTATTTCAAACGGTAAAAAAGGTGAATGGCAGTATTCTTTGGGCCAACCTGCATCTGCTGTTCTGGCTATCCCTTATGCCTATTGCCACAGAATGGATCGGAACGACCGGTTTTGCCAAAAATCCTGTTGCTGCGTATGGTATCGGACTGATTATGTCGGCCATCGCATATACGGTCCTGGAATATGTCATTATGCGATGTGAGGGAGAAGAATCAAAGCTCAAACAAGCAATACATTCTACATTTAAAGAATATATATCGATTATTTTTTATGTCCTGGGCATCGGTACTTCATTTTTTTATCCTTATATTGCCATAGGTTTTTATTATATCGTGGCTCTTATATGGCTGATTCCGGACAGAAGAATCGAAAAATCATTAAAAGAAAATTGATATGGAAACACATGAATATCCTAACGGTGATATCACAGTAATCTGGCAGCCCAAAAAGTGTATTCACTCTGCTATATGCGTAAAAACTCTTCCCAACGTCTACAATCCTAAAGACAGGCCTTGGATAAAAGCAGAAAATGCAACTCCCGAAGAGCTTAAAAAGCAGATAGATCTATGCCCATCAGGAGCATTAAGTTATAAATTCAATACTAAACAATAATGGCGGTAACGGTAAAAGCAAGCTTAGGAAAAACAAAATATTATACAGAGGTAACAGCTGGTGACAATACAATCATCACAGACGAGCCTATTGATAAAGGCGGTCAAAACAAAGGCTTTAATCCCTTGGAAATTCTCGCTACCTCTCTGGCAAGTTGTACAGCAGCAACATTGAGAATGTATATTGAAAGAAAGGAGTGGGATGTGGAAAATATTAATGTAGAGGTAGAACTCGAAAATTTTCCGCTGACCAAACGAGCCATCTTCAGAAGAGATATCAGCTTCGAAGGTATTCTGGATGAAGAGCAGTTGAAAAGACTGCATACCATTGCTGACGCCTGCCCTGTTCATAAAATATTAACTAACGACATAGAAATACTAACAAAATTCTCATAACATGATCGAAGTAAAACAAAACAACGACGAAAAACACGGAAGTTTTGAAGCTTTCATAGATGGAAGACGCGCAGGAATGATGACCTACACCTGGGCCGGAGAAGAAAGATTTATCATCGACCACACTGAAGTGGAAGAAGCTTACAACGGAAAAGGTGTAGGCAAGGAAATGCTTTTGGCTGCTGTAGATTTTGCCCGAAAGAATGGAAAAAAAATCATTCCTCTTTGTCCTTTTGCGAAGGCAAGTTTCCAAAAAAGTCCTGAACTTCAGGATGTTTTAGTGAATTAGTCACTGTTTTCACCCTACAATAAAACCCTTTCATAGTACATCTACGAAAGGGTTTTATTTTTACTCACAAATACTTCGACAATGTTTGTTTTGTGTACCTGCTTCCTATTTACTGTTTCAAATAATTGATAATGCCTATCACATCATCTTCGCCAAATCCTGCATCATGAGCAGCCTGGTACGTTTCGCTTAAGGTTTTTGACAAAGGATAATCGGCTCCTGCATTTTTGGCCAGAAGAATATCTTTCAGCATGAGGTCCAGGGCAAATGAAGGCTCATAATCATCACTAAGTAACAATGGCGTTTTTACCTTGGTGGCACCGCTTCCACTTGCACTTTCATTAATAATTTCCAGCATATCTTTTCGTTCGATCCCTAATTTGTCTGAAAATAAGATCGTTTCAGCAAGCCCCTGATATAATGCGGAAATAAAATAATTCACAGATAATTTTGCGACAATACCTTTCCCGTTTTCGCCCAGATGCTTAACTGCTTTTCCCAGTTTTTGTAAATAAGGTTCGGCCCGTAAAACATCTCTTTCATCTCCTCCGGCCATAATAATTAATGTTCCTTCAGCTGCCGGTTTGGTGCTTCCGGCTACAGGAGCATCAATAAAGCCGGCTTCTTTTATTTTAACTGCTGAAGCGATATCTTTACTGATTTCAGGAGAAACGGTACTCATGTCTATTAACAGTTTACCACGAATATCCACAGAAAGAATTTCTTCGTACACTGCTCGTACTGCCGCGTCATTGGTTAACATTGTAAAAATAATATCAGAATTTCCCACCAGTTCCCAAACACTTGTATACACTATCGACCGATTTTTAAATGCCTCAGCCTTTTCAGCAGTTCTGTTATAAACACCCAGGGAAAAACCGGCCTTTTCCAAGTTCTTAGCCATGGGATGTCCCATACTTCCCAACCCTATAAATCCTAATTTTTCTGTCTCCATTTTTAAAATTTAATTTATTTATTACTGAAATAAACCCTATAAATTTAAAAAAATAAATTATCAAATTATATATTTGCTAAAATTTAAAAATTAAGAATGAATCCAGGAACTATCCTTTTGCTATTTGTCTTTGTCTATTTTGTAGGTCTTTTGGTAATCTCTTATTTTACAAGCCGAAATTCCGACAATCAGTCATTCTTTATCGGAAACAAAAAAAGTAAATGGTGGCTTGTAGCATTTGGAATGATAGGAACCAGCTTAAGTGGCGTCACTTTTATTTCAGTACCCGGAACGGTCGGCAAGATGACCGGTTCAGAATACATTTACGGAGGTTTTGAGTATTACATGATGGTAATCGGCTTTTTCATCGGTTATTTTATCGTGGCAGCGATATTACTTCCTCTGTATTACAAGATGAATCTGACTTCCATTTATACCTATCTGGGAAAGAGATTTAATGTGGAAGCTCATAAAATCGGTTCTATATTCTTTATTATTTCAAGGGCAATCGGCGCTACAGCGAGATTATACCTGGTTGTCAATGTATTACAGATTTTCCTGCTTGAAGGTTTGGGAGTTCCTTTTTGGGCAACGTCCCTTGTGCTTTTGCTGATGGTTCTTCTCTATACGTTTGAAGGTGGTGTAAAGACGATTGTCATTACAGATACTCTGCAGACGTCTTTTATGATTATCAGTCTTGTGGGATGTATCATTTATATTCTGTCTAATCTTAACTTATCTTTTGGCGAAGCGTACACCATTTTAGAACAGAAAAACTATACTCACTTTATTAATTTCGATCCTAATTCGAAAACATTTTTCCTCAAAACCATATTAGGCGGAATTTTTATCACCATTTCTATGACCGGGCTGGACCAGGAAATGATGCAGAAAAATATTTCTGTAGATAATCTTAAAAATTCAAAAAAGAACATGCTGACCTTTGCAGGAACTCTTCTTATTGTGAATCTTGCTTTCCTATTTTTAGGAGGATTGCTTTACCTTTTTGCCTTACAGCACGGAGCTGATTACGGAACGATCAATGGAGATACGGTGACGAATATCTTCGGATTTAAAGATGCTTCGGGAAACATAAAAAACATTATGGGAGACGACCTCTTCCCTGCCCTTTCCCTTCAAGGCTATTTTCCAATGGCTATTTCAGTCATCTTCATTATCGGGTTGATTTCCGCATTGTTTCCTTCTGCAGATGGTGCACTGACAGCTGTTACAAGCTCATACTGTGTAGATTTGCTAAACCTCAATGAAGACAAAACCAAAACTGAAAAAGAAAAGAAACGCCTTCGTATGAAAGTACATTTAACTTTTACCGTAGTCTTCTTTATTCTGATTATGGTTTTCAAAGCATTAAATGATAAATCAATTGTCTATCTGATCATGGAAATTGCCGGCTATACATATGGTCCGCTGCTGGGTCTTTTTGCTTTCGGGATTTTCACCAAATTCAAAATTTCAAAAAAGTATTCTATTCTGATGGTCACTATTTTAGCTCCGGTTGTCACTTACCTGATTAATTTTACCGTGACAGCCTACACAGATTATCGTATCGGGGTAGAATTGATCATCCTGAACGGGTTATTGACGTTCTTCGGATTATGGCTGGTAAAAGACAAACAATACTTAAAGGTTGTCTAACCGCTCATAAGCTTTAGCATAAAATTTAAAAGGCTGTTTTCATTGGTTGAAAACAGCCTTTTTTATCAAGTGATGATTTTAGATCATGTTTATTCTTTGATCCATTTTACCGTTTTATCAATGTTTTTTGATTTGATTTTAACCATATAATCGCCATTGATTAAGTCGGCTAAGTTGAATGTTCCGGTTTTATCATGGGCCGGTTTATTATCCTGCCTGCTGAACACTAATCTTCCACTCACATCATATACAGCAATATCGTACACCTCATTTGACTGGGCAAATCTGATATTCAAAATTCCTTTGCTTGGATTAGGATATACTACAAATACATCTTTATTTCCGTTTACTTCGCTTACGGCTAATGATGCTCTGTTGATGGTAAAATTAACAGGGTTAATATTAAAAAATACATTTCCTTCTCCTGCCACCATGATTCTGGCTTGTGTAGTGCTTATATCCGGGATCGTAACTGCCTCAGAGCCATCATTGGGTGTGGAAGCCACAAGGATTGTAGGGTAAGTAAGGCCACCATCTGTTGAAAGCAGAATACTTACATTAGCACAGCTGACAGGGGCTGCAGTTGTGTTGGCTACGTCCCATGTTATGGTTTGAGAAGAATTCCCTGCCCATGCTACCGCAGAAGCAGGAGCAGTTACTTTAAATGGGCCTGAAGCCCCGTCTACAGTAATAATGGCGTCATCGTTTGCAACACCGGCACACCCGGGATTATTATCTCTGACCGTTAGTCTGAATTCCATATTTCTTGCGTAGGATGGCAGAATCTCACCTTTAGAGGTTGTGTTATTGATGATATCAGACAGTTTAGGGAAATATCTGTAGGGTACAGTGACAGGCATGAATGATCTGAATATTGCTGCATTTCCTGTAGCAACATTCCAGTTTCCTGCAGGGCCATTATCGTTTTGTTCCCAGCAATACGTAAGCGCATTGTTTTCAGCATCTGTTGCAGAACCTGTCAACTTAAACGGTGTGCTTTTAGGGATGGTATAATTATTTCCTGCATTCACCACAGGAGCGGTATTGGCCACAGGATTAGTTACATAACATGATGCAGACTGAACTGCACTCGTGATAGACTGAAATGAACGGGTATGAAAAATAGGAATACTGTTAGCAGCCAAATTATTTGTAGCTCCGCAAATCCCGGCATAAGCCATAATGGTAATCCCGCTACCAGGTTCTACAGCATTAGAGTTGCTTCGATTGCCACCGCCACAACTTCCTGTTGTTGCATTAAAAGTATGGGGTCCCCAAAACTGATGTCCTACTTCATGAGCTACATAATCAATATCATAAGGATCACCTACAGGATTAGGTGAACCGGTAATTCCACTTGCTTTATACTGTGGGTCACATATACCGTAACTGGCTAATCCGCCACCGCCTGTACTAAATGTATGTCCGATGTCATAATTTGCCGTTCCTATGATAGCATCAATCTGAGCCTGGCTTTCATCAATTAATGTATAGGCATCATTATTCCCATTAAAAGGATCTGTATTAGGATTTGTAAAAATAATGCTCGTTTCATTGGGTATTAAAACCAACCTTACAGCGACTTCCTGCTCATACACTCCATTTACTCTGTTTACAGTGGTTACAATAGCTGATAAGGTCTGAGCCACAGTGGGTGAAGCTGATCCTGTCGCTGCAATTGCATATTCGCCGGTACAAGCTATGGCAAAACGAAAAACTCTAATTTGAGTTCCTACGCTTGGGGTAACGGACTTTAGTACGTTTTTTTTTTGTAATAGAGCATCTTCATCCTTTGTTCCGCAGACTCTCTGGCTTTTGTCCGTTACATCACTTTTCTTATAGATAACATAATTGCTGTTATCTGTTTTGGAATAGGGATCAATATAATTATCTCCTGATACCACCGATTTTATCTGAGCATGAAAACCCAGTTCTGTAAAATCCAGTTTTATCGTAGCATAAGGGTCATCAACGCCTTGCCCGGTCAATGTAATTATTTGAGGAAATTTCGCTGCGAGTTCCGGAGCCATTACGGAGGATTTCCAAATCTTAAATTTTGCTTTTGTACCATCAGGCATTGGCAGAATGATAATGGGAGCATTATTTTTAAGCTGATCATCCCTTAATTCGGGAACTGAGGCAAA
The DNA here is from genome assembly GCF_000482305.1 of Chryseobacterium sp. UNC8MFCol. NCBI lineage: Bacteria > Pseudomonadati > Bacteroidota > Flavobacteriia > Flavobacteriales > Weeksellaceae > Chryseobacterium > Chryseobacterium sp. UNC8MFCol. Next base: position 123,710 of record NZ_AXUZ01000018.1, read on the forward strand.
GTAGCTTTTCATGGCCGCAACATCCAATTGGTAAGTAAGGAACTTCTCAGGTTGCACGGTTCTGTTTTTAGAGTCTGTTTTAATGGACCTTTCATTGATAGGTGTAAAAAAATCCTGTGCTTTCCCAAAGGAAATGGATATTATCAATATACCAAGGTAAAACAATTGTTTAATTTTCATAAATATGAGATTTAAGTTATTAATAAATATATAAAAAAATAACAAAACCTATCAATCATATAAATTATTAATTAAAATAATTAACAAATCCTCAGTCAGAGCCTTAAATAACCTGCTCTCCTTTCAATGCTGCGCTTTTTCAGTATCTTTGCAGGCAATAACAATAACTCAGAAAAAACTATGAAGAAAATTATTTCGCTATGTATGCTTGTAATGGCTTTCAGTTACATGAGCGCGCAGGAAAATTTTGAAATCTCCACTTTACGAATAGGGCCATACAAAATCTTTATGGAAAAAAGTGAGGCCGAAAAGATTGCAGGCACTTCACTGAAAGTTTCCGATGGAGAAAAAAAGAATATGGTAAAATACAATGGAGAGATCATCAATATTCAGCTTTACGAAGGCTATGGAGGCAATGCTTCACCTGAAGCCGTTACCATTACAGGTTTGACGACCACGAGTAAAAAATTTAAAACAAAAAGCGGAATGGGAGTAGGAAGTACCAGAGATGACCTGATCAATGCTTACAGGAATCAGTCTACTTTCAGTGTACGCCCTGACGTGGATGATAATGGTAAGCGTATCAAAGATGCGGGATATTTTAATATTGAGGACTATGATGCGGGAACCCAATTAACTTTTAAATTCGTCAATAATACTGTTACTGAAATCACAGTTTACATCAACGAAGGCTGTTAAAAGCTTCTCAACATGTCGATATATCATAATCCGGGTTTTTCAGATCCGGATTTTGCATTTCCGTAAGCCGTCAAAAAATTGTAGATTTGTGTGCAAATAAATCAGATATAATGAGTAAAAGTATCGAAGAGTTAAAATCTCTTACTACGCAGATCAGAAGAGACATTTTAAGAATGGTTCATGCGGTTAATTCAGGACACCCGGGTGGAAGTTTAGGTTGTACAGAATTCTTCACAGCCCTTTATGGAAAGGTGATGAACTATCATCTTCCTTTTACCATGGAGGGAAAAAATGAGGATCATTTTTATTTGTCAAACGGGCACATTTCACCAGTATTCTACTCTACTTTGGCTAGATTCGGTTTCTTCCCGGTAGATGAATTGAGAACTTTCAGAAAGCTGGATTCAAGGTTACAGGGTCACCCGACTACTCACGAAGGTCTTCCGGGAATCAGAATTGCTTCAGGTTCACTTGGGCAGGGACTTTCAGTTGCTTTAGGGGTAGCTCAGGGTAAAAAGCTGGACGGAGATCAATCTCTTGTGTACTCTCTTCACGGAGACGGAGAACTTCAGGAAGGTCAGGTTTGGGAAGCTTTGATGTATGCTGCTGCTAAAAAAGTAGATAATATCATTTCAACAATTGACTATAACGGACGTCAGATCGACGGTGATACGGATGATGTATTAAGCTTAGGAAATCTTCATGCTAAACTGGAAGCATTCGGATGGATCGTTTTAGAAGAGAAAAACGGTAATGATCTTGAGGCTGTAATTGCTATTTTAGAAAGAGCAAAAGCTGAAACGGGAAAAGGGAAACCGGTAGCGATTATGCTTCATACAGAAATGGGTTACGGAGTAGATTATATGATGGGATCTCATGCGTGGCATGGTAAAGCACCTAATGATGAGCAGCTGGATCTCGCTTTCAAACAATTGTATTTAGAAGCTCCTGCCGATTACTAATATCTTTAAAAAATCAGGTATCAAATTTTCATGAAAAAATTCATTTTAATCTGCTTACTTACAAGTTTTATTCCAGGTATTGCCCAGGAAAAGAAGATTTCTTTTGCGAAGGAATTTACCTATAAGATGGAGGGAAATAACCCTGCCAATTCTTCCGTGAAAATGTATGTAAGCAATAACAATGATTTTTTCACCAATATTACCTTCAAAGATGTTCCGATGTATCTCTTTACCGATGCATTGGCAACGAGTCCGGTAAGTCTGGAATTGAATAACCGCCTTAACGGTGCAGGAACCGGGAATTTCTTATGGGATTCTATGATGTCTAATTCAGCCTACGAGGCCCCGGAAGAAGAATATGCTTTTGAATCTAAAAAACTGAACACCCAGGAAACGATATTAGGTATTCCGTGTAAACATTATCTGATTAACTTCAAGTCTAAAAAACAGAATTTCACCCGTGAAGATGGGTCCCTTAAAGTATGTATTGATGAAACTTCTCCTTATGACAGTTTTACTGTTTTCAACGGATTGGTGAAACAATATCTTAAAATACCTAAACTGGAAAAATCCGGTTTGAAAGGATTTATTCTGAAGCTGGCACCTGAAAAAGATTATGACAAGGAGTATTTAGTAATGAAATCGATAACAGATTCTAAGGATATTGTGTATATCGATCATAAAAAAATCATTACTGACCGACAGCGAAAGCGTGATTCTCTTACACTTGCTTATCAGAAGCAAATGGATGAGTACAATAATATGACCGCTGACTCAGCAGTTGTAGCTGCCGATTCTGCTGCCGTAGAATTTGAAGAGTACGCATTTGTCACAGATTATGTTTCTGATTACAAAAAAAATATCCAACCTGATGGTGATCTAGCGATTCATACTATACACAATGACAAACTTTGGAAAGGATTACCCAAGCATTGTACGAATTTTGAAAAGAGTATTCCGCAGTTCAACAACAAAGAGCTAAAGGAACATTTGAAAAATTATACGGGGCAGATGTGTGATATGTATCTTTCACAGTTTGAGCCTCATTCTGTGGGAATCAAAAGTACATTGGATGAAATACGACGGGAGATTTTATATCTCAACGAAATTCAGGGAAAACTTGAAGCTGATGATCAAAAGAAATTAAACAATTATTTAAACAATCTCGATTAATAAAAATAAAAATGAAATATACATATACAGAAAAAAAGGACACTCGTTCAGGATTCGGAGCCGGATTAGCAGAACTTGCTGACAAAAACCCTAATGTTGTCGCTCTATGTGCCGACCTTATCGGTTCTTTAAAAATGGAAAAATTCATTGAAAAGGCACCGGAAAGATTCTTTCAGGTAGGTATTGCAGAAGCCAATATGATTGGACTTGCTGCTGGTCTTAGTATTACAGGAAAAATTCCTTTTACGGGAACTTTTGCCAACTTCTCTACTTCCAGAGTATACGACCAGATCCGTCAGTCTGTTGCGTATTCAGGAAAGAATGTAAAAATCTGTGCTTCTCACGCCGGACTTACGTTGGGGGAAGACGGTGCTACCCACCAGGTTCTGGAAGACATCGGTATGATGAAAATGCTTCCGGGAATGACGGTAATCAATCCTTGTGACTACAACCAGACTAAAGCTGCAACGATTGCAATTGCTGACTTTGAAGGGCCTGTATATTTAAGATTCGGAAGACCGACTGTACCTGTATTCATGCCTGAAGATATGCCTTTCGAAATCGGAAAAGGAATTATGCTGCAGGAAGGAACTGATGTAACGATTGTGGCAACAGGGCACCTTGTATGGGAATCTCTTGTAGCTGCTGATGAGCTTGAAAAAGAAGGAATCTCTTGTGAGGTGATCAATATCCATACGATCAAACCTTTAGATGAAGAAATCATTTTAAAATCTGTTGAAAAAACCGGTAAAATTGTAACTGCTGAAGAGCACAACTACTTAGGTGGTTTAGGTGAATCTGTAGCGGGAATGCTTGCCAGAAAAAGACCTACAAGACAAGAGTTCGTAGCGGTAAATGATACTTTCGGAGAGTCTGCAACACCTGCAGAATTGATGAAAAAGTATAAAATTGACGCTGCTGCAGTGAAAGAAGCTGTAAAGAGAATTTTAGCTTAATACAGGCTTATAGTATACTAACAGTCCCGGGGTTTCTTCGAAACCGCCCGGGACTTATTTTTTAATGCATTTATTGTTCAGATTGCGGTACCGGAATTCCTACAGCTCTCAATATAGGATGAAATATATGTACGATATATTCTTCTTCTCTTTTCCGTGATGCTTTGGAGTCTGAAAAATAATTACTGATTTTATAATTTTTCACAAACTGGTTTCTTCGTTTTCCGATTGCGTAATATCCTCCTCCGTTGTCATCTTTAATAAAATAGGTCATTTCATCGAAATTCATGATCTTTTTAGAAATGTATAATTTTCTGTAGATACATTTCTCTGATTTATCAAAAATATAGGTAACGGGAATTCTAAAAATAAGGTCATAAAGGAAATAAGCCATATAGACACCCCATGGTATCAAAGTCACGATAAAATGATCTCCCCATTGTCCTGCATAATAGAGGCAAATCCCCACAAATGCAAGCACGCCCAATGCCAGCCACCATACCAGCGTACGAATAAAGCTATAATTAGGCATCAGCCGGATCTCACTTCCGTTTTCTTCGAATCTATAGCGGTCTATGACGTTCATTACCTTGCTGATTACTGTTCATGATATCTTCAGTTTCATTTACCATTTTCTGTATCCCTTTTTTGGTAAGAGACTGGCCGATAGTAAGCTGTTTATCCTTTCCGTTGATATTAAAATGCATGGACACCATCACATTGGCAGTAATAAACATATATTTCGTAGCAATCACTTCAAAGTTCGTAAAATCCTGTATAGAATAGGTTTGGGCAGGAACAAAAATACTATGTTTACCGGTTACCGTCTGCCGGTCAGGATCAATGACAAATTTTTTAGCAAAGAAGTTGATAATAATGAAAACGACAACCAAAAACATAAGAAGGCTTAAAACCCTTATACTGTTAAAGGTTATTATTCCTACTGCTAAAAAGAAAATAGATACTACAGTCATAAAGACCGGTTGATTTTTAAAGACATATACATTTCCGTCTTTCTTGTAGAATTCAAGTGTATTCATATTAGTTTTTATAATTTGATTTAAAATTTTACAAAAGGTAGTTATTTTTCTTAAAAAGAATAAGCAATTTCACCTGTTATTATCCGACCCTGCAATTTACTTTGAAGCAGGGATAGAAGATTGCTTTGTTAATGTGGCTTATATTAGTACTTTAATGGCCCCAGGCATCCATCCACTGCAAATATTCTGTTCCATATTTGTTATCGTTGAGGCGGGTGATGATATTTTTCATATCCTGCTCTTCAAATTCATAATCTGAGACTGTGAAAATCAGGAAAATGTCTTGTCCGGTAATATTGCTGAAGAAATTTTCATTTTTAAGTTTTTCCAGCACTTCAATACAAGCAGCATAAAGTTTAGCCTGAAAATCAGTAAACCATTCCTCATTTTCCTCATTCTGAGAAAGCTCATCTCTCAGTTGAGAACATATCGCATTAAACGCCTCATCGGCTCCTGATGATTCATAGGTCCATTCTGCAGGTTCATACGTATAATACAGCTTATCGTCTTCATCCAGACCGGCTGTTGCTTTAAGCGTATTAGCAGACGGACAGACGGTCATTGCTCCCTCATCACTGTACAATGCAAAACTATAGATGTTTTCTTCACCATGTTTCTCATATATTTCCAAAAAGGCTTTTTTTGCAGCTGCTTCTATCTGTTCTTTTAAAATCTGAAAATCCATATTTGTTTCTTTTTTAAAATGGGCCGTAAAAATACTTTAATCCTGGCAAATCAGACTATTGTATTTATGAAAGGTGTAGCCAGTTTCATGATTTCAGCTATTTTTCCTGACTTATTTATTATTAAAACGTCTAGAAGAGTAAGAATACACCTGTATCACTTTTCGAAACAATCCAGATATTTTTTTGGAGTGACAGATAGTGGAAGCTATTAAATTTAAAAGAAAAAGATCGAACTTACAGGAAGAAATACGTTCACAGATTATAGGATTATCGTTCGATGGAAAGAAAATAGTCTTGTTAGAAAACAATATTAAAATCCAGACTAAACTGCAGAACGCAGAATAGACAACAAGCTAAATAAGAATCCCGGATATTACAGTGGCAAAAACTTCACAGAGACATAACCCTGACGGCTTCATATTCAGTTCATGTATGAGCTTCTTCAACCACTTTAACAGATAAAAACTGTATAGTCCTATTTAAAAAATTTCCATTTCGGAATGATTGCCAGCATGCCAAATCCTGTAAAAAGGAAAAGATTGGTCACATCGGTATATAAAAAAGTAGACAGGTAATAGTTATGCATAAAGAAATGCAGCACCAGTAATACAGGGAACATAAAGATTCCTGCTTTGCGGTAGAAGAACATCAGGATCAGCCCTATCATCATCAGGAAGTCGATGGAGAAAATAACATAGAAGTACCATCTCGGGATTTCAAGATATTCATGCTGCAAATATTCATCGACATCAATGCCAAGCCCCATTACGGTAAATAACATTAACGCAGCAAAGGCTAATACGAAACCCCATCCTTTCTTCGGATCTTCATCAAAATAGCTGTATTCTTCCATAGGTACAAAAATAAAGAACTTATGAGAGATTTCATAAGTTCTTTTATAATAATTCGTTTAAAATTTGAATTAAATAGAGATCGCGTTGATCAGTCTGTTTTTATCACTTAAGTATTCTTCCATAGAAATCATACTTTCAGTTCTCATTACATCCTGAATGTCATCTATCTGATAAATAATTCTTTTAGCATCTTCTGTATTCTTAGCTCTTACTTTACAGAAAATGTTATATTTTCCGGAAATAACGCTAGCTTCGATTACATTAGGAATAACTGACAATTCTTTCAATACTTCCTGAGTACGGTTTGATTTTGTCAAAAGGATTCCGATAAAAGCTGTAAAGTGATAGTCCAGCTTTCCATAATCGATATTAAGAGATGATCCCAAAATAATACCTGCATCTTCCATCTTTTTCACTCTTACGTGAATTGTTCCAGCAGAAACATCCATCTGCTTTGCAATTTCAGTAAAAGGCATTCTTGTGTTTTCTACTAAGAAATCAAGAATCTTCTTGTCTATTTCGTCCAGTTGATAGTTCATATTAGTTAAATTACAATTTCTTTAAAAAATCTATGTATTTTTTGCAAATTTACGAAAAATAATTTAACTAAAAAAAATATATCAAATATTAACAATAATTAACACAGATGATAAAAATCATTAAAATATTCAAATTATTTAGTATCTGATTTTATAGAATCTGTTTTTATTTCTGTTTTAGCTCCTGCAGGTTTTTTGTCTTTTTTCTTCTTTTTGAATAAAGAATTAAAGCTTTTACTCCACATAACACCCACTCCATAAGCCTGATTAGTAGAACCATTTGTACTGATCATCCCAATATTTGCAGGTTTGGAATATCCACGGATAAGCAACGTTCCGTCATTCTTTTTTGAGAGGTCATATTCAATAGATCCCTCGGTAGAGAGATAATTTGCCTGAGTACCTTCAGTTCTTGATAGTGGAATTCCCAATCCGGTCTTCACATTAATCCTCGGTGATACGGCAACGCTAACTCCGGCATTGGCCCTGTCTCCGATATTCGCATTCTGATCTCCCTTCACATAATTAAGGTCAATCTGGAATTCATTACTCATCGTATTAAGAACCGATCCCAACTGCTTTAAAAGCATATTATAACCGGATGATTCTGCCACATTCCCTACATTTACATCTACTCCACCGGTGTTGGATACGTTGAACGTACTCAACAAGAGCACCGAACCAAACTGGAGTACTTTCTCCCCTTCCTGGCTCATTTTCGCCGCCAGCGTTTCCCTTACCTGGCTGGAAACATCCAGAGCCGTCACATTAAGATCAATTTTAGGATCTACCAACGACTGGCTAATGTGGGCCTGTAACAAAATACTGATCGGTTGAAGCTTACTTAAATTAAGATATTCCCCCACATTGGAAACCATTCTTACATAATTGGCATTAATATCCAAAGCAGGCTTCATGGCATCACCATCCCACCTGATACTACTGTTTCTTTCGATCTGGAAGGTTTTATTAAGGATGGCTTTAGAAACGAATGTACCGTTATCAACTTTATAAGTACCACTCATGGCAATATTTCCCTGTCTGTTCATATGGAATCGTAAAGGATCCGCTGAGCCTTTTACGGTAATATTTCCCACATCATCTCCTACGAGTACGTTCACGGTAGTTCCTTTATCTACAGCCAGATTGAAGTCAATGTTCATATTAGCTCCCGTCTTCTTCTTTTCTTCAAGAGTGACCAAGCCGTCTTTTCCTTCTTTCAGGAATCTCAGCATTTTAAACTCTTCCACATTGGAGGTTGAGCTTGAATTAAAAGTAAAAGTACTTCCATTAAGTGCCCTCATATTGGGTGTAGTTATGCTTAATCCAGACACAGGCCCATCCACATAAAGATCTCCCTGGCCATATACTCTACCCCAGAAAAGGTCGAAATCTTTTTGGGTAGTATTCAGCATAAGCAGGTTGTCAGCCCTCATTACGAGAGAAACCCCCATTGAAGAAAGTGTTTCAAACTGGATAGCCCCTGAGATATTCCCTTTTGAATTGGTCCTTCCGTCATGTACTTCAATATTGTTAAGAATTGCAAGCCCTTTCGTAAGCTGAATTACCGTATCATCAAATGAATAATCTACTCCTGTAAACAAGAGTTTTAATCCAAAATCCTTTAAGGCAATATCCCCGTTATAATCGAGGTTCTTTAATTTTCCGTTAATTTTTAAATCACCTGTCGCTTTTCCTCTCAGATTTCCAAAGATAGACTGCACGAACTGTTGGGTGAAAGATAAATCAAAATCACGCATTTGTGCGGTGAGGTCAATATCCGGAGAAGCGGTATTGTTATTAACCGTACCGGTCACATCAAGACTATTTCCTCCAAGAGCTCCTGCGGAATGTACTTTGATATCGATATCATACACATTCAGTGAGAACCCGTTGGTAGCTGATACAGTAATATCTCCCATATCATTACCGTTCATTTTGATATCGTCGATGGTAAGATCTACCAATGGCTGCAGGGTGCTCTTATCCATTTTGATCTTCACGCTTCCGTTGGCAAGACCTTTAATATCCATGCCATTTCCGCCAGACTGCATCTCCAATAACTTTTCGATGGAAAAATCATGGATATCTGCGTCTAAATAAAAATCTTTGAGCGATTTAAACTGAGCTTCTTTGATGAGTAATGCACTTTCATCAGAATAAATCCTCAGATTTCGGATATCAAAATCCCCGGTTCCCTTCCTGTAGGTGATAGAGTGATTGAGCTCCGGACTTGTATCAATAGCCCAGGTCACTTCATTGAATTTCACCTCTGTCGGTTCAAATTTAAAGACATAATCGCCGGCTGCATCTGTAGACTGATCAACATTGATGGCATATTCTTTAAGCTTTTCATTGATTTCATCGTCAGGACTTCCATGTTTGAAGACGGTAGCAAGGTGAAGCGTATTCCCATTCTCATTGTTTCCTTTAAGCTCAAAATCCTTGATGATATTTTTATTATATTCAAGTCTGTTGATTCTGGCGTATATCTGCTGGCTAAGGTTGGCTGTATTAATCCTCACCTTAACACTGTCTACCATTGCACTGTCCCTGCTTTGATTTTTTCTGTTATTAACGATATAATCAGGGTTGGAAGAAGCTAAGGCCTTATCGGCATCCGTGATTTCCTCTTCTTTGGTCATGATATACTTTAGCGCAGCCGCATCAAGATTCAGAATCAGGTTATTGGAACTCCCATCATACTCACCTTCCACCAGGGCTCCGTTCGGAAGCTTCAGGTCCGGTAAAAAGTAATTGACAAGTCCCTGCTGTACGTTAAAGTTCATCTTAAAGTTTTGATCTCTGTACAGTTTTCTTGGCGGTGGTCCCACCAAAATCCTTCCAACTCCGTTCTCTACCATTCCTACCAGATCACCAAGGTTGTACCGCCCTGAAATCTTTCCTGTCGCAGCACCCGGAGCATCTACATCAATGACACGGCCACCGGCCTCCACAAATGTTTTTAATTTGGCGTTGGGAATCTCATATTTTTGAGTAGCTGTTGCAAAATGCAGGTTATTCGCATTCACATCCAAAGTAAGGTCATTAATAGATGACATCGCCATTTTACCTTCTACCTGCCCGCTTACGACCTGATTACCAGGCTTACCCGTGAAATAATTCATGTTCAGGTAAGTGACATCGGCATTTACATCGGTAGAAATTCTGGATGTACTGAAATCAATCAATCCTTTGATGGTGGCTTTTGCCTGTTCATCATTAACAGTGATGAGTCCGTTGTATTTTTTATGATCTAATAATCCGTCCAGGTAGAGGTTATTAATCACTTTATCCATGATTTCGATACTGCTGATCTGAGATTTGGTGGTCAAGCGCATGGTATTCACATCAAAGCTCTGACCGTTCAGATCAAATTTACCTGAAATAAGACCTACCGATTTGTTTTTTGTGATCACAGAGGTATTCAGATCTTTTACTTCCAGATACCCTGTGTATTTAGGCATAGCTGTACTATAACCTGTCAGAGAAAGTTTAGATATTTTTGCCTGCCCGATGCCTGTCATTAAATTTCCGCTCTCTACATACACCAGCTCAGGAGTAACTCTTGCGGTACCGTTATATTTTAATTTTCCGAAATCATCGGCAAAATTTTTCATTTTAACAGAAATAAAGGAAGGCATCATCGCTTTCAGATCCTTATAGGTAAAATCTGTGGAAAGGTCTCTTGTTTCAATCGCAAAATGTCCTTTCAACAGGTTATCCACTTTCATTGTTTTAGTGGCAATGTTGACATCAGGGTTTCTGATCAGGAAGTTTTCCAGGTGAAATTTATTCAGCGGACCCGTCATCTTACCGGCAATATTAAATGGCTTGATATTATCCCAATTCGTTACAAAATAGCTGATATCATATCCGCTGACCTGGCTGCCCTGCTGGATATTCATGTTCCAGGCTACCTTATCTGCAAAATCTGCCCATGAGCCGTCGTGGAGATTGAATTTAATATCTCCCTGAAGTAAAGTATGGTCTGTATTTAACGTAAGATCTTTAAGTGATAAAAACTGATGCGTCAAAGAAAGCTCTGTTGAAAAAGTATCTACAGTATGTGATTTCCCCCATCTTGAAGTCACAAAAGACATATTATTGATCAGTGCCGAAACATTGGGGCCATTCACCTTTACGTTCGGAGCTTTTAAATTAAATTTAGTTGCGGTCAACCATTTTCCATGTTCGCCTTCGGAGTTTTGGTTTACAATAGAAACTTTAGAATCAATAATCTGTACCCTGGAATTTAACTGAAAAGGGGGTTTTTTCGGATCTCTTTTTTTACCGTTGTCAAAAAGTTCTGTAAATCTGACAAAATTAGCAATACTGTCTCCTTTATAGGTGATCACCTTTATATCAGCATTCACAAGGGTAAGGGAATTAAAACTCAGAGAATTACTATTCCCGGAAATAGCATTTACGGCCAGAGATATCCAGTCTGAATCTGCACGGAATTCACGGGCGGTAATGAAATTGAAACCTTTATAATCTTTAACTTTAAGACCTTTTATGGTAACATCGCCGAAATAATTTACATCAACGCTTTCGGTAGAGAATCCGGCTTTAAAATCCTGGTTTACAATTTTGAGTGCCTGGTCAGCGGCCCATTGTTTGGTTACGGGAAGGTTGATCACAATCAGGACACTTGCCACAAGAAAAAGACCCAGCCAAAAAAGGATCAGCAAAAGTTTCGCCCACCATGAATAGCTGACAACGTCTTTCATTGCCTGTTTCCCAAATTCCTCAGCTGTTTCTACAGGATGATGAATGGCATCTGAAGCGAGCTCAGATGCTTCTTTTACTGTTTCCCGAACCTTTCCCTCTACATTTTCAACAGTTTTCTGTACCTGATCTCCTAAGTTTTCAGCTACCGATTTTTTATTCTCATTCTCGTTATTATTCTCTAACTTTGCCATTATTATGAGCGACTCTATAATTTTAGGTATTGAATCGTCTTGCGACGACACCTCAGCAGCTATCATCAAGGGGAATTCTATTCTTTCGAATATTGCCGCAAATCAGGCTATCCACAAAGAATATGGTGGTGTAGTCCCTGAACTGGCTTCACGAGCCCATCAACAAAACATTATCCCCGTTGTTGAAAAATCCTTTACCAAAGCAAATATACAACAAAATGCAATTTCAGCTATAGGATTTACACGTGGACCCGGACTTTTGGGATCACTTCTTGTAGGGACATCATTTGCTAAGTCTTTGGCTATGAGCCTTAATGTACCGCTTATTGAAGTGAATCATCTTCAAGCCCATATTCTGGCCCATTTCATCGAGGATGCAAATCCTGTGCCGCCTACATTTCCTTTCCTTTGCCTTACTGTAAGCGGCGGACACACCATGATCGTCGTCGTAAAAGACTATTTTGATATGGAAATTGTCGGTAAAACGATCGATGATGCTGCGGGTGAAGCTTTTGATAAAATAGGTAAAATATTTGATCTTGATTATCCTGCAGGACCTATTATTGACAGGCTGGCGAAAGAAGGAAATCCTGATGCCTTCACGTTTAACAAACCTAAGCTTGAAAATTACGATTATTCTTTCAGCGGGATTAAAACATCAGTATTGTATTTCATCCAGAAAGAAGTGAGAAAAAATCCTGATTTCATCAAAGAAAACCTTAATGATCTTTGTGCTTCTGTACAGAAATGTATCATTGAAATCTTAATGAATAAGCTTGAAAAAGCGGCTAAGGAGCTCAACATTAAAGAAGTTGCCATTGCCGGTGGTGTTTCGGCGAATTCTGCCTTGAGAAAAGCAATGGAAAATAACCGTGAAAAACTGGGCTGGAATATTTACATTCCAAAATTTGAGTACACCACGGATAATGCGGCAATGATTGCTATGGTTGCCCAACTGAAGTTTGAAAGAGGAGAATTTACCGATTTAAGGACTACGGCCACTGCAAAATATGATTTATGAAAATATTGTTAGAAGAAAAAATACTTGGAACACATTCTAAGAAAAACTCAAAATATTATTGGGTATTAGAAACGATTACTGGTAAAAATGAAGTTACCCATGAATTTGTAGAAGAAGATTTCCAAATGATAAGTTCGGAAACAGGGTACATCCAGAATATAAAGGAAGAAATTCTTGAGAAAATAAACTCAGAGAATGTTTTTAGTTTTCCGTATGAACCGAAAGAAGGAGATTATCTATCGATTAAAAATAATTTAAGAAAAAATGAATATCTGAATATGATTTTCATGAATAATCTTTGGGTAGAAGAAATCTATATGTGCTCTTATCGTGATTGCGAAGGTGATATTTATACGACAATAAAGACGGGTGTGGCATTTTTAAGCGAAAATGAAATTTACTTTTAATAATCACTTATAAATAAATTCAGGAAGATTCTAAATATTTGAATATGAAACTTTTTTACGGAGAAATTGAGGGAAGTCAGGTAACAATCAACGACGAAGAGCAACAGCATATTGTAAAGGTTCTCCGCATGAAAAACGGTGAAGAAATTCATGTGACCGACGGAAAAGGAAGTCTGGCATCCGGGAAGCTTTTGATTGAAGGCAAAAAAGCAAATATGGAAGTGGATACAATTAAAACGGACTTCCCAAATTTTAATCCGAAACTTCATATTGCAATCGCTCCAACGAAAAATATTGACCGTATCGAGTTTTTTGTAGAGAAAGCCGTTGAAATGGGAATTTCTGAGATCACGATTTTACAGACAGAGAAAACGGAACGTAAAAATATTAATATTGATAAATTAAGAAAGCAAGCAATTTCCGCTTCAAAACAAAGTTTGAGATTTCATTTTCCTATTATTAATGATTTGACTAAAATCACAGATTTTCTAAAAAATACCAGTCCTCAAAACACTTTTGTGGCGCACTGTCATGAAAATCTGGAAAGAACGGACCTGAACCATATTCCGGTGATGGAGCAAGTTACCTTTTTAATCGGCCCTGAAGGTGATTTTTCTGAAAAGGAAATTTCGTTTCTGGCACAGCATAATATCAAAGCTGTTTCACTGGGGAATCAGAGATTGAGAACTGAAACTGCCGGAATTTTCGTTGCAGCATGGAATTATAACAAAATGATTTAGTGGTTCATCTTTTGATTCCTGTTTCGCCTAAAAAGCGGAATCAACAGATGATAGGGAAACAGCGCTGCTAAAACAAAAAAGATAGCATTTCTGAAATCTGCAAGAACGAACACGATATTGTACAGGTGGAATACTACAATGAACAGCATAAAAAATGTAAGCAATTTTCTGTTAAAAGCTCCAAGAAAACAAAGAAGCTGTAAGCTTATTCCTGTCATTGTGAGGAAAACCCAAAGGTTTTCATAGGCATACACCTCTTTCATCCAGACGGGTATGCTGACATCGGCAGCCCAATAGCTTCCGAATGAATTCATTTTTGCAGCATTTTTGTCTATCCACAGCATTTTATCTGTATTGTTCATGAGGTTTTTAATCGTCCCCAAAAACTTACTTGCTCCGGCAAAGGTGTAGGTCATTAAGATCCCCAGATAGAAATACTGTACCCACTTATAATCCTTTTCTTCAAGATTTTTAGGAAGTAAAAAAATACTTAGAAAAAATCCTAATATGACGAGATGATTATCATTATGTAATCCAAAATTGGCTGATAAAGGTAAATTAATAACCGCCATCAGCAAAAATATCAATGTATTTAACAAGTAAGATGGTTTCAGAACTGAAATAATAATACAGACAGCACAGCCAATACAAAGACCGGTAAATAAAAGGATACCCGGAAATTCCGGAAAGATGATTTTTTCCAGCCAGAAGAAGGGCTCATAAACTTCCTTTGGCCTGCCCTGCAGCTGAGAAAACCTCAGGTATTGACTTATCAGCCAGTACAAACCGACTAATCTTATTGCATAATAAGCAATTTTATAATTGAATACTGTAAGCTGAGGATATTTCATTACAAGCCGGTAATCAGTTTTTTATGCAGATTCACTTTTCCTGATCCTATTTCTCTGGGGTTATAGGTTTCTTTATAGAGTAAATACTTCTGAAACTCAGGTCTTGTGTCTTTAGCAAAGATCAGAAGCTTCTTTATATTTTCTGCTCTCTCTTCATTCCTGTCGATCTTTTCGCCATATACATATACAATTCCCTCTTCATCATTGGCTTCATAGCTTTCAGACTTTTTATTGAGGATTCTTATGGTATCACCATCTTTAACTCCGTAAAGTTTATATCTATCTATAGACTTTTCTCCTGCAGCAGGTATGGTAAACAGCTTCCAACCGGAAAACGGATAGATCTCCTTATATCCGATTTCCTGTATGATCAATGTCATCGCGGACATCGATACAGAAAAAAAGAACAGATATTTGGTGTACTTTTTCATGGTATTCAGACCAGATTATGATCTGCCCGATATTTTGCTAAAATTTCCTTTCCGCTCTTAATGGAATTGGTAGCCCAAAGAATTTTCATCCTTAACAGCTTTTCTTCATCTAACTTATAGTCAATATCAGAGTTGATAAGCTTTTGTTTCAATTCGTACATACAAATTGAAGCAGCTACAGAAACATTAAAACTTCTGGTAAAGCCATACATCGGAATGGCAAGTGTCTCATCCGCAAAATCCAGAATTTCCTGCGAAACGCCCTCCATTTCAGTTCCAAAAACTAAGGCTATGGGTTCTGTTATTTCATATTCCGGTAACATTTTAGCATTTTTTTCCAGTGAAACGGCTACAATTTTGTACCCTCTGTCTTTAATATTCTGGAAAGATTCCATATTGCGGGGAAGTTTCTCGACCTCTACCCACGTATCGGCTCCTTTTGTTACACGAAGATTCGGTTCAAAACTGTATTCCTCCTGCAGGGCCACCACTTTATGAAAACCGCAAGCCTCTACAGAACGCACGATCGCTGCGGCATTTCGAAACTGATAAACATCTTCTACCACGGGAAGTACAAAATCGGAGCTTTCCTGCGAAAAATGTTCAATTTTTGCGAGTCTTTCTTCAGTTAAAAATTGTTTTAAATATTCAAAAGTTTGTGCTAAGTCTTTCATCTGCATTCAGTTATTTTTTTCAAGCGACTACTATAACGTCTTTACCAGCATCTTATTTTTGTAAAATACAAAGATAAGCGTTTCATTCATTTTCAAATCTTTGCAAATTAACGTAATTTTGAACTATGAACCTTATCCGGGTTGAAATTCTTAATTAAAAATAATACATGAAACGAAAAGTCCTGCTTATCTATACGGGTGGAACCATTGGTATGGAAAAAGATTATGAAACCGGAAGCCTCCGTGCCTTTGATTTCGGAAATATATTTGAAAAGATGCCTGAAATGAAGCTGATGGAATGTGAAGTTTTCGTACATCCTTTTGCAAAACCACTGGATTCTTCAGATATGGGCCCGGAAGAATGGAGAGTGATTGCTAATTATATTTACAAGAATTATAATGATTATGACGGATTCCTGATTCTGCACGGCACAGATACGATGTCTTATACGGCATCAGCTCTGAGTTTCATGTTAAAAGGGTTAAGAAAACCTGTCATCATGACGGGTTCACAGCTTCCGATCGGTGACCTGAGAACGGATGCAAAGGAAAATCTTCTGACAAGTCTGTATTATGCCAGTCTCTATGAAAATGATGAAGCAGTCATTCAGGAGGTCGCTATTTATTTTGAATATAAGCTCCTAAGAGGAAACAGAACCCTTAAATATTCTGCGGAGTATTTTGACGCTTATGCAAGTCCGAACTACCCTATTTTAGGGCAATCGGGTGTTCATTTAAATATCATCAAAGACAACTTATTCCGTTGTGACCCGAAGGTAGAATTCCATGTGGATGAACATATTTCTGAAGATATTTTATTCTGGAGAATTTTCCCGGGAATGCATCTGAGTCATTTCAGGGAGATTCCTAAAATGAAGGTTCTTATTCTTCAGGTTTTTGGTTCCGGAACGATTTTCAGCAGTGAAAAGACACAGGAAACACTTCAGGAAATCAGAAATAACGGTACTGAAATCGTAGTGGTGAGCCAGTGTATATCAGGTGGTATTTCTTTTGGGAAATATGAAAACAGTAATATTTTCTCAAGAATCGGAGCAATCTCAGGAAGAGATATGACTGCAGAAACAGCGATAACCAAAGCCATGCACCTGATCGACAACCCAAATTACACCGGAAGTTTCGCCGATAACTTCACCAAAAGCCTTTGTGGAGAAATAACTGGTGAAAAATTGCAATAATAATTTGGAAATTCAAGAAAATACTCTATTTTTGCAGTCTCAAAAAGAAAGGTGTCCGAGTGGTTGAAGGAGCTACCCTGGAAAGGTAGTATACGGGTAACTGTATCGAGGGTTCGAATCCCTTCCTTTCTGCAAAGAAAAACAAAGCCTGTGCTGATTCTAGCGCAGGCTTATTTTTTTGTGATTATTTTTAATATGCGTTTAAACGGATCAGGTGTAAAAGTTGGGGCTACACGAAAAGGCTGGCTTATCTGAAGAGAAAAAACGTTCTGTCTTTTATACGTCTAAGTTGTATTCCGAAGTTTTACAAAACGCAAAGGGAGGATGCCATTGCTTATTGATGCGGGAGCTAAGAAATGACAAGGTCGCTGATAAAGCTTAGAAAGAATCAATGAAGTCGATTTCATCATTTGCTTGATTGCAATTTTTTTATTGAATCCGTGCATGCTCGCAATGGAAATAATAAATGTCAAGCTTTGCGTTACATTAAACATCATACCGGCAAAATATTTCAACCTCCTGTTTTTGTTTCCTAAATCTTATTCCTAAAACTTTCCTAAATCTGTCGCTTATTTTGTCATGTTTTTAAACAGTTTTATCAGAATTTGAATAAACATTGCATGAATAAAGCCTCTAATTTTGTATCCACTAATCATTCCCGCTGTTTCACACCGGAATTCATATCTGAATTTTCGGCTTCGCAGCTATTACTACTACTATTCAAAAAATTGTTGATGACATTAAGCATAAGGAAATTCTTCGTCGGGTTATTTTTATTAAGTTTCATGACCGGTATTGTGCAGGCACAGATCAGCCCGCCCGGATTGGGGGATGCCAGTACTGCTTTCTGGTCAGCTTTCGGAGTAAAACGCCAGCTGGATTCTCTGGAAAAAAAATCGACGATGAGCTATATTGCAATAGGCCGCAAAAGTAGCCCTGACAATGATAATTTGTTTTCAAAACAGGCTATTTTTGTAGTAAACCACGAATTTTATCATTCTTTTGCTCCCCATCAGCAATACAGCTATGCCATCAGCTATCGACGACAGCCGCAATACGAGAGTGAGGCGCCCTATGAAAAGGAAAGTACTGAACAGGAATTCAGAATTTACGGACGATATGCCTACACCTTTGACCTGGGTAAAAGGTTTAAATTAAAAAACACGGTAAGACAGGAATTCAGGAAATTTTTTGATGCAGGATTTCATCAGGTTGAAGAAGATTTTCAATTGAGAACCCGTATCAAAAGTCAGCTGACCTACAATTTATCACCAAAAAACAATCAGAAACTGGCTTTGGGTGCAGAAGCCCTGTTTTCGATCAGTCATATGAATGAGCCGGACGCCCAATGGAACTCCTTTGGGTATAGGGAAATGCGGCTTACAGCTTATTATATGTTTAGTATCCCCCATTCTCCCTTTACTGTGGATATCGGCTATATGGATGACCTGATCCGCGGAAGTGAAAGCATTCATCACGGAGGTGTACATTACGTGGCTGCTGATCTGATCTGGAATATTCCTTATAAGAAGAGATAAAAAAAACAAACCTACTCTTTACTTTTTTAAGTCATTTAAATTTCAATATATCATTTTTATTACGCCGAGTTTTGTCGTATGGGGGGACTACTTTTGTAACAGAACAACAACAAGATCTTGCAAGAAGTTGTAATGTTTAACGACTAAGTAACAACACCAAAAAACAAAAAAATGATTAACACTAATGAATTTTTCGCAATAGGGAGTCCTTATCCTAATGATGATTTAGTACAATTGGTAGACAGTTTTACGCTTGAAAACGTAAATTTTAAAAAAGTTTCCATCTGGCATGATGGTACAGCAATGACTCCGGCAAAAGCTGACGGTATTATTTACAGACAGAAAAATTCAGATTATTACGCTGATATAGAATGGTTGAAAACCCGAACAGTGCATGTAAAAAGATTCGGAGCGGTAGGTGATGGAGTTACAAATGATGCTCCAGCTATAAGAAGAATGATTTCGTTTCTTCCACAGAGAGATTTCATTGTGATATTTGAGAATGCAAAATATATGCAAGGAGATGGGTTATTCCGTGTAAGATATGGCGTAGATATAACTCCGGACAGCCAAGGACTTCCTGTGTATATTGGAGAACCAGATACTGGGAAGGCAGATATAGGCCCCGAATTATTCTTTAGCTTTACTGATAAATCGGATTTTACGATCTATGGAAATGGAGCGGTTATTCATGCTCATCCTAACAATCCACCTATCATCAATATGCGTGGCTTTGAATTTATACGTTGTAAAAATTTCACTGTCAAAAACCTTAATTACGATGGCTCTAAAAACAGCAGGCAACCTAATGGAGGAGATCCTGACAAGTATAATAATCAATCTGGTTTTAAAGTCAGTTCTTCTCACCGATATGAATTAGCGGATTGCACCTCCAATAATTGTTGTATGGATGGCTTTTTTATCTCTTCAGATGAGCTTTTTGCAGCCAATAAAAATGAAACATGGAATGAAGATGGAATATTAAAAAATTGTCATGCCAACAACAATTACAGACAGGGCTGCTCCATTGTAAACACTAAAAGATTTAAAGTAATCGGCGGCTCATACACCAATACAGGAAAAACTTATGGAACATCTCCAATGGCAGGAATTGATGCTGAAGAAGGTTTCCTTTCTGACTTTGGAAGAGGAAACACCGATACTGTTTTTGATGGTGTTTTATTTGAAGACAATGGAAACGCCGGACTTTCTCTTCATCTTGGTACCCACGGGGCCAATGTTTCGAATTGTGTTTTTAAAAATAATCCACTTTTTGTAGCTCCTGACCCATTTGCTTTAAGTTGTAATAATACTATTTTCAACAATAATTTTTATGATGCAACTGCTCAGTTAAAAGGTGGTGGAGAGCATTTTTATGGTAACAGGTTTTACTTATCAGCCCAATATCCAAATTTCCATTTTGAGGTAATCTGTAAGCATCCACATTTTAAAAATAAAAAATGTCGCGAAACCCTAGTTTATGACAATTATATTCAAAGAGAAGACGGTAAGGGATCTATTGGACAAATAGCAGGATCATTAACCATAGGTTCTTACAAAGACGGATTAAAGATATATAACAATACCTTCATCAATCTTGCCTCTAAAGACAATTTTCTTTTCATTCATGGTCCACAAGACAGAACACTGGATTTTTATGATAATACGTTCCATAATACGCCAGCATTTATTGCCAATTCCCCTATTGTTGGACTTATTTACACCAATATAGAAGGTTTTATCAAAAATGCTTACAATAATAAAGTGGAGATCCCGGGAATAGCCCCTATGGTTTCTACAGTTAAAAATGCACAATCAGCAAAGCTGATACGAAGCTTCCATCTGGCAACAATCCCTAAAAATAAGTATGTAGATATCACCTTTGATAAAATTTTCTCTTCATTTGATGCAAGAGATCTTTATATTAAGGTAACTACTAAAGGATACTGGTATGATATAGATTCTACACAGGTAAAAGAAGAAATTATATCACTTTCGGATGTAAAACCTATCAGTTATACCGGTAGTTTGGATGATTTTAAAAGACTTCCCGTTTCTACAGGAGTTTATATTAAAAACAATAAGGCTACGCTTACTTTTGGACAGAGCAGCTCCGATTCTGCCAATCAAAAATGGGATCTGGATATTGTCATTGAAGTACTGGGAAATTATACCGACGATTTTTCAGTTGAAATTTCCAGTCCTTATGATACCAACAATCAACCTATGATCATCAATTTACCCATGATCAAATCAGTAAATCAGGCTGATTCGTCAGCTGCTGATATAACAACCTTACGTAATGACTTTAATAATTTATTATCAAAATTAAAAAATGCAGGAGTAATGCAAAACTAAAAATCAAATTCATAAAGATTCCCGATCCATATAAGATCGGGATTTTTTAGGTTGGGAAATCCTTTTTATGCAAAAATCCCGGTCATTGCTGTCCGGGATTTTGTCGGAAGAATATCTTCCATCAATATAATTAAGTATGAATGTATGGTGTAAATGTGTAAATGTTTAATTGCATAATGTTAAAAACTGTCGGCTCATCTGCACATTGAATTTGGCCTCTGATTTCGACTGCGCATAGATGGTATGTTCGAAAGCACGAACTGTTTTCAACTTCTTATCAATAAACTCAGCGATTTCTACGATGGAGAAAATAAATTCCTTATAGGTTGTCATATTCACTGTTTGTCCGTAATAAGGAAGATACGCTTTCAAAAACGGAAGCACCTTCTGATGACGGTTGTAGCTGATACAATAGCCTACTCCTTCTACGGAAGTGATACTGTCATAATGATTGATGTAATCATGGATACTTTTATTTCCCTGTAAAGCAGATCTGTTTTTTGAGCAATACCTGTTGATTTTATCTAAAATATGCTGAGCATATTCCATCATTGAAATATTTTTGAACTCAAATACGTGGTCCAGGTTTTTTCCGGATATTGTATCTTTTTCACAATGGGTACAAAAAGAAATTCCGATCTTCTCGTGGTAGGGAAAGAAGCAGTCTTTAATTTCAATGGAAGCATCTGCCTGCAACTTATCCGCAGCAAAGTTGTAGTAAACGTACGGACTGTACAAATCTGCAAGTGCCTTAAGATAATCTATCTCGCTTGCGTTATGATATTCTTCAAACCATTTCTCAAGATTATGATAATAGTTGCTTTCAAAGTCTGTAAAGTTTAAGTAAAATGGCAATTCCATAGCTCTGTAATTTTGATGAGACAAAGCTATATCTGTAATGCGACAAAACTTGACGTAATATATTTTTGTGTAAATTAATTTTTAAAATAGATGATTGGAGGGAATGGGCAAAAGAATAAAGAATAAAGAATAAAGAATAAAGAATAAAGATGAGAGACGGATAGATGATAGACATATAATGCTGCAATGGCGATTATGTTTTTTTTCAAATACAAAATTCATTGGTAAAGGTACCATGCTTCTATCCCACATTTTCAATTCTCAATTCTCAATTCTCAATTTTCAATTTTCAACTATTTATCGTAGTTTTTCATTACATATTCAAAGTAGTGGATCATTTTCAGGTAGTTTTCGATGCTGAGGTATTCGTTGGTACTGTGGATACTCTGCTGTTCTGCACTGTTGATTTTGATGGGCATAAATCGGTATACATTTTTGCTGACAATCTCATACTTTCCTGCATCTGTACCTGCCATCGTAAGATAAGGAGTCACAATTGCTCCCGGATGTATTTCTCTGACGCCTGCTTCTATTAGTTTAAATGCTTTTGTATTGGTTGGGGATATGGCGGATGCTTCCCTGGTATTATCAATTTCTTCAACTTCCACCTCAAAGCCCTTGGTTGCTCTGGCAATATGATCTCTGACATCCTTTACACTGTTTCCGGGAAGAAGTCTGAAATTGACTACAAATTCCACCTCTGGAGAAAGAACATTGGTTCCGTCGCTGCCCTTCATCATCGTTAAAGCGGTTGTTGTTCTTACCAAAGCATTGGTTGTATTATTTTTGGTTAACTGTGAGATCAGTAACGGTTTTAAAAGCCACTGATTGGCTAATGCAAGCCTTGTTGTAAATGGCATTTCACCACCGATATTATTAAAAAATTCTTTGATTAACGGAGTGATCTCCGGTTTCATCTGATCATCCTCAAGGCGCTGCATGATGACAGCTGCTTTTCCGATGGCGCTTTCCATAGGAGGCATGGATGAATGCCCTCCTAATCCTTTAACTTTAATTTTTGCAGAAAGGAAGCCTTTTTCTGCACAGCCTACTACCGCAACATCAGTATCTATTCCCGCAACATTGCCTTTTCTCATTATCAATCCGCCTTCATCATATACGGCATCGAATTTCAATCCTTTTTTCTTGAAATAATCAGCAATCTGTATTGCTCCTTTTTGTCCTCCTACTTCTTCGTCAAATCCAAAAGCAAGGTAGATATCGCGTTGCGGAATTTGCTTATTTTTAATCAAACTATTCATGGATTCCATTAAAGAGAAAAGCATCCCTTTCATGTCGATGGCTCCCCTTCCGTAGATCCTCCCATTTGCCACAACGCCTGAAAAAGGTGCAAAATCCCAATCTTCAGCTACTGTTGAAACAGGCTCCGAAGGTTGATCATCCGGGCGGAATATATTTTCTTCTTTATTTTTTATATCGGCATCTCCCGGAGGAACTACATCCATGTGGGAAAGGAAAAGAATCGGTTCTAAGGACTGATTACTGCCTTTCAGCCTGAACACAAGACCATATTGATTGACCTCAACGTTTTCTGTATATTGAAATACCAGTGGATAAGATGTTTTCAAATATTCTTTAAACCGGGCAAAAGGTTCATAATTAAATTCACCCAAACTTCCTGTAGATACTGTAGGAATCTTTATTCCTCCGGAAAGGTGCATGACTGCTGAATCGTTTTTTACAGGTTTCCACCCTTCTCCTGTTCCTGTATTGTTTTTCTTAAAAGGATAGGTATACGTTTTAACCAGAACAATAGCAGCAAGGATAACAATGATCCCCAGAAGAATTAAAAGAAATTTTTTCATAGCAATAGGTTTGTGATGTAGTTTGGTCTTATAAATATAGGAAAGTATTTCTTCTTTAACAACATTAGCCTCCGCCCGTATCGATGATTTCACATACATCTCAAAAATAAAGGCTGCTTTACGAGATTTTATGCAGAATCTTTTCTGTGTATAATTCAGGTTGCACCATCGGTCCTATTCATTTGTGAAACAATATCATCGCAGCTGATCGTCATAGTAGTACCGAAAAGACAAAACCTTTCCGGTTCCGGAAAGGTTTTATTTATTTTTAAAACAGATTAATTGAGAATTCCGTTCATGTGGGTAAGGATGACCGGAGCTCCGTCGGTAACAATGATCGTATGTTCGTGCTGAGCCATATAGCCTCCTTTATTTCCAACCATGGTCCACCCGTCTTTAAGTTCTACAGCAATATTTGAATCGGTAGAGATAAAGGTTTCAATGGCCACTACGGAGTTTTTCCTAAAGCGTCTGGTATCGAAACGGTTCCTATAATTAAGCAGTTCATCAGGTTCTTCGTGTAAGCTTCTTCCCACCCCGTGCCCGCCGAGGTTTTTGATAACTTTATAGCCTCTTTTCCTGGCTTCATTTTCCATCAAAGCTCCGATGTCAGCTATTTTCACGCCGCCTTTTATATTATTGATGGCTTTTTGCAGAATTTCTTTAGACGCCTCTACCAGTTTCTGGTGTTGATATTTATCTTCTCCCAGCACAAAAGATCCGCCATTATCAGCCCAGTACCCCTCAAGTTCTGCAGATACATCAATATTGATCAGGTCACCTTCTTGTAGTATTCTTTTTTCGGAGGGAATCCCGTGACAGAATTCGTTATCTACGCTGATGCACGTCCAGCCGGGAAATCCATAGGTAAGATAAGGGGCCGATTTGGCTCCGAAGTCGGCTAATATCCTGGCTCCATATTCATCGAGATCTTTTGTCGTCATACCGGGTTGAGCATATCGGGTCATCTCCCGTAACGTATAGGCTACCGCTTCACTTATTTTCTGCATTCCTGCCAGTTCGTATTCGTTTGTGATGGACATTGTCTTTATTTTGATTGTTGATATTGACAAAGTTATGAAATTAAAACAGGGAAAAAGAAAATCAATATTCAATGGGATTGGTATTTGAGACCGGTTGGTCTGACAAGTTCTGTTGATAAAGAGTGGAAGTAAGATATTCTTGATCTTTTATAGTGTTGAAACGCTTATTAGCTTGAGAATAGCAGATACCTTACAGAGATCAAAATTAAGAGCTTCTCTATCATTATCCAATATCTTTTCTAAAAACTCCCAATCTTCTGTTGCTTCCGATCGTAAGTTTAGGCTCTTCATACACATTAAATGATTCGTCAACAGGAATATTCCAATATAGATCCTGTTTAAAAGAAAATTTAGAAACCTCAGACCTTTCTAATTTTTGCACCAAAGTCAATAAGAGTTTTTTTATATCTTCTTTCCGAATTTCAATTGTTTTTTCCATTTGTATTTTTCTTTATCAGTACATCTGCCCCATGAAAGGATTTGTGCAGCAACAAGGTTCGCAGTCTTCGTAAAAGATTCTCTTTTACTTGTCTGTCCAAATGGTCATTGTACTGGTAAATATATAGTTTTTCTTATAGTAAAGCCACTACATTGTAGTGGCTTTACTTTTACTTAGGGGGCACCCGTAAGACTTTCGCTAGCGAGGTAGAAAGCCGTTATATATATATTATTAAACTTAATTTTATTTTTAATTCAAATCAAGTAAATTTTTAGGAATACTTTTATTACTTATAAAAGTATTCACTTTATTAATATCTAAATTCATTGGAAATAACGTTCCTTCTACAGGAGTCCACATCTTATCAATTATTTTAGAATTATTAATTAACTGTATGAATTTTTTGTTAGCTTGTATCTCTATATCGAAGATATTTTGATTTCCAACCATATCAAATCCCCCTAAATAAATTGATTCAGCAGGATTATATTTATTGCTTAAATCATCACGAATAATGTCATTATTTATTTTAAGAAAACTAAAATCCACTGCTACAAAGTAACAATAATCTATAAATTTCAAGCTATTATTTTTATTTAATTCATGATTGGAAATACCCAAGTTTATATACGGAACTATTAAACTTTTAGTAGTAAATATTATATGTCCGAAATACGCATCTGAAGTGTGAATCTCATTTATATCATGACTATATATTAAATCTTTAAACATACTTATTTTATTTTTTGGAGAATGATTTGATTAATTTTTCCGTTTATAGGTGTCCCATTTGATTTTAAATATCCATTATTAAGTACATCCTCTGCCTTATTTAAAACCCTATATTCACTTAACCCATTTGCTTTTCCATTCCAAATAGAATTAAAAAATTTATTCGACATAGTACCTCTAACTGTAATGCGGCCGCCTTTAGCTAAGGATGAATATACATCAGCTAAGAAAGTAGCTTGAGGATTATTTACAACAATATTATCTACTGATCCTTTAGAAAAGTATTTACCAAAATTACCTACAATATCTTTAATTCCTTTTTCTGCAGCTATATCAAAATTTATATAATTTTTTAATTTTGAATATTTTCCTCCCATTAGGTCAACATTTACTTCAAATGCACCAACGTGTCCAGTACCCATCCCAGAACCCACTAGTCCATGCTCTGTAGCCCATCTAATACTACCTCCAACATTCGTTTGCATATACCCTGCCATTTGACCTCTAAGATCATCCATTCTTGCTTGTCCTGCTGCATCAAGAGCAAACGTATTTCGCGTATTACTATCAAGCCATGCAGATAAAGGTCCTCTGATATTATCTTGTATCCAATTAGAAGTTCGATCTCTAAATCTACTTAAGGCATTTCCTGGTGGATCAACTCCATATTGTGAAAAATCAAACTTAGAAAAATCATATGTCTTTGCAGCCAAAGCTTTCAAAACATCTGCTATTGCATCTCCTTTATACTCCGTTCCATAACCGGTTTCATAATCAGTTTCATAAACACCGCCACCGCCGCCAGGGGCTAAAGTTTCTCCATAATCTATATTACCGTATGATCCTCTTCCCAACCAATTGGGGTTTGTCCAACCGGAAGTCGCATCAAGACGAGAATCTGACATCATCCTAAATTGGTTCAAGGGAGCCATTCCATCAGGATCGATAAAACTGATCGGGTTATTGAAAGCATAGTTATAAGGAGAATACCTTCTCATGGCTTCTGCCAGTGGATCTATCACGCCCCATCTTCC
>NZ_AXUZ01000019.1:0-137789 GCF_000482305.1 Chryseobacterium sp. UNC8MFCol
AGTAATGTCATAGCCGAGTAGTACTAATTACCCGTAGATTTATAGCCTGATAAGGCGCACAAGAAAGTGCAGCAAGGTTAGCTCTTTGTGAAAGTTTTTATCGCTTAAAACAGATATCAGAGATGATCTCTCGGATCTCAGGCATTAGTCTGACATCTGAAGTCTTACTTCTGACATCTTATATACAACCTTTAGGGTGGTTTTAGCGGTGGGGCTCACCTGTTCCCATTCCGAACACAGAAGTTAAGCCCACCAGCGCCGATGGTACTGCTAACGCGGGAGAGTAGGCCGCCGCCAGTTTTTATTTTATTTTTAAAAAGTCTCATACAGCAATGTGTGAGACTTTTTTTTGCTTTATACCTGAACAGGTTACAGATTATAGCTTACAGGTTACAGGCTATAGCCTATAGGCCCTAATCCACTAGATCATTCCTGATTGATCATTTTCAACTCTCAATTCTCAATTTTCAACTTATTTATAAATCGTATTCCTGATTATGTATTTACACTGTATTAACAGTAGAGAATAGATGATTTTGTTATATGATCTATTTATTTTTGCTTTTTATTTTGAAAATTATGTAACTTAGTGATATCCAAAATAATTACAAATCTAAATTATATATTATGAAAAAACTTTTATTCCCTCTCTTATTGTTGGCAGCTGGAACGAATGTCTACGCCCAGGATCTTTTTGCAATTACAGGAAAAAATACCCAGAGTATTAATTTCAATGATATTCGTACGTTGGATGTAACGAATGGTACCTCAGGAGAAAAGATTTTTATGGCAGATTCTCCTGTGCAGGTATTTTCTCAGGCCAGAAAAGGTATAATTACAGAAGATAAGAATTCTTACAACAATTCTCAGGCGGTTACAATGGCAGCCCTGGCATATGACCCTTCCAACAATAACCTTGTCTATATGCCGATGTTTTCTTCTAATATTTATGTTTTTAACCCCCAAACAAAGGAGATTACACTTATTGATAATAATATAGGAAAAGTATCGTCATGTGATATCAATTCCCATATAACCAGGATGACGACAGGATATGATGGAAATATTTACGCGCTTAATAATGCAGGGACTCAATTTTTACAGGTAAGTAAAAAAGGAGGACAATATGTAGTGAATGATTTGGGAATTGTAAAAGATGATGCTTCTAATGGCAGGAATTCTTTTACTGAAATGCAGACAGGCTTTGGAGGAGATATGATTGCTGACGCTGATCATAATTTCTACGTTTTTGCGGCTTCCGGAAACGTTTTTAAAGTCTCTGCTAAGGAGATGAAGGCTAAATTCATAGGTAAAATTGCAGGAGTGCCTGATAATTACTCTGTAAACGGTTCTGCAGTGAATGCACAGGGAAAAGTGGTTATCGCCAGTGCTAAGGGTGCGCCCATGTATGAAGTTGATCTGTCTACATTACAGGCAAAGCAGCTTCCGGGAGAAGATAATCTGCATATTTATGATTTGGCCAGTAAATATTTCGCTAATGATAAAAAGGCTTCAGCTGATGTATTAGCTAAAAATCTTGACATTTATCCAACAAGGGTTACCGAACATACTATCACTGTAGCTGGCGGTCAAAATGTAAGGGGAAATATGAAGCTGAATATTTTTGATATGTCGGGTAAAAATGTGATGTCACAGAATATTTCTGTAAAAGATAGTTCTACACACCGGAAGATAGATCTCAAAGGTCTTCTGACGGGTGCCTATATTGCAAGTATTAATGATGAGTCAGGAAAAGTTTTGCTTAATAAAAAGATTCTTGTCACAGAATAAATGATAGCTCCTAACTTGAAGTATATAAGACCTTTTCAAAATATTTGAGAAGGTTTTTTAATGATTATTTGATAGACAATAAGTTTTATTTTTCGATATTAAAATGTAATTTTAAAAAAAATTATAGATGAAGCTATATTTTAATGTAGGATATATTGTAAAAGCTGGAGAGAGTCTGGAGCTGATCATTGGTGATGAAGGATTTGCTGCTAAGGCCCATACGATGTTTTGTGCAGAAAATGATTTATGGAGATGTGAGGTTGATTATTTTTCAAAGGTGATTTCTTATCATTACAGGGTTGTAGATCATAAGGGAAATACTTTGCGAGACGAATTTGTTAAGCATCAGCTTTCTTTTCCGCACAATTATAAGGAGTTCATCATTTTTGATGAATGGAATAATAAAAACTTTCCTGAGAATTATTTAAACAATAAGATTCTTTACAATAAGCTTCATGATTTTATTCCTGAAAAAGCAGCAATTTTAAAGAAGCACACGCATCTATTCAGAATTGAAGCTCCCATTTATAATCCGGACTGGAAAATTGTTTTATTTGGAAACACACCGTCTTTGGGAGGCTGGGATTATGGAAAAGTTGTTCATCTGTCTCAGACAGATTTTGGGGTTTGGGAAGTTTCTGTTGATATTCCTGAAAATGAGCCGATAGAATTTAAATATTGTCTTTACAGTATCAGTGAAAATAGAGTTATTGATGTTGAAACAGGCGGAAACCGTTTAACGGTTGCGAATCTGTTGCCGGATGTGCTGCAGATTGTTTCTAATCATTACTTTAGATTTAAAGGGTATCAGATGTATCATGATGCAGGAGTTGCAGTTCCTGTATTTTCCCTGAGAAGCGAAGAAGGTTTTGGAGTCGGGGAATTTGCAGATATTAAAAAGCTGGCAGATTGGGCAAAAAATACCAATCTCGGTATTATTCAGATCTTGCCTATTAATGATACGACGGCCAATTATTCATGGACCGATTCTTACCCTTATGCCGCTGTATCTGTCTACGCCTTACATCCACAATATATTTCATTGGAGAAGCTTGAATTCCCATTACCGAAAGAGTTAGTTGAAGACTATGGTATTGAGAAACAACAATTAAATGCTCTTACTCTGATTGATTACGAAAAAATGATATCCGGTAAATGGAAATACCTTAAAGCTGTGTTCAATACCGAAAAAGATAAAATTTATAAAGATCGGAACTTTAAAAAGTTTATCAAAGATAACGAACATTGGCTGGTTCCATACGCAGCATTTTGTGTTTTAAGGGATAAATATAAAACCCCCAATTTCAACGAGTGGAAAACACATAAAAAATATATTGCAGGAAAGATCTCCCAGTTTTTTACCACAAAGTCTAAAGATTATGATGCCTCAATGCTTCATGCCTGGGTACAGTATGAGTTGCATTGTCAGCTAAAAGATGCTGTAGATTATGCTCATCAACTGGGGATTTCGTTAAAAGGAGATTTACCGATCGGTATTTACAGATATTCAGTAGAAGCCTGGACAGAACCTGAATTGTTCGGTATGGATTTTCAGGCGGGAGCTCCACCGGACCAGTTTACTGAACTGGGGCAAAATTGGGAATTTCCAACGTATAATTGGGAAGCTATGAAGGCCGACGATTACCGATGGTGGAAAAACAGGTTCAAAGCATTGGAGCAATATTTTGATGCCATGAGAATTGATCATATTCTTGGGTTTTTCAGGATCTGGAGAATGCCCATTTCTGCAGTTCAGGGAATATTAGGCTATTTTTACCCGGCAGTTCCTATTGTTCTGGAGGAATTTAAAGCGTGGCAGATTCCTTTTAATGTGGAGAGATATTGTCAACCATTTATCAACAATAAGATTTTATGGGATTATTTTGGCGAGAACAGTGAAAAAGCATTGGAGTTTATCAATGATAACGGTGATGGAACTTATTCCTTTAAAAAAGAATTTGGTACCCAAAGAAAACTTGCCGAGTTTTTCATAAAAAACCCACGAGGCTCACTTGAGGAACAGTTAATTTCGCTCTGTGCTAATGTTTTGTTCCTTGTAGAGCAAAGAAAAGGGGAGACGGTGTATCATCCGAGATTTAATGTATTTAATACAGAATCTTATCAATATTTGCCGGAACCGGAGCAGAAAAGTATTTATGATCTGTACCATGATTATTTCTTTAGAAGACAGGATCATCTGTGGT
Organism: Chryseobacterium sp. UNC8MFCol; assembly: GCF_000482305.1. NCBI lineage: Bacteria > Pseudomonadati > Bacteroidota > Flavobacteriia > Flavobacteriales > Weeksellaceae > Chryseobacterium > Chryseobacterium sp. UNC8MFCol. Next base: position 3,996 of record NZ_AXUZ01000019.1, read on the forward strand.
ATGAGAAGGCTATGGAAAAGTTACCTGTCATCCTGAATGCTACGAAAATGCTCATCTGCGGTGAAGATTTGGGAATGGTACCTGCCTGCGTTCCTGTTGTAATGGATGAATTGGGAATCGTTGCCCTGAAAGTTCAACGTATGCCTTCGGAAAATATTCCGTTTTATAACCCCAAATATGCAAATTACATGAATGTGGTTACAGCCTCTTCCCACGACAGTTCCACATTGAGACAGTGGTGGAAAGAAGATCTTACCCTCACCCAAAGATATTTTAACCAACAGCTCATTCAGTATGGAAAAGCTCCCGCTGAATTGAGCCCGGAGCTCTCAGAAATCATTATGAAGCAACATCTCTATAATGAAGCGATGCTGGCTATTTTCCCGATTCAGGAATTCCTCGCCACAGACGTTACGCTTGCCAATAAAAATATTGATGATGAAAGAATTAATAATCCGGCAGTTTTTCCACATTATTGGCGATACAGAATGCATATAAAGCTGGAAGATCTAAAGCAAAAACAAGCTTTCAATGAAAAAATTGCTTTTTGGGTGAAAGATAGTGGAAGGTCATAATTTTTATTATTGATTATCAGTTGATTGTAAATAATTTAAAAGAAGTTTGATCTTTTGATTTAACTTCTTTTTTTTATTTTTATCAAAAAGATAGAATTGAGATATTCTGCTATATATTAACCAATTAACAACTATAGAGATGAAAAAAATATTTTTAGGATTAGCTTTCGGGTTAGGCGTCTTGACGTCCGCTCAGCAGTATCCTAACAATGGTTGGGGAGATGATGGTTATTATCAGAATGATGGAGGCTATTATAGCAATGAAGATGACAGAAGCTATTTTCCTGATGATTATTATTACAATTATCCTCAGGACTATTATCCAAGTGATTACTACCAGAATTACTATAACGATTACAGAAATAGTATTGTCAATATCAACTGGAATGGTTTCTTTGTACAGAACAGATTAAGCCGCTGGCAGATTGATCAGATTATCAGATTGAATAATCTATATGCGAGTTTCGCAGCGTGGGATAATTTTTACAGATATAATCCGGACAGATGGTATTATGATAGATTTTATGCACTGGAAAGGATTTTAGGACCAAGGGTTTTTGTAGTTTTCAGAAACGATTATTACAGAGGGATGAATCCTGTCGTTTATTTCCAGAATTACAGAAGGACCTATTATGTTCCGAGATATGCTGTAATGCCAAGATATCGAAATGTAAATATCAACATCTACAGGATGGACAGGTCAAGATTCCGCAGAATGGATAATCCTACGTTTGATATTATCAGAAGAGACAACGGATTCCGTGGGCCGGTAAGAGATGGAAGCAACAATTCAGGCGGTTTCAGGAATGATAATGTAGGAACAAGAAATAATAATACCGGTGGTTTCAGGGATAACTCTAATAATAATGGAGGGTTCAAAGGAAATTCAAACCATAGCGGAGGATTCAGAGACAACTCAGACAATAGAGGATTTAAAGGAAATGCTGGCAATAATGGAGGTTTTAGAAATGGTGGCGGTTTCAGAGAGAATAATGAAGTAAGAAGGGAAGCCCCCAAAAGACAGGATAACGGCGGATTCCGTGGAAATGAAGGAGGAGGATTCAGAGGAAGATCAGAACATTCAGCTCCAAGACAGGAAAACCGTGGTAATAACGGAGGATTTCGAGGGAGTTTAGTTAGGAATTAATTTTCATATATTATATTTAAGTGGTGTGAAGGACAGGTTTTTATAAATCTGTCCTTTTTTGTGTTTATTTTTAATTTATTTTAGTTAAAATTTAACATTATTTATGAATGCGTTAATTTAACTTAGATTTTAATTGTTAATCAAAAAGGTATATAACAATTAATTAAATTTTTAAAAATGAAAAAATTAGTTTTAGCAATAGCGTTTATAGGAATGGGAAGTTTTGCAATGGCACAACAAACTACTCCACAGGATAGGGAAGCAAGGAGAGCAGAGATGCAGCAGAAAATGCAGCAAAAAGAACAGGAACATTTAGCACAAATGCAAAAAGATCTTAACCTTAATCAGTCTCAGGTTGACCAGATAAAAGCCCTTAAGGACAAAAGAAAAGCTGAAATGAAAGCCGAGTTTGAAAAAACTAAGGCTGACAAACAGGCTAAGATGGAAGCAATGAAGGTGAAAAGAGCACAGATGGATGCTGATATGAAAAAAATTCTTACTCCTCAACAGTTTGATAAATGGCAGGCTGACAGAGATGCTAAAATGGAGAAAAGAAAGATGGCAATGAAAGAAAGGAGAATGATGAAAAAGCCAATGACTACCGGAGCTGTTGAACCAAAATAAGAGTTCATAATTTCAATTTTTGAATGTGGTAAGGATGGAAAATGTTCCATCCTTTTTGTATTAATTTTAAGTAAAACCTTTGATGTCGGGCATATATTCCCTATTTTTGACTATAAATTTAATACTTATGGTTAGCGAAAAAATTGCAAAATTAATTAATGAACAAATAGCTCACGAACAATATGCTGCTCAATATTATCTTTCAATGTCTGCCTGGTTTTCAGGGAAAGATCTTGACGGAATTGCCAACTACTTCAGAGTACAAAGCAAAGAAGAATTAATGCATGCAGATAAAATGTTCGATTATTTGAATGATGTAGGAGGAGAAATCATTATCGGGGAAATTGCAAAACCGCCACATGAGTTCGACAGCGCAACGGATATTTTCGAGAAAGCTCTGGCACACGAGAAAATTGTAACGAAAAGCATTTTCAACATTGTGAAGAATGCTAATGAGGAAGGCGATTTTGCGACAACATCTTTCCTGCAATGGTTTATCAACGAACAGGTAGAAGAGGAGGCAAGTGCTTCTCAGTATGTAACGAAGATTAAAATGGTATGCGATAATCCGTCGGCATTATATCTTTTTGATCAGGAATTATCACAAAGAGTATTTACTCCGAACACAACTGCTTAAGATTAAACAATCTTTCAGAAAATATAAAAGGCCGTTATCATTGAATAGCGGCTTTTTTATTGAGATTATTTTTTTTTCTTATTTTTTACGAGTGTACGCCAGCCCAAATAAATTCCCAGAACAGCAAGAAACAAAACATAAAACAATATTCCCTGAGGATAATCTTTTGCCATGAGAATGATGATCATCGGAGTAATACCTCCAAAAATGGCCTGCCCTAAATTGTAGGAAAACGAAATTCCGGAAATCCGCACCGACGCAGGAAATCTGTGAATCATAATGTATGGAATACATCCTAAAACTCCTCCGGCAAATAAACCTGTTGTGGCGTATAATATTGATAATCCTTCCGGTTTCACATGGATCAGTTTCTGGAGGAAGAACCAGCTGCAAATCCCGAAACAGGTACTCCAGAGCATCAACATTCTGCCTGCTCCTTTTCTGTCGCACATCATTCCTCCCAATACAGCTCCCAGGCTAATGCTGATCAATGTATAGCTTTGCATGGTGATGGCATCTTTCCTTGGAATACTAAAGAAATCACTCATCAAATTGGGGATCATCAGGGTGAGAAGGATAGAACAACCTGTAAAAATCCAGGTGAGCAGAAGGGAAAAACTGATATCCGGAAGATGAGACTGAAAGATCTTTTGCAATGGGATTTTCTCGCTTAACGTTTTCTTTTCCTTCATTTCAATAAAAACCGGGGTTTCCTTGAGATACCTGCGGAGGAAGATGGTAATGATACCAAATAAACCTCCCAGGATGAAAGGATACCTCCAGGCTCCGTTGAAAATTTCTTCTGCTGAAAAGGAGGTATTGATGTAAAGAGTAATGGCAGACCCCAGTAATACTCCCATCGAAAGGCTCGCCGTTATCATCGAATCTGCTAATCCGACCCGGTTCCCCGGTACATGTTCAGCGACAAATACCCAGGCTGCAGGAATTTCGCCTCCTATAGCAAAGCCTTGTAAAATCCGTACCACCAGAAGCAATATAGGCGCAAAATATCCGATTTGTTGATAGGTTGGTAAAAATCCTATGGCCAACGTTGGAAATACCATCAGTACAATGGATAGGAAAAACATTTTCTTTCTCCCGAAAAGATCACCAAAATGTGCCATGATCATTCCTCCGACAGGCCGTACAAAAAAACCTGCAGCAAATGTACCGTAAGTATTCATGGATGCCCAGAAAGAATCTAAGGTAGGCGGGAAGAAATGTTCTCCGATGATTTTTGCGAAAAAAATAAAGACTACAAAATCATAAAACTCCAACATTCCTCCAAAAGAAGACAGGATCAATGTTCTGATATCATGTTTGTTTAATTGCCTCGGCCGGGTAAAAGTGGGCATCTCCATATTACTTTGGTATCTGTATAATTTAATCTAAGATATACAAAATATGAAAATCATGAGTTTGTTTAGAAATGTTTGTTGAAATTAAATTTGATTCCTGATGCAATGCCGTATTTTTTGGTGTGAAATATTTTCAAAATACATTAATGTGTATCGTTACGTTTGGGAAAAATTGCATCATCAAATTTACTTAAACTCATTACTCCAAAGTCTTTTGACGTATAAATCTCATGCTGTTCATCTATTCCTTCTGATGTTTGTTTAGTTTTCAGAAGATCTATTTTTTCTAAAAAAACTTCATTGGATTTAAAGCTAAACGAATAGACTATGTTCTCCTGTATAAGATCAAATCCTGTATCGGTCGCTTTTAAACTCACATAAGGGTCACCTGACTGAACACCACATGTTGAACAGGCAATGATTTTATTATTTGAACTTATTGTTTTATATGTATTTTGGCTATTAAGCTGCACGGCAATTGTTCTGTTGGCCGTTGGTGTTTTTTCAGAAATGATAACCTTATCAGGCTGACCATCTTTATTGATATCAACAAGTAAGGAGTCTATAACTTTTTCTTGCTTATTTGGTTCATTGATAATGGTTGCTTGGCTTTGCAGATGTTTTTTACAAGCTAATAACGATACACTCAACACCATTAATATGAAAAGGGCTATATGTTTATGATAAAATTTTAATGGGAAACATTTTTTCTAGTTTTTTATTCTTGTCAGTTCAATCCATTCATTAAAAGTAGCTTCTCCACCAAGACCTTGTAGGTAATATTTTTTGTTTTCCAGCTTGATTTTGAATTTTTTGACTGACAGCTTTCTTCATCGCCTGCGTAAAACAATTCTAAAATACCATTATTTTCAACAACTTTATAATTTCCATTACATCTTATAGGTTCATGATAAGTCGTCGTTGTGAGTACTGCTATATCATTTTTTATGTTGAAGTGATAGGTAATGCTTGCTGTACCTGAAGTTGTTTCTTCAGTTTCTACTGTGGATGAAAATTCACCTTGAAATTTAGAATCAAGTGATTTAATATTCTCGGTAGCCGATTCTTTGGTAGTATACTTTTTATTTTCTTCGTGAGTTTTACAACTGATTAAAAATAAATAAGCTGAAGTGATTAAAATGTTCAATTTCATTATTTGTATTTGGTAAGTGGGTGTTTTGCTATTTTGAAAATGTATATACGGTTAGTTCTTTTTTATCATTAACAGTCATTATTATAATTCCATTTTTTAGAATAGTTTGTTAATTTCTTTTCACCTTTCGTTGTTCTGAAGATGTTTCCCAGGTGCCATTGGTATTGAGTTTATATTTATTCAGATTAATATGACAGCATCCCACGATACTTTGAGTTGTTATTGTTTTATTTGCTATATCAATATTTTCTGCCAACATTCCATGTTGTAAAGGAAAAGATTCTACAGGAGAGAAGTTACCTTTTTCATCCTGAAAATAATATTCATATAATTTTCCGGCTCCGCCTTCATCCCAAACAAATGCAAAATCTTCTAAACCATCAAAATTGAAATCTTTAACAAAAAAACGGTCACAAGGTAAGTTACTATAAGTTGCCCACGAATTTGGTTCAAAATGAATTTCCTGTGATTTTCCACTTTTTTTATTAATTACAATAACCCATGCTGAAATTGGATATGTTTGTTCTTTTTCATTTTTATATTCTCCGGCTTCTAAAACAAACTTATATTTATCCGAAAGTTTACCAAGCTCACATTTGTTATCTGGTTGGGTTGTTGTAACAGCTTGCTGTTCATCAGAGTCAGAATTGATTTCTTCATTCGTTTTTGTAAAAACAATAGGCTTGTATTTTTGATTACCCACTATAGTAATGGTTATAGATTCATAATCAATATACATTCCCAAATTTTTTTCTATATCTAGGGATGAGAGGTTCTTTATTTTTTTGACTTTATTGAAGTTATTGAAATCGTCAGGACAGCAGGTTTTAAGTTCCTCAGAAGGGATATTATTGTAATAGTTTACATAATACTGATAAGCTTTTTCTTTTATTTTTAAACTGTTTTTCAAAATAAAATCCTGTAGTTGTTTATTACTTTTTAATTTTGAAAAAGCAGGTATTGGGGATTCATTATTTATTGTTACAGGGATACTAAAATTTAAAGGAATAAATTTATTTTCTTTTTCTGTCCCGTTAAAGAAGAGAGCAATCTTATATTTTAAATCAATCTGCATTATAGGATTTTGTTTTTCAACAAGAATTTCTTTATCATCAAAATTATCAGATTCCAGAAAGTTTTGGAATACAAAAATAGAATCCTGAGTTTCTTTAATAGTAAAGTCTTCATGTAAGGAATCGTTTATTGTACTTAATTCTCCAATAAAAACATTTTCATTTTCTGATAATGGAATTTTTAGAAATTTTTTTAAATCCTTTTTAGCTTCAACCTTTGTTACATTATCCGTTTTTTTGCAGGAATTTAATACTGAAAATATTACAAGTACAATAAATATTATATTTCTCATTAGATCAATTTCTTTGTGTTTTTTAGATAAACCTTAGATTATTCCATAGCTTCATCTGTCGTGGAAATTATTTTCCAGTTATTTTTTTGTAATTGGAAAACTGTTGTATTGGTTTTACAACAGCCCTTTGGTCTTTTTATAACTAAGGTTTTATCAGCTTTATTGATAATTTTTGGAAATGGTCCCTCATTTAATGGAAACTCTTTATTTGATAGAAATTCGCCCTTCTCATTTTGGAAAAAATATGAATATGAAGGTCCTCCATTGCCTCCAAAATCATAAAGAATTGCAAAGTCCTCACGTCCGTCAAAATTGAAATCAGCAATAATAAAATCATGGAAATGTTCCACACCATCATTTATAACAGTATCATTCGCAAAATAATTTGCACGGGTTAAAGCTAGAGGATCTTTAATTACAGGCCAAGCGCTTGGATTATACGTTATGTTTTGGAAATTCTTAGAATTTTTGATAATCTCTATTTTTAAAGAAGAGGGTCTGTTATTTTGATCTTTTTCCAATACAGATATTAAAAAATTAAACTCATCACGGTTGTTCATGACTTTATAAGAAACAGATGAGGCATTTTTAAATTCTTGGAGATGAGTAGTATTCGACTTTATACAATACCCAAGAAATATAAGTATAAAAGAGGATATTAAAAATTTCATTATCAGCTTTCAGAGAGTCATGTTATTTTATTCTATTATAAACCCTTTGAGGAATTCTATTTAAGTCTTTTTTCTGGTTCTTCATAAGGGATAGGTAGAGCTTATAGTATTTTTCTGCCTCATTTTTATGATTCAATACCCATTCAATATCGGCTAAATTCAAATAGGCGACAACTCTGTCGGGATATTGAGAAATTATATTTTGTAATATGAACAGAGACTCATTATATCCTTCTTTTTGTTCCAATGCAAATGCCAGGTTATTGGCAGTTTCCACATCTGTAATAACCAATGCATTTTGGGAGGATTCAGGATAGTTGATAAAAGTATCCTCATTAGATGTATTGAAAGTTTGTTTAGCAAATTTTTTATTTTGAAAGTCAAAATAATTTACTGCAGCATTATTTTGAGTAAATGTTTCTTCTAATTGATCTCCCAGTGATTGCAGATTTTCATAATTTTTATCTTGCATGTTGAAAACATCAAAATAAATTCGGTTTCCCATAATACCGTTTTTCCCATATTTTATAACTTCTTTATATATCAGGAAAATTCCACGATCTGAATAAACAAAATTATACTTTTCCTTAACCTTAGTTACTGAAGCATCCAATTCATAAATCAAAGAAAATTCATTGTTTTTGCCTTGTACAAAGTCTGTGGAAACAGACATTTCATTGATGACCAAATTTTTATAAATAATCGTTTTGTCGTGGCAAAGTAAGATAATATCTTTTCCCTGTACTTGTACCTTGCAATCAGTTTTTTGTACTTTGTTCATTGCATGTAAATTATATGAAATGAATAAAGAAAGTAAGGCTAATATGATATTTATTTTCATGATTGATGTTTGCAAAAGATCAGCTGAATATAGTCATTTTTATTGTCATTTATCTTTGGCTATTTTAAACCCATTCTTTTCTGGTTTTGTAATGATATCAGAATCTATCCATTCAGACTGAACATAAAAATTTCCGTTGTCTTCTATTAAAATGAACTCTGGATCCATATTTTTTCCAAGAGTATAGCCATCAAGATTTTTTTTATGTTTTAATATCAATTTATTTCCTTCTTCTGTTGCCGTTAGCTCATCTTTAAATCCAATTTGATAACCATTGCCTGACGCTATACTATTTTCACCAGTTATATTGATCTCTAAATCCCACCCGGCATTCATTCCTCCAATTTTTCCATAATTAAATCGAACTTTATAAATACCGTACCATTTTTTATTAATTGCGATGGTGTGTAATGAAGACGGAGTTTTTTGTCTTGAAGTAACAGTATCAGCGTTGATAACTTGAGTAACAGATGTTTTGGCATCTTTACATGAGAAAGCCAGAAATAATAAAAGTGATATGTGGAGGTGTTTTGCTACCAAACTACGTACTTTATTAAATTAAGATAGAATCTATTATTTTATCTTTTGTAAAGGCATTTCATTATTTCCAGGATTGATAAAGTAAACAGGGTTTCCTGAAATATAATATTCATTGTCTGATTTTTCAATATAAATTGTGCCCATATCATGTTGAAATGAAGAATTATAGATGATTTTTATTTTGTCGTTATTAATAAGTTCAGCTTTGACATTAGAATAACTCTCTTTACTCCCATCATCATTTATATTGACTGAAATATTATCTAAGGACTTTATAACAATATTGAAACTTGTTTTTGCCTCATCTCTATTGGATGCTTCAAAATGATAGTTGCCCTGCCAAATAATGTCATTTGCCTTTTGAGATTTATCGATATGTGATCCAGGTGAAACCAATGAATCTTCTGATAATGTCTTACTGGAGCCAACTTTTTTTGAAATGGTTGTTTTGTGCTCTTGTGCTTTCTTACAAGAAAACAAGCTTAAAATGAATATGATAACTATTAGGTTTTTCATTTATTTTTTAGGGATAATGGCTCTATGTATTTTATTAAATCTTAGGTTGAAATTTTTATTCAGAGCATTTAATAAGACTTGCTATGTTACTATTTTCTTTACTAAATGGATTTTCTGTTTGTATATATATTTTTGTTTTTTTTAAATAAAATCCAAACCATGTCAAATTCATTTTAGAATTGTCAATCATTTCAAAATAAGCAACCGGTTTTTTGTTTTCTAAATTATCCCAAATTTGCATTTCATCAGGTAGTGGGATGAGTGGTGGGAAATCAGTAAAATATAGTTCATATTTATTAACTCCTACCTTTTTTAACTGAGAATTCATTGAGAACCGGTTGGGAATTGTAAATTGTACATTATTGATATTAGTTTTAATACTGATGTACTTTTCTGATTTACAATCAGACGACCAAACAGAGGTTTCAGGAATATTAATTATTTTAGGAACATTGCTGTTATTCGGCTGTTTTTCCTCTTTAAATTGACATGAACTTATTATAAAGAAGAAACTGATATATGATAATCTGCTTATTATATTTCTCATTCATTAAACCGCTTTGTATTTTACCTATTTAATCTTTTTTTGTCAACACTAGCTCACTGTTATAATTCCATTTTTTATCAGCTACAATAGGGCTTTTTAAATAGTATTTTCCCTCTTTATACAGGATAGTTCCCAGAGTGGTAAGATTAGAATGATCAGAAAAACCATCCCCATCAATTGCTTTTTCATATTTTAATATCAATTGCTTTCCATTTTCTTCTATTTTGCATAAATCGGTAAAGTAAGTTTTGTACCCCATCCCTGAAAAAGTACATTTGTCGCTACTAATTTCAATATCATAGTCAATAGACATTTCTGATACATTGTCTAATTTCCCGTAATCTATATTTAAGTTGTAATTGCCCAGCCAATGATTATCGATTGCCTTTGCAGATTCTGAAAGCAAAGAATCTCCGGGATATTTTTTATTCCGAACGGTTTCTTTTGAAATAGTAACTGTATTTTCCTTTGCTTTTTCACAAGAAAACAAGCTTAAAATGCAGATGATAATTAGGCTTTTCATTTCAAAAAATACTGTTGTTTATGTACGTTTATTTTATCAAATCAATGATTTTATTATTGATCATTTTATTATAATCACCTTCAAAAAGCCCATTTTTATACTTTTTGTAATATTCTATATTTGATGTGGAAAACTCGTAGTATAACTTGTCTCCTTTCTCATAATATTTTCCTTCAGAATAGTTTGGATAGTTTTTATAATCATTATCATTTTTGATAATATATTTATCTGGAATCTCTATTAAAATACTTTCTCCTGATTCATAAATTTTTAGTATATCCGAGTAATTAACAGTTGATTCTTCGTACTCAGGTTTCCAATACATAACTCTTTGTCCCAGGGGATATAAAACTTTATTTTTATATAGATATAATTTCCATCCAAAATGATTATCACCATTTATTGGAAAGAATATTACATAGTTTTTAGATGCATCTGAAAAGTAGACTGTAGGTACCGAGGTTTCTAAGTCTTCATTATTAATTTTCCTTATAATAGCTTTTTCTATATCATTAAAAACAAAAGTAATAAGTTCATATCTATTTTTGTCACTTCCTTCAATCGTTGTATTTGAAATATTAAAATTTTTACAATTTAAACTGTAATTAGAAGATTCAGAATTTTCTTGGCCACAATTAATTTTGGTTAATTGAGTGAGATTTTCTGTAGTAATTGCTTGACCTGAAGTCTCAGATTTTAATGCTTCTTTTTCTATTTTGATACTATTATCTTCCTCTTTTTTTTGCCCTTGACATGATAATAAAAAGAGTGTGATAAATATTGTTATTGTTTTTTTCATAACTATTAATTAATCCCAAAAATCTTCATACTAGTGATCTTTATAATTAGTAGTCTTAAGGTGGACCAAATTTATCAAACTCAGATGCATAAGAAATCATTTCTTTGATATGTGGTAGGTTATAGTAATTTTCTTTTTTAACTTGATTTTGAAAATTAATCCATAGAGTTTTAGGATATGTCAAACAACAGAAGCTTAAAATATTTCCCCACATTCCTTTGTGCCAATTGTCTGGTGATTCTTTCCAAAATTTTTGATGTAACGGATCAGTAGTATTAGCAGCAAAAGCTATTATTTTAATAAGTTCTTCTTCTTTCCAAGGACTATTTTTATCATCATAAAATTTAATAATTTCTTGAGTGACATATTTTTCCAACGCTAAAGTATATTGGTTTTGTTGAGCAGTTGTGTTTTTTTGTATATAGTTTAGGATTGCTGTATTAATTTGATGTGTATTGTTTCTATCTTTGGTGAAAATTAAATGATCAGTAACTTCTTGTGGATTATACTTGTTTTTCTCCATTATCTCATGTATAGAGATATCAGAGTTGCGACTTACATTTATATTCCTCTGTTCCTTCTTGCAAGAAAACAGGCTTAAAATACAAATAATAATTATCAGGCTTTTCATTTATTATCTACAGATAATGGTTCTCACTATTTTTTCTTTAAGAAAGTACCATTGGTAGAAATACTATATTCTTGTGTATTTTTTAATACATTTTTATAATCAACTCTATTAAATTTTTTCAAAACAATAGAGTAATTTTTACCAATTGAAAATGTTGTTAACTCTCTTTTATTGGATTCAGGGTAGCCGTCATCTGCATAACCTACCTTTAAAGAGTCAATTGTTTTCCCTTTATTATCCATTGTAAATAATGTATAAAATACGTCATCAGTATTATCATTTTTGGCTAGGGTTATATTAATATCTCCATATTTTTCCAAAGATAATTTGCTGTTATAATTACCCAGAGAATTATCTGCCTCCCATTCGAATTTGTCTAAATCTTCCTGTTGTATGGGTAGAGATACTTGTTTTGAATGGTTGTTAAGTTTGAGAATGATGTCATCATTAAAGTTACTTAAGGTAAGGGAACCAAAATCCTCAGGGGTATAAATCTCATGCTGTTCATCTATTCCTTCTGACGTTTGCTTAGTTTTCAGGAGATCTATTTTTTCTAAAAAAACTTCATTGGATTTGAAGCTAAATGAATAGACTATGTCCTCCTGTATAAGATCAAATCCTGTATCTGTCGCTTTTAAACTCACATAAGGGTCACCTGACTGAACACCACATGTTGAACAGGCAATGATTTTATTATTTGAACTTATTGTTTTATATGTATTTTGGCTATTAAGCTGCACGGCAATTGTTCTGTTGGCCGTTGGTGTTTTTTCAGAAATGATAACCTTATCAGGCTGACCATCTTTATTGATATCAACAAGTAAGGAGTCTATAACTTTTTCTTGCTTATTTGGTTCATTGATAATGGTTGCTTGGCTTTGCAGATGTTTTTTACAAGCTAATAACGATACACTCAATATCATTGAAATGAAAAAAAGTTTTATTTTCATTTTATTTATCTTTTTTATATTCATTATAGTAGGTTTCAATATTCGAAGCATAGTCAGGATTCTTTTTTTTCCATTTACTTCCGTTATATTTAGAAGCAATATCTTCCCAATTTTTATTTTTCATAGCGGTTATCATTCCAATAGTATTTTCAATATATCCAACAAAAAAGTAAAATTGCTGAATTTCACAAAGGTTTACAGCTTTTTCCATTTCTTCAGGTGTGCTAAAGGCTACTGAATAGTTGAAACCCATCACTTGGAATTTACCCCAACTACAAGCTTTTAAAGCGGTTGTATTATCAATTTTTTTAGCTTTATCTAGTTTGTCGTATTGCTCGGAATATTTACCATAACCTCCTGACAGCTCATTTACAAGCGAGGGATCATCTTTTTGTAATTTTTCAAGTTCAGATCTTGTCTTATTTAAATCTTTTTCTAGATATTCCCACATTTTGTGTCTTTCAAATAGGATAGTAGCTTGCCCTTCTTTCCAGAAACTCTCTCTCTTTGATTCCTGCTTTGCGATAGCCTGAATCATTGCTAACTCAATACCTAATCTATCTGCTTCTTTTTTATAAATATCATTAGTAATAGGGCTGCCTTTACCTATACATGCTGTTTTCACTTTACCTTGTTTAAAGCAAATACATTCTCCTACTTTTGAATTAGAATTGCTATTGGTGCTTAATCCTCCGCCCATACAACTACACATATCTTTTAGTCCCAATTCATTGGCAAGTTGGGTTAGGCTTTTTCCTGTAAGTGAATCTTGAGTTTTAGTAAAAAATTTATCATCTAGATAAACATTATCAAATTCACGTACATCCATGTGGATCCAGCTCCAAGTTTGCCCATTTCCTAATCCAAACGGCTCTAAAGAAAAATTATTATTTCCATTAAGCCAATTATATTTACTGTCTAAATATTTTGTATAAAATTTGTCACGAATATCTCTTAGAATAGGTAGGTTTTCTTCTTTTTTCCCTGCAACTAGTTTATTGTTTTTTAAGAACTGTATATCTACAGCTTTTCCCATATGGTTAGTAGTTGCTCTACCAGCATATTTATTGTGTTCCCAACATCTGTATCCTGCAGTAATACTAGAATATTTATATTCATTTTGTATACTTAAATAATATTTCAAGGCGCTCACTCCCCATAATAAACTTCTATGCATTCCAGGTCTTTCATATTTATGATATTTTTCAACGTGAGTTTTACTTGAATATTGATCTTTATATTGACCTTTTCCAAATCCTGAGCATTTGTTTGGAATACTTTTTATTCCATTACATAAACATGTATAATCTGATATTTTTTCAGCCCATTTCGAAGTAAAATCATCAATTGCTTTGAGTACATTTCCACAGACTTTTCCTGTTTCTGGAACTTTCATATAATCCCGTTGGAATTGTTTTACCATTTTTTCTGTTCTGTCCGTAAACTCATCTGTTGGAACATTTCCACCAAATCCAGCTAAGCGGATATTGATTTCTCTGATCAATTCGCTCTTAGGGCTTCCCTTTTTAATACAGAACTTGCCACCACAATTAGATCCACCAATTGGTTGATCCCCCACTTTCACCGCACCTTTATTCTCAACAATCTTAACCAGCGTACTCCCTTTCTTCAGCTTAGCGGTAGCCATTGAGAAATCACCATCTGCATCGTATAAAACTTTTCCGTCCTGGTTCTTTTCTTTCACGATGGCATAAACGGTCAATAAATTTACTTTATTTTTTATACCGTTCCATATAATTTTTTGTTTAATGATTCCATTCTGATCAGCTTTAACATTGACCTGCTGTAAGAGCAGGGGATCTCTCCCTAATACAGAATCCCTTATTTCCAGGAATAAGCTTTCATCAGGCTTTATTCCGCGGCTGTTGGCGTAGAAATAACTGATCTCATCATAATCTACTACCGTATGTTTTTCGCTGCCGTCTTCACTGCCTAACTTGGCATTGAAAATTTCTTTTTTATCCTGAACATCCAGTTTATAGGTTTTAGGGAAGGGCAATCCTTCTCCAATGGCTACAACATCGGGAGCGGTGATTTTAACGTAGATCAATCCCTGGTTTCCCGCCTTATTTTTCATATCAGCATCTAAGGTAACCGGAATTAATCCTCCATCATAAGCAGGAATGGTAATGGTCTTTACAGGATCATCCTGTACCGCGTCACTATCCCAGAGTACGATGGTTAATTTTTCGTTATCGAGACCTTTGTGATCGATGCGGATATTTACTTTTTGTCCCCAGCCGGCTTTGTCTATTTTACTTCCGTTGCTGTCTGTGAACTGAATATCGTTGATCACAGGCTGTACTACATTGATGGTTTGGGTGGAACCTTTCCCTTTTATTTTACTGGTAATCGTTAATGTACCGGGTTTCTTTGGAGTAAAATTGATGGATTTTCCGGTAACGGCATTAGAGAATCCCTGCCATTGTACTATTTCGCTGGGAAGAAGATCCGGAAATATCATTTTGTCAACAGTAGCGGTCATAGGTTTACCCACTTTGGGAGTACCGCTGACGGTAAAGCTTACCACATCGTTTTCCTTCACCTCAAAATGCCAGTCGTCATCTTCTTTTTTGGCGTTTTTTCCGGTAGCGTTGGCTACCATGCTGTATGCTTCTACAACATGCTTCCCGGGAGTGACGCGTACTCCGGGGATGGTAATACTTTTCCCGTTTCCGATGAGTACACCGTCCAGGTTCCATTTGATGTCTGCTGATTCTCCGGGAGTCAGCCCAAAAGGAGAGTTCTCATCACCCAATTTATATTTCATTTTAGAAACACTGAAAGACATCGAAGTTCCCGGTCTTACGACTTCGGCACCATGACTGATACCTAAAACCGCATTGCCTTCACTTTCTCCTGACATCTTTTTTTCTATGGCTTCCCCGTTTTCGCTGATATAACGGGCCAGAATACTGTATTTCGCTTTAGTGTTCTGAGGAATAAAGGTTAGGGTGTCACCATTGATGTGAACGCCTTCCGTAATAGCATTTCCCGCTCCATCGAATACGGCAAGTGTAAGCCTTGATTTTTCTTCTTCCGTAAGATCAGGAATGAAAAATTTTGCTCTGAACACAGAAGGAACGCCTTTCCTAAACTTTCTGTTTTTAGAGGGGTCGATACGGGTAGTAAAATCTGCGGATGTAGACTCAAGATCGAGAAGGGTGTTTTCTACTACTTCAACATCGATAGAACAGGTAGGATCACATTTATCAAATTTTCCTTTTTCAAATTCCGGGGTTTTAGGTTTGCCGTATCCTTCAATCCTGAATTTTCCCAATCCTTCGAAACTTTGGGAAAACTCGGTTCCGATTTGTTCTCTTAAAAATATTCTGTTCTCTTTCTTACCCTGATGGTCACTGTAAACCATCCACGAGGTGAGTTGTTTGTTTCCGCTTTTCAGATTGGCTTTAAAAGATGCTTCTTCGTCTTTACGCAGGTAAACGATACCACTTTTATTTTTGGAATCTATTTCTTTAAAACTAAGTCTGTTTTCTATGGCAGTTAAGACAATAGAAGTCACGGAAGGATATTCTTCCTTTTTTTTAGGCTGATCCACTGCCGGATTTACCATAGCCAGTTCTGCCGGGTTGGTATTGTCGGCATGGGCGTTGCTCACAGAATCAGTCTGCCCGTGTTTAGCTATGGTGATTATTCCGCCTGCAGTACACGTTAATTGAGAGATTTCTGTCAGTGTATTTTTTCCCATGACCTGAGTACTGTCATAGGTTTTGTCCCATTTGGGTGCAGGCGCTACAGCACACGGAAGATAACCACCTGCCGTTGGTTTCATTTTACATTTTCCGAAAGTTTCAGCGGGAGGCATAAATGTTTTATCTTCTTCTGTGGCGGCCAATTTACCCTGTTGATCGTTCAGGACGATAATTGCATGGGAAGTAACTTGTAAATCTGCTGTTTTTTTAGGGGGAATGGATTGATCACAGATGCATTTGGCACCATGTACCACAAAGTATTTTCCGTCGTGGTCACTTTTGGAAGCCTGTTCGTTTTTCTTTTTCTCTTCTTCCTTCTTTTTTTCCTCTTCCTGTTTCTGTTCTGCCGTTTTTTGTTCCTGGGCAGGATCGGGTGGAGGAGTCTCACCATTGAGTCCATACACCTCATCAGGAGGCGGAGTCATAAGGGAAAAGCCTGTATAAGGAGTATTACCAACCTTCGTTTCGGAATTGGCATTATGATAGTCTTTCAGTTTTGTCCAGTCTTTGATCCCCAATTTTTTGGCGATATCCTGCAGCGTTTCTCCGCTCTGAACTGTATATGGGATAGGTGCTGACATATTATTATTTTGTTTCGATGGTGATAATCTGTTGGTAGTAAAATTTATCTTCCGCTTCTATGCACACAATGTTTTCTGCTTTTTCAATTCTACCGGTTTTCCCGGTGTAGCTGATGGTATTTTGAAGATCTGCATAGAGTGGGAGTGTTTCTTCATCAAAATTGACGTCGTAGTCATACTTATGAATGTATCTGATAATATCATTCATGATATCCTGGGCATTATTGATTTTAGGTTCGAATGATAATGTGTTTTCATCTTTCTGATAGCGGGTTTCGCCTTTCCATTCAGAATTTCCTATCGGGAGAATTTTCCAGGAAGTTTCATAGTGTTTTTTAGGATTGAATTTTTGTAAGCTATACTCAAGCATTTTCATAAAATGCAGCTGTCTGATAAACTGACTTAACTTTTCATCCGTTTGTATCGCCTCAAAAAACCGGGTCCTTATATGCTCGGTCCCATCACCACTGTAGATATTGTGAACGTCTATATCTGCTTTTTGGATCCGTTTTCTGATTTCATCTATATTTTGAATAACCAGGCTATACTTCTGTACCACACAGACCAGCGGAAAAAGTGCTTCCATATAGGTGTTGGATACCTCGAGAAATTTAGTGTCTATTTCCTGGTTATTAATCTTAAGGTTGGTCCTGTTGATCAATATTTCATTACCCTCTTTTTTCCATGGCTCTATATACAAAGTGTATGAGAGCTGCCCGTCATGCTGCTCGCGACCTATTTTTACCGTGCATTTATCCTGTACGAAGTAGGTAGAAGTGGGGAATATGTCCGAAATTGGGGAAGTCATGATTAATTGTGTTTTCAGGTGTTTTTATTAGTATATGTTTAATATATCATAATAAGGGACGTCTATTTTCTTATCCTTTATCATATATTGGCCAAGGCAACAGCCCAGCATTTGCTTGCCTCCGTAATAGGGCATGTTTTTAAAATTGTATAATTTGAAATTCAGGTTTTCTGCTACCTTCACTTCCAAAGTGTCTGTAGTTTGTAACCCGGTTATATTTTTAATTTTTAATTGTGAATCCTGTTGTTTTAAAGTATGGGGCAATAAGATGGATTTCCCGTTTTTAATATGGAAAATCTGAGCCTTATCCAAATTGACATTTTTGTATTTATCCATAAACTTAAGAGTTAATGAATCATATTTGAATTCAATATTTTTGTTTTGGGAACATTGTTCCTGATCCTGTACTTTTTGTTTTTTTTCGTCTACACATGAAGTAAACAAAAAGAACATGCCGGTGATCATTACTATGATATTTTTCATTGTATTATTTCATTTTTATATAGCCATTGTAATTCATCATAAAATGTTGCCATGATATGGGAGCCTCAAGATAGGTATCTTTGGTTCCCCATGAATATACCTTAAACATGACTTCATCCTTTTTACTCTTAAAGAAACCGGGTTCATAGTCCCAGGTTATCGGGGTTTCCAATACAACCCAATGCAGATCAAAAGATTTTTTATCCCATATATCCTGTATGAGATCCGAATCTATCATCAACATTAGCCTGTATCCATTACTAAGCTGTTTATTGATATCATCAATTTTAATCTGCATTTCCATGGTGCTTGTCGCCAGTGGTTTTATAGGATTGTATACTCCTTTGGAATGTACGTCACTATAACCCAATAGCTTTTCGCAGAGGTTAATAACTACATTAGGCCAGTTGATTGCCTGAAATTCTTCATCTCCGCCCTTATATTTTGGATTATCGGTATTTCTTGTGGATGCCATTGTGACATAATCCACTAAAGGCATATCCGAAGTATTCAGCGGAAATCCTTTGGTATTGATTTTCTTTTCCAGAATATCAATACTTGGTTTTGCTGTATAGCTCTTATAAGTAGATTCTCCGGTTCTGAACAGTTCTTTTGCAAATTTTTTATAGGCAGCAGGCTGTTCCTTTGCAAACAAATAGAATACACAAGCCATTCCGCAGAGAGAAGTTCCTGACTGGTTTATTCTTTCCGGATGTTTATCGTCAGTTCTTACTTTTAATTCTGCTTCAAACATAGCTTCGTTGAACCATCTGAATCTGTTGTGATGCCATATTTTTAAACGGCCTTCTGATGCTTCATCGTTAATATAAGCCATTACATAAATGTAGCTGCCGCACATATCCTTTTCATTCAGATGAAGACTATAAATTTCTCCGGTGATAGTGGACAGATGTTCTATCCATTTATTTTTTGACGGACTATAATATTTGTATTTCCACCTGATCTTCTTCTTATCCTGAGGCGGAAGATTGGTGTAAGTAACGACCTGGAATCTATAAGTTTTTCCAAACAGAAATCCTGGCTGTGTCTTTATGGGACTCGCTTCTTCATTGGCGGAGCCATTATCCAACGGAGTAAGGAGCTTAATACTTTTAACCTTGGTAGGCTCAATGCCCTTACGTTGGGTCTCTTTTTTTTTGTCAAATTCTACTCCAGGCATAATAATATTGATTTGTGTTTTGGTGGCTTATGTTTGTTATTTTCTATTTAAATCGATTCCCATCTATCATATAATCTTTTAAATAGTCTTTCATATCTTCTTCCAGATAATAATCTTTATTGTCATGATATGAATTTTTATCTTTAACAGTTTTTACATACATCGCTTTCAGCTTTTTATTTTTAACAGAATAAATACAAGAGCAATTATTTTTTTTTGTATAGTGCTGTTTGCTAAAGGATTGATAATTCATTTTAAGTATACTGTCATTTATCAATCGAGGTAAAGGATATAATGAATTAAACAATGCTAAATACTTATCTGTAAAAAGGTCTGTTTTTTTTGATGAATGAAGATCTGCGCAGTATATTCCTCCAAGTTCGGCAAACTGTTTAAATGTTCTGTTGTCATTTTGTAGTTTGTTTATAACCTGAGAAAATATCTTATTATGCTGGCTCCACAAATACGTTGGAAGAGTAATACTTAAAATGATTAAAATATGCTTCATTATTTATATATTATTTTAATTCCCAAAAATAAACGGTCCCTCCATAATCGACATAATTATGTCCACCTATTACATTTCTATTATTTCCAATCCAAAGAGTTGCATGTCCGGAAATTCCATCACCAAATCCACCAAGTATAATGTAAACACCATTTTTTATTTTACCCTCATTGATTTTATCGGCTACAGCAGTAATGTTTGAAGGTCCCTTAACGGTCACATCCGGAGATCCCCAAACGTCTGGTTTTATTAACCATGATTGTAAACCACTAGCACTTGTCTGAAATCCTTTATTGTAAAAAGTATGCTTTTTGTTAGTAATTTTAAAAGCAGTTTTAACTTTCATTCCTCCGTTTATTAATCCCAAAGAAACTCTTGTTGCGCAAGCATTTCCAAAGGTTTTTGTATCATAGTCTTTTCCTAATAGCTCTGGGAAAACCTCTGTGGCAGGCTTGTCATCGTTGCCGGATTTGGGATAACCCTCATAAACATCTTTCCAGCTAGGCCTCTTTATTTGAATAGGTGTAGTCGTTTTTCCACCAGACTGCGCAACAAACTTTCTTTGTTGCTCCAGCAAAATGGGAATCAATTTTTCTATATTCATAGCCTGTACTTTTTAGGATTCTTCTTTATCATCCCTTATCGTTAACGTGTAAGCCTTTAAAGGCTCCTTGAATATGATCTGCCCTTTTTTTACCGTTCCTGTAAGAGTAAGTTCGTCAAGACCTTCAGCAATAGGCTCCCCATCTTCAGCTTTAATCGTCACCTCTATGCTTTCTCCGTCTTCATAACCTTCAGTTTCTACAATGAGGTCCATGTCTACATAAAACCTGGAAGAATCTGTCAGATGATTTTCCTCATCCCCATATGCCCAATACATTTCTGTTATTTGCCCTTCAGATTTATTCTCATCCTCAGTCAATGCTCCTCCTTTTCCAAAACCTTGCAATATTGCTTTTTTTTGGCTGGATAATTCCAGGTTTTGCTTGGTAGCCTCAATAGTCACCTGCTGGGCTTCCTCATGAGAAACCTTACTGAGCGAGGTATAATTATTTGAAACCTGTATATTGATATTTTTTGCATTCTTTATAATCGCCATGATAATGAGTTTTATAAGTCATTTTTGTATAGCTGGTTAAACGGATATTTATTCTTTTTCCTTTGTCTTAAAGCTCTTAAGGATACATAAAAAGATAAGATAAAAGCTAAAAATCCCAGAAATAAAGATTCAATGACATTTTCCATGGGCATATTTTCGTGGCTGTCTTCTGTCATCGGAGCATTGATGAAATCCATGATATTGTAAGCCGCTATAGTCGTAAAGCTCATAGCAATAATGCTGATCAGCAGTGGTAATAAATAGAGTCTCATGATTAGTTTTTAATGGGAGTTTCCTTGTTCGCCGCTTTGAGATTTTACTGTTTTCTCACTTTGCAAAACCATATTTTCTTTCGTACTGACAACGGTTACTTTATCTGCATAGGAGTCGCTCTTTTTAGATTGGACATTTCTTTCATTTTCGGCGATCTCAGTTCGCATGTCAGATGATTCATGGATATTACCGGTTGCAGTCTGCATCAGATCTTTTCCTGCGGTATCAATCATATTCACTCCCGCATTGGATACAATATTCACATTGGCGGTGGCATACATGTTATTTCCAGCGATAGAAGTAATATCCCGCCCTGCTGTCATTTTGATGTTATTCCCTGCGGTGAAGGTCATGTCTTTTGGGGCATTAACAGTGATATTTCCTTTTCCATCCATGAAATACGTATTTCCACTCGGGTCTTCAATATAAATGCTGCCTTCTGCATCATTGAAAATCACTTTATTCCCGCTTCTGGTCTGTATGGATTTGATATGGTTGTTGACACCACCTCCGAGTGCTACTGCACCATGGAACATTCCTCCCATGGCAAAAGGAAAATCCGGATGATGATATTCGAAGCCTACCATGACCTGGTCACCCACTTCAGGTACAGCTACAAAGCCTCTGTTTTGAGTAATGGCATCAGTACCTCCGGCATCCGGGCTCATCATTCTGATAAAATGGGTGGTATCATGCAGCTGCCAGTCGAATTGTACCTTTATTCTTCCCTGATTCAGAGGGTCTGTATTAGAAATGACGGTAGCAATCTGTGGTTCTGCAGGGATTTGTTCAAAATCAGGTTTTGGAATATATCCCGTACCTTCTGCAATCGCTTCAAATGATCCTGTATAAATCCCTCTTGTATTTACTTCATGAGAAACTTCTGTGATCATAAGTTTCGTAAAATAGGAGGTCTGATTGCTGCTGGGTTTTCTCATCTCAATATCCGCAATACAACCCGGATACAAGAACGGCACAGAAGTATTTGCGGAAACGGTAAAAACTTCTACAGCTGCGCTCCCTGCAGCACTTTTTTGAGCATCGTCTACATTTAATGACATATTTGCATTCACGGGAGAAGGGTTCAGGGCTCTGGTCTTGTAAATACCATCATTCAGGTCATAAGCTTTGGAAGCCAGTTGCCCCAAATGTTTGATATTAGCCGTTGAGCTTAATAGTTTCTCGTGTTTACTGCTGTTATAACCGAAGAATTCAGGTTTTGTATGTACCGCTTTGAGTTCAATGCAGATATCACTCACATTACTTCCATAGGTAAGTTTTATAGGTTGCTCTCCCGGAGGAAGTTTTCCGAAGTGAAGCACCTCACCGTCATAGTAAAACTGTTCCCCATAAGTTTCTGCCAGTCTTGCAAGGTAGTTGTAATGTGTTTCTTTGTATTGTGCGCTATAGTTGATATAGCTTTTGTTTTTTGTATCTATTTTAAAATCGTATTTACCGGAACCTAAGGTTTCCTTAATGACCCTGTCTGCAATGATGGAGGTATTGACCTGCTGATCACCACCGAAACTTTGTGTATGCGGAGCAGAATCCATTAAAATGGTAGGACTTTTTCCTTTTAGAACGATACTGCCAAGGCTTGCTTTTTCCTGGCTGAAAGCAACCTGAGTGATAAAACCTACAAAAGTTCTTTCAGGACTCTCGTTTTCAGCATCTTTATATTTAAAGACGACCGTTAAACGCTTTCCTAAAAACTGTTGAGCTTCTTCCAGGTTATGATCCTGCCCGTCTCCTAAGGCATCGTGAGCAAGGGTAAGTTCGAAAGTATGATGTTTCCGGATACTCTGTTGGAGGCGGAAATGCTTGAAATATTTGATGATTTTACCTTCAATCACAATATCCAGCTTTACCACGCGCTGGAGTCCGGCTATATGATTTTCAGCAATCTTGTCTGCATTGGTAGTCTTATTTTTCATCGGTTTTTTCTTTTGTGGTTATATCACTAAAATTAGAAATGTTTTAAATTAGTCAGATATAGAAACTGTTAAATTTTAAAAATTGTAGTAGAATTACGACATTTGACAAAGAAATGTCTCACAAACCAAAACAATTGTAATAAATATGGTCCTTTTCGCAGGAAATAAATCTCATATTTCCTTGAAAGCCGATATTTCGTTAACAGAGACAAAAAGACCATCCTGCTTAAGAATGATCTTTGTAATTTGTTGATTGCTGGAAATTAAGAAGCAGGCCACAGTCCCAAATACTGTGAAGTTCCGTAGTCAATGGTTTCCGCGCTTACCACAAAGCTGATCAGCATGCTGTTACTGTCAACAGCATCGAACTCTACCTCATGCTGGATCACATATCCGTTTTCCCAGTTTAAAGTAATTAAAGTTCCTTCCTCATGAGACTTATTGAAAATAACTTCCCCTTTGGTAGGTTTGTATTTTCCGTTAAGTAATGTTTCAAGGATGTCAGATTTTTCTGTAGCTTCTACAGTCAGTTTTATAAGGGCATTAGAAGGGTCTGAAGCTACACGTCCCGATACATCTGTAGATCTGGATACGCTGTATTTCAGTTTTAATAGCTTTTGCCCTTCACTTCCGTTGAATTTTAAGATTCCTCTTGAGTTTGCTGCCATGGTTGTAAATTTTCTGGTTAATTAATATGCTTTCTGTGATTCTGACACAAATGTATATTTCTTCAATTAAACTTAAAAATTTTTACCATTAAGTTTCAGTATTTGTAGTAATTCTACGATTTTATGTCGTAGTTCTACGATATTTTTGCAGAACGTAGCTATGAAGAAGGATCAGAGATAAATGACCTGCGTTTTTAGAACTTTTCTACCCAGATGCTCAAGAATATTCTTATATCTTTCAACCTGCGCTTCATCTTTCATCTTCTCTTCCCCGGTTTTAAAATCAATAATGATATAGCCCTCATCACTTTTTAAAATACGGTCAGGTCTTGAAATATAACTCTTACCTCTTTCCGAAATCATGATATCTTTCTCATTAATAACTTCCCACTTTTCATCAAAGAATTCTGAATAAGTCCTGACAATCTCTTCCAGCTTGCTCTGAATTTCATTTTTCTCTTCAATGGTAATCTGCCCTTCCAGAGCATACGCTTCCAGTACCCTGGAAATATCTTTTTCTGTATTGATTTTGGAAAGAAGCTCATGGACAAAAAGCCCGATTCTTACCTTCTCATTTCTTACCTGATAATTTTTTGAAGGAGTTGCAATTTTGATGGAAGTGCTCTTTTCATTGACATTTTTCAGATTTTGGATATTCTGGGTTTTAAAAGATGAGGTTTTATCACGGGAATGTTTTTTTAACATTTCAGGATGTACCTCATACAAGTCAAACTCATCCGCATTTTCCGTATTTTTTGTTTGAAGGAACTCTAGCAACTCCAGATTATTTGAAGTTTTGTTGGCTTTTTGAATATAGAAAAATAACTGCTCAACAGGTCGGGTTGTTGCAACATATTGAAGGCACAGACGGTCAATCAGGTTTTTATAAGAATTTTTTCTATTGAATGCCTGAATTTCTTCGTCGTACGTTTCGAGGTTTTTACTGAATTGGTTGATATTGACTGATTTTAAAGCAGAGTTCTCACTGGTATCAAACCAATTCGTAAATTCATTGTCCCGATTCTTATTCATCATAGGAATAAAGACAATAGGAAACTCCAGCCCTTTAGACTTATGAATGGTCATAATCTGGATGGCATCGATATTTTCAGAGGCCTGAATGGTGTAAGAAGAAGCTTCCTCATCCCAATATTTCAGGAATTCTTTCGTACTTGCTCCTGCATTCTGAGTAAAGTTAAAAAGCATTTCCATGAAATTGAGCAGGAAGTCGGTTTCTTTATTCTCCACCGAAAATTCATTGATGTAATATTCTATAAAATTATACAGGTTGAATCTTGGGAAATTATCCTGTTTCAACTGTAATGAATACTTTTGTCGGAGAAAATGAAGAATTTCTTCATGACTTTCAATGTCAAGAATTTCCTTCATTTCCCATGTGAAATCAGCCATACCGACGCGTCCCAATGTATTCAGATGGTACATCATCATAATCAGGCAGGTCCTGTTTTTAGGATTGATTTCCCATCTAAGAAACTCAATAACGGCTTTTAAAGTACTCGAAAGCTCCAGCGTAAGCCCTTTATCTGAAATTGTTTTGATATTGGTTTCCTGACCACGGTATTTCACTTTCAGGTTACCCAGTTTTTGAGAATAACTGAAAATATCAAAATTTCCACGACAGAGAATCGTAATATCTGAAAATGTAAAACCATTATCCAGACACTCCTGAATATCTTTACACATTCTGTCTGAGGTGTCATCGTAAAATTCTTCGTTGGTGAGATTGTCTATGAGGTTTACTTTTACCCGGCCTTCAAGTTGAGATCTGGGGCTTTGTTCAGCATCTGTTCCAAAAATATTCTTATGCTCCTCTTCCAGTCCTTCGGAATGAAAACGATACAACTCATTATTAAACCGGACAATATTGCGGGCGCTTCTCCAGTTGTCTTTTAAAACAAGAAGATCTGCTTCCTTAGGGGAAAATTCTTTTTTATTAATGATGTCCAGCATCAGCTTGCTCTCCCCGCCACGGAATCTGTAAATACTTTGTTTGGGATCGCCAACGAGCGTAAATGAGGTATATTCTGAAGAAACACTGTGATCTCTCAAAGGAACAAAGTTCTGCCATTGTAGCTCGGAAGTATCCTGAAATTCATCAAAGAAATAATGCTGAAATTGAGCTCCTACTTTTTCGTAAATAAAAGCAGAAGGTTCATTTTTGAGATTCTCATTGATCAGGATGTTAAACTTAGACAATAGCACAAGGTCATTTTCTTCCTCAATTTTTCTGAGTTCATCCTGAATATCTTTATTTACTTTCAAAGGAAGAAGGGCAGATAAGACTTTCTCCTTCTTCTGGGTTTCAATGTACAGAAGGATGAGCTGCATTCTGTTTTCAAGAAGCTGATCAAGAATTTCAAAAATCTCAGCTTCTCTATGTTTCGATTTTGAAGAAGCTCCCTTTCTGTAATTGTTCACCACAGAGTCTTCCTGTGTGGTAGGAAACGGAAAGCCTGGTCTTTTCTGCTGGTAAAAGTCAATCACTTTTGTGAAAAATCCTCCGATACCGTTTTTACCCTGGGCAAAATCTTCAATCTCAATATTTCTTGCTTTAAATAATTCAATGGATTTTGCAGCAAGCTCTGTAGCCTGCTTTTTGTTCAGGACAATTTCTTTGCGGAGTACATTTTTTATATTTTCATAATTGGCATCGTCAAAATCATTGTTATTTTTCAGATGCTCATAATGAATATCCTTTACAAACTCCTTGGCAGAATCATACAGGTTTTTGTTGAGGTTAATTCTCTCATTGTTTTCAAGACTGTAGTCTACATAATCCATGAAAGAATTGGAAATCGTTTCATTCTCACCGATCTTATCCAGCATTTTATCCACAGCTTCGATCAGGAAGGGTTCAGCTTCAATTTCAAGATTAAAATTTTTAGCCAGGCCCAATTCATAAGAAAAACTCCTTACCAGCCTTGAATTAAAACGGTCAATGGTTCCGATATTCAGTGTAGAGTAATTGTGCAGAATATAATCCAGAAGCCTCTTTGAGCGAACATGAAGCTCATCAATGGTAATTTTTAAACCTTCTGCTTCAAATGCTTTCTGTATATTTTTCAGGTCTGTATTGTCTGCAAAACCTTGGGAGGCGAAGTTTCCTAACCATGATAAAATCCTTTCCTTCATCTCATTCGCTGCTTTGTTGGTGAAAGTCAGGGCGAGAATATTCCTGATCGATTGCTGTTGATTAGGATAGCGGAGACAGATCATCAGAAGCCTTTGAACCAGGGCATATGTTTTTCCTGATCCTGCTGAAGCATTGATGACTGTGTAAGAATTTTCCATTGTAAAAGGTCGTATTGAGACTGCAAGTTAGCTAAAATTTAAAAGAAACTTTAACAAATTAATCGGGCTATTGATCAGTTTCAGGGATAAAAAAAGAAAATAAATATTAAAACACGTTAAGGGTGGTTAAACTTGTGGTCCACGTTAAAAATAATTTTAGCTTTGTTTTATAAAAAGTATCCCGTGAAATTTAAACTATTCCTTATCCTTCCCCTTATTTTTTTTATTAAAACCCATGCCCAAACTTACATTTTCGGTAAAGTGATTTCCGAAAGCGGGACTGAAATGCAGGATGTCAACGTAATCAATATAAGGACTGATGAAATGGTACTTTCCAATACTGACGGACATTTTATGATTTCCGGAAAAGCAGGAGATGAATTACGTTTTATAAAGGCGGGATATGATCGTTTGTCTAAAAGAATATCCCAGGAAAATATACAGGCTCCTATCAATGTCACTTTGGTGCGTACCACCATAGAAATTCCTGAAGTTCAAGTAAAACAGGGACTTACTGGGAATCTGAAAATTGATTCACGGACTTATAACAAACCCCAGAAAGTACAAAAACTTACCAAAGAAATTGATCGGTATATTGCACAGAAGTCTGATCCTAGAATACTGGCTGCAAGACCGGGAGAATTTGTGCAGCCGAAAGGAGAAGGATTTTCGATCGGAAAAGCGAAAGATAAGTGGGATGATATTGATTTAATGAACTATATCAAAGCAAGCCTTGGGGATGAGTATTTTACCAATCTTAAAATAGAAAAACCCTTGATAGATCATTTTATTTCCTATGTTCTTGCAGGTGGTTTTGAAAGAAAAAAAATCCTGAAATACGGATATTGTAGTGATGCAGATCTATACAGGTTCCAGCGTTTTGTTTTGGTAAGAATTTCATCCTATCGTACTCCACAACCCCGGAATTAACACGTATGAAAATTTTTCTCAGATTATGCCTTTGTCTGGCTTTTCTATCGACCATAAACATTTTTTCACAACAAACCATCACCGGACGTATCACCGATGAAAGTGGTGAAAGTTTAAGTGCGGTAACCGTCGTCAATATGGCCTCCGATAAAAAAACGTCTTCAGATTCACACGGAATGTTCTCTATAGAAGCATCTCCCAATGATGAGCTTAGGTTTGTCAAAGAAGATTTTACAAGAGTCTCCCGGAGAGTTCTTATCAATGGAATTAATTCACAATTGTTGATCACTCTTTATCAGATTCCTAAAGATGTCGGGGAGGTGAAAATCGTAAAAAAGCTTTCCGGTGATCTCGATCAGGACTCCAGAATCGTAGCCAAAGCAGATAAAGGTGAGCAGGTAAGAAATGCTGTCGGCCTGCCACAACCGGTCGGGAAAATGAGAGAAAAACCGGCAGAAGTGAAAACTGTTCTCCTGCCTATATTGCTGGGAAACCTGAATGTTCAGGGATTATATGATTTAATAAGCGGAAAGGCCAAAAAACAGAAGCGGCAGTATAGATATGATGACCTGCAGGAGCATATTGCCTGGATCAGAAACAGGGTAGAAGACGAATACTTTATTAAAGCCGGAATTCCTGCAGACAGGATTTCAGAATTTATACAGTTTTCATTTGTAGCAAAACCTCAGGTACGAACCTATGTGAAAGCAAGAAACCTTTCAGGCGTTTTGCTGAGGTTAGAAGAGACAATACCACTTTTTCTCGAAAGATTGCAAGATTCTTCAAAGTAGCGATACCGGATAAGGCTATTCGTTTTTGGTTTAAAATACTGGAACAGAAATTGATGCGTTAGAATAAAAACAAACCAAATTCTCAAATTTTATGAATAAAAATAATATTGCAGTAGCGGTGGTCATAGCCTTAGGCTTTATTATTGGTCTTGGCTTTTTAGGAAATGCCATCAAGAATCGTAATAAATCTGAAAATACCATTTCTGTAACCGGTCTTGGAACCAAACAATTTACATCCGATCTGATCACCTGGTCAGGAAGTTTTTCTAAAAATAATATAGACTTAAAATCTGCTTATGATGAGCTAGCACTCGACAGGAAAGTGATCAATGACTATCTGGTCTCTAAGGGAATCAAACAGAACGAAATCGTATTTTCTTCAGTAGATATTCAGAAACAGTTCAGAAGTTACAATGATTCCAATGGAAATTATGTACAGGGTGAGTTTTCCGGATACAACCTGACTCAAAAAGTATCTATCGAAAGTAAGGAAGTTGGTAAAATTGAGAACCTGTCCAGAAATATTACGGAAATTATCAATCGCGGAATAGAATTTACTTCTTCTTCACCTTCCTATTTCTATACAAAACTGGCCACGGTAAAGCAGGAAATGATCGCCAGTGCTACAAAAGATGCAAAAGAACGAGCAGCAAAGATTGCAGAAAACTCTGGAAGCAGCTTGGGAAATCTTAAAAAGGCAACGATGGGAGTGATCCAGATCACAGCACCCAATTCAAATGAAGATTACTCATATGGCGGGACTTTTAATACTTCGTCGAAAGAAAAAGAAGCCAGTATTACTATTAAGCTTGAATATGAAGTAAATTAAGTGTTGATACGAATTCTAAATCCTCTGTAAACAAAATAACGCCGGAATTTCCGGCGTTTTATATTTTAAGGATAAATAATATCACAAATTTCTTTTTTGATTTCTTCTATATTTTCAGGAGTATAGTTGGCCAGCAACCAAAGGTTCAAAGACTGTTTCCCTTCGCCATAGCTTGGCTGAATATAAGTGGTGTCAACCAGGCTGAAATTATTCCTCTGGTAAAAAGAGTAACGGCGCGTAGCATCTTCGCTCAAATCAGCCGGCTCAATTTCCAAAATGACATGGGGATAATTTTCCGTCAGGTGATTAACGATATGAGATCCCAGCTTTTTACTTCTGAAGGCTTCAAATACCTCGAAATGCTCCACAAAAACAAACGAACTCATTTTCCAGAGAATAAGATATCCAATGGCCTCCTTCTCATGGATCACAGACATAAAGCTAACATGTGGATTTGAAAATAAATCCAAAAACTGATCTTTGTCTCTTTGCTCGTCTACAGGAAAAGTGCTGATATAAGAATTATAGATCTCCTGAACTCTATCATCCTCAGCATAAGTAATCGGTAAAAATTCCATAATTATAAATCAAAAACGCTTGGTCTTCTGGTAATGAAGATATCTTTAATCCAAAGGGTGAATGCTAATCCCAGATAAATCAGAAAGAAAAAACCCGCAGTGGCAAAAGTGGAGTAGATGAAGAAAATCCTTAATTTAGATACAGGGATTCCCAGTTTAGCGCCCATTCTTGTCAGGACTCCAAACCACTCTCTTTCCATTTTATGACGGATATTACTTAGCATTTCAAGATTTTTTTTGTTTAATCTGATACTGCAAGATACGCAATTTTTTTGATTATTTTTGAAGAGTTAAAAATGCTATTGTTCCTTTAAAAGTCTAAACCCTATACCGCAGGCCAGACAGTTCTTGTGCTCACAGTAGTTTTTATAGTGAAAAATCATACTTTGACTTTCCAGTGCATTGTTAATCGTTACTCCAAGGTTTTTCCAGTTCCGGATTACTGAGTTTTTTTCCGCGGTGATATGTCGGTAGAATTCAATGATTTCATCGGCAGCTTCTTCATGATGATATCTGTGATAGACGTATTTTAAGGGAAGAACGGTATTCAAAAGAACAAGGTCAATAAATTCTTTACTTAATGCCTTAGGCTGCATTTTTGAAATCGTTCCAAAATTAAAATGAAAATCCCAGTATTCAGAAGCTTTTATCGAAGAAAAAATTTCATACAGCTGATCTGCACTTTCCACTTTAATGATTTTTGAAAACAAATTCTGATGCTGGAAATAGAGATCTGCCAGCTGAGATAACCTGATGGTAGGGAAATTGGGAGGTCTTAACCGTAAGAATTTAGGATGAAACTGTAAGTCTGCTATGGTGAACTTCTTTTTTAGAAACTCAAATTCTCGTTTTAAAAGTTTCATATACATATCTTCAGGACGATCCAGCCATCCGGAAATTCCAAAAAATAATGCTTCGAGTTGCAGGGGATTTTGACGGATTTTATTGATAATGCCATAGTCAATACTTTCAGCAATTTGCCTGAAAATATGAGCATTTACCTTGAGCCCGAAAGAGTAGGCAAAGCTGTGAAATAAAACGGCTTCAAAATCATTTTTGTGCCGAACAAGACATTGCTCAAATTCCTCAGATTTTTCTTCCAGCTTTTTCAGAATATTTGCGTCGTGAAAATTAACGGGAATTTTTTCCTTTGTAAAGATCTTTTCACAGGCAATAAACTGGCTTCCTTTGATAAGATTTTCATACGAAGTGATAATATTTTCATCAATATAATCTTTCAGTTCCAACGTGGGGATTCCTTTTGTGGTGTGGTCGTTAATTTCTACGTCATAAAGGAAAATGACGTGAAGAATAATGTTTTTATAATTGGGATCCTGAGAATGATTATGAAAAATCCAGTCCGAAGAGCGGACATGAAGCTCTATATTACCGGCTAAAACGAGGCCGTTGGTTTTAATTTTTGCATCCAGAAAATCCGGGCCGGCATTGGTATTCCACTTTCCAAAGTGTATAATTTCAACGGAATTTCCTTCAATATCCTTGAAGTCAAAATGTTTGAAAACTTTATAGTTCCAAAGATATTGAAGTAATTTTTCCGTCATAAGCTGACGATAAATATAATAGAAATATTATACTTTCGTCAGTTCCTTATTAAAATTTTCTATGGTCGTTCTATACATTTTCTCATAGATAGGAAGAATGTTTTTCAAGTCAAACTTTATCGCCTGATCTTTCGCATTTTGCTTCATTTTGGTTAAAAGCTCTTCATTGCTCAAGAGCTTAATGGTGTAATTGCTCATTGCTTCTACATTTCCAATCTCAGCCAGAAATCCGGTTTCTCCCTGAATGTTAACCTCCGGAATTCCTCCCGCGTTCGAGCTGATAACTGGGGTATAAGCCGCCATTGCTTCCAGGGCCGCCAAACCAAAACTTTCCTGTTCGGAAGGAAGTAAAAATACATCGGAAAGCTGTAAAATCTTGTAAAGATCATTTACTTTCCCCAGCAGACGGATTTTTGAGATAAGTTCAGGATTCTCCTCGAGGAACTGGTTCACTTTTTCCATATCCGGACCTTCCCCGATAATGATAAGTTTAGATTTTACTTTTTTCTCCACGTTTTTAAAGATCTGCAGCACTTCATCCACACGCTTTACAGGACGTAAGTTGGACACGTGAATCAGGATCTTTTCATCAGGATTGGCAAATTGAGTTCTCTGACATTCTGAGCAATCATCAAATTCAGTATTATCAATAAAGTTGGTGATCACCTGGATTTCTTTTTTGATATTAAAAAATTGAAGAGTATCCTTTTTCAGGCTTTCAGAAACCGAAGTAATTGCATCCGACTTATTGATAGAAAATTCTACCGCATGCTTATAACTCGGGTGCTGCCCAACAAGAGTGATATCAGTACCGTGCAATGTCGTTACCAGAGGGATATCATTATTGTCTTCCTTGAGCATTTGCTTAGCTGTAAACGCTGCATACGCATAAGGAATGGCATAATGAGCATGAAGCAGATCCAGTTTGTAAAGATTCACGACCCTGTAAATCATAGAACTTAAAGCAATATCATACGGCTGATATTGAAAAAGGGGATAGGTCTGAACATTTACCCTGTGAAAGAAAATATTGGGATTGGTAATGTCTAGCCTTGCAGGAAGTGCGGAGCTTATAAAATGCACCTCATATCCTTTATTGGCAAGAGACATCCCAAGTTCTGTTGCTACAATTCCGCTTCCACCATAGGTAGGATAGCAAAGTATGCCTATTTTCATTTGATTATTGTTGTTTTTGATGTTGTATTATTTGTTATTCTTCTGAGAAGCCGGATCTAGATCAATTCCCATTCCTGCTTTTAATCGGTCATTTACCAATACAGGAAGCCTTCCCGAGATTTTTGTTTTTCCATTTAAAGCATCAGCTGTTGCATTCATCGAATCATCATTGTTTTCATAAGAAACCAGAACTGTAGATATTTTTGAAATATCAATATCTTTTAAAGCGTAGGCACTTCCAAAAACATTCAGGATTACATTTTGATTTTGAGTAAGATCTGCAAGTACTTTTTTAGATTCTGCAGATATTTTATAAGGTTTATAAGCCGTTGAATTATCCTTATGCAATCCAGCAATTACCGTTGAACCTGCCGGTATAGAATTAATTTCAGATGCCTTTTTAATGATGACATTTGAGCCTAGCCGGTTGGCAAAAGTTTGATAAGGTGCTTCTTCCAATGGAATATAATACACTTGCTTTCCCGATATCGGAAGCAGTTTTTTATCGTCTTTTAGTAACGTCAATGCATTGGCATAAAGATTCTGAACCAATATTCTGTGTGATTCATTATTTAAATCAGAATTAATATTTTCAGGGTTTTTCGGAGTATACTGAGTAAGTCCCAGGAAATATTTGGTCAGTAATATTTTCTTTACACTTTCTTCTACTCTTGACTGAGGAATTTCCCCTTTATCAATGGCTTTCTGAATTAATTTTTTTCCTTCAGAAACACCTTGGGAGAAAAGCATAATATCATTTCCTGCAGCGAATGCCAAGGCGTCCAGTTCTCCGGGTTTATACTTATTGGCCACTGCCCCCATATTTAAGGCATCAGTAATGATTAAACCTTTATACCCTAATTGATTTTTAAGCAGACCTGTGATAATATTTTTAGAAACAGAAGCCGGAATCCCTTTGCCTGATTCCAGACTTGGAACATATAAATGGGCAACCATTACACCCCCGATTCCTTTATCCATCAAGGCCTTGAATGGTGCTAATTCTGTTGTATTAAGCCTTTCGATATTGTGAGAAACCACAGGAAGGTCAAGATGAGAATCAGTACTGGTATCACCGTGTCCGGGAAAATGCTTGATGGCAGCTAGTATATTATTGTCCTGGAGACCGTTAGAATAAGATAGGGCAGAACTGATCACATTAGGAACTTCTGAACCAAAGCTTCTGTTCCCAATGATTGGATTATTAGGATTGGTATTCACATCAACTACCGGAGCAAAATCCCAGTTGATCCCCATTCTGTGGCAGTCTTCTGCAATTTTGGCAGACATCTGATGGATCAGGTCTTTATCCTGAATCGCACCCAATGTCATGGCCCACGGAAATTTGTGTGCTGTTGCTATTCTCTGAAACAGCCCCCATTCTGCATCCATACCAATCATTAAAGGAATTCTGGATTTTTGCTGGAATTCATTCACAAGGCTAATTTCTCTTGCCGCATCATCCTGCATTAAGATCAATCCTCCGATTTTATCATTCACAACAATATTCCTTACCTGGCTGATGAAATCTTCACCTTTATTGGTATATAATGCAACAATAAAGAGCTGTCCCAGCTTTTCATCCTGAGAAAGATTTTTGTAAGTCTTCTCAACCCATTGCCGGGCCTTTTTTATATCTTCCGGAGAAGTATTTTTCGGCTGATACTGAGCCATAGCTTTAGGGCTTATGAATGCAGCAATAAAGAGAGAAGTATATAATAATTTCTTCATGACTTTTTGAATAAGAACAAAAATACAATTAAAAAAATTGACAAAAACAACGTTTTTGAAATTTTTGGTATATGATTTGAATACGCAATATAAATAATAACTAAACTTTTATAGAAATGAAAAAAATTCTTCCATTTATGCTATTAGCCGGAATTGGATTCTTATCATATAGCTGCGACAATAAAGATGATGTTGTGGTACAACAGAATGCGAATTTCCAGATGAAAGATATCACTGGAACCTTTACTGGAGCTAATAATGCGGACTTTACTATTTCACAAGGACTAGGATTGAAGAGTACAGATGGTCTATTAGTATATAGAAATATCAATTCAAACTCTAATAACAGTGCTATTTGGCAACAAATTCCAAAGACTTATTTTCTGTCAACTGGTAGAGAATTGGATTATAACTTTATTTTCAATAAAGATAATGTTGATATAACAACTAAAGCTAATTTTGACCAGAATACAATGACTTCTGCGGAAAGACAAACGTATTTGACTAATCAAACATTTAGAATTATTATTGTTCCTGCGAATACAACTGGTACGAGCAACAAGTCAGCTAAAGCACCTGTTGATTACAGCGACTACAATGCTGTGGTAAAATATTATAATCTTAATGATTCTAATGTGCCATCAGTAAGAGTAAATTAAGAAATATCTTTTCAGTTTTTTATAATTAAAAAAAGCTCCGGGAGAATTATTCTTCCGGGGCTTTTGATTTGATGATCTGTTGTTTACAATTTTATGACTTCAGGAGGTTATAAAAGATAGTGTGTAAAGGTTTTGATGCAAAGCAAAAATATAGACCAAATAAAAAAGCTTCAGAGAAACTGAAGCTTTTGTTTTTATTTACTTATCATTGTCATCGAGAAGATGTCCAAAGAAGTCTTTTTTAGTCTGGAGATATCCTTTACTGATTTCATTTGCGGGAATCTGTAACGGAACTCTTGAATTAAGATGTACATTGCTATCCACTACATATTTTACCTTTTCCGGATTATTAGTCAAAAGATTGATATCTTTTACGTCCAGTACATTAAGGATTTCAATCGCTACGCCAAAGTTTCTGTCGTCAGCAGGGAGTCCCAGCTCCAGATTGGCTTGTACGGTATCCAGTCCTTTTTCCTGTAAAGAATATGCTTTAAGTTTATTGATGATGCCAATATTCCTGCCTTCCTGACGGAGATAAATGATAATGCCGCCATTTTCATGGATGTATTTCATTGCAGCGTCCAGTTGCTGGCCACATTCACATTTTTTTGAATGGAAAACTTCTCCGGTAATACATTCTGAATGAAAACGAACATTCACAGGTTTTGAAAAATCTGTATTTTCAGCGACGATAGCCATATGTGGCATCCAGTCGTTTTCGTTTTCGGAGAAAGCGATCATTCGGAAAGTACCGTGTTCTGTTGGAACATTGGCTTCCGCCTGAATTTTAATCATTGATTGTTCAATTAGTTTTTAACTTCCTGACAAAGCATCTTCAATGACAGAGACATTGGTTTTTAACCTTACCAGATATCTGTTGATAACTTCGTCATCATCTTTATCGAGACTTTGTCTTGATTTCTGAATTTTTCTGTATGATTTTTCGAAGCTTTTCAGTGCTCTGCTCTTACCTGAAGAGTTGTTGGCATCAATGGCATATAAATAGTTCTGAAGGCTGTATTTCATGCTGGTAATCTCATCATTCAATCCGTTGTTCTTAAACTTGGGAAAGGTAGAGATCAGGTTTGAAATCTCAGAGGCATTTACATTTTCTTTGACATTAATATTAAAGCTCTTTTTTGAGCCTCTGTCAGAATCAGAGCCTTTGGTCTCACTGTAAAAGTTGTTTGACAGCGGAGAAAGGTTGAGCTTTTCCGTTGCGCAGGAAGATGTTAATATGATTAGTACTCCAAAAAAAACTAGTCTTTTCATTTTTGTTGCCCTTTTTGATAAAGGATTGGATTAAGACTTTCATCGTTATACATTTTCATTTGTTTGTATACCTTCATCTTAATATTACCGTTTTCAATATCAGCAAGCAACTGGTTAATAGAAGTTGACAGATCTTCCTTCTGAATAAGCAGAACATCCAGTTTGGCCTGGCAATTTTTTCTGTGTTCTTCAGAGGCGGATTCTCTATTAGCTTCTAATGACATATGATAAACTTTTAACGCAAGAATGGAAAGTCTGTCTACTGCCCAAGCGGGAGTTTCCGTATTTATTTTTGCGTCAGGTTTAGGAGTTATATTTTCAAACTTATTAAGGAACCAGCTGTCAATATATTCTACCAGATCAGTTCTTTTCTGATTGGAGGCATCTATTGTTCTCTTCAGTTGAAGTGCTTCAGCCGGATCAATATTTTCATCTCTAATTATATCTTCCAGATGCCATTGAACGGTATCAATCCAGTTCTTTGCATACAAAATCCGTTCCAAACTATCTTTTTCGAAAGGGTTATTAATTAGAGTGTTGACGTCATCAGACACGTGATAGTCTTCAATACATTGATTGAAGACTTTCCATGCAGTCTCAGTGAAATTCATTAATGCTAAGGAATTTTAGTTACTGGTAGAATTATTATTTGTAGAAGAAGATTTGTTTTCAGAACCTGGTTTGTCTTCTTCTTTTACCGCATCTTTAAATTCCTTGATTCCCGAACCGACTCCTCTCATAAGTTCCGGAATTTTCTTTCCTCCGAAAAGTAATACCAAAAGTATGGCTACGATCAGAATGTGTTGCCAAGATAAGGCAAGTATAGTTAGTGTATTCATCTCTTAAATTTTATGCAAAGTTACACTTTTTTTAATATGAAATCCAACCTAATGGATCAACTGGGGTACTTCCGCTCCATACCTGGAAATCAAGGGTGTATGCACCGTCAAAATCTTGAGCAACACTTCCTACCGGCGTACCTGAAGAAACCTGCTGTCCTTTGGAAACACTTACATTTCCTAAGTTGGAATAAATCGTAAAGTAGCCTCCATGCTTGATAATAACGGTTTTCGTGCCGTCATTGTTTGCCAGTACTGAAGATACGGATCCCGGGAATACACATTTTGCACGTGTACCTGAAGGGACTGAAATTTTAATTCCATTGTTTTCTTCAGTAATATTTTTGAAAACGGGGTGTGGTTGTCTTCCGAAGCGGTGGGTAATCTGCCCTGCTCTGTCTGCCGGATAACCCAGCCTTCCTCTGTTATCGGCAAAACTATTTCCGGAAGCCGTAGAAACGCCATAGCTTGTCATAGCTTTTGTTTCTGCCGCTTTTTTCTCATCTTCTTTTCTTTTGGCCAGCGCCAATTCAGCTGCTCTTGCTGCTGCTAATTTATCAGCGGCTTCTTTAGCCTTCACATTAGCTTCGTCTGACGCTTTTTTAGCTGCGATCTTTCTGGCTTCATCTTTTGCACTCGCTTCGGCTCTTGCAGCTTCTTCATTACGTTTTCTTTCTTCTTCAGCTCTTCTTGCAGCGAGTTCAGCAGCTCTTTTAGCCTCTGCTTCAGCCAATCTTCTTTCTCTTTCAAGGGCTTCGGCTCTTGCTTTGGCTTCCGCCTCAATTCTTGCTTTTTCCCTTTCGGCTGCTATTTTAGCTAAACGTATTTTTTCGGCTTCTGCCTTTCTTCTTGCTTCTTCTTCTGCTTTGGCAATTCGGATTTCTTCTGCGATGATGGCCCTGATTTGTCCTTCTAATGCCTTAGATTGCGTTTGCTTTTGTTTAAGCTCAGCGGTAAGTTTAGATTCGTTCTTTTTAAAATCAGCGACTAATTGTTCCTTTTGTGCTCTTTCAGCATTAATGGTTGCCAGATCTTTCTGTTGATTGATCAAAAGATTTTCCTTCTCTTTCATTGAGTTTTGCCTTTGGGAAATCGTTTTTTTGATCTGGTTGGCGGCATCAGTAATTTCGGCTGCTTTTTTGTCCTGATAATCAGCGTATTGTTTTAAATATTGTACTCTTCGTATGGCTTCACCCAAATTTTTGGATGAAAGAATGAAGGTTACTTTATTTTGTACCCCTTTATTTTTATAAGCATTAACAAGGACTTCAGCATAATTTTTTCTGAGAACAGCCAATTCTTTATTTTGGCGGTTGATCTCAAGCTGACGCAGGTAGATGTCATCTTCAATAAACCTCTTTTCTTTTTGAGTATTATTGTAGACTTTTTCCCTTAAAACCAGCTTTTGATTGACACTGGTAAGGTAGGCTATAGAAAGTTTAGATTCGCTTCTTGTTTTAGCTAAATCTGTATTTATTTGTGCAATTTGTTTTTTAAGTTCGGCGTTCTGCTTCTGCAGTTGTTCTTTTTTCTGCTGTCCCTGGTGCAGCCCGAATAGAAGAACACCTATTAAAAAGCTAAATTTTTTAATCATTTAATCTCTATTTTCTTATAACTGGATGGTACAGAATAAGGTGTTTCCATCCTCGAAAAGTCAAATTTCGTGTTTTCCAGTAAAATTTGACTAGATTTTGAGCCTTTTATA
Source organism: Chryseobacterium sp. UNC8MFCol (assembly GCF_000482305.1). Lineage (NCBI taxonomy): Bacteria > Pseudomonadati > Bacteroidota > Flavobacteriia > Flavobacteriales > Weeksellaceae > Chryseobacterium > Chryseobacterium sp. UNC8MFCol. Next base: position 43,526 of record NZ_AXUZ01000019.1, read on the forward strand.
ATTATTTTAACATTTTTAGGGAGGCGTATTCCGTTGTATTCATCCCAGTCGCTATAGGAGATTTCAAGCTCGTCTGTGGATAAAACATCTTTTAAATTTATACTTAACAAATCGTAGTTGGTGTCGTATTGCAGAGCTATCTTATATTCTCTGTTTTTCTCGTCTGTAGTGATTTTCTGGTTGGCGTTCGAAACCATTTTATATCCCTGTGCATTTTGAGTCAGTGTAAATTGTGAATCACTGATTTTTACAAAAGTTCTCCCCAGTAAAATTTTTTCCAACGATTTATAATCGATAAAATTGACATTCAGCAAGTGATTAAGATAATCGAAATCGGAATCTATGTAGGCTTTGTTTACTTTGTCCTGTCCTTTTATGCCCTCAGGAGTTGCAATACCTCTAGCGACATTAATAAATAATGCTCTCAGGTTCATCCATACTTTTTTATCATTTTCAATATAAATCGTTGCGTCCAGTGGGGGGATGTAATTTCCCGTTTCCACACGAACTTTACTGTCTATTTTGATCTGGTCAAATTTTGGCGGGATCAATACATGTTCGTAAAAAGCAATTTTGTCTTTTACCGGTTCGTTGACATCTTTTGGATGTTTGGTATTCCCGGTAGTTTTGATACTATCCCCTGATTCCGTATTATTCTGTACAGCATTACGGGTTTTACACGATGATAAGGCAAGAAGTAATAAAAAGAGTGGTATCCAGTTTCTCATGTATTTATCTTTTCAATTAGGAAAAACGCTGCAATATTAACGCCAAACCACACAAAACGTTTTGTGTGGTTTGATTATATCTTGTTTAAGTTAACTAAATTCTGTGTTTAATTATTTCGATAGGAAATCCAATACTGAATAGTCTCCCAAAGAAATTTCTCTTGCCACTCCCACATACTGTGCGGAGTTACCAATCATAGAATTAGAAAGGTTTCCGTGGTTGATTCTTGTGTTTTCCTGGATCAAAGAGTTTTCAATATTAGAATTTACAATCGTAGTGTTGTTACCCAATGAAACGCCAGGTCCTACTTTTGAGTTGGAAATTTTCACATTTTCACCAATGAAGCAAGGAGGAATAATCAACGAATTTTCAATCACTGCAGACGCCGGATATTGAGCCATTTCTTCCTTTTCATATGCAAGGATTTTACTGTTGGTTTCCACGGTAGCATTCTTGTTACCACAATCCATCCAGTCATTTACTTTTCCTAAAGTGAATTTTGCTCCTTTTGCTCTCAGGTTTTCCAGGGCCATTGTCAACTGGTATTCTCCTCCGTTTTTAATATCATTGTCCATGATATAGTTGATTTCATCCATTAGTTTTTCAGCACTATTGAAATAATAGATACCGATAATGGCAAGATCTGAAACAAAAGTCTGAGGTTTTTCAACAAAATCAGTAATAAAGCCATAGTTATCCAGTTTTACTACCCCAAAGGCAGACGGATCTTCTACACTTTTCACCCAAATTACACCATCTGAATTTTTGTCCAACTGAAAATCTGCACGGAAAAGAGTATCGGCGAATGCGATCACCACATCTCCCTGCATAGATTGCTCTGCACATTTGATAGCGTGCGCTGTTCCAAGCGGATCATTCTGATAATACAGGCTTCCTTTTGCGCCTAATTTTTCGGCAATCTGAAGCAAAGATTTTTCAATCTCGGAACCAAAATCTCCAATGATAAATGCTACTTCTTCAATTTCTTCTCCTGCCACTTTAGCAATATCTTCCACCAATCGTTGTACGATAGGTTTTCCGGCAATAGGGATAAGAGGTTTTGGTACTGTCAGGGTGTGTGGACGTAATCTGGAACCACGTCCAGCCATCGGAACAATAATTTTCATAAATGGTATAAAGATGTTTTTGTTTAAGGATTGATTATTTTTTGTTAAATATAGTAATTAAAACGCTTCAGGAACGTAATGCTTATCATGTTTAACGGCTTTGTTTAATGTTTTTAAGCTAAGTAATTATCAAAAGAGAGACCAAAGTTTAGCTCTTCCTGATTCTGGATAAAATCATATTTTTTTCCGAATAGACTAAGATCCCCACGAAGACTAAAAATAAGGCATTGCTGGTCAGGATATTATAGTTAAAATATTTTACGATAATAAAACTAAATATTCCCAGCAATATAAGGAAGAAAGACATTTTCTTCATGCGGTAAGGGATGGGGTAGTATTTCTGGCCCAATGCATAGGATATGATCATCATGATGACGTACGCTCCGAAAGTGGCCCATGCAGAACCAATCATACTGTGATAGTAACTTAAGGCCAGATAATTCAAGGCGATATTAATTCCGGCTCCGATCCATGAAATAACGGTTCCCACACTGGTTCTGTCTGTCACTTTATACCATGTGGAAAAGTTATAATAAATTCCGAAACACAGGTTTGCCACTACAATAATAGGAATGATGTCTATTGCAATCCAATATGATCTGTTCGGAATGAAAACATCCTTTAGCCACGAAATATTGGCGATAATTCCTAATGCTACAGCACAGGCGAAGAACGAAAAATATTCAGCTACCTTAGCGTACGTTTTCTTAGCGTCACCTTTATCCATCTGTTTAAAGAAAAATGGTTCAATACCCATTCTGTACGCGGTTACAAATAAAGTCATAAGGACAGCTAGTTTATAACAGCCTCCATAAGCTCCGGCCTGTTCGTCTGAAATATGATTTCTCTGGATAGATTTATCGAAATTTTCATTAACCATAAAAGCCAGCCCTGCCAGCATAAGCGGAAACGAGTAGCGAATCATCCGCCCAAAAAGAGAGGTTACAAACTGAAATCTTACTTTTAATATAATAGGAAGTAACAATAAAAACCCTAAAGCACTTCCTGCTAAATTACTAAAGAAAGGATAGTCTACATTCTGATCCAATCCAAAGCTTCTGGATACATTCTCGGGAATCCAAAAGAATAATGCAGCGGTAAAGACTGCCTGGAATATAGACTGAAAAATTCTGACCGCAGAATATTTGATAGGTTTATTGTGAAAACGAAGCCATGCAAACGGAATGACCAGTAAATTGTCGAAAAAAGCAATTAAAGCAAACCATTTAATATATTCAGGATTATCATGGTATCCCAGATAATCAGCAATAGGCTGATTGAAAAGATAGCACAATGCTAAAAACAGAGTAGAAGTTGAAAATAAAAACCAGAATGACGTGTTGAAAGTTTTTTTCTCATTATCCTCTTCAGCAGAAAATCGAAAATAGGCCGTTTCAAAACCAAATGAAAGTATAATATTCACAAAAGAAATCCATGCATAAAGTTGCGTGAAAATCGCAAAACCTTCATTGGGAATTTTATAGATCAAAAGAGGATTAAGGATGAATAGAATAATTCTGGGTGCTATTGCTCCTGCTCCGTAGATGATTGTTTGCCCTAATAATTTCTTATACAATTCGAAAAATTTTATGCAAATGTAAATATTTAGAAATTGATTTGTATCCGGTGATATTAAAATTCATTCATAAACCTTAATTTTGTTCATTATAGAAGGTAGAAGCCGGGAGCTGGAAATCAGTGATCTCTCTTTATAGTTCGATTCTGATAGGCAGCTCGCAGTAATTTTGGATTTTAACCTTTAATTTTAATTCTAAAAAAGTAAAATGAAAACCCTTATCAAAAATGTACATGTTGTCAATGAAGGCCAGGTCTTTCAAAGCGATGTTTTAATAGAAAATGATGTAATTTCCAAAATTGCTTCCGGCATTTCTGTAGATGCAGATCAGGTTATTGACGGTTCCGGAAAGTATCTTCTTCCGGGTGTTATAGACGATCAGGTTCATTTCCGTGAGCCGGGCCTTACTCATAAAGGAGATATTGAAAGTGAGTCCAGATCAGCGATAGCCGGAGGAGTAACCAGCTTTATCGATCAGCCTAATACGGTGCCGAATGCCGTTACTCAGGAATTACTCGCTGATAAATATGAAATTGCAGCTCAGAAAGCCTATGCCAACTATGGTTTTATGATGGGAGGAACCAATGATAATCTTGAAGAAGTTTTAAAAACAAACCCGAGAAATGTTCCCGGAGTAAAATTGTTTTTAGGCTCCTCTACAGGGAATATGTTGGTGGATAATCCAGAAACCCTGGAAAATATTTTCAGCAATACCAAAATGCTGATTGCAGTTCACTGTGAAGATGAAGCGACCATCAGAGCCAATACCCAAAAATATATTGATGAATATGGGGATGATATTCCGGTAAAATTCCACCATTTAATCAGAAGTGAAGAAGCTTGTTATAAATCTTCCTCTAAAGCCATTGAGCTCGCTGAAAAAACTGGGGCAAGACTTCACGTGTTTCACCTTTCAACAGCAAAGGAAACTTCACTTTTCAGAAATGATATCCCGTTAAAAGATAAAAAGATCACTGCTGAAGTATGTGTTCACCATCTGACATTTACCAATGATGATTATGAAACAAAAGGAAGCCTGATCAAGTGGAATCCTGCTGTGAAAACTCAAAAAGACAAGGATGGACTTTGGGAAGCTCTGCTTGATGACAGAATTGATGTGATCGCGACAGATCATGCTCCCCATACCGCCGAAGAGAAACAAAATGTGTATACAAAATGCCCTTCCGGAGGACCCCTGGTACAACATTCACTCGTAGTAATGCTGGAAAACTATAAAACAGGAAAAATTTCTCTTGAAAAGATTGTTGAAAAGATGTGTCATAATCCGGCAATCCTTTTCAGAGTTGAAAAAAGAGGATTTATTAAAGAAGGATATAAAGCAGATCTTGTTTTGGTCGATTTAAATGAAGATTGGACGGTAGCTAAAGAAAACCTCCTGTATAAATGCGGATGGAGTCCGCTGGAGGGGATGAACTTCCATTCTAAGGTAACCCAGACGTTTGTCAACGGACACCTTGTATATGATAACGGAAAAATTGCTGAAGAAAAATTCGGAGAGCGTTTACTTTTTGAAGTTCAGGAATAAGAATAGCCGGATATCATAAAAATTCAGGAAAAGAGGCTATCTCACTTTTGAGACAGCCTCTTTTTATTTCTCTCATGCCCAAAATAAAGGCCCTATTTATTTTTTCGCCTTGTTTCCCATATAAAATGTCAGTTTTCCACCATTCATCATTTCAGAATGTTTCAGAGTGAAGTTTTTAATTTCACGACCATTTAAAAGAACCTTCTGAACATATACATTTTTCGGACCTTGATTGATCGCTTCAATTTCAAATGTTTTTCCGTTTTCCAGATTCAGAATAGCCTGATCAACAGCGGGACTACCGATAGCGTAGTCTTCCGAACCGGGAGCAACCGGATAGAAGCCCAGTGAACTCAGAATATACCAGGCACTCATTTGCCCCGTGTCATCATTTCCTCCCAATCCGTCAGGAGTTGACTTATACTGCATTTCCAGGATATGACGAATCTGGGATTGTGTTTTCCATGGCTGCCCGGCCCAGTTATAGAGATAAGCAACATGATGTGCAGGCTCATTTCCATGTACATATCCTCCGATAATTCCTTCTCTTGTAATGTCTTCAGTGTCTGCAAAAAACTCATCAGGAAGATGCATGGTGAATAATTCGTCCAGTTTTGAGGCAAATTTTTTCTTTCCTCCCATCATTTTGATCAGTTCATCAGGATTCTGGGGAACAAAAAAACTGTAGTTCCAGGAATTTCCCTCAATGAAGCCTTGTCCGTGGGTACTTAAAACATCAAAATCTTTTTTGAAACTTCCGTCTGCCAGGCGTGGGCGCATGAATCCGATGGATGGGTCAAAATTATTCTTCCAGTTTTCAGAACGTTTGATAAACTGATTGTAGATTTCTGTCTCTCCAAGATGTTTGGCCAGCTGGGCAATTGCCCAATCATCATAAGCATACTCAAGGGTATTGGATACTGAGGTGCCATTTTTCTCTGCAGGAATGTATCCCAGGTCAATATATTGTCCTATTCCTTCATAATTTCGTTTGTTGGCTGTTTCTACGCAGGCTTTCAAAGCTTCCTGAGGATCACCGGCATAATTTCCTTTAATAATGGCATCTGCCACTACACTTACGCTATGATAACCACTCATACACCAGTTATCATTGGCATAATGTGACCATATAGGTAGCATTTTCATCGAAAACTGATGGTAATGAGCCATCATAGATTTTACCATATCACTGTTCCTTTTAGGCTGGATAATGTTAAAGAAAGGATGAAGAGCTCTGTAAGTGTCCCAAAGCGAGAATGTGGTATAATGAGTAAAATTTTCTGCTTGGTGAACATTTTGATCCAATCCTTTATACTCTCCATTGATATCCATATACACGGTGGGATTGATAAAGGTATGATACATCGCGGTATAGAAATTGATTTTTTCGGTTTCAGAACCTTTAATGATGATCTTGTTAAGTTCTTTATTCCAATCTTCCTGAGCTTTTTCTTTAATTTGATTAAAAGATAAATTTCCCGTTTCCTTTTCAAGATTTTCCATAGCATTGGCCTGGCTTACAGGAGATATAGCCAGTTTGATTTCAATGGCTTCACCTTCACTGGTGTCAAAATCAAAATACATTTTAAGATTCTTTCCGGCAATTTCAGGGAAATTCTGAGTTTGATCGAATTTTCTCCAGAACCCTTTGTATACCTGCTTTTCATCATAGTTCTTCTGACCGTAGGATGTAAAGGGTTTTGAAAACTTCATGGCAAAATAAACCGTTCTTGTTCTTGCCCATCCGTTGGTCTGGCGATATCCGGTAATCGTATTGCCATTTTCCACACGGGCATAGGTCCATACATTTTTTCCGTCATAATTATAAATTCCTGCCATCAGATCAAGAATGATATGCGATTGATCAGATTTGGGAAAAGTATACCGGTGAACACCGACTCTGGTGGTAGCCGTCAGTTCTGCTAAAATATTGTGATCATCCAGCTTTACCTTATAATATCCGGCTTCAGCTTTTTCGTTTTCGTGGGAAAACTTGCTTCTGTAGCCTTTTTCAGGATTTGAAGCTGTTCCCGGATCCAACTGAAGTGGTCCGACAGTAGGCATGATCAGGAAATCCCCGAGATCAGAATGTCCGGTACCACTAAAGTGCGTAGAGCTGAAACCTACTATGGTTTTATCTTCATAGCGATAGCCTGCACAGTATTTATAGACTTCACCATTGTATTTCCCGTTGAGTTCATAAGAAATTGTATCTGTTTCAGGACTTAGCTGCACGGCGCCAAACGGTGTAGTAGCGCCGGGATAGGTATGTCCCATTTTTTCAGTTCCAATCAGCGGATGTACGTATTGATATAATTTTTCAAATTGTTGAGCTTTGAGGGGAAAGCTTAAGATAATGAATAAAAGAAAAACAGATGTTCCCGTATTTTTCATGAGCAGATAAGTTTATTAAGTGATAAAATTAGGTAAAAAACAAAGAATATTATTTATGGCATTATTTATACCGTTATTTTAAGGTAGATCCATTCAATATTTATTATTTTTAAGAAAAAATATTTTATGAGTCTATATACACAACCAATGCTTCGCGAAGGGGCATTAAAAGATAAAGTAGCGATTGTAACAGGAGGCGGAAGCGGTCTTGGCAAAGCAATGACAAAATACTTTCTTGAGTTAGGAGCTAAAGTAGTCATTACGTCCAGGAATCTTGAAAAGCTACAGACTACTGCGAAGGAGCTGGAAGATGAAACCGGTGGTAAAGTTCTTTGTGTAGCGTGTGACGTCAGAAACTGGGATGAAGTAGAAGCTGTGAAAGAAGCAACGCTTAAGGAATTCGGTAAAATTGATATTCTTCTGAATAATGCAGCCGGTAATTTTATTTCTCCAACAGAAAAACTGACTCATTCTGCTTTTGATTCTATTTTAGATATCGTTTTAAAAGGAACTAAAAACTGTACACTTTCTATAGGAAAACACTGGATCGACTCCAAAACACCAGGTACCGTTTTAAATATCGTAACCACTTATGCATGGACGGGTTCTGCCTATGTTGTACCCTCTGCCTGTGCAAAAGCAGGAGTATTGGCAATGACCAGATCATTGGCAGTGGAATGGGCAAAATATGGAATTCGTTTCAATGCTATCGCTCCGGGGCCATTTCCTACAAAAGGTGCCTGGGACAGACTTCTTCCGGGAGATCTGCAGGAAAAATTCGATATGAAAAAGAAAGTGCCGTTAAGAAGAGTAGGAGAACATCAGGAGCTGGCCAATCTTGCCGCGTATCTGGTGTCTGATTACTCAGCGTACATGAATGGTGAAGTAGTCACTATTGACGGAGGAGAATGGCTTCAGGGAGCAGGTGAATTTAATATGCTTGAAGCTATTCCCCGTGAAATGTGGGATGCTTTAGAGGCCATGATTAAAGCAAAAAAATCAAATTAATTGAAATTTTCAGAAAAAAAAACTCCCGGATTTGTAACAATTCCGGGAGTTTTTTTTACCTATGTATAAACTTTTTTCAAATGAATTGTAAACTTCCAACTCTTGTTTCTGCAGTGGCTTTCTTCCTTTTTTCAGGATCTGCCTATGCACAGGAAACGCCAAAGTATGATTATGTAGAAGCCTTTAAGCCGTTTTTCTATCCGCAGACAGGTACGGAAACACGCTCAGCCAGTGGACAGCCGGGGCATGCCTATTGGCAGAATTCAGCAGACTATCATTTGAATGTGAGTCTGAATGAGGACAAAAAAGAAATTACAGGTACCGCCGAAATTAAATACACCAATAACAGCCCGGATCAGCTGGGTTTCTTATGGCTGCAGCTCGATCAGAATCTTTTTGCAAAAGACTCCCGCGGAAATGCTGTGGTGCCTCTGTCAGGAAGCAGGAATGGTTCACACGGCGAGACTTTCAATGGCGGATACGCTATTAAATCCGTAAAAATTGATGGCAAAGCAGCTAAGTATACCATTTCCGATACAAGAATGCAGATTGATTTACCGGAAGAACTGAAGGCAAAAGGAGGAGTGGCAAAAATTACCATTGATTATTCCTTTATTTCTCCGGATTATGGTTCAGACAGAATGGGAGTTCAGGAAACAAAAAATGGTAAAGTCTTTACTATGGCACAATGGTATCCGAGAATGTGTGTGTATGATGATGTAATGGGATGGAATACACTACCGTATGCAGGCGCTTCGGAGTTCTTTCTGGAATATGGTGATATCACAGCCAATATTACTGTACCAGCCAATCATTATGTGGTGGCTTCCGGAGAACTTTTAAACGAAAAAGAAGTTTATAGTAAAGATGAGGTCAACAGATGGAATCAGGCGAGAAACAGTGATAAAACAGTCATGATACGTCCTGAGTCTGAGATTGGAAAAAATAAATCTACAGGAACAAAAACCTGGAAGTTTAAAATTGTACAGGCAAGGGATTTTGCATGGGCATCATCTGCCGGCTTTATTTTGGATGCTGCAAGAATTAATCTTCCTGATGGAAAAAAATCGCTGGCCATTTCTGCCTATCCGTCTGAAAGTGCAGGAGAAAAAGCCTGGGGAAGGTCTACCGAATATACCAAAGCCGCTATTGAACATTATTCTAATAAATGGTACGGATATACATACCCGGCAGCAACTAATGTAGCAGGAAACGAAGGCGGAATGGAATATCCCGGAATTGTGTTCTGCCATATGGATTCAAAAGGAGAAGATCTGTGGGGTGTTACAGATCATGAATTCGGGCATAACTGGTTTCCTATGATTGTAGGATCCAATGAAAGATTATTTGCCTGGATGGACGAAGGATTCAATACTTTTATCAACGGACTTTCGACGGAGGCTTTTAATAAAGGTGAATATTATAAAAAACAGAATATGGCTCAAACAGGAAGCTATCTTTTAACAGATAATCTTGAGCCGATTATGGTAGGTCCCGATAATATGAGAGAAAGAAGTATCGGAGCTCTTGCCTATTATAAGCCGGGAGCGGGATTATCGGTTTTAAGAGAAACGATTCTCGGGCCTGAGAAATTTGACAAAGCATTCAGAACCTATATCAACCGGTGGGCATTCAAACATCCTACACCCTGGGATTTCTTCCACACGATGGAGAATGTTTCAGGAGAAGAACTGAACTGGTTCTGGAGAGGTTGGTTCTTTAATAAATGGAAAATTGACCAGTCCGTTAAGAATGTGAAATACATCAATGGAGATTTCAAAAACGGAGCTCAGGTTACTGTTGAAAATCTTGGACAACTGCCTATGCCGACGACGGTTCAGCTAAAATTCAAAGACGGAACAAAACATACGGTAAAAATACCAATCGAAGTTTGGAAGAGAAATACAGAATGGACATTCAAAGTAGAATCTGATAAGGAAATCGATGAGGTAGTACTTGATCCGGATTCTATGGTTCCGGACGTCAACATGAAAAATAATAAATGGACATCTGCGGATGCAAAACCTATGGAGAAAATTAACCTGAAAGATTTCATAGGAACGTACAACAATAAAGAATCTAAACTTAAAATAATATTTACTGAGAAAAACGGGTTCCTGTATGGCAGTGCAGGCGGACAACAAAGCTTTCCGCTGGAGTATACGGGAAATAATACATTTGCTTTTGAAGATGCTGGTCTGACAATCGTTTTCAGTAAGGATAAAAAGACGGTAACCCTCACAGAAGGAGGAAGAGAATTTAAATTCAATAAAGAATAGTCTTCGGGTTCTTTTTTCCGTACAGGAAATAATTTAACATTATGATGATATGAATAAGGCTTCTCTATGGCAGAGAAGTCTTATTTTTGTCTCTTATTGATAAAATAAACTATGAATTTCAGATTTTCAATTGCATTCCTCATGCTTTTTGCATTGGGATTTTCGCAGGATCTTACCGTAATGAGTTTTAATATCCGACTGAATGTAGAATCGGATAAGGAAAATGCTTGGCCACAGAGAAAACAGGATGTTGCCGACTTATTAACCTACTATCATCCGGATTATTTCGGAGTGCAGGAAGCCCTTCCGGAACAAATGAGAGATATTAAAAACGGACTGAAAAACTATAACTCTATAGGAGTAGGAAGGGATGATGGTAAAGAAAAAGGTGAGTTCTCAGCTATTTTCTACGATATCAACAGGCTGGATGTGATAAAATCCGGAACTTTCTGGTTATCTGAGACTCCGGAAAAACCTTCGAAAGGCTGGGATGCTGCTTTGAACAGAATATGTACTTACGCTGTATTTAAAGATAAAAAGACAAAAAAGGAATTTCTGGCAATGAACCTTCATTTCGATCACATCGGAAATCTAGCAAGGGTAAAATCTTCAGAGTTGATTTTAAAAAAAATAAAAGAACTTAATCCAAAGAATTTACCTGTCACATTAAGTGGGGATTTTAACCTGACCGATGATTCAGAACCGATCAGAATTTTATCCCAAAACATGAAAGATACTTTTTATCATTCAGAAACAAAACATTACGGCCCGGCAGGAACATTTACAGGATTCAACGTGAATGAAGTTCCTAAAGAAAGGATCGATTACATTTTTACCAATGGCTTCAAAATAAAATCTCACAGACATATCAATGACAGACGAGAAAATTTATTGTATCCGTCGGATCATTTTCCGGTGATTACAGGGCTCTCTTTCTAATACATCAATAGTCTGGAAAATCGATATCAAATCCAATTCCTCTCAGGGATTGGATTTTTATTTGGGCATCATGGCTGAAATATTTACGGAGTCTGCTGATAAAAACATCAAGACTGCGTCCTGTAAAATAATCATTGGTTTCCCAGATATTATCCAGAATCTCATCTCTTGTGATGGCAGAATGGTTGTGCTGCAGAAGATACACCAGAAGCTGCTGTTCTCTGATAGTCAGTCGGATATTTCCGTGAGGATGAGAAAGCAGAAGCTTTTTAGTGTCCAAAGAATATTGACCCATCTTGATTATGGTTTCAGGAACGGCGGTTGTTGTTCTTTTGATGATATTTTTAATTCTTAAAACCAGTTCTTCAGGATCGCAGGGTTTGGAAATATAATCGTCTGCCCCAATTTTCAATCCGGTCAGTCGGTCTATTTTCTGATTTTTAGCGGTTAAAAACAAGAGTGGAAAATTATTCTTTTCCTTTAAAATCATTTTAGCCAGTGAAAAACCGTCAATATTTGGCATCATCACATCCAGAATGCCCATATGGAAAGGAAAATCAGAGGTAAGTCGACTGACAATACCTTCAGGATTCTGAAACCAGCTGACCTCAAAGTCTTCCAGTTCGAGATACTGCTTTAAGATCATTCCGAAATCCGGATCGTCTTCTGCTAAAAGGATTTTAGTTTTCATCAGTAGTTGTTTTTTCTTGTGGAAGATCATCAGTGTCGTAAGGAGCTGATATTCTAAATGTGCTTCCTTTACCAGGTTGGCTGTAAACCTCTATAGTACCGTGATATTGGGTTATGATTTTCTTTACCATGTACAAACCTAACCCAAGTCCTTTGCTGTTGTGGATATTGTTGCTTTGTATGCGGTAGAATTTTTCAAATATATTTTTTAATTCTTTAGCTTCCATACCTTGTCCATCATCTGAAACTTCAATCTGTAAGTTTTGTGAGGCGGTAGTAAGATTGACAGTAACGATGGAGGCCCCATATTTTACACTGTTTTCACACAGGTTTTTAATAACGGTTTCCATCAGGTTTTTATCAAAAGGAAGCTCCCCGGTAATGGTATTGTCAAACTTAAATTCAACCTTTGGATAAGTAAAAGACAGATCATGAACAAAGAAATTCCAGTCTTTTGGCTGTATAAAAACAGGTTCTTCCGGATTTTCATCCTGATGAAGCTGAAATACGAGACTCTCAAGACGGGAGATCTGGCGGTCAATAAGAGGCAGCATTTCCGGATTCCAGCCTTTTTTTAAGGTTTTAGAAGCAATTTTTAAAGTGGCAATAGGTGTTTTAAACTCATGAGAAATATTATCAACTACCGTATGGAGTACCTCTACTTGCTTTTGTTGTTTGATGAGGTTTTTGATGGTTGAAATATATATCAGAAGTACACATGAAAGAAGGAGGATACAACAGAAGAACAGCAGGGCAAGTTCTTTAAAGACAATGGTTTTGATATTGGTGATTTCAAAATCAATCTGGCTTTTCACATAGAAAGTATCGCGCCTTTCAATTTCTTTATGATCACTGTCTCTTTTTTTTGAGGACGTAGTTTCCCAGCTGCTGGTATTTCCGATTTTAGGATTTTTTACTTTTTCTTTTGTTTCAAAAACAATAAAGGGTTTGTCAATCAGTTTCGTACTGTCCGGAAGATGGATAATAGAGGTATATTCAATCCTTGCAGATATTTTATACCCATCTTTTTGAAGGCGGTTGTCAATATAATGGCTTAGTCTTTTCCGGACTGCGTATCTGTTGTCGGTAAAATTTTTAATAAAATCCTTTTTGCTGATTTCCTTATTGTAATACTGGATGATAACTTTTTGAAGGGCATCATCTTTTGTCTCCTGGGCGCGTTGAGTACTTTCCTCGGTGTCTGTATAAGCGGGAAGGCCATCGATCACTGACCTGTAAATATCCCGCTCCTTTACCTGATAGGTTTTATACATAAAATAAACCTGTATTCCCAGTAAAAGAAGGAACAGGGCGGCAAATACAGAAATGAGAAATTTATTCTTGGAAACCATTAAAACAAAGATAAAACTTTACCTATTCTCACAAGATGATTATTTTGACGTTAACCTTTCATTAACCCGAGGACCGGGATTTCGACTGAGACCGGAAAAAGCCGTTAACCTGCCATTAACCGTCTGTTAACCGAAATTCTCCTGCCCAATCCGGAATTTTGTACACCAGAACAACACATATGATTGTTCAGAATTATAAAAAAAACAGATATGTATAAAATTCTTCTTTTGCTATGTCTTCCTGTAATGCTGTTGGCTCAAAAGCAAAAACTGGCGGGAACGGTAATGAACAACGACAGCGAAAAACTTCAGGCTGTACAGATTGAATTATATGATTCTAAAAATCAACTGATCGCTGAGATTAAAACGGATGCCGATGGAAACTTCACATGGGAGGGCATTTCTGAAACTGACGTAAAAATTGTTGTAAAGAATAAAGGGTATTCTCTGTTTGAAAAAAAACTTGATCTGGAAAAGGCTAAAGCTCTACAAATTATTCTTAGCAAAGAATCAAACCAAATAGGAGAGGTCATTATGACCAAAAGGAAACCTGTGGTGAAACGGAAAGTAGACCGTCTGGAGTTTAATGTCGAAAATAGTAACATTTCATCTTTGAATGCCTGGGAAATTCTTAAAAATACACCCGGAGTAACCACTAATAATAATGTGCTAAGAATAAAGGGAAGTACCGGTATTCTGGTAACCATCAATGACAAAAAAGTTATGCTGTCCGGGGATGAGCTGAAAAATCTTCTCGAAAATACCCAGGGAGATGAGGTGAAGTCTGTAGAGGTCATTACCAATCCACCGGCAAAATATGAAGCATCGGGTAGTGCTGTACTCAACATCGTCATGAAAAAAAATAAGATTGAAGGGTATAGAGGAATTCTTACCTCCAAATATATTCAGACACAATATGCCAAAGCGGTTTTCGGACTTTCACAATATTACAAAAAAGATAAACTTTCGGTGATGGCAAGCTATTACAGAGGTTTGGGAACCTATTATCGCGAAGGAACAGACCACGTCAATTATCCGGAAAGCCAGACAAGATGGATAAGTACCATGAACAGGAAGGATAAAAACACTAACCAGAATACCCTGAATTTTAATGTCGAATACGAGCTGGATAGTCTGACCAACTTGAGTCTTAACTATTCAGGGTTTTTCTATCCGAAGTCCTACGGAACCTATCTTGTGCCTACACTGATTTATAATAGTCAGGATGTAGCGGAATCCAATTATACGACGGTCAATGACCACCGCAACCGTGTTACGAATAATGCTCTGAGCTTTCAGTTGGAAAGAAAACTGAATACAAAGAGTAAATTATCCTGGATAAACTATTTTGCCGGAAACAATTCGGATAAATTCCAGCGTGTGAATACGTATCTCAACTTTGCCGGACAGCCTCCGAGAGAAGAAAATTTTCAGACGCAAAATAATTCGGATGTTCAGTTGTATTCTTCACAGTTAGATTATCAATGGAAAAATGACAGGCTGGAATTTGAATCGGGAGCAAAATACAGCTTTGTAAAGACCAGAAGTACACTTGATTTTTCTGATAATGAAAACGGACTTTTACAGTATAGACCTGAAAAGAGCAGTGTTTTTAATTATAAAGAACATAATTTTGGCCTCTATTCTTCACTCTCATATACTCTGGGAAAATGGAGTTTCAAAGGTGGGCTTCGTGCTGAAATGACCAACCTGGAAGGAATCGTTTCCGAGCCTTATGAGCTGAATGAAAATAAATACTGGAAGTTTTTTCCCACTTTTTATGCACAATACACGACAGATGATAAACATGAGTTTGGCTTCTCTTACGGGAAAAGGATTACCAGACCTTTCTATTCATGGTTGAATCCTGCCAAATCTTATTATAACCTGTTTTCCTACTATCAGGGAGATCCGGAATTAAAAGCCACCATTACCCATAATCTGAATTTTACTTATTCATGGAAGGAATGGAATGTAGATTTGTATTACCGGAAAGAAATCTATCCGTCAATGGAAATCTCATATCAGGAGCCAAGTACCCATCACCTTATTTATTATTTTACCAATATTGAGAATGGCGAGGCTTTTGGGCTGAGCTTATATAAAAGTTTTCAGGTGAAACCCTGGTGGAATATCATGGTGTCTGAAAATCTTGAGCATAATGAAAACAATTTCAAGGGAACCGACGGGGCGCTTTACAAAAACAAGGTCTGGAATCTGGATTCCAATATTTCTGCCAGCTTTACCCTGGATAAAAGCAGTGACTGGAAAATGGAAGTAGGACACCGCTACAATTCCCCGGGCATTCAGGGAACTTTCAGGATCTCGGGTGTATGGTCAGCCTATTTTGTGATGAATAGAAAGTTTTTTAATAAAAAACTCGAAGCAAGCTTATTTTTTAACGATATATTCAGAACTACAGGAAAAAAAGTAAGTACAAAATATGCCAATCAGGATAATTATTATCTGGATTACGGCGATGCGCAGGGTTTTACATTTTCTCTGAAATACAATTTTGGAAATCAGTCCGTGAAAGATGCTAAAATGATAAAAAAGACAAGTGAGCAAGATCGTTTGTAGTATATTTTTAATCTAAAGCGAAAAATTGAAAAATATTATGTTAAAGAAGTAGTCGCGCTGTGTTACATTTTCGCTATTTTTGATACTTATCTCTAAAAAAGATCGTTATGAAGAGAATTTTTTCCGGAGTGCTGGTGGCGGTTTCATTATTGCAGTTGCCGGCTCAGGAGCTGTATATGCCCAGAAATATCAAAAAAGCTTACGAAAAAGGAACACGTGATATTTCCGGAGCGCCTGGTAAAAACTACTGGCAGAATAAAGGAGTGTATAATGTAGAAGTAAAGGTGGATGCCACAACCAAAACGGTTTCCGGAAAGGAGACTATAATGTATACGAATAATAGTCCTGATCATCTTAATGATTTAGCCATAAGGTTCGTCAATAATCTTCACAAACCGGAATCACCAAGATCAGGATCAGTCTCAAAGGATTTTTTGTCTTCAGGGCTTAAGATTAAATCATTTATTGTTAACAATGAAAAATATGATATCAATAGTGACGACTGGGGAACTGTTGAAAAAGTGAAATTGAAATCTGCTTTACAATCAAAATCAAAGTCAGAGATCAAAATAGAATGGGAATATCCCCTGTCAATACAGAGTGGGAGAGAAGGGCAGATTGATCCGGAAACGTTTTATGTAGCATATTCTTTCCCAAGAATTTCGGTGTATGATGACTACAACGGATGGGATATGCTTCCGCATTCAGACAGACAGGAGTTTTATAATGATTTTAATGACTATAGTTTTCAGATCTCTGCTCCGAAAAATTATGTTGTCTGGGCAACCGGCGATTTCCTGAATCCTGAAGCTGTTCTTCAACCGGAGTATCTGAAAAGATATAAGGCCTCTTTGAAAAGTGATCAGGTGATGCATATTGCTTCGGAACAGGAGATGAAATCCGGAAAAGTGACCAAACAGAACAAATGGAATGTATGGAAGTTTAAAGCGAATCATATTACAGATTTTTGTTTCGCATTGAGTAATCATTATGTATGGGACGCAGCAAGTGTTCAGCTAAAAACGAAAAGAGCAAGCGTTCAGGCAGGTTACAAAGCCGGGGCAAAAGATTTTGAACAATATGTTGGCTGGATGCGCTATAATCTTGATTGGTTTTCCAAAAACTGGCCGGGAGTAGAGTATCCGTACAATGTGATGACGGCTATTCAGGGATATGCAGATATGGAATACCCGATGATGATTAATGATACCAGTATCCCTGACGACCTTAAAGACGCCAGACTTACTGCAGATCACGAGATTGCCCATACCTATTTTCCTTTCTACATGGGAATCAATGAAACAAGATATGCCTATATGGATGAAGGCTGGGCCACAACCCTTGAGTATCTTATCGGAATCGATGAGAACGGTGAAAAAGCAGCCAAAGATTTTTATAAAAACTTCAGGGTTAAAAAGTGGATTACCGATGCTTCTGCTGAGCAGGACCAGCCCGTAATCACGATGAGCACGCAGGTGAGCGGTCCCGGATACGGAAATAATTCATACGTAAAAGCCTCCTTATCCTATCTGGCTCTGAAAGATTATCTGGGAGATGAGGCTTTTAAAAAAGCGTTACACCACTATATGGATAACTGGAATGGAAAACATCCGGTTCCATGGGATTATTTCAATTCGATGAATGCAGGTTCCGGGAAAAATCTGAAGTGGTTTTTCCAAAATTGGTTTTATACCAATAATTATATAGACCTGAAAGTGTCACAGGTATCCCAAATGAACGATTTGCTTACCGTGAATGTTGCCAATATCGGAGGTTTTGCCATTCCGTTTGATGCGGTATTGTCTTATGAAGACGGTACCACGGAAAAGTTGCATTTTTCACCTTCGGTTTGGGAAAAGGACCAAAAGCTCACAGATCTTGTGATTCCTATCAAGAAAAAAGTGAAATCAGTACAATTGGACGGCGATATTTTCATGGATTATACTCCTGAGGATAATACCAAAACATTATAAAATATAAAGCCTTCAGTTCATCTGAAGGTTTTTTTTATTTAAAAATAAGCGGTAAGTCTTAATCCAAGGGTGAAATAATTGATTTTCTCTTTGGCAGTCATATTATTTAACTGATCGTTCAGGTCATCACTAGACTCAATGGTATCACTGAAATAATACCGTATAGAAGATTTGATCTCATTGTAATCAGAATATAAAGTGACTCCCAATCCCGGATTGAATTTATAGCTTAAGGAAGCTCCGGTATTCCAGCGGAAAGCAGGCTTGGGTTTGTATCTTGCAATTTCAAGCTCATGAGTAGGAGTGTCTATATTATCACTCTTTATAAAAACTTTACCACTTGAGGTGGCAGAATAGCCGGCAGTTGCTTTTAAGGTAAGCTGCCATTTATCCGAAAATTCATGAGAGTAGTAAGGGCCTGCGCCGGCACCAAGAAAACCTAATGACTGAGTAATGATGCTGTAATCTCCAAAATCTTCTCCGTCATCTAAAGTAGCTTTTAATGGTTTGATCGGGAAGCTGCTGAAACTGATGTCTCCACCTATACCCCATTTTTTTGAAAAGAAATATGCCCCTTCTAATCCACCTTCAAAACCGATCTGTTTTTTATCATCCAGATCAGATTCTTTCAGGAAGTTGGTTGTAGCAAGGGCTGATCCCAGTTTAATAGACAGGAAGGAAGGATAGTCATTCCCCTGTATCCTTGATAAAAGACTTAGATTGTCTCCTTTGTTCTTATATATTTTATCGATAAAAAAATAGCCTAATTCCGTAGATAAGATTCCGATTCCGGCACCTGCCAGAACATCAGGAATCCAATGCCTGTTATTCAGGTTACGGCCAAGTCCGGTAAGGGCAGCACTTCCGTATCCTGCGATGCTGTATCCAGGGTTTACCATACCATATTCTTTGTGTAAAAAGCTTGCATTAGTAAACGCCATTGCGGTATGACCTGATGGAAATGAATTATTTTTAGAACCGTCAGGACGCTCAACTTTTGCCGTGTATTTGATGGAATTGACTAAAATCCCCATGATAGCTAAACTGGTTACATAAGAAAGCGTTGCTCTTCCCAGGTTATTCCGGCCTTTTACACCGGCTAATTTTAATCCGTAAACAGCTGCTGCAGGAGCGTATTGAAGATAGTCATCATATTTTGCCTTAAAAGTAGGAAGGTAACGATTGCGGACTTCCCGAATATTTTCTTTCTCTCCCCAGGTCGCTGCTGCTGCAGTAAAAAGAATAGCAGGGGCTACAGATTTTTTTACCCATTCTTTCTTGAAAAAAGGAGTTTTAATCTGCTGGGTACTATCTGCGCTTATGAGAGCAAGGTCTTTCTGAAGATTTCTGGATTGTACGGTATCTTGTGCCTGATAGCAACATAGGTTCAATAATAGGCCTGTTGCTATTACTATTTTTTTCATCGTTAGGGTCCCTGATTTTTAACGACGCAAAATTATAAAAAAAATCTATCTCAGTACTAGAGATAGACTTTTTTTAGTGAAATAAGTGATTTTTTTTAATAATATTAACAAATCTGTAGATTGTGATACAGTATTAATAAAGTCTTAAACCGGATCTGGGACCGGAAGCAGAAACTACGGCCTGCATTCTTTGTTTTTGGTTGGCTGTAAACATGTGCATTACTTTATCGTCTACATAATCCATATAATTCATGAAGATTTGTGAACGGCTTACCCCGCCACAGACTCTGTTTAAAGGATAGGTCGGAACACCGAAGTTCGGGCCAGGGGAAGCAGGAGTGTCATTGGAGTAATCTGTCTGACAACCTGTATTACTGGATCCCCAAAGATGTGGAAGATTTAAGTAATGCCCAACCTCGTGTGTGGTTGTTCTTCCCAGGTTATAAGGAGCAGCTGTTCCTGAGCCGGTTCCTATATATGGGGCTCCGATAACGACTCCGTCCAAAGAAGCAGTGATGGTTCCCGGATAATAAGCATATCCAAGAGTTCCGTCAGTCATGTTATTAACAATCCATATATTCAGGTAGTTGTCAGGAGAAGTAGCTGCAATTCCCGTAGTAGCAGATTTCATTTTATTCTCATCCGGATTCCAGATAGTGGTGCTGCTTTGCTTTCTGACAGTTTTTGCCAATCTGAATCTTATCTTGGTATCTCCTGCTTTTACAGGTACAAATTCAGCGGGTGTATTGTTGATGTCTGAATTGGTTGCTCCAAAATCCCTATTCAAAACATCAATCTGTGACTGTAGACGCGCATCGGATACATTTTCACTGCTCGTGTTGTATACCACGTTGAATACCACCGGAATTTCTACGGTGCCGTCTGCTAAAACTTTACCTACCTTAATATCGCTAAGACGTTTTTCGGTGTACTGTTCTATGGCCTCTACCCTGGCTCTTGCACTTGGATCTTTTAGTAAAATTTCTTCCCTCATAGCATCTGAAGGGCATACTCTTTTACCTGCTACCTGTGTTGTAGGAGCTTCTGCTGCTGTTGGATCATTTACAGAATTCGTGTCGTTGTTACAAGAGCTAAGGAATATAATCCCTGCTCCTAAGAGAACTCTTTTCATAAATATTATTTTTTTGGTTGGGATTGTGAAATTAATTCAAATTAATGTGATGTGCAAATAATTTTATATTTTATTTAATAATTATCATTTATTTCGCTTCAATACTGATATTATCGTAAGTTATTTAAGTTTAAAGTGTTTTTTATTCATTTTATAAATTTGTATTTATATCTTTTATTTAAAAGTATATTTTTAGAGTAAAAAATATTATAAAATATAAAATTCAAAGAAAATTTTGTATTAATAAATATCTTCTTATGCAGATAAAGTTTATGTTGATCATGATAAATCTACTGTCTGAGCAAATAAAAAATCCTCCCCATAAGACAGGAAGGATTTACAGAAAATAAAATAAAATATTTTTAGTAGACTCTCAGCCCCGCTCTTGATCCGGAAGCTGAAACTACAGATTGCATTCTTGTCTTCTGCCCTGCAGAAAACATAAACATTGCTGCATCGTTTACATAATCCATATAATTCATAAACATTACAGATCTGTTTTTACCACTGCAACGATTGTATAACGGATAAGTAGGCGTATCATAATTTTCAGAAGTTTGTGTTGGTGTATCAGCTACAAGATCATCTCCACATTTGGCATCTCCCCAGATATGCCTTAAATTCAGATAATGTCCTACTTCGTGAGTGGCAGTTCTTCCAAGGTTAAAATTGGCTGCTGCTCCTGTCTTACCAAAATATGGAGCCGGAATAACAACCCCGTCATTCCATAATCCTGCAGATTCCGGGAAGGTAGCGTAGCCCAGAATGGTTCGGCCATCACTGCTTACAACTTTTCCGACAATCCATATATTTAAATAATTGGAAGGGCTTGTGGCATCTATTCCTCCGTTAGCAGATTTTTTCATAGTATCTTTTACCCAGCTCGTTTGAGTGGTTGCTTTACGAACTGTATTCGCTAATCTGAATTTGATTTTAACGTCTCCCGCCTTTACCGACTGAAATTCTGCCGGTATGTTGGTAACATCAGTATTTGTTCCGCTGTAGTCAGCATTTAATACATCAATCTGCTCAGCGATTCTGGCATCAGATAGATTTTCTGCGGCATTGCTGTATAATATATTGACTACCACCGGAATTTCGACACTTCCGTCTGTCAGAACTTTTCCAAGTTCGGCATTTTTTGCAAATCTTTCTGTATTGGCTTCCAATTCTGCATATCGTTGTCTCAGTTCAGGGCTTTTTTGTAAAGCCTCTTGCCTGATTTCTTCTGAAAGACAACTTCTTTGCAGAGCAGTGGTAGGGGAAGAAGCAGCTGGGTTTGCTGAAGTTTCATTTTGATTGGACATGTTGTCATTGGTACACGCGGACATCATGCCTAGAGCGATAGCTCCAAATAGTAATTTTTTCATATCCTTTTTTGTTAAGGATGTGAAATTATATCATTTTAAATTAATATGCAAATAAATCGATTAATTGTTTAATTATTTACTATGTTAAGCCTGTTTTGTTAAATATTATTTATTGATTAGTGGCTTTACTTGTATTTTAGTTAAAAATTAGAATTTGATTATTTTTATTTTGTATTATTTTTATTTTGTAAAATTATTTTTACTTTTTAATGTGTTAT
This sequence comes from Chryseobacterium sp. UNC8MFCol, assembly GCF_000482305.1. Lineage (NCBI taxonomy): Bacteria > Pseudomonadati > Bacteroidota > Flavobacteriia > Flavobacteriales > Weeksellaceae > Chryseobacterium > Chryseobacterium sp. UNC8MFCol. The sequence goes on from NZ_AXUZ01000019.1 coordinate 65,863, forward strand.
AGTGTAATTCGTTAGTCTTCATATCATTATTAAAGGTCCAGATTTGTCAGTATGAATATTCCTGTACGGATTTTCAGCATAAGGAAATCCACCCGGATAATGGATGGATTTACCTGTTTTTACTTTTGATCTTATCAAAACGTACATAATGACAGGTTATCAGAATATCCAAATAATTCATAACATAAAAGATCTCTTTACATTATTAAAAATTGTACTGTAGATATGTTGGGTTAGCCTGCAAAACCGTTTTTAATGGCGAAAACAGCTAGTCCTACACGGGTTTTTAATTCCAGTTTTTCACACAGCTGATCACGGTAGCTTTCTACAGTTCTGGGACTACAACACATTTTGTCTGCAATTTCTTTATAACTAAGCTCGGTAACAGTGTATTTGAGGAATTCTTTTTCCCGTTCAGAAATTCTTATCGTAGTTTCTGTTTGTTTATCTTTATTAAGGTTGGAAAATATAATTTTTGAAGCCCATTCAGGATAAAAGAATCCATCCGTATTGAGCCTTGTAAGTGCTGTTTCCAGGTCTTTTGGATGGGTGTTTTTTAACAAATATCCTTTGGCTCCGCTTCTGATCATTTTGATGACACTGTTATCATCTCCCTGCATGCTAAGTGCCATGATTTTGATGTCAGGATGATTTTTTGTCAGCCATACAGCCGTTTCGAAACCATCCATAATAGGCATGCTGATATCTAAAAGTATAATGTCCGGGATGGGGTTACCATCTCCGAGTTTCTGGATAAGGTCCTTTCCGTTTTCGCAGACATAGATTACCTCAAATTCGTTAAAATTACCAATAATGCCTTCCAGTGCTTTTGCGATAAGTATATGGTCGTCAACAATGACAATTGATTTTTTCATGATTGTTTTTTTAAGGTAATATTAATGCGGGTTCCGATATTTTTTTCACTTTCAAGACGGAATTCTGCTCCTATAATCTCGGCTCTGTTTTTCATGTTTGTTAAACCTATTCCGTTGGATTCGGTTTGGGATTTGTCAAACCCTATTCCGTCATCACGTATTATAAGTTCCCATAGAATGTCCTCGGACGTATTCAGAGTAATGAAAATATTTTTGCAATAAGCATGTTTTATACTATTCTGAATAAATTCCTGTGTAATTCTAAGAAGTACGTTTTTATGGACAAAACCCAGGTCGAATTGGTTGGCGTTGTGTTCAAAGCTTACCACACATTTTTTAAATGTATTGGTATTATCAACTTCTTCCTGAATCAAAGTTACAATTTCCTTTTGGTTGATATTATCATCCGTCAGTGTTTTTGAAAGGCTCCTGAGATCCTGTAATGACTGGTTGATAATTTGTGAAACCTGGTCTATCCTTTCGCTGGCCTCCGGAGCTTTATTCTCATAAAGCATTTGTTGAACATAAAGACTTACGAGAGTAAGTTTCTGACCGATATTGTCATGAAGTTCGCGGCCAATCTGCTGCATCGTGGCCTGCTGGATTTCGAGTTGAGTCGAAAGAAGTTCTCTTTGATGAAGTTCATTTTTCATCTCAATTTCATTCAGATATTCTTTTTTTCGCTGCCTGTAATTCCGGATATAGATAAATACGGCGATTACAAACATCAAGAAAAAGATGTTGAACGAAATAATGGTGATTAAGAGCTCTGTTTTCCCCATATGAATGAACTTGCAAATAAAATATACATAACTGCTCCTGAAACCTGGAAGTATATAAAATAAATATCCCAGATTTCTATATACTTCCATAGAAGCGAATTAAAGGTCATAAATGGCTGGTTGGCAATATAAAAAAGTGTTACCCCCAAGTTAATATAAAACATTTTGTTTTTGCTGAAATTAAGAATTTCAGATGAATTGACCTGTTTATAATATTCCATAATAACAAGTGCCATTAAGAGCAGGCAACCTATATTGTAATTGAAAGAAAATATTGTCTTCTTTTCCGGAAAAAAGAGTGCTCTGAGTACATATGTTAACACATATATGCCCGTCAAGATATAGAACAGTTTTGCTTTCTTTAAGGATTCTTTTGCATAAAGCCAATAAAAAAATATGAACTGAAGTGGAATCACAAAATAGTTGTAGAAATTTATTCTGTCTATTTTGAGCGGCTTTTCTCCCCACTTTACAGCTGATTCACATAGAAAAATAATAATAAGGTAGATCGCCAAGTATTTCCAGGGTTGTTTTTTTACACGGTTATAATAAATAAGGGAGATTAAAGCAGCAAAGGCCTCTCCCCAATACATAAATGACGAAAAAATTTTTTGAATTTCAGTCATACTGTGTTTAAGAATATGAAGGGTAATTAATATGATGTACCCACCAGAGGTGATGGAGGTATCAATGTTCCACTGTTTTCACCAATCGTAATGTCTACAAGCTGATTTTGACTATTGGTATTTAATGCTAAAGCTATAGAATCATTATCGCCATCGCTTAGAGAACTGAAATCATAATCAAGAAGTTCTCCGTCTTCATTTTCTTTTTTTAAAGTAGGGATCAATACAAGTGTATGTTTTTCAGCATATTGTTCAGGTACGGGATGAGAGCTCATAATGTCCCAGTTTTCAGCCTTTGGATAAGCGGCATAATAAAATCTTACACCAAGATCTTCATCTGTGCAATCAGGTTTTGTTTTACGAGCTTCATTTTCAATCATTGTAATGAAATTTTTTAACTTGGGAAGATCAAACCAGATAGAGTGGGCGTCGTTTATTTCCAGTCTATCGTTAATAGCGCCTAAATGATTTGACGATAATTGTCAATTAAAGCTTTAATCAGGCTGTGGGACATTGTGCCTGGTTGTAACGGATCTTTGTTAAATTCTGTATTCATAACTTAATTATTTATAAGGAAAGTATTTCTTCAATACGCAAATTTCGTAAAAAATTATATCATAAAGTATAATAATAAATAGGGAATTATACTATTAATTTTACCGTGTTTTTACGGATTGCCAATCATAATATTACAAAAAGACGAAAGTAAATAATTCTATAAAAAATAAAAAACGGAGAAAAATCTCCGTTTACTTTTAGATGCACATGTATTTTCTGGGGTCTCTGCAGATATCGCCCGTTGAGCAACATAATCCCCGAGGACACATCATATTGATATCACAACTGATAATCTGGGTTGCGCCCCCTTCGATTTTCTTTAAATCGTTTCTTTTTAACTTTTTCATGTTGATTTTGTTTTAGTTATTAATTTGTTCGGTATGATAAAGATACTCATATTTCACCATTTATAGACAAAATAGGTAAAAATAAGTGCTGTAGGTTTCTCTACAGCACTTACTTACAAAAATTAATGTATATGAAAAAAAACTATTTTATTTTTCGGTAGGTCTGAAAACCAAACCTGTTTCTACGAAGTAATCCAATGTGATTCTGTCTCCGTCTTTTACATTTCCGGCAAGGATCTCTTTAGAAAGTTTGTTCAGGACTTCCTGCTGGATTACTCTTTTTAAAGGTCTTGCTCCGAAAGCCGGATCATATCCTTTGTCCATCAGATAATCTACAGCATCCTGGGTGAAGGTCATGATAATATTTCGTTTAGCCAATAGATCATTGAATCCTCTCAACTGATACTGAACGATTTTTCCGATTTCTTTTTTTCTTAAAGGCTGGAACAGCACAATCTCATCAATTCTGTTCAGGAATTCCGGGCGTAAGGTCTGTTTCAATAAATCGAATACTTCTTCTTTGGTTTTATCCACAATCTCATCCTGGTTTTCCTCGGTTAAGTTTTCAAAATTCTCTTGGATCAGATGTGAACCTAAATTAGAGGTCATGATGATGATTGAATTTTTAAAATTCACGACACGTCCTTTATTATCGGTCAGACGACCGTCATCCAGCACCTGTAAAAGGGTGTTGAAAACATCAGGATGTGCCTTTTCAATCTCATCAAGAAGCACAACAGAATAAGGTCTTCTTCTTACGGCTTCAGTCAATTGTCCACCTTCATCATATCCTACATATCCCGGAGGCGCTCCGACCAATCTGGAAACACTATGACGCTCTTGGTACTCACTCATATCAATTCTGGTCATATTGTTTTCATCATCGAATAAAAATTCAGCCAGTGCTTTTGCCAGTTCGGTTTTACCCACACCGGTTGTTCCGAGGAACAGGAATGATCCGATAGGTTTCTTATCATCACTCAGCCCGGCTCTGTTTCTTCTGATTGCATCTGCTACTGCCTGGATGGCTTCGTCCTGTCCTACGACTCTGTGGTGAAGCTCAGCCTCTAAATTCAATAATTTATCTCTTTCAGACTGTAATAGTTTTGTAACCGGAATACCTGTCCATTTTGCGATGACTTCAGAAATGTTTTCTGCTGTAACTTCCTCCTTGATCAGTTCATTCTGATGGTTTTGCATTTCAAGCTCCACTTTGGCAAGCTCATCCTCTTTTTCACGCAGTTTCCCATACTGAATTTCTGCAACTTTGGCATAATCTCCTGCTCTGGAAGCTCTTTCTGCTTCATGTTTTAAGGATTCAATCTCTTTTTTTATCTGAGTTAAATCTTCACTTTTCTGTTTTTCTTTCAGCCATTTTGCATTGATCTCATTTCTCTGTTCAGAAATTTTAGCGATATCTTCTTTTAAATGGTCGATTTTAGTCTGGTTACCTTCTCTTGAAATAGCGGCCAATTCAATTTCCAGCTGCATCAACCTTCTGTCTAAAACATCCAGCTCTTCCGGTTTTGAATTGATTTCCATTCTTAATTTTGCGGAAGCCTCATCGATCAGGTCAATCGCTTTATCTGGTAAAAAGCGGTCTGAAATATATCTTTGAGACATTTCCACTGCTGCAATGATCGCCTCATCTTTGATTCTTACTTTGTGGTGGGCTTCATATTTATCTTTGATCCCACGAAGGATCGAAATAGCAGATTCTGTATCGGGCTCTTCCACCATCACTTTCTGGAAACGTCTTTCTAATGCTTTATCTTTTTCGAAATACTTTTGGTACTCGTTCAGGGTAGTAGCTCCGATAGCTCTTAATTCGCCTCTGGCTAAAGCAGGTTTCAGAATGTTTGCCGCATCCATGGCACCTTCACCGCCTCCGGCTCCTACAAGCGTATGGATCTCATCAATGAAAAGGATAATCTGTCCGTCTGATTTGATCACTTCATTGACAACAGATTTTAAACGCTCTTCAAATTCACCTTTGTATTTTGCTCCGGCGATCAAAGCTCCCATGTCTAGCGAGAATAATGTTTTATCCATGAGGTTTTCGGGAACGTCGCCACTGATAATTCTGTGCGCAATTCCTTCAGCAATTGCCGTTTTACCAACACCCGGTTCTCCGATAAGGATAGGGTTGTTTTTAGTTCTTCGGGAAAGGATCTGGAGAACTCTTCTGATCTCCTCATCACGTCCGATCACAGGGTCCAGTTTTCCTTCAGCTGCTAATTCGTTAAAGTTTTTAGCATATTTATTCAAGGATTGATAAGTCTCTTCCGAACTGGCAGAAGTAGCTTTGCTTCCTTTTCTTAGTTCTTTAATGGCACCTTCCAGCAGGCTTTTTGTAACGCCCATATCCTTGAGCATTTTAGATACTTCTGAGTTTGTTTCTAAAAGGGATAGCCATAAATGCTCAATGGTTACATATTCATCACCCATTTTCTTGGCGATATTGGGAGCATCCAGTAAAACTTTATTGGCTGATTGTGAAAGATAAATATTTCCCCCTTGTACTTTAGGAAGTCTTTCTAAATTTTCACGGTTTCTTTCTCTCACTAAGTTCGCATCTGCTTCAGATTTTTTTAGTAGAAAAGGTGATATATTTTCATCTACCTGAAAAATTCCTTCAAGGAGATGTTGAGGTTCGATACTTTGATTGCCTAATTCCATAGCGACCTGTTGAGCTGCCTGGATGGCTTCTTGTGATTTTACAGTATATTGGTTTAAGTTCATATTTTATATATTTTTGGTAATGATTCGTTTGTAAGTTCAGGTTTAAAATAACATCAAGAAACTAAATTCTGAGGCTCAGTTTCTCAATGCCATCAATTATTTAATCATTTAATCGATGACTGTATCGCAAAAACTGTTCAATTATTAAATTTACAAAAAATATGGACAAAATTTCCGAAATTGGTATATTTAACGTAAAATTAACTTGACAAAATTTCCGATTCTTTAATTTTTTCTCTGAAATCGGTGAACAAATAGTCATACCTGGATGAAATCGTCATCTCAAAAAGCAGAAAAACCTTTTGAAAACAGCTAACTTTTAAAACTTCCTCTCTTTTACCCTCAAAAAAACAGCATTTTAAATCAGAATAACTACTTTTGCATTTTTACAAATGGAACTTAAAGAAAAACAAAGGAAAATATTAGATGTAGCCGTAGAGCTTTTCAAAGAGAAAGGTTATATGGGAAGCTCTGTAAGAGACCTGGCTACAAAGCTTAATATTAAGGCTGCCTCTTTATATGCACACATCCGTTCAAAGGAAGAAATTCTGGAATGGATCTGTTTTGGCATTGCACAGGAGTTTTTCGATCAGCTTCAGGAAGTAAAAAGTACCGATATCAGTCCGAAAGATAAACTGAACCTTTTTCTGGATAAACACCTTTCTGTTGTTCTTAAAAACCGTGATGTGACCCACATCTATTCCAACGAATGGAAACATCTGGAAGAAAGACTTTCTGAGTTTGTAGAGTTGAGAAAAAACTACCAGCAGGAAGTAGAAGCGCTTATTTCAGAGATTTACCAGGCAGAGGGCTGGGAACTGAAATCTCCCTCCTTCACTACACGATTTATTCTTCATACTTTAAATAATTCTTATTTCTGGTTTAAGAGAAGCAGCGATTCTACCGACGAGATTACAGAGGAAATCAGAAACAAGATTCTTTTTGGTTTGTTAGGCAATCGAAATGCATAATATATTCGTTCCGGCAAAAGTATTTCTAATAGCATTAGTCCGGCATATATTCTATTTTTAATTATTTAGAATCATTCAAAATATGACGAAAATCATAAAAATTTTGTCAGGTACCAAAATCTTTTTAAATTTACACCTAACAAATGTTAGTTAGTTTTATGGATTTTTCAGTTGAATATCTGGAGCTGGGTCAGTTGAGACAGCTTCAAACCGACCGGTTGATCAATTTGATCAGCTACCTGGGAGAGAAGTCGGAATTTTATAAAAGGAAATTTGATGAATTGGGTATGTCTCCACAGGATATAAGGTCGATTGAGGATATCACTAAACTTCCGATTACGTACAAACAGGATTTGAGGGACCATTATCCTTTCGGGTTATTTGCTGTTCCTAAAAGTGAACTCCAAAGGATTCACTGCTCAAGCGGAACAACAGGAAAGCCAACAGTAGTAGGATATACCAAAGAAGATGTAGATCTTTTCAGCGAAGTCGTTGCCAGATCTTTGAATGCCGCCGGTGCAAGACCGGGAATGCAATTGCATAATGCATATGGCTATGGAATTTTCACAGGAGGTCTTGGCCTTCATTACGGTGCAGAAAAATTAGGAATGAGTGTTCTTCCTATTTCCGGAGGAATGACTGCCAGACAGGTTGATCTGATTATAGACTTTAGGCCTGAAGTCATCTGCTGCTCTCCATCTTATGCACTGACGATAGCAGATGAATTTGCAAAAAGAGGAATATCTGCTGATGAAATCAGTCTTAAGTATGCCGTATTGGGCTCAGAACCATGGACAGAAATCATAAGAAACCATATTGAAGAAAGACTGGGACTTCATGCCACAAATATTTACGGTTTGAGTGAAATAATAGGCCCCGGAGTTTCTATGGAGGACTTTGAAGAAAAAGGAGGCGCTTACATCTGGGAAGATCATTTTTATCCAGAAATTCTGGACCCTGTCACAAAAGAACCGGTTCCTTTCGGAGAAGAAGGAGTATTGGTCATCACAACATTAACCAAGAAAGCAATGCCGCTTTTACGCTACTGGACAAATGATATTACAAGTCTTTATTATGATGAGAATGCCAAAAGAACAATGGTGAAAATGAGACCTATTGTTGGCAGAGCGGATGATATGCTGATTGTAAGGGGAGTAAATGTGTATCCGAGTCAGATTGAAGATGCTTTTTCACATATAAAAGGCGTGGTTCCCAATTATTATTTGACTCCGATAGAAAAAGAACATATGTGTGTCGCTTTGGATATTGATGTGGAAATTGATGATGAGCTTGTAGATGCTCAAAAAATAAAAGCAAATACCGACGATTATTTTAATTTTGTCGGAAAATTCGGAAAAAACATAGAAAACGAAATCAAGAAAAGAGTAGGGATCACTACAAAAGTGAAAGTCCATGCTCAGGATAGTTTGCCAAAGTGCGAAGGTGGAAAAATTAATAGAATACTAAAAAAATAATGAATTCATTTTATAAACTTAAAACAGTTAAAGTTCAGAAAGATACTCCGGATGCAGTCAGTGTAGCCGTAGAGATTCCTGAAGAACTGAAAGATAAGTTCAGATTCAAACAAGGACAATACCTGAATTTCCGAATGATGATCAACGGAAATGAAGAAAGACGTTCTTACTCAATTTGTAACGCTCCCAGTGAGAAAAGTAACAGACTGGAAGTGTTGGTGAAATTACTGGAAGGCGGAAAGGTATCAGGATATTTCAATGAGCATCTTCATATGGATGAAATGTTAGAAGTAATGCCTCCTATGGGTGGTTTCAATACTTCTTATCATCCTACCAATGTGAAGACGTACATTGGTCTGGCGGCAGGAAGCGGTATTACCCCTGTTTTGTCTAATATTAAAGAAAGCCTTTATCAGGAGCCCGACAGCAATGCTTACCTGTTCTACAGCAACAGAAGTATGAATCATGTTTTGAGAAAAAATGAAATTGATAAACTGGTAGAGCAATTCAACGGTAGACTTAAAGTTGTATACCTTGTAAGCCGCGAGAAACATGAAGATCCTGTTTTTGAAGGAAGGATCTCTCCTGAGAAATTAGATCAGTTGTTTGAAAGGTATACTGATATTGACATCAGAGAAGCCACTTATTTTATTTGCGGGCCTTCAGAAATGATCAAAGGGATTGCGGACTATCTGAAAAAAGATAAGAAAGTACCTGCTATTCAGGTTTTATTTGAATATTTCACGGCTCCTGACGAAGAGAATACGGAGGAAATGAGTGATGAATTCAAGGCTATTGCGAATATTGAAAGTATGGTAACGGTGATTATCGATGATGATGAATATTCGTTCCACCTTAATTCTAAAAAAGAAAGTATCTTAGATAAAGCATTGAAAGACCAGCTTCCCGTTCCTTTTGCATGCAAAGGAGGTGTTTGCTGTACGTGTAAAGCACAGGTTTTGGAAGGAGAAGTTTTCATGGAGAAAAACTATGCGCTTACCGAAGAAGAAGTAGCCAGAGGCTTCGTTCTTACCTGCCAATGTCACCCGACAACGAATGTGGTGATGCTTAATTATGATGTTTAATTTGTAGTAACGATTGAATGTAAATGGTAATCATAACTACATTAATACTTTTTACATTTTACAAAAAAACAAAAAAATGGACCTAGAAAAATTTGTACAATACGTACATGACGAAAATAAAGTAGAACCAAAAGATGTAATGCCTGATGATTACAGAAAGCTGTTGGTTCGTCAGATCTCACAGCATGCCCATTCTGAAATTGTGGGAATGCTGCCCGAGGCCAACTGGATTTCAAGAGCTCCTTCGTTGAGAAGAAAAATGGCGCTTTTGGCAAAAGTTCAGGATGAAGCCGGGCATGGTTTATATCTTTACTCTGCAACAGAAACTTTAGGAGACGGAAGTATCAGGGCAGACAGGGATGCCACCTACGAAGATATGCTGGAAGGAAAAGCAAAATACTCGAGTATATTCAATTATCCGACGTTAAGCTGGGCTGATATCGGAGCTATCGGTTGGTTGGTTGACGGTGCGGCAATTATGAACCAGGTAATGTTAATGGGGAATTCCTATGGACCTTATTCAAGAGCTATGGTGAAGATTTGTAAAGAAGAATCTTTCCACCAAAGACAAGGGTATGAAATTCTGATGGCTCTTTGCCGTGGGACCAAACAACAGAAAGAAATGGCTCAGGCTTCATTAAACCGTTTCTGGTGGCCGGCACTGATGATGTTCGGACCGAATGATGACAGCTCTCCAAACTCTAAAATCTCTATGAATTACAGGGTGAAAAGGGAAAGTAATGACAGTCTTCGCCAGAGGTTTATCGACGTTACCGTTTCTCAGGCAGAATTCCTTGGATTAACTATTCCTGATAAAGACCTGAAATGGAATGAGGAAAGGCAGCATTACGATTTCGGAGAACTTCCCTGGGATGAATTCATGGAAATCTTAAAAGGAAACGGCCCTGCAAATAAAAAACGTATCGAAACGAAGAGAAAAGCTCAGAGAGAAAACTCCTGGGTAAAAGAAGCAGCAATCGCTTACGCAGAAAAACAACAAAAAGAAGTAATATAATAATGTAACAATATACCGATGTAACAATGTAACAATCAATGGTCATTCCGAACAAAGCGAAGATTCCATTGATAAACTGGTACATTGATACATTGTTAAATTAATTTGACTATGGCAAATTTAGATATGTGGGAAGTGTTTATTCAGACTAAACCGGGATTATCTCACAAACATGTTGGAGTTGTACAGGCCCCAACAGCAGAAATGGCTTTACAAAACGCAAGAGACGTTTATACAAGAAGAAAAGAAGGAACTTCGGTTTGGGTAGTTCCAAGCAAATATATCGTGACTTCTGAAGGTGTGGATAAAGAAGCTTTCTTTGATCCGGCTGACGACAAATTATATCGTCACCCGACTTTCTACGAGATTCCAAACGATGTGAAAAATATGTAATTAATCAAGATTGTAAGATATGAGATCTCAGATACTAGACTTTTTTGTCGATCTGAAATCTGAAATCTGAAGTCTGAAATCTACTCAACAATGAACGCACTATATAATTATTTACTGAAATTAGCTGATGACAGCTTCATTATGGGCCAGAGACTATCCGAATGGTGTGGACAGGGACCATATCTTGAGGAAGACATTGCATTAACCAATATTGCTTTGGATGAGCTGGGCCAGGCTAATAACTTTTACGTCTATGCGTCACGGCTTATAGACAATGGTAAAAGTGAAGATGATATTGCCTTCTTAAGATACGAGCATGAATATATCAACGCCCACTGGACAGAGCTTCCCAATGAAGATTATGCACAGACCATCCTTAAAACATACGTCTTTTCTGTCTATCAGAAATTAATGTATGAAGCATTATCAAGCTCTGCGGATGAAGAACTTTCTGCAATTGCACAGAAATCGTTAAAAGAGGTAAGGTATCACTATACCCATACTTCTTCGTGGATGAAAATCTTTGCCCAGGGAACAGAAGAAAGCCGTACACGTTTAGAGAATGCAATTGAAAATATCTGGGAATACACCAAAGGCCTTTTTGCCAAATCAGAAGGTGAGGATGATCTTGTTGTCCTGAATATCGTTCCCAATGTCGATGACTTGTACAAAGAGTTCGTTGCCATAACAGAAAAAGATTTCCAAAGCTTTGGATTAGAATATCCAACGAATCCGTTTATGCAGCCGAAATCCAGAACAGGATATCACACAGAATACTTCGGATATATTCTTTGCGAACTTCAATATATGCAGAGGGCATATCCGGGATGTACCTGGTAAAAAATAATGAGACAATTTGAATATGAGTTAATTTAAAAATGACACCTGCATTTCATTTTTAAGTTTTCGAATGATCCAATTCTCAAATGAATAATGAACAACTTATTACACTTATTAAAAACCATTCCCGATCCGGAAATTCCGGTCATTGATATCGTGGAATTGGGAATCGTGAGAGATGCACAAATCACTGGTGAGAATACTTGTGAAGTGACCATTACGCCTACTTATTCTGCGTGTCCTGCAATGTTTACCATCGAAGAGGATATTATCAAAATGATGAAGGAAAATGGTTGGGATGCAAAAGTAGTGACCAAAATGTTTCCGATCTGGACAACAGACTGGTTGACAGATGAAGCGAGAGAGAAACTTCGTGCTTTCGGAATCACCCCTCCAGAAAAAGGAGCCGATGAACATCATATCGGAAAACCGAAAAAGTGTCCACGCTGTGGTTCTATGAATTCAAAACAGATCAGCAGATTCGGATCTACCCTGTGCAAAGCCTCATATCAGTGCTTAGACTGCCTGGAACCGTTTGATTATTTTAAATGTCATTAAGAAAATGATACGACGAGTTTTGGCGTTGATGGATTTTATTTTTGCTTTAGTATCATCAGGACTGAGGTACAGATAAGAAAAAAATAATCAACGCAAAAAATTTAATTATGACAAATTGTAACAAACCAACATTTCCTTTAATTTGTAATAGCGCAGATTTTAGTGAACCATTTCACAATACAGGAGAACTGATCTATTATCAGAAGATAGATCCCGTACATGCCGGCCATGTAGACGGAGTAGTTCTTCTTGAAAGAAACGGAAACTATTATAAAGCGATTTACACAGAAAATACCATCAATATTGAATGGTATAGATGTCGTTACACAGATCCGCTGAATGATAATGATGAAGCTATGATCACTCAGGCGATTAAAACAGCATCTTATTTAGGAGCAACTCTGAGATTTGATGCAAGAGAATATATTGTAAATAAGCAATTGGAGTTTGAGGAGCTTTCATGTTTTAGGCTTTTGGGAGACAAACAACGTACCATCATTAAGTCAAATAGTAAGCAACGTTTCAGTTCATACTTCTTACATTTCTCAGGTTGCAACAACTTCATTATTGAAGGGATAATATTTGACCTCAATAAAAGAAATTTGCGGGTTTATACTGAAGGTGATTGGAACAATGCGCAAAGTGAAATATTAAGAGATTTCAATGGAGGTATATATGTACTTAGTTCTACAAATATAGAAATTATTGATTGTCGCTTTTATGACTTGTATACCAGAGCTGTGCAGTTTTATGATTGTAATGGCGAAATAAAAATTTGTAACAATTTTTTTGAAAGTGATGTACAGCAGCAAATGTACAGAATGGAGCATTTAGGACTTACACAATCCCATAATGCAAACTTTTTTGTTGAAAATAATGTTTTTAAAAACGCTAAACATCATGATCCATCTAAAGCTCCGTGTGGCATATTTGCTTTTGATTGTGGATATTTTGGATCAGTTTTAATTAAAAACAATTATTTTGAATATTGTGGAAGAGATAATACAGGACATCATAGATTATATGCGATCGATTTTTATGATAATATAAACAATTTTATTATCAATAGCAACATATTTAGAAATACAACTTGGGGAGCCATAAGGTTCGATGGGACTAAGAAAAATGGTATTATTTCGGACAATTATATTCATCAGCTAATTGCCGATGATAGTGGAGTTATTAATTCTTCATCTAGGATAACAATTGGTCTTCCTAAAGAATTTAAAAATATCTCAATTATTAATAATATCATAGAAACATCTGATGAAAGAACTTATGGGATTTTAGTTCAGTCGCATGAAGATGAGATTAAAGTTGATAATATCAATATACAAAACAATAGCTTTAACAATGTGAGAACAGCAGTTACTATTGGAGGAAATATAAATAATATAAATATATCAAATAACTGTGCTGCTAATGTACATGCTGTAGGAATAGAGTATGCAGCTTATTCAACCACAATTATAACTAATCCAGATAACAGTACAACGACAAGTCCAAGACTTACTTCTGAATTGGGAAATGCGTTAATTAGTAATAACAATTTTAAATCTGCTATTCAAGGCGACTCTTTTGTGGGAATATCAATAAAAAGTTACACCCCAACAGAAGCAGAAGTTGAAAGAGTACATGAGCTTACTAAACGATTTGTTATTTCTAATAACTTAATTTATGGAAATGGGAGTAATTTCGGTGTAGTCGTCGATATTACAACATCTGTTATTCCTTACGGAACTTCATTGGATGGAAGAGTTACAGTATCAGGTAATGAAATTAGTAATGTTAAAAGCGGACTTTATCTGAGATGTAAAAATACAATTGCCAAAGATAATATTTTGTTTAAATGTAGTGTATTACCCATTTTGGAAGATCCAGGAGCTAATATTAATCTTAATAATTATTATAATAACAATCCTATATAATATTGATTGAAATAAGGCTTTTATCATAAATGCTTAAACTTTACAATAATAAATATACTAATGAAATAATGTAACAGTTTGTGAATGGAACGCAGGACTATGCAGAACATAACGATGGCATTGCTACATTATTAAATTCGTAGACTGTTACATTGATTTATATTATTAAATTAGTGCATTGTTAAATAAAATTACAAAACTATTATGTACACACAACTCGATATTGAAACACATTTTGACGGGAAGCTTAAAATCGCTTACCTGAATCAGCCTGAAACGATGAACGCTCTTACAAAACCGGCTTTGTCGGATTTAAAAGACTTCGTGAAAGAATGTAGCGAAGACGAAACCGTAAGATGTGTGGCCATCTCCGGAAGAGGAAGGGCTTTCTGTTCCGGTCAAAATCTTGAAGAAGCTTTCGCCGTAGGTAAAGAACACCACGATCAGGATATCATCAGAAAAATTGTGGTAGACTATTATAATCCATTGGTAATGGAAGTTACCCGTTGCAAAAAACCTGTTATTGCTTTGGTAAATGGTCCCGCAGTAGGAGCCGGTGCAATGCTGGCGTTGATTTGTGATTTCGTGTTGGCAAATAATAAAGCTTATTTTTCACAGGCATTTTCAAATATCGGATTGATTCCGGATACCGGAGGTACATATTTTTTACCGAAACTTTTAGGTAGACAATTAGCCAATTATTTAGCCTTTACAGGTAAGAAACTATCTGCAGAGGAATCTAAATCTTACGGACTTGTAGCTGAAGTATTCAGTGAAGAAGAATTCACAACGAAGTCAATGGAAATTCTGGAAAGAATGGCCAATATGCCGACAGCAGCGATTAAGCTTACCAAAAAAGCTTTCGCAAATTCATACACCAATACTTTAAAAGAGCAGTTGGAGCTTGAAGGCGATTTGCAGCAGGAGGCAGCAGAGACAGAAGACTTCATCGAAGGTGTAAATGCCTTTTTACAGAAAAGAAAACCTGATTATAAAGGAAAATAATATTAATATAACAATTTATCAGTGTAACGGTTTACCAATAGAGATGTTGTTTCAAGAATCAATTTTTGACAAAATTGTTACATTGGTAAACTGATACACTGTTACATTATTTTTTTAACTATGAATATTGGAATTATTGGTGCAGGAACCATGGGAATCGGAATTGCCCAGGTAGCTGCAACTGCAGGATGCAAAGTTGTCGTATTTGACGCTAATGCTCCACAAATTGATAAAGCACTTTCAGGTTTAGAGAAAACCCTTCAGAAACTTGCAGAGAAAGGTAAAATTACTGAAGATAAAGCCTCTGAAATCAGAAATAATATCACAAAAGGAGAGGCCTTACAGGATTTAAAAGATTCTGATTTAGTCATCGAAGCGATTATCGAGAACAAAGACATCAAGACCAAAGTTTTCACTGAGCTTGAGAACTATGTTTCAGAAGATTGTGTGATCGGTTCCAATACTTCATCCATTTCCATCACCTCTCTTGGTGCAGAACTAAAGAAACCGGAGCGTTTCATCGGAATTCACTTTTTCAATCCGGCTCCGTTGATGCCTTTAGTGGAAGTTATTCCATCTTTATTAACAGAAAAAACTTTAGCAGAAAAAATATACAACCTCATGAAAGAATGGGGAAAAACACCGGTTATCGCCAAAGATATTCCCGGATTTATTGTGAACAGAATTGCACGTCCGTATTATGGAGAAGGGCTCAGAATCGTTGAAGAAAATATCGCAACACCTGAGCAGGTGGATGAGGCAATGAAAACCTTAGGAAACTTTAAAATGGGACCTTTTGAATTAATGGATCTCATCGGGGTAGATGTGAATTTTGCCGTAACAACAACGGTTTATAAAGACTATTTCTACGATCCTAAGTACAAACCTTCTTTACTTCAGCAAAGAATGTCAGAAGCCAAGCTTCATGGCAGAAAGACAGGAAAAGGGTTCTATGATTACAATGAAGGAGCTGAAAAACCGGTTGCCCAAAAAGATGAAGCTTTGTATCAGCAAATCTATTTAAGAATCATTTCCATGTTGATTAATGAGGCTGTAGAGGCCAAAAGACTCGGTGTGGCCAATGACGGAGATATCGAATTGGCAATGCAGAAAGGGGTAAACTATCCGAAAGGATTATTAAGCTGGGGAAAAGAATTAGGATATTCAAAAGTTTCAGAGACCCTGCAGAACCTTTACAACGAATATCAGGAAGAAAGGTACAGACAAAGTCCTTTGCTGAGAAAACTATAATTACAGATGAATATAGAGGAACTCAGAGCGGAGCTGGAAACAAGGCTTTTAATAGAAAAAGAATACTTAATTCAGGAAGCTTCTTCTGTGAATGATGAGGAAAGACTCGGATTACTTGGGAAGTTTAATGACAAATACAGGGAGCTGATCAATAGGTTGGCAAATGAACATGGAATTGATTTAAAAGCTTCTTATGAAACTGATAACTCATCTAATGCTGAAGACCTTTCATATCAACAAATCATTCTGGGTAAAACCATGAGTATTTATGACAGGTTATCTGACCAACTCTATGAAGAAATAATAAAAGTATAGAAATGAATCCGAGACAAGTTGCAGATTATATGTTCAA
The DNA here is from genome assembly GCF_000482305.1 of Chryseobacterium sp. UNC8MFCol. NCBI lineage: Bacteria > Pseudomonadati > Bacteroidota > Flavobacteriia > Flavobacteriales > Weeksellaceae > Chryseobacterium > Chryseobacterium sp. UNC8MFCol. The sequence continues at coordinate 82,666 of NZ_AXUZ01000019.1, forward strand.
TCAGGATGAATTTTCCCAATGGATGAATATCAGGATGATTGAAGTTAAAGAAAATTATTGTTTAATAGAAATGCCTATTAAAAAGGAAATGCTTAATGGACTTAAAACAGTTCACGGAGGCGTAACTTTTGCCTTTGCGGATTCTGCACTGGCATTCTCCTCAAACAATACCGGAGATGCTGCTGTAGCACTTAACTGTATCATCAATTTTACAAAAGCAGGAAAAGAAGGTGATCTTTTCAGAGCAGAAAGTACTCTGGTGAATGATACCAGAAAAACAGCGGTCTACGATATTAAAATTACCAATCAAAACAATGAACTGATTGCCAAATTTGTAGGGACAGTTTATAAAATCGGAAAAAAAGTAACCGAACTATAAGTTCAATGTAATAATATTCCGGTATAACAATGTACCAATAATAAAAAGAAAATTAATTTCTGACACAAATGATAAGTTTCGAAAATAATCCATTAATTGAGAAAACTGTTTAATTTTCTTTAGATATAATTGAATTCTGTGAATTGTTAGAAGAAAAAAGAAAATTTGTTATTGCAAAACAACTATTACGTTCCGGAACAAGTATAGGTGCAAATGCTTTGAGGCATAAAACCCTCACAGTAAGAATGATTTTGTAAATAAAATTAAAATTGCAGCTAAAGAATTGGAAGAAACCAAATATGGGCTATATCTGTGTAAGAACTCTATAACTTATCCTTTTGAAGAAAAATTATAAGTTCAAATTACAAAGATTGGACAGATAATATATAAAATATTAAGTACAAGTTTAAATAAAAATCGATCAATCTAGTATTGTTACATTGTTACACTGCTAAATTGTTATATTAAAATAATTATGAACAACGTATACATCATAGACTATGTCAGAACTCCCATCTCAAAACTACAGGGAGGTCTATCAGAAGTAAGAGCAGATGATTTAGCTGCAATAGTTATCAAAGAAGTAGTCGCTAGAAACCCGGAAGTTCCAGTAGAGGAAATTGAGGATGTCATCTTCGGATGTGCCAACCAAGCGGGAGAAGATAATAGAAATGTAGCAAGAATGGGGCTCTTATTGGCTGGTCTTCCTTATAAAATAGGTGGCGAAACAGTCAACAGACTTTGTGCTTCAGGGATGTCCGCCGTAGCAAATGCGTTCCGCTCCATTGCAGCAGGAGAAGGGGAGATTTACATTGCTGGTGGTGTAGAGCATATGACACGTTCCCCTTATGTAATGTCAAAACCTAGTGCCGCTTTCGGAAGAGACAGTCAGATGTATGATACAACTTTCGGATGGCGTTTTGTGAATCCGAAAATGAAAGAAATGTACGGTGTTGACGGAATGGGTGAAACAGCAGAGAACCTTGCCGATATGCACCAGATCAATAGAGAAGATCAGGATAAATTTGCTCTTTGGTCACAGCAAAAAGCAACAAAAGCCCAGGAAAGCGGAAGACTGGCGGAAGAAATTGTAAAAGTTGAAATTCCTCAAAGAAAAGGTGATCCTGTTGTTTTTGAAAAGGATGAGTTTATTAAACCAACATCTTCTATGGAAGGACTGGCAAAACTTCGTCCTGCATTCAGAAAAGAAGGAACTGTAACTGCCGGAAACGCTTCTGGAATGAATGACGGAGCTGCTGCTTTGATTCTGGCCAGTGAAGAAGCCGTAAAAAAATACGGATTAAAACCAAAAGCGAAGATTCTGGGATCTTCCGTAGCTGGTGTAGAACCCAGAATTATGGGAATAGGTCCCGTAGAAGCCACTCAAAAGCTCTTGAAAAGATTACATCTTTCCTTAGGAGATATGGACATTATTGAATTAAATGAAGCTTTTGCTGCTCAGGCTTTAGCAGTCACCAGAAGTCTGGGATTACAGGATGATGACGCAAGAATAAATCCTAACGGTGGGGCTATTGCTATTGGACACCCGCTGGGAGTTTCGGGAGCAAGAATCATCGGTTCTGCAGCTATGGAACTTCAGAAACAAAATAAAAAATATGCATTGTGTACCCTTTGTATCGGTGTCGGACAAGGCTATGCAATGGTGATCGAAAAAGTATAACTTTTTCAATATAACAATATAATAATGTACCAGTGTAACAATCACACTGTCATGCTGAGCTTGTCGAAACATCTTATTGGTAAACTGTTACACTGATACATTGTTAAATTAAATTTTATTAAAAATTCTATGAACATCTACTCATATCACGGAATCCGTCCCATTATAAAACCTTCTGCCTATATTCATCCACAGGCAGTGATTATTGGCAATGTGGAAATTGGTGAAGAAGTCTATATCGGCCCCAATGCTGTCATCCGAGGTGATTGGGGAAAAATTATTATTAAAGACGGAGCCAATGTTCAGGAGAACTGTACGCTTCATGTTTTCCCGAATATAGAAACGATTTTAGAAGAATCAGCGCATATTGGACACGGAGCAATTATCCATTCAGGACACATTGGAAAGAATTGTCTGATCGGTATGAATTCCGTTGTGATGGATAAAGCTTATATCGGAGATGAAAGTATTGTCGGTGCCCTGGCTTTTGTTCCGGCAAACTTCAGATGTGAACCCCGAAAATTAATCGTGGGAAGCCCGGCGAAAATTATCCGTGATGTTTCCGATGAGATGATCCGTTGGAAAACAGAAGGAACCAAACTCTATCAGGAATTGGCAAGAGAGGGAAAAGAAGCCATTTTGCCTTGTGAGCCATTCACCGGATATGTTCAGCAGACTCCTACAAAGATTGTGGATTACAGTATCTGGGACGATGTAAAGTAAATAGGATTATTAATGAAGGGGTTTAGTGATTTATTGAATGCTTACGCAAAAGCTTATAACCAATATAGTTCATATCTGAATGTGAATAAGCCAAGCAAAATTTGCAGGTCAGAGATCATGCGCTATTTTGATACTTTAGATATCTTTGTTGCCTATCATCAATCTCATATGGAATATGATTTTTTGGATGTAGACTAATTAATTATGATCAACAAATTGAAACAGAATTAAACATGATTAAAAAAGCTTTGATTTTTTGCAGTATTCTATGGGCTGCGAATGCTATGATGTCGGGACAAACTGCAACAGTAAAACCGCTTACAATAGGAGAGGTGAGAACATTTAAATCTAAAACCTTACATGAAGACAGAACTTTAAATATCTATCTGCCTCAGGGATTTGACAAAACAAAATCATATCCGGTCATTTATCTTTTAGATGGAAGCATCAACGAGGACTTTATTCATGTTTCAGGATTAGTACAGTTCTTTAATGAAATGTATTCTATGCCGGAAACAATCGTGGTAGGAATTGCCAATGTAGACAGGAAAAGAGATTTTACATTTCATACCGATTTAAAAGACTTGCAGAAAGATTTTCCTACAGCGGGTCATTCTGATAAGTTTATTGCTTTTCTGGAAAAAGAATTGAAACCTTATATTGAGAGCCAGTTTAAAACTACAGAGAAATATATTTTCGGTCAGTCTTTAGGAGGGCTTGTGACAACAGAGATCCTTTTGAAAAAACCGGAAATGTTTGACAACTACTTTATCATCAGTCCAAGCTTATGGTGGGATGATGAAAGCCTGCTAAAGCAAGCCGGAACATTATTGTCCAAATCTCACGACACCAAAAAGTTTGTGTATGTTTCTGTAGGAAAAGGAGAACATCCGGTAATGGTAAAAGATGCTGAAGAATGGTATGATGTCCTGAAGAAATCAAATAAGAAAAACTGGACAGTAGAATATAAAATGATGGAAGCAGACAATCATGCAACGATTCTTCACAGAAGCTTGTATGAAGGATTGGTGAAAAAGTTTCCCTATCAGGAACCAAAATAAGTAATAAATCTAACTATATACCAGTGTAAAAAATGTAACAATCCATTTTGATCTGAGTAAAACACAGAACCTCAGTATAGATAGACTGTTAGATTGATGCATTGTTAAATTAATATTATATGGAAAAATTAAAAAACTATATCTACGGGCAATGGGTAGAAGGTAACGGAAACGGAATCCCTTTGTACAACGCTGTTACAGGAGAACAGGTTGCTGTTTCAGATACAGAAGGGCTCAATTTTGGGCAGGCACTCGACTACGGAAGAACAGTAGGATATAAAAACCTTTCATCAATGACTTTCTACGACCGTGGAGAGATGTTGAAAAAAGTGGCGCTTTACCTTTTAGAAAGAAAGAAAAAATATTACGAATTATCATATAAAACAGGAGCAACTCATGTCGATTCATGGGTAGATATCGAAGGAGGTTTCGGAACTTTCTTTACCTATTCGGGACTGGCAAAAAGAATGCTTCCCAATACTCCGTTCTGGGTAGATGGAGATACACAGAAAATTTCTGCCAACGGAACTTTCCTGGGAACTCATATTTTAACGCCTAGTGAAGGAGTATCTGTACAGATTAATGCCTACAATTTTCCTGTTTGGGGAATGTTGGAAAAGTTATCCACATCATTGTTGGCAGGAGTACCGTCAATTGTAAAACCATCTCCATTCGGATCATATCTCACCAATGCAGTATTTCAGGATATGATTGAAAGTGGAGTATTACCTGATGGAGCGATTCAGTTGGTTTGTGGAGAACCCGGAAATATTCTTGATTATGTTCAGGATGGAGACTCTGTTTTATTTACAGGCTCTGCCCAAACAGGCAGAAAATTAAAGTCTCTTCCTTCTGTTGCCGGAAATGCTGTTCGCTTCAATATGGAGGCAGATTCTCTGAACTGTTCTATCCTTGGATTGGAAGCAAAACCGGGAACTCCGGAATTCGATTTATTCATCAAAGAAGTTCGTAACGAAATGACCACCAAGGCAGGCCAGAAATGTACTGCCATCAGAAGGATTATTGTTCCTGAACACCTAATTGGTGATGTACAGAATTCTTTATCTAAAGCCTTAGATCAGACAAAAATCGGAAACCCGTTAAGCAGAGAAACAAAAATGGGTTCCTTGGTTGGAAAACAACAATACGAAGAGGTTCTGAGAAAAGTAAATATGCTGAAAGCAGAAACAGAGCTTATCTATGACGGAAAACACGAACTGGTAGATGCCGACTATGAAAAAGGAGCATTTATGAGTCCTAAACTATTCCTGAACGATAAGCCTTTCGAAAAAAATATCTCTCATGATGTAGAAGCTTTCGGGCCGGTATCTACGTTAATGCCTTATAAAGATGCAGAAGAAGCGGCAGCGCTGGCAAAAAGAGGAAAAGGAAGTTTGGTAGGGTCCATCATTTCTCACGATGAAAACTTCGTTGCTGAGACTTCATGGAAAATGGCTTCACAACACGGAAGAATCTTTGTTCTGAACAGAGACAATGCAAAAGAAAGTACCGGCCACGGTTCACCACTTCCGACATTAATGCACGGAGGACCGGGTAGAGCCGGCGGAGGTGAAGAAATGGGCGGTCTGAGCGGTCTTCATTTCTTCTTACAGAAAACAGCAATTCAGGGTTCTCCTGATGTTTTGAAAGCCATCACTAAAATTTATCAGCAGGGAGCAGAAAAGAAATTCTCAGACAAACATCCTTTCCAGAAATACTTTGAAGAAGTTGAAGTAGGAGATTCATTGGAAACAGCAGGAAGAACTGTAACAGACGCTGATATTGTAAACTTCTCCAACGTATCATGGGACCACTTCTATGCACATACAGATGCAACGAGTCTGACAGGTACAATCTTTGATAAAACGGTAGCTCACGGATATTTTATCCTTTCAGCAGCTGCAGGATTATTTGTTTCAGGTAAAAAGGGACCTGTTATTGCCAATTACGGACTGGAAGAATGCAGTTTCTTCAAGCCTGTATATGCCGGAGATACCATCACCGTCTATTTAACAGCAAAAGAAAAAATCAACAGAGGCGTAAAAGGAAGAAACATCCCGTCAGGTGTGGTTAAATGGCTTGTTGAAGTAATTAACCAAAGAGATGAGGTCGTTTGTGTAGCAACAATTTTAACACTGGTAGCAAAACAATCTCCTTTCATTGATCTGAATGTGAAAAATGTTCAGAAAATACTAAGCGGACTGACAGAAAATACACCTTCCCAATGGGGGAAAATGTCACCACAGCAAATGATTGAACATCTTGATCAGGCATTACTGGTAAGTTTAGGAGAACCTGAAGCAGAAAAATGTTTCACTCCTGAAGAACATCTTGAAAAATGGCAGGACTCCCTGTACAATCACAGAAAAATGCCAAAAGAATTTACCGCTCCGTTCCTGCCTGAAGATGGCTCACTTCCTGAACCAGCACATAAAAATCTGGAGGCGGCAAAACAATCATTTTTGGATAATCTGAAACGTTTTGTGATTTATTACAGAGAAAATCCTCAGGCAGAACATATGAACTATGTGTTCGGAAAATTAAATAAAGAAATGTGGGAGCTGATGCATAAGAAACATTTTACGCATCACTTCGAGCAGTTTGGTTTGATTTAATTCAAAATACAACTTAAATTTAACGTCCCTTCCAGTTTTACTGAAAGGGACTTTTTCGATATCATGTCAAGATTTTAAACCTTGGGGAGAATGATGTTTCCCTTTAGCAAAACGTAGATAATAATACACAAGAACAGGAAGCGCGAAAATCTGAAACAGAAAGACGAATAATGATAAGATGCCTTCAAGGTGATTACTGTTGGCTTTTACAAAAATGTTCTGTTGTAACGGGCCACCGGAAAAAAGGACAATATCCATGAGATTCCATCCCAGATGTAATCCGATCGGAAGATATAAAGACCTGGTCTGTGCAAAAGAATAGGCAAGCATGAAACCAAAAATAGCGGTCATAAAGAATATAATGGCCATCTGAAGAGGATTTCCAAAAGCACTGAAAGAAAACCAATGGTAGATTCCGAAACAAAACGCAGAGAGAAAACAGGCTTTTTTTACTCCCCATTTTTCCATGACCAGATAAAGCAGGGCACCCCGGAAGAGTAATTCTTCAAACAGCACAGATTTGATCGTCCACCAGATACCCGCCAATACCTGAAACCCTGTGATTGGTTTCCTGATCACCCAGTAATTATTAGCAAAAAGTGTAGACATTAGTTGGTAGATAATATAAATAGCTGCAGCCATCAGAAAGCCAAACCAAAAATGAAGCTGCCTGCTTTTAGTACTATGAAATCCTAAAACAGAAAGATCTTTTTTAAGCGTAAAACGAAGGATGAGCCAGGAAAAGAATAGCTCTACTATAATTCCAATCATGAGGTTAATCGTTTTTAATGAATGAATCATCCTCATTATTCATCTTTTCATTGTAAGCTAATTTACAAAAAAGATGAATGTGGGGAAAAGTAACGATCATTCACATGAAGTCTTAAACACAAAAACCTTTGCAAATTACCTGTTCATACACTATCTTTAAACTTCAATCATACAATAAAAATAATGAACGAAAGCTGGATGCAAAAATGGGAAGAAGTGAAGGGTAAATTTGAATCTCCCGTAGATCTTGAAACGTATTTTACTTCTGAAGAAATTATGGAGCAAAAAATGGAAGTGATGGCCATCGGAGATGTTTCTTTACCTTCAGGAAAAGTGATTGTCAGAGATCCTCTTGTTTATCTTAATAAAAAGGAACAGCCTTATTTCACCGAAGTACCCAAAGGAAACTTTCCCGTATCCATTGCCGTGGTAAAACTGCAAGACTGGGGAGATCGGTATGCTGCGGTGAAAGTAGAATTTACCAAGGAAAAGCCGGTAATGTACAGAGAAGCATTAATCGGGATTGAAAATCTTGAAGATACCAATGAAGGAGAGTTTTTTGGATTCAATGTGGATGCCGGTTTAGCTTGTATTACCGACCCGGAAGTTGTTCCTTTTGTAGATAGGTTTATCGAAGAGCTGGATGTAGAATATATTTATGATGATTATTTTGCCGGGCTGTTTGCAGAAAGCTATAAAGAAAATCCGAAAAACCAAAGAGATCTTGGAGACTGGATCAACTGGAAGGTTCCCAATACAGAATATCAGATTCCTATTTTTGCCAGTGGGGTGGGAGATGGTGTATATCCTGTTTACTTTGCCTATGATCAGGAAGAAAGAATATGCGGTGTCTATATCCACTTTATCGATATAGAATTAGAATTATCTTACGAAGACGAGGAAGATGAAGATGACGAAGCTTCAGATCTGTCAGATGATTATGTTCCTTTAAAATAACTGACTTCAATGAATAAAACTTTTGCTGATCAGGTCATTGCATTCAATGAAAACCTCACGTACACAGGAGACCTTCCTGAAGGTTTTGAAGTCCTGAATCCGTATCTGGATAATCCGGAAACAATGGTGGTCATGCAAAAGTTTTATCATAAGTACTATAATGATTCCAGTAAAAGGAAGTTTATGATCGGAATCAATCCCAGCCGTCATGGCGCCGGCGTCACAGGAGTTCCGTTTACCGACACCAAAAGACTGGAAAGTGTATGTGGCATACAAATGAAGTCTGCCCGCACCCACGAAGTTTCTTCAGTGTTTATGTATGATATGATTGCGGACTATGGAGGAGCAGAAGATTTTTACAAAAACATTTATATCAATTCTCCTTTTCCTTTGGCTATTGTAAGAAAAACAAAAACCGGATGGCTGAATGCGAATTATTATGATGACAAAAAGCTCTTTGAGTCCGTCAAAGGTTTTATGATTGATTCACTGAAGAAACACATCAGCCTTAATCTGGATACTTCCGAAGTCTTTATTCTGGGCAAAAAGAATGCGGATTTTATTTCTAAACTGAATCAAGAGGCAAAATTGTTTGATAAAATGACCGTTCTGGAGCATCCCCGATATATACAGCAATATAAATCAAAAGAAAAGCAATTGTACATTGATAAATATATGCTGGCACTGAAAAAATAAAAATCCCTCAATCATTTCAGATCAAGGGAATTCCCATTCATGTATTAGAATCTTATCGGGACTGTGACTTGTGAAAATTTTATTTCTTAATAATTTTACTGGATTCTGTTGGTGTTTTTATCAGATAAACTCCTTTCGGTAAGTCTGAAATGTCCAGATCATTTACTCCTTTTTTAATCTGTACACTTTGTAGCAGTTTTCCTTCCAGGCTATAAATCTGAGCTTCAGAATTTTTCTCTGTTCTGATCGATAGTGGCCCTGTGGTTGGGTTTGGGTAGATACTTACCTCTTTTACTACGGCCTTTGTTTCGGAAGTTCCCAGGACTATATTACTGTCTTTTACCCAGGTAAAGGCATCAAAACCGACATATCTGAATCCCCCGTTAGCTGTTATCTGTAATTCATCAATAACGATATTGGAATAATTCTGACCATTTAAATTCGTCATGTCAATCAGTGTATATCCATTTGTAGCTCCCAGGGATGTAGCGAAGCCGGTTGTTTTTGTCTGTGTAAACTTAGTTACACCACTCAGCTTTCCTGTGATAGTCAAACTTCCCACTACATTGAGCTGTAGGGTAAGATCTGAAAGATACATCCAGAATCTGTTTACTTTAAATAAGTTAGAAGTTGTTTTGACACTGAATGATGGTGGAGAGGCCGTGTTGTTGGAATTATCAATATATCTGTTGTCCGCTGCTGTTCCGGACCATCCTGTTCCCGGGAAATTGGACTGAATATCAAACACACTGACATGTGAAATGACATTAAAAATAACTCCGTTATCCGTAAAACTCGTGCTTCCGTTTGATTCGGTTTCAAAAGTTTCTGTACTGGTCTGCCCGAATGAGAAAATTGAAATGAGCAGACTACAGATCGTTAAAAAAGTAGTGCTTTTCATGATTTTATATTTTAAATTTGGTTATTATGTAAAACTAGCTTCTTGGTGGATAGATACCCTCAACGCAGATTATATAGTTTAAACCCAGGTAAGGAGGCATATTGTTTACCGGAAGGTTTTGCCCGACAAACGAAATACTCTGAGGGTTGATAGCTGTATCGGGATCGGCATTGTTGACAAAGCTGGTGACAACATTGAAATCTCTTCCCACCTGTGTTCCTGAGATAGCAATAGATGTGGTTGCCGATGGCGTACCTGAATTGGCATTCTTATTAGCTACTTTGAGTTGAAACCCGGCCCCTACACTTGGAAGGTTAGACGCTAAAAGTGTATTTTGAGTGGTTCCTGCCACAACACCCAATGGATAAAATTGATTAGCATTTACATTCCCGGCTCCCAATGCCATTCTTCCTTTAAGGTTAGGAAGGGCAAAAGTAGTGATTCCATCACCTCCATAGGTTGTTCCTAAAAGAGAGAACAAGGCGCTGTTCTGGGCAATACTTAAGAGGCTTCCGTCACAAAACATCCATCCTCTGGGTGCAAAATTTCCTGCAAATAATTTAACAATTCCCATATATTCTTCCATAATACTAGTTTTTTCAGTTTTTTACTATTCCTACTCTGTTTCACCGGCTTTTCGGAGTCCGCCAACTGGTTTGATTTACTGAGTCAAAGGAACAACGAATACAAAAACAGAACTAGAGTAGAAAATACCAAATTATACACTCCGTATTTCTACGTAATATCCGATTTGAAAATCAAGACTAATTTGTCGTCCTTAAGTTTCCCGGAGAGCACTGTATTTAGTATTTTTGTAAGAATCCAATAAAAAGTAAAATGAACGAATTTGTAGCAACAGAAATTAAAAATAATATTGCCGAAATCACATTCGGAACGCCAAAAAGCAATTCTCTTCCGGGAGCCATTTTAGAAAAGCTGGCCCATACTATTTTAGAAGAGGGGGCAAAAGATGAGGTAAAAGCCATTTTGATAAAAAGTGAAGGCGAAAAAGCCTTTTGTGCAGGAGCCAGTTTTGATGAGCTTTTGGCTATCGAAGAATTAGAGGCTTCCACAAAATTTTTCGGCGGTTTTGCCAAAGTATTGAATGCTATGAGAAATTGCGGAAAGATTGTGGTGGTAAGAGTACAGGGAAAAACTACCGGTGGTGGAGTAGGCATTGCCTGTGGGGCAGATTATTGTTTTGCAACAAAAGATTCAGCTTTAGCCCTTACTGAAATAAATCTGGGAATCGGCCCTTTCGTAATCGGCCCTTATGTAGAAAGAAAGATTGGAAAGTCCCAGTTTTCTGCAATGGCCATCGATGCTGATTTCAGATCTGCAGACTGGGCAGAACAACATAATATCTACCATTCTGTATCTGATACCATTTCGGAAATGGATGAAAAGCTTGACAAATTTATGCAAACCCTGGCCTCCAGAAGCAGTGAAGCCTTAGCCCTTATTAAAAAAGTTTCATGGGAGGGAACAGACCATTTCAATGAATTGATGCCGGCAAGAATTCATATGAGTGCCAGCCTTATTCTGGAAGATTCTGCAAAGAAAAATATCGGAGCGATTAAAGAAAGATTAAGAGCCAAATAATATACAGAGTTCAGGATTTTAAAATATTCAGCCATTGATAAGTTCAATGGTTTTTTTGTTGAGACCGGAAATTATTTTTTAAAAAAAGTTTTGTTCATTCAAATAAAATTTTAACTTTGTAATTCAAAGTTCTTTTTATGGATACCAAAAACTATCACGAAGACTTATCTCATATCCGTTCCATGATGGAGCGTTCTTCCAGATTTATTTCTTTAAGCGGCTTGTCAGGAGTTGTGGCCGGAGTTGTTGCTCTTCTCGGGGCGGGATATGCATATTATGCGATGGAAAGAGAAAAGGTAAGCTATGTTCATGGCCGTAAATTCTTGTATAATCCCGATCTTGTGCAGGAATTAATAGTAACGGGACTTACCGTTTTAATAGTAGCTGTTCTTAGCGGATATATTTTTACGGCCAATAAAAGCAAAAAGAAAGGATTGAAAATCTGGGATGCTACCACGAAGCGTCTTATTGTCACATTTGCTGTTCCGTTGGCGGCCGGAGGGATTTTTTGTTCAGCGCTTATTTTTCATCATTTAGTGGTCTGGATTGCTCCCGCAACATTGGTATTTTACGGATTAGCGTTGGTGGCTGCGGAGAGATATACGCTGCCGGATATAAAATATCTGGGATATTGTGAGATTATTTTAGGATTGCTGGCTGCCTTCGTATTAGGGTGGGGATTGGTTTTCTGGTCCTTGGGATTTGGAGTTTTGCATATTGTTTATGGACTGATTATGCACAAAAAGTATAAATAAAAAGCTAAATTTGCAGCTCTTTAGTCGCTAGTTTCTATAGCCTGCTGTCTGAGATCTGCAACGATTACCTTATTATGATAAAAATAAATCAACTCAACAAAGAATTTGAAAGCCGTGTAAGACTGGGGATTATGTCCGTTCTTATGGTTAATGATTGGGTTGACTTTTCCGAAATGAAAGCACTTCTGGAAATTACAGACGGTAATCTGGCCAGCCACAGTAATGCATTAGAAAAAAACGGATATATTGAAGTAAAAAAAGAATTTGTGGGTAAGAAACCTAAAACCTCTTACAGGGTTACCCAAAGTGGAAGACAGGCCTTTACAGATCATTTGGATGCTCTTGAAAAATTATTGGGACGCTAAACTCAATATTTTTTTGAAATAATACTTTGAAATTCAAAGTTCTTTGTTTTATAAAATAAAGGAATAAAACTGAAAATTAATCTCTTAAAATATATACACTATGAAAAAAATACGTGTTCACTTTCTGCTTTTTGTGTACGACAAAACTCAAAAGATATACAGAAAATACTTTAAAAAGAAAAAAAGACAATGGCAGTTTAATGAAAAGCAGCTTCTTGAATTTCAGGAAGATTCTCTGGGAAGGAAATTGGGGGAATTTTACCATAAACACGGTTTCTCTATGATTCCTAAAATGGAAAACCACGATGTACATCATCTCATTACAGGCTGCAGTACCCATTTTGAAGATGAAATTGCCATGCAGTACCTCTTACTGGGAAATGGTAAACTGAATGCTCATCTTTTGGCTGCTATTGTATTGGGAACGATCATTTTGCCTGAATATGCGAAAATTTATATCAAGGCTTTTCAGAAAGGCCAAAATATGAGACCTTTCCACCATTGGGATTTTGAAGAATTATTGTGGCAGAACTTTGAGCATGTGAAAAACTTCATCCATCAAAAAGATACCGTTGTACTTTATTAATAAACCTATGGGAACAATAAAATTCAGCTTGTTGGGGAAAAGAACTTTCCTTACTTCGTTTTGGCTGGGAACGCTCCTATTGGTCGCATTTTGGATGACGAATGCAGAATGGCTGGCCATTGTCGGGTTTTATTACCTTATCATTGTTGCTATTGCCAATTTCATGATTCTTTTACATGAGCTTTTAGAATATCTGAATGATGTCTCTGAAAAGAAAAGCTCAGGAAACTCAGTACTTCTGCTCCTTGTTAATATTCCGATTGCTTTCGGTTATTTCTATCTATTCCTGCATATCGTTACTTCTTCTTTCAACTCATCATTTTAAATCTACTCTTATGAAAACACATCAATATATACTGATCACAGCCATCCTTTTTGTTATCCTGTTTTATGAGCAGGAACCGGGGCTCAACCTCGGAATCCTTGCTGTTGTTTATACGGTACTGACCTTATTCAGGACATCGGAAAAAAACAGAACCCGGGCATTTCTCATTCTTTTTGTAACCAGTATTTTGTCCGCTGTGGCCTTTGCCTGGTATGGTGATTTTCCTTCTTTCCTGGCAGTGGTGAGTTCACTTCTGCTTCTGGCTTACAGGTCAAAGAACAGGAAGATGAAGATATTGTTTCTCCTTCCTGTTTTTATTGTAAACTGTTGTACCTCTTTTTGCCGCTTTTTCGGTTTTGATCAATGGATGCCTAAAAGAAATGTTTCCGGATTATGGCAGAAGACATTAGCTTTTATCCTGATTCCCTTGATTCTTGTATCTGTTTTCTTTGGAATTTATTCTGCCGGAAGTGACCATTTTGCAGCTCTCTTTACAGATTATGAACTGGATATCAATTTATGGCAGCTTTTCTGTCTTTCTGTATTGGGATTTTTTATCGCTTTTAATTACTGGAACTATGCAGTAGAAAAATTGATTTACAAAAATCATCACTTCCTGGATAATGATTTTAAGAAAGATGCACTGATTCCGAAAGCCACCTATTCTTTCCTGGATCTTGACTCCGAAAGAATGAGTGGGGTTATTTCTTTCCTTTTGCTCAATATTCTTTTGGTCTTTTTTATCATCACTTATAATTATGAACAGTTCTACGAAACTTCAAAAACACCGGTTCAGCTGTCAGAAGAAACACATGAGAGAGTCAACGCAGTGATTATGTCTATCGTTATGGCTATTCTCGTAATCATGTTTTATTTTAAATCCGGTTTTAACTTTGATCCTAAATCCGGATTGATGAAAGTTTTAGCCAAATTCTGGATTTTTCTGAATGCTGTTCTTGTTTTGTCAGCGGCAGTGAAAAATTATGAATATGTGGTTCAGTATGCATTGACCTACAAAAGACTCGGTGTTTTTGCTTTTTTAATGTTAGCACTCGTGGGACTTGCTTTGACCTATATTAAGATTCAAAAGAGAAAAAGAAATGCTTTTCTGTTCAATACAATGACATGGTATCTGTATGGGACAATTCTGGTTTGCAGCTATGTGAACTGGGGTGGTTTTATCACTTCTCAGAATATGAAACGTAAAGATTTTGCCGTCAATTATCATTTTATCTCCATCAATTTTAGCGAAAAGGATCTGTTGAAATATGCTGATGAAAAACATGATCAAAAGCTTAAAAAACAGATACTGGATAAGATTAGAAATGAAAGGTCAAAAACCTTTCTTTCAAAGATTATATATTATCAGACCATTAAATAATATAAGATGAATAAAATAATAAAATCGTCAAGGTTTACAATGAATATCCTGCTGGTATTCATGACCTTATTTTGTTTCAGTCTATCTATATTCAGGTATTATGTCAGTGAAACCAAAGTTTTTTTCTTCCTTAACTGGAATTTATTCCTCGCCTGGATTCCTTTTTTGTTGAGCTCATTCATTGGTGCTTTCAAAATCAAAAGTAAAACATCCCTGGTGTTGATCATTATCGTGTGGATTTTGTTTTTTCCCAATTCACCCTATATTCTTACCGATCTTTTTCATTTAAAAATGAGGGATTCAATACCGGTTTGGTATGATCTTATTGTCATTCTTTCTTATGCATGGACCGGGTTGATATGCGGATTTATAAGTTTACATGATATTGAAAAGCTGCTTTCCGAAAACGGTAAAAAGAGAATGGTTACCGGAATTGTAGTGCTTTTTCTTTTTATGAGCAGTTTTGGTGTCTATCTGGGAAGGTTTTTGAGATGGAACAGCTGGGATGTTTTTAACGATCCTTCCGGATTACTCGGTGACATTATTATTCGGTTTATCGATCCGACAGAGTATTCCGGAACATGGGGGCTTACCTTTTTAATGGGAATTATGCTCAATTGTATGTACTTCACATTTAAACTAATGGAAAGCAATGAGAAGACCGTAATCGAGGCAGAAAAGTGAATCTGTTGACTGCAGTTGGAACAATTTTAGCATGTAAAAAGACTTAACTGAATGTTGAATTGGAACATCCATAAATTAATTATTATGAAAAAAAGCCTATTGTTAATTCCTTTGATGATCGTTGCCTGTAAAAAAGAACCGGCTGTAACAGCAGTATCGGATAAAGATTCTACCATTAAAACAGAAATGCCGGATTCTGTCATGAAAAGTGATTCTGCTGCATTGAGAAAAAAAGATTCCATTATTAACAATGCACCTGCCACTAAAGAAGTTTTGCGTAAAGGCGTCATGAGAAGCGAAAAAGAAGGCCAGATTGTAAGAACGGCCGATGCTTCCCAACTTCCCTTTACACTGGGAGAAGCATTTACAAAAGACGGTCAGGAGCTGGTTTTAAAACTGATCAACTATGATCAACCCAACATTAAGGCAAAGATCACCACCAAAGAAAAGGAATTTAATATCCGCTTCAATCAGATCAAACTTCCTAATGGAGATTATGACGGTCCTTTCGGAAGAGATATTACCCATGAAACTCCGGGGAAAGGAGAGGTATGGCTGATTATAGGGAAAAGTAATATGGCATCAGGAAACACAAAAGGTAGTTTTACGGTAAGCGTGGAATAAGATAAACCAATTTGGTATAATTTCTGCAAACTAATCTTTGAAGTTTAAATTTTAAATTATGAAAAATATAGTTCTAACAGCAATGGCCGCTTCAGCTGTACTTGTAAGTTGCGGAACCGTACAGTCGCTGGTTCAGAATACGTTTCCATACACCACAAATGTTTTAGTTTCTACAGGAGTGCCCGCAGATAAAGAAGTGTCTTCTACGGCAACTGCTACGAACGTTCAGACATGGGTAGGAGGAAATAATAATGCAAAAATCAAAGATGTGAGAATCTCAGAGGCAAAAATCTCTGTAGCTTCACCGTCTGGAGGAAATTTAAGCGCATTCAAGTCCGTTAAAATTTACGTTTCGTCTGCCGGAACAAATGAAAGACTGATTGCATCACGTTCCAATATATCCACCAATTCATCCAGCTTAAACCTGGATCTTAATGACACCGGATATTTGGATGAGATTGTAAAAAGTACGGGACTTACGGTAAGAACGGTGTATGAATTGAAAAACCAGACCAGTTCAGATATGAACATCAAAGTGGCACTTAATTTCAACAGTGTCCCTGCACAATAATTTTTATAAAGTTTATTATGAAGAAAACGTCTTTCAGAGTATTGAAAGACGTTTTCGATTTATATGGTATCGACCGTATTATTGCTTTATCAGTTTTTCAACAACTCTTCGTTGCCCTTCACTGATCGTAATAATATATTGTCCAGGCAACAGGCTTGAAAGATCAATTTTTTCTTCCGGCATTGCTGTTCCCCTGATGACAGATCGTCCCTGCATATTAATGATTTCAAAATCAAGCTTTTTATTTTCCACATTTTGAAGGGTTATAACATTTTGGGACGGATTAGGATAGATTTTTACTTCCAATGATGGTAAAGCTTTAACAGCCGTTGCCGATTTGCCTTCCAATTGGAGTATGGCATTTTTTACATTGGGAAGAGGCCCGATTTTTTGATTGGCAACAGTGCCACCCTGAGGTATTCCTGTAGAAATTAAAAGGTTCTTCATGGCAGCCGGACTCAGGTACTGACCTGTGGTTTGGCGATAATATGACTGAATCAGCACTGCGGCAGAAGCTACCGTAGGAGTTGCAGAGCTTGTTCCACTGAAGTAATTGTATGTTCTGTTGTTATCATTATCATATTTGGCATAGGAACCATATCCTGCCGCCAGAACACTGCTTCCCCAACCTTGTACATCCACCCGGTTCCCGTATGTGCTGAAACTTAGTTTTGAATGTGTGGTATTTGGTGAACCAGCTCCCACGATAATAGCACCGCTGTTTCCTCTTGACATATAAGAAGCATAGAATGGATCATCCAGGTTCTGGTTCCCATTACCTGCTGCTGCAATAATGATTATCCCTGAATCTGTAGCCGCCTTTGTAAGATCCCAGATTACTTTGTCATATTCTGCAGGGCAATATTGCCCGTCTTTACCGCCGGTTTGCATTTCATACAGGATAATATCGCCGGCCTGGGATGCATTGATGGATCTGCTCACTGCAGCGGCCCTGTTGTAGCCTACAGTGGTCCACTCCATATATCCTTTGATTTCAGAAGCATTGTAGACTGCTCCTGTAAGTCCGATATTATCTTTTACAGAACCTAAAATACTGACTACAGCAGTACCGTGATCTCGGTAATTATTATTTGATAATCCGGAATTTGGAGAATATCCTGGTTCCAGTTGTATTGAGTTTTGATTGGCAAGCATTTCGTGAGTTTTATAAAAACCGTATTCTACATCACGGATTCTTATATTTTGTCCGGTAATCCCTCTCGACCAGGCATACTTGGCATTGATTCCGGGGTTGTCGTTCAGGTAAGTCTGAAGGTTTTCCAGATCAGGAGTTGCAACAAAAGCATTGATTAACGGAGGTTCTACAGGAGTACTGCTCATTACTGATGCATATTCAACTTCAGGAAATCTTTCAAGAGCCTGAGCCAGCCTTTGGGCATATTCTTCATTTTGAAGGGGAAGGTCAGCTTTGAATATTCTTTTCAGTTTTTCGACAGATTCAGGAGAATAACCGTTGAGCTTACTGTTTCTTGCCATCTCAGAAAGTTTTTCATCAGTAAAGCCAAGGTCATAGGTAAATGACATGCTGTTTTCCCTGGCCAATTTTTCCAGCTCAGGGTTTTGTGCAAATGCAGCTTTTGCTGAAGCAATACCTTTTGAAAAACAGACATAGATATTGGCTTTTGCATAAGAGTCTCCGTTTGAAGGTTTCTGTGCAAGACAGAGAGAACAGGAGAACATAAACAAAGAGAAAATTTGAATTTTTGTTTTCATATAAATTTTGTTAAATGGTTGTGGATCAGTTTATGTTTATGTCAAAAATAATAATAAAATTAAAACAAATCACGTTTTTGTGAAATTATTTTGATTTGTATGTTTTTTTGGTTACATATTAATTCCGTCGGAAAAAATGTTGCGGTAAAGGGCAAAAAAAATGTCTCACAACATGTGGGAGACATTTTTAATTTTTTATTCGATATATTTTAACTGTAATAATATCCTTCGGATATGTCCGGTAATAAACGCATTATTATTGGTAAGCCAGACAATAGAAATCTGTTTCTCAGGAATGATAAGAAGATGTGATTTAAAACCTCCCTGATCCCCGGCGTGTTCGATAACCTTTACCTTTTCTTCTGTTTTTATTCCCGTATAAAACCCATTATGAACGAACCAGATTCCGGTATGATCGGCTATTTTATCACTTTTCCAGTTAGCAGGCTTCCAGGTGGTTTGGGATTCTTTTATAGTATGACAGTCTGTAAATTTACATTGTTGAAGAGCTGAAATATATTTCTTTAAATCTTCAACAGAACTCCAGACTCCGCCATTTCCGGCAGCTGCAAAAGTAGGACATTCACCATAATCATATTCCTCATAGATATTATTCCTGAGAACATATCCGTGAGCTACCCCTTTGTCTGGGAAACTACCGTCAGTAATGGTTGTGTTTTGCATCCCTGAAGGTCTGAATATATTTTCTGCAATAAATTGTTGCCATTTTTGATGGCTTGTTTTTTCAATGATCAATGCAAGTCCGTTATACGCAGGATTGGAGTAATTTGATTTCGTTCCGGGCTCAAATTCCAATGAATCGGTAGATTTTAATGGCTCAAAATTTTCTTTGTCCTTCGCCGTAAGATAATATATACTGTCTTTGGCAACCTGTCTGAGATCCGGAAGGCCGGAAGTATGGGTAAGGAGGTGGCGGAGCCTGATATCTGCAACTGCTTTCCTGTTTTTGAAGTCCGGGAAGAATTTCAGAAGATGATCTTCTATGGAGAGCTTTTTCTTATTCTGGAGAATCAGAATTCCATAAGACACAAAAGTTTTTGTAATAGAACCAACATTAGATACTGTTTTACTCGTGAATTTT
The DNA here is from genome assembly GCF_000482305.1 of Chryseobacterium sp. UNC8MFCol. Lineage (NCBI taxonomy): Bacteria > Pseudomonadati > Bacteroidota > Flavobacteriia > Flavobacteriales > Weeksellaceae > Chryseobacterium > Chryseobacterium sp. UNC8MFCol. The sequence goes on from NZ_AXUZ01000019.1 coordinate 102,179, forward strand.
TCTTTTGTTGTAAGGTCTGCAAGTCCAAATGAATTTTCATAGAGTGTCTTATTGCCCTGTTGAATCAGGATACTGCCTCCGGGACTGTTTTCATTAAAGACCTGTGAAAAAGCGGAGTCAAGCTTTGTCTTTAAAAGTTGTTCACGGTCTTGTCCATAACAAGTAAACGCTGTAATGAGAAAGAGTAAAAGACAATGTCTTGCCTGTAACTGTAAATGAATAAACATGGTTTTTGTAGCTGTGATTGTATGTTTTTTATAATTCTGATTCTGATTCCTCTTTTTTATCTTTGTGATAAAAGATATTTTTTTTATTCATGATTTCGTATTCAATTCCTAGGCTGTCTTTATCGACGCTTACCAGTTTTGCCTTCTGAATGGGCTGTGCTTCTCCAGCTATATCATTGGTGAAATGATCCTGAAAAACTTTTTCCACAATCTCTAAATAGGGCACTTTATATATTTCTTTTTCCACAATGCCTTCGTTTTTGTAGATATACACTTTAGGTTTATCCAGGACATTCCGACGCGTTCTTTCAATTCTATAGATCTTGTCAAGTTGTATCTGCTGATAATCATCCAATGTTGAAAAGTAATTGACCAAAGCGAAAAAAGGAATCATCATAGGTAACATGCTCAAAAGAACAGAGAAAATGAGAACGGCAAAATATGCCTTGACAACTTTTTTTCTCCAAAACCTCAGGATGATCAATAAGGTCATTGCGAGCCACATCCAATTGATGATTTTATCCGTGTAATATCCGGAAAAGCTATACTGGTTTAAAGATAAAACAACTTCAGCAAGGAAGACCAGGCTGATAAAAGCATAAAGAAGGAGAATATTTTTATTGCTCATTGTTATCCTGCGATCAGTTTTTGGTAATTGAATCCATAACAATGGTTACAGGACCGTCATTGATGAGGGATACTTTCATATCTGCCCCGAAGATTCCGCTGGCTGTTTTCAGTCCTGATTTGGCTAGTTCTTCTTTGAAATAATCAAACAAAGGAACAGCCTTATCAGGTTTTGCCGCTTTGATGAATGAAGGGCGGTTTCCCTTTTTATAATCGGCAATCAGGGTAAACTGGCTGATGCACAGAATTTCTCCTGAAATATCTTTTACGGAAAGATTCAGTTTCCCGTCTTCATCGCCAAAGACCCTGAGATTTAAAACCTTTTGAACCAGCCATTCTGCATCTGCTTTTTCATCATTTTCATCAATGCCAACCAGCAGCATTAAGCCTTTTCCGATTTCTCCTGCGATTTTTCCGTCTACTTTTACATTAGCTTCCGAAACTCTTTGTATAACGATCTTCATTTTTAATTGTACTATGTATTTTGTGTTTTCTTATAAAAAGAATGGAAGCAAAAATACTAAGAATACTGATAATGATTTGATCTTATTATTCAAAAGAATCATTTCTGAATTGTGAGCTCCATTGCTATCCTGGTTTTTAAGAAATGCCTATTTCATTGTATATGTTTTATAGATAAAAATACTGTTTTTTATTCATATCATTGCGCATCGTGATTTCCATAGTGGATATGAGCAGAATTGTCCTGGATCCCGCAATGTTGAAATCAGAGATATTGACAAAAATAAAAGATTAAAACGATATCATACCATGAAGAAAATGCTTATTTTACTGTTATTGACCTTTCACTACTTGCTATCGGCCCAGAATGACCGTTTTATTTATGAAGTGGAGTATAAGAAAGATTCAATTTCCGGTAAAACCGATAAGGAGAATTATTATTTGGAAATAACAAAAGAAAATGCCGTCTATTACAACAGACTGTATTACGTAAGAGATTCTATATTTGAAGCGACAGGAATACAGGGTTATAAGGGATTTAGATTAACTTCATTTTTAACAAAAAAATTGAACGCTCCTTCATACGAGAATTATGAATATATCGGTGATGTCAATTTTTACAAAATAGAGGAGCCGGTACATCTTGACTGGAAGATGGCAAGTGATACAAAGGTGATTAATGATCTCAGAGTACAAAAGGCTGAAACGCGCTTTGGGGGAAGAACCTGGACTGCCTGGTTTACCCAGGAAATTCCATTTTCGTATGGCCCCTATAAATTCAATGGTTTACCAGGTCTGATTGTGGAATTGTATGATTCTAAAAAGAATTATGTTTTCCGGCTCGTTAAAAGTGAAAAAATTGTAGCAAACTATAAAAGTTACACCTTGAATGAGTACAGCAAAGGAGCGGTGTCAACCAATTACAAGAAGTTGTCTCAACTGAAGGTAGAGATTTATAAAGATCCTTTTAAATATGTTTTTAATGGCAGATTAAGCATTCCCGAAGGGAAAAAACTACTGCTTGAAGACGGAACGGTGCTGAGTAAGGATGAATTAAAACCTGCAGAGAAAAGGGAACGAGAAAAGATCAGGTCGTTCAATAATCCGATCGAGCTGGATAAAGCGGTCAAATACCCGGACTAAATAAAAAACCACAATAATTGTATTGTGGTTTTTTATTTACTTTATTAGTAATAAATATGTAAAACTTTGGTTGTAGGATCAAAATCATAGGTGTTATAAGTCTTTGGTGGGAGAGAGGTTTTGGAACCGGATTCCGGTTGCCCGGTTCTGAGAATCCATGTGCTGTTATCCTTCGGACATATGATGGCAATATTATTTTTCACCTCAAGAGTCGTGTTGTTATCCGGACATATGTGAGGTGCATTCCTGTCATATACTTTGAATGCATTTCCTACACGAACTATAATTAATCCTCGGGTTCCCGATTGCTGCTCATTCACATACACCCAGCCGTTGTCATAGTTCAGATTATTGTAAGCCGGAAGGTTTAGATTCAAAGTAACGTTGATCGGGTTATTGGGAAAGCAGCTTACGGTATCTTCTCTGCTTCCGCAAGAGTTTATGTATAATGAACTGGAAATCAACAGGATGAAAATAGATAATATAGAAAAAGTTTTTTTCATTTCAATTTAAATTTTTATATATTTGTAAAAATTAAACGATTATAACACGTAAAACATTGTCCGGCAAATGTCGGATTATTTTTTTATACTAAAACTAAATTTTGAAAATTATGGCAAGCTATGTAACAAAGGAGGGCCTGGAGAAAATGAAAGCTGAGCTGGAACAGTTGGAAACTGTGGAAAGACCAAAAATTACTCAGCAGATCGCAGAAGCAAGAGACAAAGGAGATTTGTCTGAAAATGCAGAATATGATGCGGCTAAAGAGGCTCAGGGAATGCTTGAAATGAGAATTTCCAAGCTGAAAGATGTAATCTCTACTTCTAAAATTATAGACGAAAGCCAATTAGATACTTCAAAAGTTTCCATCTTAACGACTGTGAAACTTAAAAATAATGCTACCAAACAAGAGCAGGTATTTAAATTGGTACCGGATAACGAAAGTGACCTGAAAACAGGAAAGATTTCTGTAAACACTCCGATTGCAAAAGGACTTCTGGGAAAAGCTGTAGGTGAAACTGCAGAAATTACTCTACCCAACGGAAACAAACTTTCTTTTGAAGTATTAGACATTACACTATAGTCTGATATCATCTTAGATTTCTAACCTCTAACTTCTATATAAATGAGCACTATATTCACAAAAATTATCAACGGCGAAATTCCCTCGTATACCATTGCAGAAGATGAAAACTTTATCGCTTTCTTAGACGCAATGCCGCTGGTGAAAGGACATACCCTGGTAGTTCCTAAAAAAGAAGTGGATCTGATTTTTGATCTTGACAGTGAAGAATACAAAAACCTTTGGGGATTTGCCCAAGAGGTAGCCAAGAAGATCAAAACTGCAATTCCATGTGTAAGAGTAGGAGTAGCGGTAGTAGGACTTGAAGTACCCCATGCTCACATCCATCTGATTCCTTTAAACAAGATGGAAGACATGAACTTCAGAAATGAAAGATTAAAATTAACGAACGAAGAATATACAGAGATTCAAAACTCAATTATTAATTCTTAACCAACAGAAAATCGTAAAAAAGAAATTTTTTACGATTTTCTTTAACATATACATATTATTATATCATATGAATTCAAACCAGTGTTCTTTCTGCGGTAGAAAAAGAAATGAAGTACAGATGCTGATTTCCGGGCAGAACGGTTTTATTTGTGAAAATTGTATAGAACAGGCACATGCTATTGTAAAAGATGGTGCTTCCAAAGCGGGATATGCTCCGGCAGAAAGTATGGAAGAACTTAAAAAGCCGAAAGTGATCAAGGAATTCCTGGATCAGTACGTGATCGGGCAAGATCAGGCAAAGAAGCAGCTTTCCATTGCTGTTTACAATCATTACAAAAGATTGCTGCATGCCCAGGATGAAAACAGAGAAGTAGAGCTTGAAAAGTCAAATATCATCATGATAGGGGAGACCGGAACAGGAAAAACTTTGCTGGCGAAAACAATTGCCAGAGAGCTGAATGTTCCTTTCTGTATCGTTGATGCTACTATTTTAACAGAAGCAGGTTACGTAGGAGAAGATGTGGAAAGTATCCTGTCAAGACTGTTGATGGTAGCAGATTATGATGTGGAAAAAGCAGAAAAAGGAATTGTCTTTATTGATGAGATCGATAAAATTGCAAGAAAATCAGATAATCCAAGTATTACCAGAGATGTTTCCGGAGAAGGAGTACAACAGGGGCTGCTGAAGTTGCTGGAAGGAAGTATTGTAAACGTTCCGCCGCAGGGAGGCAGAAAACACCCGGACCAAAAATACATTCAGGTGAATACCCAGAATATCCTGTTTATTGCAGGAGGGGCTTTTGACGGGATCAAAGAGATCATCGAAAGAAGAATGAATAAGCAGGCCATTGGGTTTAGCTCTGAAAAAATCAATAAAGTCGATGAGGATGAATATGTATTAACAAATATTAATGCAGTCGATCTTCGATCTTTCGGATTAATTCCCGAACTTTTAGGAAGATTTCCGATCATTACTTACCTCGATAAACTCACGAAAGAGACTCTGGTAAGAATCATGAAGGAACCAAAAAATTCAATCGTGAACCAATTTGTTGAACTTTTCAAGATGGATGGCACAGATTTGGTAATTACCGACGGGGCAATTGAAAAAATTGTTGAAGAAACAATTGAAAAGGGATTAGGAGCCAGAGGGTTGAGAGGAACTACGGAAAAAGTTCTGGAGGACTATATGTTTTCAATTGGAGAAGAGAAAAATATTATCCTTTCCGAAGATAATATTTTGATTAATAGATAAAATATTTTTTTTTTTTGGAAAAAAATAATACCTTTGCGGGTGAAGATTGTATTAACACACAAATATAATTTATACAATGAGAAAAAGTTTATTTGCTATAGGTCTTTTAGCCGTTAGCTATTCTGTTCAGGCGCAGAATGTTCTATGTCATGTAGACACTAACGCTAATATGTATGTGAGCGAAGGCACCCTAGTGTATAGCGGTGGCGGTGTACAAACAAGAGGTAATGGCCTTTTGGATCTACACGGAAACATGATGGTTGTAGGATCAACTACAGACGCCTTTAAAACAATTGATGCATCCGGTGCAGATAAAACTGACGGAGGAAACATCATTGTAAGGCTGAATGATCCCGCCAATTATGCAACCTCTACTTATGGCCAGTTATATATTCAAGGTTTATCCCAAGCCGGAATTACTGGTGTTGTAAGTAAGGAATACAGAACTAACAAACAGGGTGACGGAAACTACTTCCAACAAATTGCCCTTCCTTTCTTTGGTAAAACATTCAATTCATTATCTACTGAACTAGGCAAAACTTTTGGAACTACCAGAAGTGTAAACAATGCCAATTCTGTAAATAATGATTTGATCTTAAAATGGAATAACACAAGTGCTGTGTCTGACCATTTTACCAACCTTGCCAATACGACATCTGACGGTTCCGGATACTATATGTTAGGGTCTAGAAATAACAACCTGAACTTAAGTGCTCCTGCAACGGGTAATGTATTTACTCTTACAGGAAAGCCGTATGCAGAATTTGCAGCTCCTGTTAACTTACAAAACGCAGGAAATGTAAATTTTGGACCTAACGGAACTTACAAAAATTCTTATCAGGAATATTACTATACCTATATCCAGGATCAGTTTGACCTTCCTAATGGTTCTTGGACAGGAACCTACGGTAAAAATATTTACCAGTTCGGTAACCCATTCTTAACCAATTTAGATTTATCTAAAATCGGGTATATTGAGAACGGAACAATTACAGACGGGAATAACATTACCAACATTATGGGTATTGAATACACCTCAGGTAATGTAGTTACTCAAAATTCAGGTGGTTCTTCTGCAACTTATACCACAGGGGCCCAGATTCAGACGTTTGCTTTGAATGGTGTTCCGGTAGGAGATACAGGATTGATCATCAAGCCAATGCAGCCATTTATTATCAAGCTTAGAGATAATACAGCTCAAACTTTAAACTTCAACACGCTTAGAAGATTCAAAGATGTTGTTAGAGCAAACGGAGTTGATTATAACGTTAATGCTGCAAAGATGAGCAATGGAGGAAGCAAGACAGACAGAGGAACTGTAAAGCAACTAGGGGTTATTGGTCTTGATGCTAATAAAAACGAAATTGCAAGAACTTACTATGTAGTTACTCCTACTTCAGCTACTGGTCACCAGACTTCTATTGCCAGTACTGTACAGGCTGCTGCGACTCCAATGAACCTAATCGGAACTTTTGAAGAAGCGGTGAACGGAGGATATGATAATAACTATACTGGTCAGTATTGGTTATATATCAATGAAGCCAATGAAAGTGATTTCCAAGGTAAAAATGTAATGCTTGTAAATTATGATCAGACTAAGATCAAGTATTACAAGTTTGAAATAAAAGAAAATGCTGAACCAATTCCTGCAGGAGCACACCAGCTTTCTGCCGGTATAGGATTCTATTTCAAAGCTGAAAACGGAACTGTACAGCAGGCTAAACAAGGAGATATTGTTCCTGTAACTCATGAGGAGTATAATTTATACTACGGAGAGCCTAATAACGGTACGTTAGCAATTGATAAAAAAGAAGCAAGACCTTCAAGAACAGCGGTGGTTTACAATCCGGCAATTACAAACTATATTGTCAGATTTGATCCAAACTGGAAAAAAGCAGATATTGAAGTTTATGATATGAGCGGTAAACTGGTAATCTCCAAAAAAGCGGTTGATGCATCCAGAGATTTTGTAATTGAGCTCGATAGCTCTGTTAAAAACTCTTACGTTGTAAAAATTGTCTCTGATAAAGGAGAAACTGTTAACACTAAAATCTTAAAATAAACAATATGAAAACTATTAATAAACTAGTATCCGCAATTTTTCTTCTTGCTGTAGTATTCGTACAGGCTGCACCACCGGTACCGGGAGGAGGCGGAGGTACAGGAGGTCACGGTACAGGAGGGGGAGACCCAGCTGCACCAATCGATATGTATGTATATGTACTTTCTCTCGTAGCTATTGCATTCATTGTATTCTTTACCAAGAAGTATAAAAGCGTAAAAGCATAAAATTTTATTAAAATAATATTAAACTCTCTGATTAGTCAGGGAGTTTTTTTATTTTTACTTTATGAAAAAGATTTATACACTATCTGCAGTTTTAGCTGCATTTGCTTTGCAGGCTCAATTTTCAGTTACTATTCAGGCTCCTGCAGACTTTAAAGATCAGGACGCTATTCTATATACATTAAACGGTTCTAAAGATGTTGTTGTTACCAAAGAACAAAGTAAAAATAACACCTGGACATTCAAGTATCCCAATAATTATATGGGGATGATGAAAGTGTATTTTCCGGGTTCCAACAATACCGTGAACTTTATTTCTGAAAATAAAAATGTCAGCTTGAAGCTGGATGTTCAGAATAATAAAGTAAAAGATATTATTTACCTTGATGAAGCCAATGAGCTGATGAGTAAACAACAGGAAGGTTCTCAAAAGAAAGAGCTTATTCTTCCTGCTCTGAGCCAGATCAAAGAATATTACAAAGATAATACAGACTTCGGAAAAGCATTGAAAACCGAGATTGAAAGACTTTCGGGTAACTCTGGTGCCATTGATGCGGCAAAACATCCGTTTATCTCATATTATAATACCAACTACAGTAAGTTCCTTTCTAATCCGTCAGATCCTGCTAAAAAACCCAGCCAGGACGAGATAATCAATTTCCTGGATAAGTCTAATGATATGCTGGAAACATCATCCTTATTGAGACCGGTATTGGTCGCATATCTTAACTCAGGCGGTAATACAAACGTCACCGGTTCTGTAGATAAGCTTCTTGATCGTCTGAAGGTGGAAACTCCAAGAGGCCAGACTGTTTTATCGGAACTGATCGACATTTTTGACGTCTATCAGATGGATGAGTTTAAAAGTAAATATCTGGGGCTTGCTAAAAACCTCAAGTGTACCATTACCGACAGACTGGCTTCTACCATCAAATCTAATGCTAATGTAGAAATGGGGGCAGCTTTTCCAAACTATAAGTTCCAGTCTCCTGTAAATACGAGTGCAAAATCACTTTATGATGTAAAGGCAGATAAGAAGGTGGTTGTCTTTTGGTCATCTACCTGTTCGCACTGTGAAACCGAGCTTCCCAAGCTTTTGGAAAAATATAACGAGTTAAAGGGAAAAAATATTCAGGTTGTAGCGCTTTCTTTAGATGTTGATAAAAATTCATACACTAAGAAAATAGCTGCTTTCCCATGGGTGAATGATTCAGAATTGAGAGGATGGAACAGTAGCTATACTGAAACTTACAATGTACACGCTACTCCGACCTATTTTATTTTAGATGCTAACAATAAGATAATCAATAAACCAGAGCATGTTGGCGATGTTTTAGAATATTTTAAGCTAAAATAATTTTGGTAGATAAAATATATTTTCTATATTTGCACCACCGAAAAGGCGAGGTAGCTCAGTCGGTTAGAGCGCAGGATTCATAACCCTGAGGTCACGGGTTCAATTCCCGTCTTCGCTACAAAAAACCGCAGTCATTGTTTATAATGATTGCGGTTTTTATTTTCCAATAGGTCGTCTCCCTTTTATTATTTTACTGAGATTTCAGGGATCAGGTACAGAAGTCGGGGGCTGCACAAAAAGTTTGGTTAATCTGCAAATAAAAAGTTTCGTCTTTTACACTGTGAGTTGCAATCTGAAGTTTTACAAAACACAAAACAAATGTGATTCCTGTAAGAGGGGAAGAAAGCCATCAAGTAGCTGATGAATCTTTGTGGATATACATGCGCTCAGAAAGAATAAGTTCAGGAGAAATTTTATGGGAAAATAATGGAGGATAAGAATATATAAGTACAAAAAGGAAATGCCATTTTCACAGCTTGTGAAAATGGCATTTTTTGTTTTATCCGATGCATAATCAGGATTGGTATCCGAGGAGCTTTCTGATTTGATAGAAAAACCTCTCAATAAGCCTTAAATCCTGCGTCACGATCTCTGCACTTCCCCGAAGTTCTTTATCGAAAATAAGGGTCTTATTATAGCTTGTTTTTAATCCTTTTGGTAATACTACATCTACATAGTAATTTCCTTTATCATCAGGAATCAGCGATATATTCTGTACCTTACCCTCAATAATCCCATATTCCTGAAAACGGTAGTTATCCAATTTAATCAATACCTTCTCTCCCGGAATGATTTTTCCGGAGTTAACTGTAGGTACAGACATTCTGCCAACCAGCTTCTCTTTATTTTTAGGTAAGATAGATAAGATCGGTTCTCCCACTTTTACGAATTGATTTTCGCCGAAAAACTGCTGAAAGCTGGCTACCCCATCGGTTGATGAAATAACAAGGTAATTCTGCTCCCATTGCTTCAGAGATTTTCGAAGCTGCTCAAATAGCTGTAGTGTTTGTGAAGAGTAGGTGATTTTATCTTTTTCAGTATTAATGGCTGTTCCGCTTTTTGTTTTATTAAGATTGGAAATACCTTCTTCTGTTTGTGATATGGAAATATTAATATTTTCAAGGTTTTGCTGGGCCTGAAGATATTTGATTTTCTCATTTTCAAGTTCCATAGAAGAGATGACCCCCTGATTAAAGAGTTCCTGTGACCTCTGGAAACTTTTCTTGGTTAGGTCATACTTGGCCAACTCCAGATTTTTCTGTTGTTTTAAAGTTGTAATTCTTGTTCTGTATTCAGAAATACTGTTGTTGGCGGCCAGGTTTTCCGGAGCATAAGGCTGTAAACGGGTAAACAGGGCTTCATCCTGAAACGCCTTTGCAAAGCTGTTGTAATCTCCCTGTAATTCACCAAGTTTAAACCTTGATGCCTGGGCTAAAGGGAAGGAAGCTATCTGGTTGGGAGCAATTGAATCAACCAGTTTTTTAAGCTCTAATACATCTTTATAGTTGGCAGCAGATTGCATAACCATCAAAACTTCATTTTTTTTGACCTCCTGGTGATCTTTAATGAATATCTTTTCAATTTTGGAACTGATTCTTGCCTCCATTTTTTCCGGAGGATTCTGAGAGGTTACAATAATGGGAGCCGGTACAAACTCAGGGTATTTTATTATATAACTCATAACAAGGATGAGCAGGAGAATAACAAATATAACCGTATTGCCCCAACGTATCATCCAATGCGGAGGCTGGGTTAAGATATCTTGTACGCTTTCTGAGCGGAGTTCAATATTATCTAAAACGTCTTCTTTCATTTTTATAAGATAAAATTCTCCGATGTTTCGGAGGAAATATAATTAAATAAATGGGGAGTTTCTGCTGTACCATGACACCAGGGCCCACAACAATTTCTTTGTAGACACCCCGCCCAGCTATTAACGGAAATCAGGTCTAAAAGTTTTCTCAGATTTTTCATATTAATAGCTTTTTAGTTTTCCTACTCTGTAAGCTTTTCGGATTCCGCTGTCTTCATATTCGTGGATATTAATTTCCTAGTTCAAGCTGGTTTCTTACCAACCTGTAATATTCTCCCCTTAGGTCTACCAATTCTGCGTGGCTACCTTCTTCTACGACTTTCCCATTATCTAATACTATGATTTTATCAGCATGTTTTACGGTTGAAAGTCTGTGGGCAATAACCACTGCCGTTTTACCCCTAAAGAACTGTTCAAGGTTTTCCATAATAACCTTTTCATTATTGGCATCCAATGCGGATGTTGCTTCATCAAACAGAATATATTCGGGAGATTTGTATACGGCCCTGGCGATAAACAAACGCTGTTTCTGGCCTCCACTTACGCCAACTCCTTCATTCCCGATCTTTGTATTATAACTTAACGGAAGCCCTTCTATAAATTCTTTAATATTGGCAATTTCTACGGCGCGCCTTAGTTTTTTCTTATCGATATGATCTTCACCGACAGCAATATTATTGGCAATCGTGTCATTAAAGACATAGCCTTCCTGCATTACCACTCCGCAATGATCCCTCCAGTATCTTGGGGAAATATTTTTCAGACTGGTATTTCCGATTCTGATTTCACCCTGATCCGGATCATAGAATTTCATCAACAGCTTTAGCAGTGTGGTTTTTCCGCTTCCACTGGCTCCTACAATTGCTGTTGTTTTTTGATACGGTATGCTAAGGCTTAAGTTTTCAAAAACCGGAACATCAGAACCTATGTATCTGAAAGACATATTGGAGATCTCAATATCTCTTTGCGGGATTTCTGTAGCGTATTGTTCGTTTTTATCCTCTTCATCTTCTTTATCGTGAATTTCACCTAATCTTTCAAGGGAAATTTTGGCGTCCTGAGTTTGTTTTATAAAGTCGATAAGCTGCAGGAGCGGGCTGTTCAGCTGTCCGATAATATACTGTACCGAAAGCATCATCCCCAAAGTAAGATTTCCGCTAAGGACCAATTTGGCAGAAAGGAAGCTTACAAGAATATCTTTCATCTGATTGATGAAGTTTCCTCCTACGGATTGCCATTGCTCTAACGATAGAGATTTTATTCTGATTTTAAATAATTTCACCTGAAGAAACTCCCAATCCCATCTCTTTTGTTTTTCGGCATTATGCATTTTGATCTCCTGCATACCGTTGATCAGTTCAATCACTTTACTTTGTTCCTGCGAAACCTGGGAGAACCTTTTATAATCAAGTTCTTTTCTTTTTTTCAGGAAAAAGCTAATCCATCCGATATACAATACAGCTCCGACAAGATATACAATGAATAGCCTGTAATCATAGAATAGTAAAACAATACTGAAAATGATAAGGTTTACGAGAGAGAATAGTGTGTTCAGTGATGAACTGGTAAGGAGTTGCTCTATTCGGTGGTGGTCATTGATCCTCTGCATGATATCTCCTGTCATCCTTGTATCAAAAAAGCTTATAGGAAGTTTCATCAGCTTGATAAAGAAATCTGATATGATGGAAATATTTATCCTTGCAGATAAGTGGAGGAGGATCCAGCTTCGGATCACTTCTATTCCCATTCTGCCAAGAAACAGCATGATCTGGGCAAGCAAAACCATGTAGATAAAGTTGATATCCTGATTTTGTATTCCGACGTCTACTATACTCTGGGTAAGAAACGGAAAGATCAGTGAGAGTAAACTTCCTCCCAAAAGCCCGACTGCCAGCTGTATAACAAGTGTCTTATATTTAAGCAGGTATTTGGATAGAAATGTGAAGCTGGCTTTGCTTTGATCTGTATCAAACTCAGTCTGGAAAAATGCAGGGGTAGTTTCCAGAATCAGAACAATTCCTTCTTCTGTATTTTCATTGGCATTTTCGCCGATCCAGAATTGGATAAACTCATCGCGGGTGTAGGTGATCAGCCCGTAGCTGGGATCTGATACATATACTTTGTTATTTTTGTCAATCTTATAAACAACAACAAAATGATTTTTATTCCAGTGTGCGATACATGGAAAGGGCACTTCTTCTACAAGGGTATTAAAGTCGATCTGGACTCCCATAGAACGGAATCCCAGGTTTTCGGCAGCATCACTCAGCCCAAGAAGGCTGCTTCCCTCACGAGTGGTCTCAGAAAGGTTACGGATTTGTTGCAAGGATATGCTTCTGCCATAATATTTACTTACGATTCTAAGGCAGGTAGGCCCACAGTCTTTAGTGTCTGGTTGCTTATAAAAAGGAAATTTCTTCAAAACTAATATTCATTATAAAATGTCGTCAGAAAGATGACGACATTTTTACTTTTATTCAATGTTACAATTCAGTTCAACGGTGGATTAGTAATAACACCATTTATTACAAGCGTTTATTGCTCCTTCTTTTGGAGGATTTATTTTAGATTCACAGTAGCTCGCTTCACTTTGGATTCGGGCACACTCCTCGGTAATTCCTCCCTGCAGAGTTCTTAAGTTTTCTCTCGAAAGTTGTTTAAGGTTTTTCATGATCAATAGTTTTTCGTTTTTTCCTACTCTTTTATAGCTTTTCGGATGTCGCTTTTACTTTTCCTAAGATAGTGAAAATTTTATATCAGGGATATTTATTTACTGGAAGTCTTCATCCTCTATCAATTCATCAATAAAATAGACAATATCTTCACGATCATATTTGTCCGGGAACTGATAGCCGTTGATGATGAGAATAGGAGTAAAGTTTAAGCCAGCTTCACTGTTTTGATTTGACATTTCAATAATTGGATGTAAGTTTTCCGAGGTTGGAACACCTCCGGACAATGTGTTGATTTTACTTTCATCTTTTGTTTCAAACCATTGCTCGATAGCGTGTAGGAAGTCTTTTTCCGGCTTATTGTTGTAAATATAGGTAAGGTCGGAGATTAACCGAGTATATTTTTCATTGGCCCTATCCGGTGTGTAATTGAATCTCATCTGCAAAGAAACACCATCAGGATATTTTTCTAAAATAGATTCTACCAATTTGTGAGCGTCTTTACAGAACCCACAGTAAGGATTTGAAACAATGGAGATGCGTAAATTTGAATCTTTTTTTCCTACCGAAAATGTATGGGTATCCTGAAATTCTATTTTTTCAGTGGTCAGTAATTGACTTTTGAACAGCTCATAATTTCTTTTGAATCGGAGATTTTTTGCATTGGATTTTTGCAGGGTTTCTTTTTGCTCCAGAAGTGTACTGAAATAGAGTACCGCAGAGAAAATAATCACCCAAAGAATAAGAGTGAGCAAAAGCACTCCGATTCCAAATGGTGAATTTTGGAAAAAGATACTACTGATGACCAGCTGCGCAACTAAAATGGAAATGATTAAGAGACAGATTCTACAAAAAGCCTTTTCCACGAAAGCCTGAATGTATAAAGAATATCCAATGGCTAACAGGGAAACAAATGTAAATCCCTTTACAATATAAGAGGTTGTCGGTAAGAATAATCCCAATATCGTAAGACCAATGAAATAGATCAGTGAAAAATCTGCAAACTTTAAGCCTAAAATACTGGTTTTATCCTGCTTGATAATTTTATCACACGAATTGGTGGTTTGGCTGGCAGCAGCACCTCCGCCACCGCAAATACTTCCGATAACGGTAGAAACATTTCCAAATTTCTGATTAAAAATCTCAAGGGAAATATATACACCAGCCAATGATAAAAGATTGAAGATAGCTTCATATAAGCTTTGGCCCAAAAATGAATAAACGACAATAATGGCAAATACTGCGTAAAGAATTGGCTTGAAATTGAACGCCAGTTTATTCTCAGCATTTTCAGTTTTTTCAAATAAAAGTACAAAATCCGTAGATTTTTTATAAAGTTCTTCCTTATTCAGTGTTTTTGCTTTCTCTGAATATACGGAGTAGGTATTTCCTGATTTTTTTACTAATGAAAAGGAATTTTCAACAATAGCAATAAACTCTTCCGGAAGTTCATCCCAATATTCCTTATCAAGTTCATAGGCATCATTCTTTACTCCAAGGAAATTTAAAGTATCGCTGAAAGCCAGTGCTGATGGGTAATTGGGGTGAGAATTAAACTGGAAAATAAATTCCTGTTTGTCAAGTTTCAGATAGTGTATTAGTTTGTCAAAAATCATATTAATATTTTTATCTAAAATACACAGATGTTTTAAATATACAAAAAAATTTTTCTGTTATTGGTGAGATATAACAGGATGTTGGTAGATTTGGTTTGAATTTCAATATTTTATTTTTATGAATGATGAGTTTTTGAGCTTATTAATTTATGTGTTGAAGGATTTTTCAATCTCCTTAGTATATATAGAAAGGCTAGTACCCGTTTTTTTCTTAAAAGCCAAAGAAAAGGCCTGTGCGTTATTATAACCCAATTCCTCAGCAATTACCGGTACCTTGTAAGCCTGAAATTTTTTATCTTTTATCAATCTATTTAAAGCAAAATCAATTCTAAGATCATTAAGATAGGTAGCGAAGTTTTTTCCCTTATGAGTTTTGATTGTTTCTGATAAGTAAATTGTGTTTGTTTTTATATTTTTTGCTAAACTGGCTAGTGTAATTCCTTTTTTAAGAAAAGTTCTTTGAATTCAAATATAAATAGAGGTAGGGACTTCATTATTTTGTAAATACATAATAAAAATACGCATTCGTTATGTAAGTGAGGAGAATACGTGGCAGACAATCTGAGAATTTTAATCATATGATGACAGATCATTACCTCATTACTATCTTTATAAAAATGTCTGTTCAAAGGATTAAAAGTTCCTCGAACTTAGTCGCGAAATTTTAGAGATATGTTCAATTATAAAGGAATAACTCTAATTTTTTATGTAATCCAAAAGTAAAATAACTGGAATATTTATTTATCAAACAAATGTTTAAAATTTTAGTGTTTTTGTACCCTCTGTCCACTTTTAATGATGTTTTTATGAAAGATATAAGAGGTTACTATGATTAGTGTTATCATGAGCTGAACTCAAAAAAACTTAAAAAATCATAAAGTTTTCATAAAGTTTTAAAAAAGAAAAGAAATGTTTTTGTATTTATAAAATATGTCGTACTTTTACATCGCCTTGAATGAGGGAACAAGTCAAGGTAATAAATTTTTTTTCATCATTTGTGTTTTTAGAATCGTATCGCCTGATACGATTCTTTTTTTGTTTATTTTTCGTAGTTTAAAAGGAGATCAATAAAGTACGAATAGGTGACAGCACCCTCTTGTTGGTTGGTCTTAAGAAACAGATTATTAGTATATCCAAAGAAATCATCCAACCACCCCTGATGGGTAAAGATGAATTTTTTTTCATAAGCTCTGTCTCTTTTCATAGCGGGAGAGTAATTGTCAAGAACAGATTTTACAAACTTTGGATCCTTATCACTTATAAACCTTAAAAGGCTTTTTAACGTAAAATATTCTGTACTGTATTTCAAATCCGTATTGCCGGAATTTACTCCTATCAAATACCCCACAAAATTAGCTTCCTGCTCTCTGGCAAAGCCAAGCTGATGAGAACTTTCATGAGCGGTAGTAAAAGGGATAAAAGTAGACGGCAATTCCGAATTGTATTGTGCTTCAGCAGTAAAAGGATTATAATAACCGAGAATACCCGTAAAACTCATCACATACTTGAATATACTAGGCTTCATACTCAAAACCTGTGAAGCTTTTTTATCCGAAATATTCCTGGGTAATCTGGTCTGCTGCAGAAGGATTTCCTGTTGTACAGATTTCAGATCACGGATGATAAATACCCCGCTGTGATCTTCATGCACGGATTGTCTGGTTGTTTTGCATTTTTCAAGATAGCGTAAAGCCAATTTTTTTGCCTTTTCTGTTTCCGGCTTTTCCTGGCTGGAAAGCTTTTTAATAATAGGGGTCTGAAAATAAAGCATTCCCCAGAACACCTGATAGATAAAATAGAAGACATTGAGGATGATGAGTATCTTTAGCATGGAGGCAGCTCTTTTCTCTCTTTTAAACAAACGGATAAAGAGGTAGAGTATTGCTCCTCCCAGCATAATGTAGAGCACGTCTCCCGCAGAAAAAGGAATCCAGCTGAATAAAACCTGATGTGATTTTTTCTGAAATTCAAAGAATTTTTCAAAAAAAGAAATCATGAATACAGATTTTGAGAAAAAATAAAACAAAAGAAATTGGGCAAGTAATATACCTGCCCAACTTCTTTTTTTATATAGTATTTTTGTAAAATTAATGACCATCACCTTTAGATATTTGATCCAGATTGATACCCTGGGCCTTTAGAATTCCCGTTACCCGGATTGCATAGAATGCAAGATAAGCAAAACAAATAACACCGATGATATAGCTAAAGTGAATATTTGTTATATCTGCTACATATCCCTGAATAAGACTTACAATTCCTCCACCCATAATCATCATGATCAGATAACCGGATCCCTGATTGGTGTGTTTTCCAAGACCATTAATAGCCAAGGCGAAAATACACGGCCATAGGGTAGAACAGAACAGACCTACACTGGTAAAAGCGTATACGGAAACCATTCCTGTAGTAAACATACCGATAAGTAAGGCAGCAATTCCCGCTACTGAAAAAATTAAAAGCATTCTTGCAGGGTTTCCCTTACTCATGATATCACAAATGATCATAGCAATGATAACAAATCCATATACATAAAAAGGAGACAGGTCATGCTTAGCAATCGCATTGACCAATAAGAATACACCAAATGCAAGGTAAGGAGCAAGGAATCTTAATATTTTTTTAAATCCTGCGTTCACGTCAAATGCCTCTACCGCACCTGTCCAACGACCAATCATGAGTGATGCCCAGTATAATGAAACATAGGGAGCCACATCTTTGGTTTCAAAACCAAGGTTTTTTTCCATATAAGCTGGCAGGTTACTGGCAGTAGAAACTTCTACACCCACATAAACAAAAATGGCAATCATTCCCATCACCAATTGAGGATATTGGAATGCCGAACTTCTGTGCTCTCCCGGGGTAGCGTCGTCGGTATCTTCAGTATTGGTTGGAGTTACTGTAGGAAGAGATGAGAATTTCAGCATGATAGCCACTAAAACAAAAGCTACTCCTAAAATCAGGTAAGGGATTTTTACACTTTCAATGCTTGCTTCCGTATTGGCAGCAGAAGCGGAACCGAAAATAGCAAATGCAACAATAAGCGGTCCGATTGTCGTTCCAAGATTGTTGATTCCCCCGGCCATTGTTAATCTCTGTGATCCTGTTTCCTTTGGGCCCACTTCAATGGCCAACGGATTGGCAACAATCTGTTGTAAAGAAAAACCTAAACCTACAATAAACAGTCCGGAGATCATCAGAGGGAAAGACCCGAGATTTGCTGCTGGATAAAATAATAGAGTTCCTGCAGCAGAGATTAGAAGTCCCAGGATAAGCCCGTTTTTATACCCTATTTTATTGATTAAATCCTGTTGAAGGCCTTTCGAGATAATCATATAAATTAAAGATCCTACGGTATAAGCAACATAAAAGCAGATCTGTACGAGCATACTTTCAGTTTGCGTTAAGTGGAAGGCTTTTTGAAATACCGGGATCAGAATATCATTGCTGGCAGCTACAAATCCCCAGAAGAAGAATACAGTAACCAATGGAATGAATTGTGCCCAATTGGTTTGTTTAGAATAATTTGACATATTTATTAAAGATTTCACAACAAATATACTTATTTCCTTTATACGGAATACTTAATGAGTGTTTTTTTTATTTCTTCGAAAGAATCTGATTTTGAGTCCTTTGAGACTGGTGTAGGATCTATGATACCATTAAAATATACCTTTACTCTTCCGGGATAGCCCTGAGAGTTGTCAAAAGGAAACATTTTTTTTAATCCTATAAAAGTATGAACTGCAATAGGGGAGTTGTGTTTTGAAGATAAAATAAATGCCCCATCCTTGAAATCATCCAGAATAATGGAAGTATCATCCGGAACGCCTCCTTCAGGAAATATGGCAATACTGTTACCTTCTTCCATTTTCTCAGCACATCTCCGGTATACATCGGCACGGCTTCTTGCACTTGCTCTGTCGACCATTACACAGATTCTTTTATATATAGTTCCAAAAATAGGAATCTTTACAAGTTCTTTTTTGCCTACAAAACAAATAGGATGGTGTGGAGAAAGGATGCAGACCAGCATGATATCCATGATGGAGGTATGGTTGGATATAAAAACATAAGGTTTGCTTTTATCCAGTTTTTGTCCGGATAACTTAATGAGGTCATATCGGAAACCCATTCCGTAAAACATTCCGAAACACCAGAGACGGATAAATTTATAAGCATATTTATAATGCTTTTTATTAAAGGATAAAATATAGACCGGGATTCCCAAAATGACAGTCAGAAAAAATGCTAACACCAACAGCCAGAACCTCCAGAGATAATTTAAAATTTTTGTCACCGCTTAACCGTTAAAAATTACTTTCTTTTTTACCGAATAATTAAGAATGGAAACCAATAAGATCGCTGCAATTTTGCTGATCATTTCCGGGCTCAAGGTATAAAAAAATAAATTGATATTATCTTTAAATATAAAACTATAAAATACCTGGAAGAAACTTAAACTTAATAAAGTCGATACAAAAGAGACGGCCATAAAATATACAAACTCTTTTTTCTTGGAATGCTTTCCTCTTTCAAAGACAAACCAGATGCTCAGAAAGTAATTGGTAATAATCCCGCAAGACGTAGAAAAAATATTACTCAAAGGATAGTGTACCCCATGAAAGTTGGTTTCTCTTGCAAGAAACTGTGGAAGATAAGTGCTGAATATTTTGAAGCTGCCAATCTCTACAATGGCGCTCAATCCTCCTGCAATGATGAAGAACAAAACCTGTTTTTGGCGTAAGAGTATTTCTTTCATGTAATTAATATAAAAAATAAATTCATATCATGCTTTCAATCAGTATGTTTTGTGAAAAGATACCTTCTGATCCTACGTTTCTGGGCAATAAATAATGCTGGATGCCCATTCCTGAAGGAGATGCTTCATCATATGAATATGCAAATTTATAACTATATGTTAAACACTGAAAAAAGTTGTTAAAATATTTTTTTTAATAAAAATAATTTCTAATTTTAATACACAGAATGATGTAACAACACCTGATAATAAATTCATTTTCAAACCCTTGTGTTAATGGTTTTTTCTATCTTGTAATGCACGGTTGAAGGCATACTACTCCAACATTTTATGATCCAATTGATAATAATATTTGTATGAAACGTCAAAACAAATACAGAAAATTCCAGCTTCAACAGAAAAATATTGAAGCTCTTGAAAAAGAAAACTCTCGCTTCAAACGAGTGTATTCTGAGTACGAAAATATGTCTGATGAACTTTGGAATCTTGAAAACTCCAAAGGAGAACCTGTTCCTGATGATTTTATTAATGCAATGGTTTTACAGACTTCTTATCTTGAAGATGAAATAGAAGACTGGCTTCTGCAATTCAATCAAAAAAAGACTGATATAAAACAGTAGTGATTTTAGACAGCTTCAGGGTTGTTTATAAATGCTAATTGAAGATAAATTCATAATTTAGCATCCTTAAATTAAAATCAAAAATATGGTTGCTATTGTAGATAGTGGTTCTACTAAAACGGATTGGGTAATATTGGACGACTTCAAAAAAGTCTTTCTGAAAACAGAAACAATTGGCTTTAATCCCAATTTTATCAATAGAGAACTTATCGCTCCTGAAATTCAGAAGAACAGCAACCTTATGTTGGTGAAAAATTCTATTACCAAAGTCTTTTTTTATGGTTCAGGATGTGGTGTGAAAAAGAACTGCGAAACCATAAAAGAAGAAGTTAAAAAAGTATTTGGTAAAGCTGAAATCATTGTAAAAGAAGATCTGATGGCTGCAGCTTATGCAGCATACAGCGGAAAACCTGCAATCGTGTGCATTCTTGGCACGGGATCAAACTCTTGTTATTTCGACGGTGAAAATCTGAAAATAGAATTGCCGTCCCTTGGATTCCTTATTGGGGACGAGGGAAGCGGAAGTGCTATCGGAAAACAATTGGTACGCAGATATTTTATGAAAAAATTGCCTTCCGATCTTCACGGTGAATTCGAAAAGGAATACAACCTTACTATAGAAGAGGCATTGAAAAACATGTATCATACACCGAGACCCAATGCCTATTTAGCCAATTTTACCAAATTTGTGATCGAAAGAAAGGATCATCCTTATTTTAATGATATGGTTTTTGAAGAAATGAAAAGTTTCTTTGAATACCAGGTACTCCCTTATCATGAAGCAAAAGATGCCGAGATTAATTTCATTGGCTCTATTGCTTATTATTACGAAAATATTCTACGTTCTGTTGCTACAGAACTTCATTTAAATGTGGGACATGTTGTTCAGAAACCAATTGAAAGCTTAGTAGATTACCACATTAAATATATACTCTAACAAAAAACGAAATTTTATGTCAAGTAAAAACCACCGCGACGAAAAGAACTTTAGCCAGGCCGCGTTAGATTATCATAAAGCAGAACCCAAAGGAAAAATAGAAGTTATCCCATCAAAGCCCCACTCTTCTCAGAGAGATTTGTCATTGGCTTATTCCCCGGGGGTAGCCGTTCCTTGTATGGAAATTCACGAGAAACCGGAAACCGTATACGATTATACAGGAAAAGGAAATCTGGTAGCTGTAATTTCTAACGGTACTGCAGTACTTGGATTAGGTGATATTGGTGCGGAAGCTTCCAAACCGGTAATGGAGGGGAAAGGACTTTTGTTTAAAATCTTTGCAGATATCAATGTATTCGATATTGAAATTGATGAGAAAGATCCTGATAAATTTATTGAAATCGTAAAAGGTATTGCTCCAACTTTTGGAGGAATCAACCTTGAAGATATTAAAGCTCCGGAAGCATTTTATATTGAACAAAGACTGAAAGAGGAATTGAATATTCCTTTGATGCATGACGATCAGCACGGAACAGCTATTATCTCCGCAGCTGCATTAATCAACTCTCTGCAGATTGCCAATAAAGATATTGCCCAGGTGAAGATGGTGGTGAATGGTGCGGGAGCGGCAGCTATCGCATGTACGAAGCTTTATATTTCATTAGGACTTAAAAAAGAAAACGTTCTGATGTGTGACAGTAAGGGCGTAATAAATCATAAAAGACAAAACCTTACTCCTGAAAAACTAGACTTTATTGCCAATACAGATATCGAAACGCTGGAAGATGCTGTAAAAGGGTCGGATGTTTTCGTTGGGTTATCTAAAGGAAACGTAATGACGCCGGAGATGTTGTTGAGCATGAATGATAATCCTATCGTATTTGCTTTAGCTAATCCTGACCCGGAAATTGCTTACGATCTTGCCCTTGAAACACGTAAAGACGTAATCATGGCAACAGGAAGAAGTGACTATCCTAACCAGGTTAATAACGTATTAGGATTCCCTTATATTTTCCGTGGTGCATTGGATGTTCAGGCTACGGGTATCAATGAAGAAATGAAGTTGGCAGCGGTACATGCTATTGCTGATTTAGCAAAAGAACCTGTACCTGAAGCGGTAATTTTAGCCTACAACGTTCAGAGCCTGCAATTCGGAAGAGAATACTTTATTCCAAAACCATTTGATAACAGACTGATCACAAAGGTTTCAAGTGCTGTGGCCAAAGCAGCTATTGAAAGCGGTGTAGCAAGAAAGACGATCGCTGATTTTGAAGAATATGAGCATCAGCTTCTTGACAGAATGGGAAGAGATGAAAGGTTGGTAAGAATGATGCAAAGCCGTGCAAAATCCAATCCAAAAAGAATTACCCTTGGAAATGCTGAAGAATACAACGTATTGAAGGCAGCCCAGATTCTTTATGAAGAAGGAATTGCTTACCCAAGCCTTTTAGGAGATAAAAAATATATCAAGGAGCAAATGGAGCGTTACGGGATTAATCTTGATGTTCCTATCATTGATCCAAGTGATGATGATCAGAAGGAAAACAGAAAAAAATACAGAGAAACACTTTGGAAACTTCGTCAGAGAAAAGGAATGAACGAGTACAAAGCAAAAAGATATGTTCGTCAGAGAGATTATTTCGGACCTCTGATGCTAAAACACGGGGATACTGATGGTCTTATCGTAGGATTCTCTAAAAACTATACTTCTGTACTGCGTCCTGTTCTTGAAGTGATAGAAAAGGATAAAGGCGTAGATAAAGTAGCGGCAATGATGATGATCCTGTCTGAAAAGAAACCTATTTTCTTTGCAGATACCTCCATCAATCAGAATCCTACATCAGAAGATCTTGTGAATATCGCTAAAATGGCAGAATTTACCGTGAAATCGTTTGCGATCGAACCGAGAATTGCCATGCTTGGTTTTGAAAACTTTGCAGCGATCTCCGAAACTTCCAAGAAAGTAGCAAAAGCGGTAAGTATTCTTCACGAGAAATATCCGAAAATGATCGTGGACGGTGAGATTCAACCTGATTTTGCAATGAATGCTGATCATTTAAGCGATTATCCTTTCTCAAAATTAGGAACAACGCCTGCGAATACTTTTATCTTCCCTAATCTTGAAAGTGCGAACCTGTCATATAAAATTCTGAGAGGAATGAAAGTTGCCCAGGTAATAGGACCAATCCTAATGGGATTAAAGCAGCCTGTTCACGTACTTCAGATGCGTTCAAGCGTAGACGAGATTGTGAATCTTGCTACCATTGCCGTTCTTGACGCTCAAAGGAGAGAAAAGAAATAATACAGAAAATGTATACCGGTAAAGACCGGAACCAACCAGACGAATATCCGTCTGGTTTTTTTTATGACCTTACAATAGAGATAAGTACGCAGGATTTAGGGTTGAGTAAAGACAAACCTGGTTTAAAATTTACTTTAACTGGAAGGTGAAACTTAATTTACATATCACTTTTGACAAGTGATGCTGTAAAAAATATTTTGATATGTTTTTTTTAATGAATACTTGCTGCTTTTTTAAAACATGACTGTATAATTTAATATCTTTGATATCATAAAACACAAACATTCTAAGATCCAAAAGTACAAATGCATGAAAAAGATATCCAGATGTATCATACTATCTCTTTGTAAATGTATTGAATGATTGATATAATCCTATTCCTGATTCAGGAAAGGATTTTTGATATTCAGTATTTTATAAACACTGTGAAATCCTTTTGCTTTTGATGAAGAAACAGATGCTCTTATTCTGTTCAAAATATGTATTGTTTGTAGGTGGTTTTTTAGAAATAAACCTTTAGAAACACTATGAGAAAAAAGAAGTTCGAGAAATCAGTATGCCTGCTATTCCTTGCCGCCGGTACCTTCTGTCTTGCACAAAAAATCAATTTAAAATCCCATGAATTATCACTCAATGGATATATTCGGACAGGCTTCGGATGGTCAGATGGTGGCCCAATGGTAAATTTTACTGCGCCGGATAATGTTCATAAATTCAGAATGGGTAATGAAGCCAATCATTATGGTGAACTTCAGTTTAATTACCGGTACAAAAACAAAGATTCGGTAAATCTCTATGAAGTCACGTATATGATGGCAAAGTTTATTCCTTTCGGAGATGACGGATATCAACAATTTCCAGAAACTACCCAGCTTTTCGGTAAAATAAATAAGGTGATAAAAAACGCAAATCTATGGGTCGGAAAGAGATATTATGATCGTAGAAACGTAGAATCTCTGGATTATTTTTGGATTAATTCTGCGCAAAATTCACAGGTTGGTATTGGATTAGAAAATTTTCAGGTTAAAAAGTCAGGTACTATGAATCTTGCTTTCATGAGATTTAAATACGGAAATAATGATGCCCATTCCTACGTGGCAGATTTCAGGTATCTGGATCTTCCTGTTTCAAAACATTCCAAACTGAATTTTTTGGGTCAATACAGTATAAAAACACAAAATGAAATGACCAATACCCCACAATCTACAGGATATGCACTGGGCGGATGGTGGACGTATTCCCAAAAGAATATCAGCAATACTTCTACAATACTGTTTCGGAAAGGTAGCTCAATAGTAGAAAATCCTTACTCCGGAAAAACAATATCAGAAAATGCAGGCAATAAAGTGCTCTATGATCTCGATAAGGCAAATTCGTTTGATGTCATAAATAATTTTGTCTATGATGATAAAAGAAAACATGCTGTACAGGCATCTCTTAGCTATCAGTACAGAGATTTTGGAATTGGTAATACCGATGAAAAGGGGACGATTCTGGATCATAAAGTGTCAAAAAACTTTGTGAGTATAGGCTTTCGTTACCTGTATTATATCAACAAACATTTCAATCTGGCTTTAGAAGCAGGAAATGATTATATGAAAAATAACAGATCGGGAGTGGAAGGAAGTTTACAGAAAATTACATTTTCACCACAGATCTCCTGGGATTACGGGTATTATTCAAGGCCCGTTTTGCGGCCATTCGTTACTTATGCCCATTGGTCGGATGATTTTGTGGGGAGTACAGGTGTTTCGGATTTTAATACCAGGCTTACTGGCAAAAATAATGGGATATCTTTTGGTCTCCAGCTGGAAATATGGTGGTAAGACATACCCCTCACCGGATAATAAGACTTCTTTTATGTAAAATCTCCAATTGAGATAAATTAAACTTTATCATCGCAGAATTTGAGATCTATGAAATCTTGATTTTGAGATCTTTTATTTTTATAACAGATTGATTGAATATAGCTTCAAAATTTAAGTTAAAAATCATTCGTACATCAAATGAAAATATTAATTAGTTTAAATTGCTATATTTGGGAGTTTTAAAAATTAATAATGATATTTTCTTTACAAGGCAACGTTCAAGAACTTACGCCTACCTATGCTGTAATCAATGTACAAGGAGTTGGTTACTACGTAGGTATCAGTCTAATGACCTCACAGACGCTGGTTTTGAATCAGCCGACCTTTTTATTTATTCAGCAGATCATTCGTGAAGATGCCCATCTTCTCTTTGGATTTAACACTCGTTCAGAAAAAGAAATGTTCAATCTGTTAATAAGCGTTAATGGAGTAGGAGCAGTTTCAGCTCTTATTCTCTTGTCAACTTTGACGCTGGATGAGATTGCTTCGGCAGTACTTTCCAAAAATAGTGCATTGATTCAGAAAGCAAAGGGTATCGGTGCGAAAACAGCAGAAAGAATTATTGTGGATCTTAAAGATAAGGTACAGAAATTCAATGGTACAGCCGAAAACATTTCTGTGCTGGTGGATAATAAAATTAAGGAAGAAGCGTTATCTGCATTAGAAGTTTTGGGCATTCCAAAGCGTATGAGTGAAAAAATTGCAGATAGAATAATAAAGCAAAATCCAGAAATCTCGGTTGAAGAACTGGTAAAACAAATTTTAAAAAACATTTAACATTTGGTGGCTAATAACAAACATTTTAACATCTTCTTGTTCCTGTCGTTCCTGTGTATTTCCGTGGGGGCATTTGCCCAACAAAAGCAAACGGATACACTGATCATAAGAAAACAATATGAAGTGGCTGACCCTACAAGGTATGAAGCCTATTACGACATAAAAACCGGGATGTACTATGTATATCCCAAAGTCGGAAATACAATAACCGGTCCCCCTACAGCAATGTCTCCTGAAGAATATAAGGAATACATGCTTGCAACACAGACCAAAGCCTATTATAAAGAGAAATCTGAAAAATATAATCTCCTTTTCAGAAAAGATAAATCTGATGCAAGAAAAAAAGGTCTTATTCCTTCCTTACTCATCAACAACAAACTGTTTGAAACCATATTCGGAGGCAATAAAATTGAAATTATCCCTTCCGGATATGCTTCCATCGACTTTGCAGGGTTGTATCAGAAGATTGATAATCCGCTGATCCTGCCGCAGAACAGAACCAGTTTCACCTTTGATATCGATCAGAGGATTCAGTTGGGATTATTAGGGAAGGTAGGTGAAAACCTGCAACTGAAAGCCAATTACGATACACAAAGCGGTTTTGCTTTTGAAAACAGGATGAATCTCGTTTGGCAGTCAAAAGGAAGCTGGAAAGATCTCCAGAAAAAAGGTCTTGGAAATTTAGATAAACCTAGCGAAGGAGGAGAAGATAAAATCATCAAAAGAGTTGAATTTGGTAATGTTAATATGCCTCTTTCCACCAGTTTGATCCGTGGTTCACAATCTTTGTTTGGGGTGAAGACAGAATTCCAGCTGGGAAAAACTTTTGGAACAGTGGTGCTTTCTCAACAACAAGGGGAAGCCAGAAATATTGTAGTGCAGGGAGGCGGTGTGATGAATAACTTTAAGGTCAATGCCATTGATTATGAAGAAAATCAGCATTTCTTTTTAGGACATTATTTTCTTAATACATATGATAATGCTTTACTGAACTATCCTCAGATCAATTCAATCATAAACATTACCAGAATGGAAGTGTGGGTACTGGATCAGGGGAACAGTAATCTGGCCTATCAGAAGAGTATTATCGGGATCAGGGACCTTGGAGAAGGAGCTGGAGGAGGCACAATGCCGGACAACTCTCTGAACGGACTCTATGATGATATTTCAACGGCCGTTGGTACAAGAGAAGCAGGTAAGAACTATGGTACGATTTTACAGGGGAAAACTTTTGCAGGTAGTACGGAACCTTATCAAAATGATGAACATTTTATCTTCAACAGCAAAGCAAGAAAGCTAAACTCCAATGAATTTGTATTCCAACCACAGTTAGGATATATTTCATTGAACCAAAAGCTTAATGATAATCAGCTTTTAGCCGTTTCTTATTCCTATACCGTCAACGGAAGTAACAAAGTATATAAAGTTGGGGAATTTTCTGAAGAAAGCCCTGTGTTAATTACCAAAGTATTAAGGGTAAATAATAAAGTAAACACACAGTCTCCAATGTGGAAGCTGATGATGAAAAACGTATATTCTTTAGATGCAGGCCAGGTTTCACCGGACGGGTTTATTCTGAATGTATTGTACAGAGACCAGAAAACCGGAGGTAAAGTAAATTATCTTCCGGATACTTCTGTAAAGGATCTGAATTTATTGAAATTATTCAATTGGGACCGTTTAAATATGAATGGGGATATTCAGATCAATAAGGACGGTACCAATGGAGACGGGGTCTTCGACTTTGTAAACGGAATAACGATCAGACCGGAAAACGGAAGGGTAATCTTTACCAAAGTACAGCCCTTCGGTGATTATATGCAAAATGTATTGGGAAGTAATGATCCAAAGTATGTTCTTCATGACCTTTATGATAAAATAAAACAAACTCCAAGTCAATCATCAGTACCTCAGTGGTATACCATAGAAGGACGATATAAAGGAGTCCAGGGACAAGGAATATCCCTTGGAGCGGTCAACGTACCACAAGGATCCGTAAAAGTTTCAGCCAATGGAGTACAACTTTCAGAAGGAGTAGACTATACCGTAGATTATATGCTGGGTACAGTGACGATCATTAACGAAAATGTGAAACAATCCGGACAGGCGATCAATATTTCATTAGAAAACCAACTGACCTTTAATACCCAACGAAAAAGATTTTTAGGGCTAAATTTAGAAAGGAGGTTTAATGAACACTTTATTTTAGGCGGTACGGTAATTAACTATTCCGAATCTCCGCTTACCCAGAAAGTGAACTTTGGACAGGAAGCCGTGAATAATACAATGGCAGGGATCAATTTGATGTATAACAATCAGGCACCATTCCTGACAAGGTTGACAGATAAACTTCCATTGATCAAAACAGAAGCACCATCCAACATCAACTTTAAAATGGAAGGAGCTTATTTGTTGCCTGGGCTCAATAAAGGAACCAATAACCAGTCTTATATCGATGACTTTGAGCAGACGACTTCTAAAATATCTTTAAAAGAACCGGCAGCATGGAGCCTTGCTTCAAAACCTGAAAAGAATACAGAACCACCATTCAATACGCCACCTGCTAATGATGATATTACAAGCGGATACGGAAGAGGATTGCTGTCCTGGTATACGATTGACCCAAGATTCTGGAACATCGGAGGAAAATCACCCGCAGGAATTACACCGCAGTCAGTCTCCAACCATGCTTCAAGGAGAGTTCAGACTTCTGAGATCTTTAATAACAGAGATTTCGTAGCAGGGGAACAAACCTATACAAACACGTTTGATATTTCATATTATCCTAAAGAAAGAGGACCTTACAACGTGAACCCGGGAACAGAACAGGCGCAAAGCAGATGGGCCGGGATCATGAGACCGATCAGTGTTCCTAACTTTGTCAGTTCAAATATTGAATATGTCGAGTTCTGGATGATGGATCCCTATGCAGACGGAAAGCCGCTAGGGGATAATGCAAAACTTTTACTACAGTTAGGAAACGTTTCTGAAGACGTTTTGAAAGATGGAAAAATGTTGTATGAAAACGGACTTCCAACTCCCGCGACTCAATCATCTACGACCACTTCAAACTGGGGGGTACAGCCGAAGCAGCCTCCTATTTTATATGCATTTTCTACGGAAGGGGATGACAGAAAAAAACAGGATGTAGGATATGACGGATTAAGTTCAGATCAGGAATCAATGAGATTTGGAAATACATTTGTAAACCCTGTAACGAACATCGTTGACCCTGCTGTAGATGACTTCGTATTTTATATGTCGGATAAATTTACAGGAAATCAGGCATCTTCACTTATTGAACGTTATAAGTACTTCAGAAATCCGGATGGAAACTCTGAGGCCAACTCTCTGAACGTTTCATCACAGACTCCGGATGCAGAAGATATCAACAGGGATTATAACCTGGATCAGACAGAAAATTACAATCAATATACAGTAGATCTTAGCCAACAAAAATTAGCATTAGGTCAAAATAATATAGTGGATGTAAAAACAGTAAAAGCAAATTTCCAAAACGGGCAGTCAGCTGATGTAAAATGGTTTTTATTCAGAATACCTGTGTCGGGATACGATCCGGACCAGGGAGCCGCACAACCGTCTGTATTGAACAACGTAAGATTTGCGAGGTTAATGCTGACAGGATTTGAGCAAACTTCTACCATAAGGTTTGCAAGCATGGACTTGGTAAGATCAGACTGGAGAAAATATCCTAATAAAATTGCCGGGGTAGCTGATACTGGAACATCAGAAGGAACCGGAGAAGTGTTAAATAAAGACTTTGAAATAGGAAGTGTAAATATTGAAGAAAATGCTTTTAATAAACCTCCATATGTATTGCCTCCTGGAATTGATCGTCAGGTTCTAAGTGGGAATGCCGGGGCACAAAGACAAAATGAAGCTTCTCTATATATGAAGACAAATCAATTGGAAAGTGGAGAGGCTAGAGGTGTATTTAAGAATACTACACTGGATATGAGAAGGTACAAAAAACTTAAAGTCTTTACTCACGCTCACGATCCAGGTAATAGGGATAGAAATATTGGAAGAATAGATCCTAAGACCAAATTTTTTATTCGTTTCGGAAATGATGCCACAGACAATTATTATGAATATGAAGCATCTTTGAAACTAACCAGAACTACAGAAACAACACCAATGGAGATCTGGCCAATGGAGAATGAAGTTGATCTGGAAATTCAAAATTTCGTAGATGCGAAGATCAGAAGAGACAAAAATAATTCTGATAAAATCACACAAAGAATACTTGACAATGTTTTTGGTGGTGGAGATAATGCAAAAAAAATCTATATCAAAGGTCGCCCAAGCTTAGGGAATGTAACAACTATTGTAATTGGGATAAGAAACGGTATTGCAAGAGGAGAGGAATATGCTGAATCCATAAATAGAATCCTTTGGGTTAACGAACTGCGTCTTTCTGAAATTGAAAACGATGGAGGATATGCAGGAAATGCCAGCTTAAACTTCAATATGGGAGACTTTGCAACCGTAAACGCGAATGCTTCTTATACTTCGGTTGGCTTCGGAAATATAGACTCAAAACCAGCTGAAAGAACCCAGTCTACACAATCTGCATTTAGCATCAATACGGCGATCAACGTAGATAAACTCCTTCCTGAAAAAACAGGAATTAAAATTCCTTTAAACTATTCGTACTCACAGACGATTGAAGATCCGAAATACAATCCTTTGGATACGGACGTTGAATTCAGCAAAGCGCCTAACAGAGAGCAATTAAAAAAGGTAGCAAGAACGTATACCCAGCAGAGAAGTATTGGTGTCGTGAATATGCGTAAAGAAAGAGTGAATCAGAATAAAAAACCAAAGTTCTATGATATCGAAAACGTTTCTGTGACTGCGGTGTATAATGATGACTATTTCAGGGATATCTACACCAAGAAAAACTACAGACAGTATCTGAAAGGCTATATTGATTACAACTACACTTTCAAACCATGGGTAGTGAAACCTTTCAATAAAATGATCAGTGATACGGCAAAATCAACCAAGTATCTGAAATGGGTAAAAGAGTTTAACTTTAATCCTGTTCCTACAAGATTATCTTTCAGAACAGAAATTGACAGGAATTATAATGAGCTTGAGTTTAGAAATGTACAGGCCATCTTAAACGGTGATATGATCAGTAATTTTGACGCTATCAGAAACAGAAACTTCTTTTTTGGATGGCAATACGGATTAGGATTTAATTTTACCAAATCATTAAAACTGGAAATCAATTCCGCAACCAGAACATTGAATGACAATATGGATGTCAATTCGATGGACAGCAAATCGATTTTCGGAAATGTATTCAGAGCGGGAAGACCGGTGCTGTATAACCACAGAGTACAGTTAAACTATAAACTGCCGTTCCAGTATCTTCCTTACCTGGACTTTATCGATGCTGAGGTAGGGTATGGATTTACGTATAACTGGAATGCAAGATCTACAGCCTTACTTTCAAGCCCTCAGGGAAGCTTAGGATCAATAGGGCAGAATACCAATGTGATCCAGGCAACGGCTTCAGCAGATCTTCCTAAATTCTTCGGACAGTTTAATTATTTTAAAAATATCAATGCCAAACTTCAGAAGAGAAAACAGGAAATGGATTCTTTGAATAATGTTTATACAAAACAATGGGAAAAGAACAGATACAGATACAAGAAATATAAGTTTAAAAACAAGCTTTCCATTCCTGAAAGCGCAGCATTCTTCCTGACTTCTTTCAAACAGTTGAACGTAAGCTATAATGAAACCAATGGAACTGTACTTCCGGGATTACTTTCCGCTCCGAACTGGTATGGCTACGGACAAACTTTAGGTGGCCCCACAATAGGGTTCCTTTTAGGTTCTCAGGCTGATATCAGAAGAACTGTGATGGAAAACGGCTGGGTAAGTGACTCCAAGTATATGACCGATCCGTATGTCAGGATGTCTACCAAAGAATTAAGGGCAGACTTACAGATGATGCCGATGAATGATCTTAGGGTAGATTTCAATGTGTTGCATACTTATAACAGTAACTTTACACAAAGCGGATTTAACTATAGAGATTCAGACACAAAAATTGTAAATCCTGATTTTACCTTTGCAAATGAGATGGTCACCTATTCCAATTCTACGATGCTGCTGAGCACATCCTTCAAAGATGGACAGGCAGTGTACCAGGCGTTGAGAGATAATGCAAGAACTTTATCACAACAGTTGGGTGGCACTGCTAACATCGATAATAATGGATATGCAAAAGGTTATAGTATTGCTAATGCATATATTTTAATTCCTGCGTTTAGAGCAGCCATGGAAGGGAAATCGGTGGCCCCGATGGGTAATCCTAAAAAATCAGGTTTCCCGTTACCCAACTGGCGGATTACATACTCTGGATTGAAGAATATTCCAATCATCAGCGGTCAATTTAGTAAGTTTGATATTCTCCATGGATATACAGCAACCTATACGGCAACAGGAATCCAGAGAAACATCGACTATTATAATAATCCTAATGGAAATTATCCGGCTGTAGACGCTTCCGGTGTGGTAGTTAAAGATGGTGGAGATAAAATCAATCCTTACACGTTTGCTCAGGTAGGATATGTAGAATCCTTCTCACCACTGATCGGAATTGATGTGACCATGAGAAACAATATGCAGTTCGGTATCCAATATAACAGAAACAGAATGATGGTACTCGGATTGGTGAACAGCACCCTTACTGAAGATTCAAATACAGAATACGTAGTGAGATTAGGATATATTGTCCGAAACTTCAGATTAGGAACTGCCAATATCAGAGGAAGAGGAACCAGAGGAAAAGGAAGTGACCTTAACATCAGAGGGGATATTGCGTTAAGAGACAGTAAGACGTCCATTATGAATATCCTGCTGAATGATTCTCAGGTAACAGGAGGACAAAGGCTAATGAATATTAAACTTTCTGCCGACTATAATGTTTCAGAAAATCTTAACCTGAGAGTGTTCTACGAACAAATGACCTCCAAGTATAAAATTTCAACGGCATTCCCGTTATCAACCATTAGAGCCGGTATTTCTGCCACATTTACATTCGGTGACTCCGGAGGTGGATTCTAAGAAAACAAATAAAGACTCACAAATAAGTATCCCTTTCTCTTGAGAAGGGATATTTTTTTGTAATAACTGATGTTTAAATGATATAAACAGCCCCTTGTTTATAAATTAAATCGCTGCTCCCGCAGCGATTTTTTATTTTCATTCAAAATTTTATAAAGATGCCCATTAACACTTTGAACCTTTTAGAATTTTGAATACATTTGTACAAAATAAAAATTAAAAAATGAACACACCATCAGAATTAAAGTACACCAAAGATCACGAATGGATCAAGATTGAAGGTAATGTAGCTACAATTGGTATTACAGACTTCGCACAGGGAGAACTTGGAGATATCGTATACGTGGATATAGATACTGTAGATGATGATCTTAATGGAGGAGATGTTTTCGGAAGTGTAGAGGCAGTAAAAACTGTTTCAGACTTATTCTTACCGATTGCTGGAAAAGTGACTCAATTCAACTCAGATTTAGAAGATCAGCCGGAACTATTGAATACTGATCCTTATGGAGACGGATGGATTATTAAATTGGAAGTTGCTGACGGTGCAGATTTATCTGAATTGCTTTCTGCTGAAGAATACCAGGCTATCATTGGATAAAATTTCAAAAATATTTAGTAAGATCTTGCCCATTTATTGGGCATTTCTTACTTATATGCTTCTCAGGCCCGGACAAGAAAATCATGAATATTGGTTTATGTTCAGCGGGATCGATAAAGTTCTGCATTTCTGCATTTTTGCATTTCTGGGATTTTCGTTCATCGCTACATTTCCCAAAATAAAATTCTCCTACTTTTTTCAGATCATTCTTATATATGCATTCCTTACCGAAATCCTACAGGAAGAAATGGGACTCGGAAGATCTATGGAAACATTGGATATTGTAGCAGACGCTATAGGATGCCTCGTTGGATACTATACGTATAAAATATTCATAAAACATTTTTTCTGATCACACATTTTGTGACTCATTTCAGGTCTCGTCACACTCAAGCCCTCCAATTCATTCATTCTCCGGCTTTCAAACATATTCAGGAGCTGTTTCCCGCTATCCGCTCATACTCCTCGCGCCCTTGCGCTCCACGTCTAACCATATATTCTCCAGCGCCTGCTGTGGGGTAACCGCTTCTATCGGGGCTAGGAAATGGTAAAAAGTTGAAAATGGAAAATTGAAAATTGAAAATGGAAGCCTAATCAACATGCTTATTTACTCATCTGTGCAATCTTCGTGATCTGTGGTAATCTTTATTCAGTAGGAGCCGGCTAAATCCCGCTTAATAAATATCTCTTTCCTTGGGCTTTAGCCAAAACCTAAGGGCTTCCCAGCCATCTCCATGCAGTTTGTCATCCCGTAGGAATCAGAACATAGTCATTCTCACATACTCTTATAATATATATGTATTATCCATTATCCTCTGTGTAGATCCGTGTAATCTGTGGTAAAATCAAGTTCACTAGGAGAGTGCTATAGCTGATCAATACATTATTTATCACCATTAATCTGATATTCTACTCACTTGTCCTCCCGCAGGAATCACAACATCGCCATTTTCATATTCTTTTATAATATATAGTATATAGATTATCCATGATCCTCTGTGTAAATCCGTGCAATCTTTTCCAATGGCTTTAGCCAAAACCTAAGAGCTTCCCAGCCATCTCCATACAGCTTGTCATCTCGTAGGAATCACAACATAGTCATTCTCACATACTCTTATAATATATATGTATTATCCATTATCCTCTGTGTAGATCCATGCAATCTGTAGGAAAAGGTTCTCATCCCTCTCAAAAAATCCCCCTTCCGACCTCTGATTTCTCTCCACACTCTAACCCTCCCACGCTCCAACTCCCTCCCTTCAAACATTTGTTTAAAATTTTTCTCCCTGCCTTCCAGTCGTTTACCCTCCAATATTACAATAAAGTAAAATTTATGTTACATAAACTTGCGGGGTATTGAGGAAGTCTCTATCTTTGCCCCACTGAAAAACGAAAGATATTCAGTAAGCGCAGAAGGGCTTTAAATAAGCAAAAACAAAATACTCTTAAAAAGAAACAGACGAAAAAAACTTCAAAACTTTTTACAAAAAAAGTTGCCGGTTAAAAAAGAGTTTGTATCTTTGCAGTCCCAATTAGAGGGAGCGCAGGAGTAGAGTGATTAAGGTGATGAGAAGGGTTTAGGGTTACACAATAAACTTTAAATTTTCTTCAAAAAACATTTGGTCAATTCAAAATAAAGTTTTACTTTTGCACTCGCAAATAC
>NZ_AXUZ01000020.1:0-49660 GCF_000482305.1 Chryseobacterium sp. UNC8MFCol
GGAGGAATCTTAGGTGGTCCCGTGGGAGTAGCTGTAGGAGCAGCCGGAGCTTCTGTAAGCGCTACGATCAGCCATGTGTTTTATTCGCATTACAACTAAGATTTAATGCTCTCTGTATGTCCACAGAGCATTATTCAAGCTATAATAAATTAACAATTTGCCTCCTTCGGGAGGCTTTTTTAGATAAAGATCTTAGCTTTTATTTCCTGAAAAACCCTCCAACGTATCAGAGGGTCAATTGTACATAGAGATT
Source organism: Chryseobacterium sp. UNC8MFCol (assembly GCF_000482305.1). Lineage (NCBI taxonomy): Bacteria > Pseudomonadati > Bacteroidota > Flavobacteriia > Flavobacteriales > Weeksellaceae > Chryseobacterium > Chryseobacterium sp. UNC8MFCol. Next base: position 254 of record NZ_AXUZ01000020.1, read on the forward strand.
GTACAACTATTATGGTGAGGCAAAGGTATATGTTGATACCACAAATTTTTATGATCGCAATTATAAAGTAATTAATATATTATTTTACGATTTTGAATTCTCACTATATTTTCTTCCTGCATTTTCTTAATAGTTCGTATAACGGTTTCAACTCTTAGACCGGTAAGATTGGCTATCTGTTGACGGGTATAAGGAACTACAAATGAGTTTTCTTTTGATCCTTTTGTTAGCTTTAGATAGTCTAAAAGACTTTTAATTTTAATAGAAGGATCATTGGAAGACACACCAAAGAGCATCGTATATTTATAATAAAGTCTTTCCGAAAGCAATTCAAATATTTGACGTACCACTTCCGTATTATTCTCTAACAGTGATAAAAAATCAGTTTCAGGAAGCCTTAATACAGTACACGGAGATATGGCCTGAGCATTCATAGGATAGGGCTGTTTTACAAAAAGAATGGACTCGCCGACACTCTGGCCGTCACTCAAAATATTCTGAATAAATTCTTTACCGTCTTCACGATAATTGTTTAATTCAACAGTTCCTGTTACAATCTGAAAATAGAATCTCGGTATCGAACCCTCTGTGAAAATCATATCCTGTGGATTGTAATTTTCGTAAGTTGCACCATAAGCAAGCAGCATTTCTTCACTAATTAACATATTGCGAAATTTTGGTTAAACAATTAAATTTCTTAGTAAAAAATTGTTGAAAATGACATCAAAAAGTGAGCCAATATTATTTGGAAACCCCTATGAATACTACGCATACCACATTTTTGATTGCTTCTATTAAATGTTCAGTTTGCCGGAATTAACCAGATACTTAATCTCTATTGAATATCAGATCTTAGGAAGTTTTTATTGATTTCACTTTTGGATCCTAATAATGGAAAAGGTTGGATATATTAATTTTTCAGGAAAGACATTTTGGGAGGAATTGCTCTGGAGATATATACGATGTTTTCTTCGTTGGGAAAAGTCATATTTCAAACGGCTATAAAAAGCATCAAAAACAAAATCGTTACAAATAGATCAATTTTGGATAGAAAATTCTCACGATCCCACACTATTTTAAATTATTCCGGTTGAATTATTACGAACCTGACCAATGGAAATTCATGTTTAATATGGTTACGAATACGATGTATGGCTTCAGTGATCTCTTCTGTATCAAGATGATCTTGGAAATCGATGATCAACATGAGTACCACTTCTTCAGGTGACTGGTACGTAGAGAGTATACTTTTTGTTCTGACTACAGCAGTATCTTTTTCAGCCAGTTTAGCAATTTTTTCTCTTGTTTCAGGTGCTATTCCTTCGCCCATCAGAAGGCTCCTGCTTTCCCTGGCCAAAATAAGCGATACAAAAACAAGTATTAATCCTACAATTATCGATGCCAGCCCATCCAATTCCGGAATTTGGAACGAATGGCTGATCCCCATTAATACCATAACAACAAGCAGCCCGGCCACTGCGGCACCATCTTCAAAAACCACAAGAAAGCTTCCCGGATCTTTGCTTTTGATGATCGCATCCCACCATCTCAACCCGTTTCGGGTCTTGTTAAATTCTTTTACAGCGATATACAAAGAAGTACCCTCGAAAATAAGGGAAAGTATCAATACAATATAATTCCAGAATGGATCTTTCATTACCTCGGGTTCCATGATGTGTAAAATCCCCTGATAGATGGATAAAGTGCCACCTAGACCAAATATAAGAATTGAAACTACGAAAGACCAGAAATAGAGCTCCTTGCCGTATCCAAATGGATGGTACTCATCTGCAGGTTTCCTGCTTCTTTTGATTCCGTACAAAAGAAGCAGCTGATTTGCGGTATCTACTGTTGAATGGATTCCCTCAGATATCATGGAAGAACTATTGGTAAATGCTCCTGCAATAAACTTGGTGAGAGCGATCAATAGATTAGCGGCAAGTGCACTGTAAATTGATTTGCGATTATTGGCCATTAATGATCATATTAATAAGAGAACAATAAAATTACTTCAATACATTAAAACAGATAAACTCCTATATGTACCGATGTATTTACATCATTAATAAAAATATGGCTTTTGTTTCAAAATAAAAAATATATGAAAAGATACTTGAAGATAAATTTCGGAATTAAAACAATTTTATCTCTTATGGTTACATACTTCGAATTTGTATTTGTGGATGTTTTTCCACAAGCTTATCAATGTATTTCCACAACATTGATAAAATTTCTGTATCAATCTTCAGATATCTTTACTCCTGTAATAACCATATCAATTAAGATATATAAAACAATAATGAATGGGTAAAATGTATACAAAATTATTTTTCGCAATGTTAGCTTTAAGCCCTGCTATTGTCTTTTCTCAGGCAGGCAATGTTGGTATTAATACTGCAAACCCCGGTTCCACCATGGATATCTCCGGATCGTTAGCAGCAAATTATAACATGATCAATACAAACTCTTATAATTTAACCTCATCAGACTTCCATGTTTCTTATAATGGAAGTTCCGATGCTGTTTTTACTCTTCCATCTGCTATAAGTGGAATTGGAAATTATAAAGGACGTATTTACAGAATTAAAAATAATACAAACTTCAGCATTACAGTAAATTCCACGTCTCCGGAGACCATTAATGGAAATCCCAACGTTATTGTTTCCGCAAACCAAAGTATAGAACTTATTAGTACCGGCCTCACAGGTTCTGCTTCGACATGGGAAATACTTTCAAAAGTGACAGCGAGTAACGGCATTACATTATCGGGTACAGATCTGAAACTAGGCGGAGCTCTCACGCAGCCTACTGATATCATTACGGCTGGAAACAATTTAAGTATTACAGGAACGGGGAAAGTTCTGGTAGGTACGACAACAACTCCCGCTGGAGGTGCACCGGCAAAATTCGTAATCGATAATGGAAGTACGAATGGGGCACTGCAAATTAAGGATGGAACACAGCAGTTAGGATATGTACTAACAAGTGATTCGAATGGCTTAGCAACTTGGTCTTCCACTGTTACTACAGCATTTGCAAATAACTGGACTCCCTATAGTGGTGTTCTGATTAATCCGTATACAGGAAGTACAGGAGGGTCAGGTTTATCAACAGGCATACAAGTGACTATTCCTGCGAAAGGCTGGTATTTTTTTCGTTGTGGAGTCGCAATTAATTCGGACTGTAATGATTACTTTTTCTATATTAATGGTATTGGTGATGTTTGGAGAAGCTACTGTGGATCAAATACTGCTGCATTCATGTTTCCGAGAGATCAGAACCGTGTTTTATATTTTGCGGCACCAGGAACGTATACTGTTTTAGCTGGCAAGACAAATGGTATTGTTCCTGCAATGTTCAATCAGGGAAACCCAAGTTTTTATCTTGATTTTGTTAAATTCCAAAATTGATTTTGCTGTGTAATAAATAGTAATATCAAATATCGATTCTAAAAACATAAAATTAAAAACTGCAAGATCTATTTTTGCAGTTTTCTTCATTATATCTTCATTTCAAAATGCTACTCAATTCTTCCAATAAACGAAGATTGTGCAACATGGCAAAAGTACATTTTGTATTTGCCAGTATAACAACGGATTAGGAAATAAAAAAAACCGACAGCGAAGAGTGAAATCTTCAAATGTCGGTCTTGTTAACTGGGTAGGATGTTTTTCAAACTCTTTTTTGCTGATATAGAAACTCTTTTAGTGTAATTTGTTGATGGTTAGTGTTTTGTGTTGTTTTTGATATGGTTTGAATCCTGTTGAGTATATTTTTCGTAGGTTTTGGTAATGAAAGAAGAAGACTATAAAAAAGTGACTTATGATCTCACCCTGGGATTTGCTAAAACACTTGCAACGGTTAATCCGGGGATGACTTTCTGTTATGTTTCAGGAGACGGAACGGATAACAGCGAAAAAGGAAAGCAAATGTGGGTAAGGGTAAAAGGAAAGACAGAAAATGACTTGATGAAGCTATCACTAGACGTATACAACTTTTGGCCTGCTTTTATGAAGCCAACAGCCGGAGCAAAGAATGTAAAAGGTTTCTATACATTCATTAATGCTATTTATCCCTTTTTAAGACTTTTCAGTACAACTTACTTCCTGACGTTGGAAGAAGTAGGAAAAGCGATGATTAATGCATCACTGGGAGGCTTTTCAAAACGTATTCTGGAGGTAAAAGACATATCTCAACTTTCACACAAACAATACTTATAACATCTACTGATAATAATAAAAGTATATAGGTACTTTTGCTGAAACATGGTTTCGGAAAGGAAAAATTCATCTCTTACAAAAGGTATCTGAGAGTTATCCAAGGACGAAATCTAATTGCCAGCCGAAGAAAAAGACCAAATAATGAATCGTAATTCATCCAATTTGGATACAAAATTCATCATCTTTTTCACATCAGTAAAATGTATCCGTATTAAAGTATTTTGTATCCGGTCTGTGAAACTCTTTATTTATACTTTTGTTTTAGAAAAAGAAATACAAAGAAGCAATGAAAATATTTGGGATCAAAGAATTTAATGAATACCTCAATGTCGGGGATCTGAAAAGTGACGATCTCCATATTGTCAATTTTGAAGGTAAAGAAAATATAAGACTGAAATCTGAAACAGTAGCGATTGATTTCTACCTGCTGTCTATTAAACCTCATTTAAGTGATGCAGTAAGAGCAAACAATCCGCATTTGGAGGATATGTCAGACTCTGCTTATATGTACGTAGACTGTCCACAGAATTCGTTGGAATGGGATATAAAATCTCCGATGGGTGGATATGCTATCATGATAAGTGCCGGCTATCTGGAAAAATTTTCAAAGGATTATAATTTTGTACATTACAACAACCACGAAGCCTTATTCCTTACAGAAGACGAGGTTGCCATCTTATGGGATCTGTTTAAAAAAGCTGATGTCGAATTTCAGAAGAAATATTACTCGAAAAACATCATTATTTCCTATGTAAGCCTGATCATGACCTATGTAAGACATTTTTATGATCGACAGTTTGACACCAGAAAAGATATTTATCACAAAGTAATCGACGAGTTCCATAAAAATTTGACGGAGTATTTCGTTGAGAACGAAAGTCTCAAAGGATTACCTTCTGTAGCCTTTTTTGCTCAGAAAAGCTTTCTTTCTCCCAATTACTTTGGAGACCTGATTAAGCACTTTAAGGGAAAAGCTCCCATTGATCATATTCACGATTATGTTGTGGTACAGGCAAAGGACAGGTTAAAAAACACAGACCTATCCATAAGTGAAATATCCTATAGTCTAGGGTTCGATTATCCTAACTATTTTGCCCGTTTTTTCCGTAAGAAAACAGGTTTGTCACCTAAAACATTCAGAAACCAATCTGATATCAATGAAAACAGATAAAAACTTAATCATTCTTTTTTCACACTCAGGAAATACCAGAAAGATTGCAGAGCTGGTAAATGAATATATAGCTGCTGAGGTTGTGAATATAGAAGCGGTTGTGCCTTATCCAAAAGAATTTCAGGCAGCTATAGTAGAAATGTCAAGACAGAATAAAGGAAAGATACTTCCTGATTTCAAAAAGATTAACATAGATATGCAAAGTTATGATACGGTATTTTTGGGTTACCCGGTTTGGGATAGTCGTCTTCCTCCCGTAGTCAGATCTTTTCTCAGAGAAAAAGACTTTCGTGGGATTACAATAGCTCCCTTCAATACACACAAAGGGTATGGTACCGGGAAAAGTGTAAATGAGATCAGAGAGTTTGCTGAGGGAGCTAAAGTCTTAAAAGTATTATCCATAAGCGAAGGTGAAATAGTATCAGCATTACCTAAGATTAAAGTATGGCTTTAAGAATCAAATTCATTTAAAGATAATATAAGTACTAAAAATCTTCAATCAGTAAAATGTATCTTTTATTGAGTAAAATGTCTCCGTTCCAGAACAATACATGTTCGTAACTTTGATCTATCAAAAAGGAAAAATAATAATTAACAAATATAAATTTAAAATCATGTCACAAGAAAAAATCAGTATTAAAAACGGAAATGGTCAAGGAATTACCTTATCAGCAGTAATATATTTTCCTGAAGGATTTGACCAAAACAAAAAGTACCCATCAGTAGTAGTATCTCACCCGGGTGGAGGAGTAAAAGAACAAACTGCAGGGTTATATGCAAAAAAGCTATCTGAAAACGGATTGATTACGATTGCATATGATGCTTCGTATCAGGGAGAAAGTACGGGAGAACCACGTCAGTTGGAAAACCCTTATATAAGAACAGAAGATGTAAGTGCAGTAATCGATTATTTAACAACACTTCCTTATATAGATACAGAAAATATCGGTGCAATGGGGATCTGTGCAGGAGCTGGTTATACTGCCAATGCAGCAATCAACGACCATAGAATCAAAGCGGTGGGAATGGTGAGTGCTGTCAATATCGGTTCAATGTTCCGTAACGGATGGGAGAATAATGTAAAAGATGCAGATGCACTTCCTTATTTAATCGCTGGATCAAACGCAAGAACAGCCGATGCAAAAGAAGGAACCCAGACACTTCCTTTAGCACCAATGAAAGAAGAAGATGCTCCTAACGAAGAACTAAGAGAAGCATGGGAATACTATCACACTGATCGTTGCCAGTATCCTACAGCTCCAGGGTTTGCTACAGCAAGAAGCTTAACTCAAATCATCTCTTATGATGCCTATAACAAAGCAGAAGCTTTCTTTACTCAACCACTTCTTGCCATTGTAGGAAGTGTAGCAGGAAGCGCATGGATGAGTGATGACCTGTTGAATATTGCAGCCACTACGGATAAAAAGAAATACATCGTAGAAGGAGCCAACCACATGTCTTTATATGACCGAGAAAATTATGTTAACGAAGCTGTTTCGCAGTTAGTCCCTTTCTTTAAAGAAAAATTAGTCTAAAAAATAACGTTCTAATCGTTATAATTGATATAGAAGCTATTGTAAGAGCTTGTTTTTAATCTATTTAACATCAGTTTAGAATAAGGATTTCTGATTTCATCAGATTTGAAGCTGGTAGCTGGAAGTGATGAAGGCTATAAAGAATAACACTCTTCTGTTTAATACTCTTTTAAAGTACAATTAATTATACCGTTGATGGTCAGTAATGATCACTGAAATCAACTTCCAGTCTCTTTCTTCCATCTTTCAGCTTTTAATTTTATTTCCCTTAACCCGATTTAGGATATTTGATCTTTTTTCAAAAAGCTCCATAGGAGCGCTCTGTTCATAGAATTTAATCCATGATCCACGGTGAGCTCCGTAGGAGCGACCTGATAATTATATCGATTAACATATCATTTTTACAAAGCTTTAATATGATTTGAAAATCAAAACGCAATTCTAAACAGACTCGGCAAAATTCATCAATACAACAGCAACAATTCACAAAATAAAATTTATTTCCCTTAACTCTATTTAGGATATTTGATCTTTCAAAAAGCTCCATAGGAGCGCTCTGTTCATAGAATTTAATCCATGATCCACGGTGAGCTCCGTAGGAGCGACCTGATAATTATATTGATTAACACATCATTTTTACAAAGCTTTAATATGATCTGAAATCAAAACGCAATTCTAAACAGACTCGGCAAAATTCATCAATACGATAGCAACAATTCACAAAATAAAATTTAAAAAGAACAAAATGAACACACAAAAAATAACATTCAAAAACGTAGCATGGGATAATGCCGGTATTCTGCAATTTCCAAATGATTTTGATGAAAATAAAAAATATCCGACCGTTGTAACCATGCATCCCATTGGGAGCTGTAAAGAACAAACTGCGGGAAATGTTTATGGTAAAGCATTGGCAGAAGCAGGTTTTGTTGTACTTTCATTTGATGCCTCTTTCCAGGGAGAAAGTGGTGGTACACCAAGATATATTGAAAACCCTTACCAGCGTACCGATGATGTACGTTATGCAATCGATTATCTTGAAACCCTTCCTTATGTAGACCCTGATAAAATCGGAATCCTTGGCGTTTGCGGTGGTGGTGCCTATTCATTGAATATCGCGATGACGGAGCGACGTATCAAAGCAGTCGTTTCTATTACCGGAGTAAACTTTGGACGATTATTAAGAGACGGATTTGCCGGCGGAAGCCCTATGGAAGTATTGAATCAGGTGGCAGCACAGAGAAGCGCTGAAGCAAAAGGCGGAGATCTGCTAACCATCAATATGCTTCCTGAATCTGTTGAAGCAGGTAAATCAGCAGGCATTGAAGATATTGATGTATTGGAAGCAACAGATTATTATAAGACTTCAAGAGGTCAAACCGTAGGCGGAGCCACCAGTGCAGTATATTCCCGTATGGGTGTTGGAATGGGTTGGGATGCTTTCTACCTTGCTGAAACTCTGTTAACACAACCTATTTTAGTGGTGATCGGAGATAAGCCGGGAGGTTTCGGAGCATTCAGAGACGGGTATGAAATTGTTCGCCGTGCAGCCTCTGAAAAGAAAGAACTGGTTGTGGTAAAAGGATATTCCCATTATGATTTATACGATCAGCCGGAACCCGTAAGACAAGCTTTGGAAAAAGCAATCCCTTTCTTTAAGGAAAATCTGGCATAAAAATAAAATAAAGTTTTAATCATTGTTCTTGTATATTTTGTACAAGAACAGTTTTGTTAAAGTCAAAAAAATAGAATCATGTATTCAGACCAAGAAATTGAAATCATGGGATTTTTACCTGCACCTGAAGAATATTTTACAGGAAAAGCATGGCTGAAAAATTATGTGTTTCCGGATGCTCAAACAGATGCTTACGTAGGAGAAGTGATGTTTGCACCGGGTACTCGTAATAATTGGCACACCCATGGAAGTAATCAGATTCTTTTGATTCGGGAAGGGGTTTGTTATTATCAGGAAGAAGGTGGTCCCGTACAACAAATAGAAGCAGGAGGCTTTGTAAACATTCTGCCTGGAATTAAGCATTGGCACGGAGCTTCTCCTGATAGCGTAATGATCCATACAGCGATTGGAATCAATGCCGAAAAAGGACTGGTGAACTGGATGGAACCGGTTTCAGATGAAGATTATAACGGGAAATAAAAATCCTGTTATGTAGTGAAAAACAAGGTACCTGATTCAGGTATAAATTGTTAAACAGGTTAGAAAAAAGACCATTCTCATATTTTTGAGATGGTCTTTTTTATATACCAAAAGATACGCCTGAAGAAACCGTAAAAAGCATCCTTTTAAACGTAATCTGTTTCCTAATGCTTAAGGTTTGTATCTAAATTTGATTCATATAAAAAGAGTAAAAAATAATGAAAACAATATTAATTACAGGCGCATCAACCGGCCTAGGAAGAGCAGCAACATTATTATTTCAATCCGAAGTCGGGAGACTTCGGAGAGCAGGCAGTCTATACCAAGACTGAAAAGATTTCTCCTTGGGTTCTTGGCCTGCTTTCGGAGAAGGAATACCGGAATCCGCTGCTGGTTTTCAAAAAAGCATTCAGAGAATACACCCTCAAAGAATTTGATTATTTTATGTCCGGAATTGTCTATTTCTCAATGGGCGTCTATGAAAATCTCCCGGAAAGGAATATCGTGATGCCCTACATTCATACGATAAAAATGCTGGATGCCGCACATCTTATACTTCAAAGAAGGAGAGAAAAGAATATGGCTGATACCTATTCAGAATAAGAAGGTTAATAATAAAAAAATCGCTACTTAAAAAGTAGCGATTTCTTGTTGTGTGTGACCTCGACAGGATTCAAACCTGTAACCTTCTGAGCCGTAATCAGATGCGCTATTCAGTTGCGCCACGAGGCCTTGTGTTACCTTGTTGTTTAAAGGTTTGCAAATATAGCACTTTTTTCCGTTCTTTGAAAGATGAAACAGAAAATTTTACTTTTATTTACGGTATTTTCTCTAATTGCCTGTAAAAGAGAATCAAAAATTTCGTCCGCTGACTGGACAAATATCTCATCCCGAACTCAGTTTAAAGAACATGATGGCGCGATGGACCTTAAATCGGGAAATTTCACCTATAGTTTTAAGCAAAACCAGATCCCATTTAAGAAAATTATTCTTTTAAACGCGAGTATGGCAGGGTATATTTCAGAGCTGGGAGCAGAAAACCTGATTGTGGGAGTGTCAAGTCCTGAATATATTTACTCTGAAAAAATTCAGAATCTTTTAAAAGAAGGGAAAATCCAGAATGTTGGAAGTGATCAGAAATATGATGTAGAGAAGATTATCTCTCTGAAACCGGATGCTGTTTTTACCAACCATATTGCCAGTTTTGACAATACCTACGAATTATTGAAGAATAATGGAATCCATGTAGTATTTCTGGATGAGTATATGGAACAGCAGCCATTGGAAAAAACAGCGTATATAAAACTTTTCGGACAGCTTTTAGGAAAAGAGAAAGAAGCAGCCGGCAGCTATCGGGAAATTGAGAAAAATTATACCGAGCTGAAAAAACTGGCTTTAAGTGCAAAAGAAAAGCCGGTGGTTCTAGCCAATGAAATGTATGGAGATATCTGGTATCTCCCCGGAGGAAATACTTCGGTAGCTCATTATATAGCAGATGCCAATGCCTCTTATATCCTGAAAGATAATAAAGATGAAAAAGCTTTGACCATGACCTTTGAGGAAGTATATGCAAAAACGGGAGGTGTTCAGTATTGGGTGAACGCAGGAAATCATACCTCTAAAAGTGAAATGCTGAAAATGAACGGTTTTTACGGAAAACTTGAAGTCTTCAATAAAGGGAAAATTTACACAATGGGAGGGAAGGAGAGACAAAAGGCTAATGATTTCTTTGAAAGTGGTGCCGTAAGGGCAGACCTCATCCTTAAAGATTACATCAAAATCTTTCACCCTGAGCTTTTGCCGAATTATCAGCTGACTTACATGAAAGAGTTGCAGTAACTCGGACTATTGCTTATTTTTGCCTTTCCTTTTTATAAAAATTATGTGGAAAAAAATTAAACAGCTTATTTTCATTATTCTAGTGCTGAATGTGGTATTCATTATCTGGGGACGTTTTTTTAATCCTCCGATTACCATCACGCAGATAGGCGGTCTTTTTGAATATGGAAAACTTCATAGAGATTATATTTCTTATGATGAAATGGGAAATAATGTGAAAAAGGCAGTGATAGCCTCAGAAGACCAGAAATTTTTCGACCATGACGGATTTGATTATACGGCGATTGAAAAGGCAATGAAGCATAATGAGCAGGGAAAAAAAATAAGAGGCGGGAGTACTATTTCTCAGCAGACCGCAAAAAATGTTTTTCTTTGGCAGGGAAGAAGCTGGCTAAGAAAAGGTCTGGAAGCCGTCTATACTTTTATCATTGAAAAAGTATGGAGCAAAGATATTATCCTTGAAAGATACCTGAATTCCATTGAAATGGGGCAGGGAGTATTTGGGGTAGAAGCTGCAGCTCAATATTATTTTGGAAAATCATCCAAAGACCTAAGTGCTTCAGATGCAGCCTGGATTGCAGCCGTATTGCCCAATCCAAAGAAGTACGATCCGAAAAACCCATCCCCTTATTTGAGAAAGAAACACAATTGGATCATGAGACAGATGAGGAATGTGAGTTTGAAATAGTATCTTTGTACTAATGAAATTCTTTAATTCCAGCACAAATTTTGAGTCAGTTCTTAAAAAATACTTTTCTTTTAAGAACGAAACTCTTTCTTTGGAGCCATTTGCAGAGTTTTTGGAGTCTGTAAAAACAGCAGATTTTACAGATGTGCTCAATTTTCTCAGAAGCAATCCGAATTTTGCAGAAAACTTTAAGCACTATATTCATAATATTTTTAGAGGAAGACCTTTCAACCTTTCCCTGACGGAAGCGAATATTCTTTCTGAAAATGCTTTCTTCCCGGAACTTAAAAAAAGGATCCTGAACAAGGTTTTACCTCCCGTTGAAAACGAAAAGACCGTATGGTTTATGATCGACAACGTGAGCTTACGGCCGAAGAAAGATCTGAGATATTTGCATAATCTTCCCGAAAACGAGATTGATGAGTTTTTAACACTTATCGGTGCTTCTGATTTTATCATCAGACCCAATGTTAAAAAAGAACTTATCTTCTCGATGAACATCCTCTCATGGAGGGTAACGGGAATGGCGATGGAAGTGGAAGTCGTGAGAATGGCTCCGCAATACAGAAACCTGGATAACCCGTTTTTAGCCCTTCAGAATGAGCTGGAAACCCTGGCAGAAGATCTTGTAAAAGATCCGGAATTACAGTTGCATTCTAAGGACAGCAGGTACAAGCAAATAAAAATCTATACCGAGCAATGTCTTGAATTTGTAAATATCGCCTTCAAAAATTCTGCTAAATACGGTATCTCAGGCAAGATCAACCAATCATTGCTGAAAATTCGCCAACAGACTGAAAGAATTTACGAGATTGTGCAACTGCTGGTGATAGACAGTGATGAAGATATTTTGATTAGATCCAAGCAGTTGGTTTTTAATATTTTGAGTTATAAATCTCATAAGAATAATATTGCAGATCTCATCAATGACAGTACAAGACTGATTTCGCATCTTATTACGAACCACACTGCAGAAGCAGGGGCCCATTATATCACTTCTACCCGTAAAGAATATATGACAATGTTCTACAAAGCGAGCGGTGGTGGGATTATTGTAGGCGCTCTCTGTGTCCTGAAAATGCTGTACGGATATATTCCGGGAAGTGATTTTTCCCATGCATTTTTATATTCCATGAACTATGCGATGGGATTCGTGATGATTTACCTGATGGGATTTACATTGGCCACAAAACAGCCGGCAATGACTGCTGCAACAATGACCAAAGTATTGTCTGAAGAAGGAAACAACAAAAGAAATAATACAGAGTTTGCCCATTTAGTATCAAAGCTGTTCAGAAGTCAGTTTATTGCCTTTGTAGGGAATGTATTGCTGGCTTTCCCGATAGCGTTGGCTATTATTTACGGGTTAGATGTATTTTTCTCACAGAATCTGGCGGTTGAGCGCTCAGATAAATTATTGAAAGATCTTGATCCTTTCAAATCTAAAGCTATTCTTCATGCCAGTATTGCTGGTTTTTACCTCTTCATTTCCGGGATTATATCGGGAAATATCGGGAACAATTCCGTGTTTTATCAGATTCCGGAAAGGATTGCAAAAAACCTGTCAATCAGAAGCTTCTTTGGAAAGAAATTTGCCAAGGGACTTTCAAAATATTATGCTAAAAACTGGCCGGGAATCGTTTCCAACTTCTGGTTTGGTGTTTTCTTGGGAGCAACGGCTCCTGTAGGGATGTTTTTCGGACTGGATCTGGACATCAGGCACATCACCTTCGCAGCCGGAAACTTTGCGCTAGGATTATATGGGAAAGACTTTTCTGTAGATTCCTATACATTCTGGATATCTTTCTTTACGGTGTTTTTAATAGGGTTCTTTAACTTCCTCGTAAGTTTCAGTTTATCCATGTTCCTCGCTTTCAGATCAAGGAAAATGAACTTTGGACAAGTGAGTGAGATTTATAAAGAAATTTTCCGATATTTTACAAAACATCCATTGAAGTTTTTCCTGCCTCTACGATCAGGCTTAGACAAACAGGCAGATGATTTAATGAGCAGTACAATCTCTAATAAATCCGAAGAACATTAAAAATTTTCTTAGAATATATAATTAAAAATGCTCCATGTAAGGAGCATTTATAATTTTTAAAACTATAGGATTTGCAGATCGTGGAATTTGTCTGCCCCAAACTTATCCTGAAACTTTTTCAGATAAAAGCTTTTGCGCATATTAAAATCATGTTTCAGCAAAGGGGAATCTATTCTGATCATAATACATCCGTTGTCTATATTGACACTTCTGATCTCTTTAAAAAGACTTTCGTCAAGATAATCTTCAAGAAAATCTTTGATGTCGAATGCCACCAGTTTATCTTCAAATCCATAAATCCTGGCAAAAGATTTTACCAGTTCGGAGGATTGATATTCGCGTTTTTTCTTTTTCATAGCTGTGTTGTGAAATTTATACATCAAAAATGACACTTTCCTCATTAATTTTCTTCACTACACTTTCTGTGCGTTCTCTGTGCGTGTCGGTAATGAAAATCTGCCCGAAACTTTCTTTATTCACCAGTTCGATAAGCTGTGAAACTCTGGTGTCGTCCAGCTTATCAAAAATATCGTCTAACAACAGGATAGGGGTCTTATTGGTAAGTTCTTTAACAAGGCTCATCTGAGCGAGTTTTAATGAAATAAGGAAAGACTTCTGTTGCCCCTGTGAACCTATTTTTTTGATAAGAACCTGGTCCATCTCGAAAAGAAGATCATCTTTATGAATTCCTTTAGATGTATAGGTCAGCATGCGGTCTCTTTCAAGGCTTTCTTTTAAAAGTTCCTCAAAAGAGTTTTCCAGTAAATGAGATTCATAGATAACCGATACCGTTTCTTTGCCCCCTGAAATAATTTGATAGAAATTCTGAACAATAGGATTCAGTTGCTCTACAAATTCTTTTCTTTTATTAAAGATTTTTGTTCCGGATCTGGTGATCGGCTCATCATAGATCTCTAAAGAATCTTTATCCCAGGTTCTGTTTTTAGCGAAATATTTTAATAAGGCATTTCTCTGCTGTACCGTTTTCTGATACTGTATCAGATCAAAAAGATATTCAGAATCTGTCTGGGAAATCATCGCATCCAGAAACTTCCTTCTGCTTTCTCCGGAATCTGAAATTAAATTGGAATCATACGGTGAAATCATCACACTCGGCAGATAGCCGATGTGGTCTGCCAGCCGGTCATAGCTTTTATCATTTTTTTTAATGACTTTTTTGGCTTCTTTAGGTTGGGTGATTCTGATGATATCCTCACTGTCTTCATTCTGAATTTCAGAATCAATCATGAAAAAATCTTCTTCCTTTTTGATATTATTGATATCTGTATTTCCCAAAAAGCTTTTTCCTACAGACAAATAATGAAGGGCATCCAGAATATTGGTTTTTCCTACTCCGTTATTGCCTACAAAACAGTTGATCTGTGGAGAGAATTCAAACTTTTTTTCTGAGTGATTTTTGAAATTGTAAAGAGAAAGCTTCTTGATAATCATTCGTCAAAAATACTCCATTATTAGTAAAAATAAAAAAGGAAGTGCAGAACAAGTTTCCACTCCGAATGAAAAATAAGCATCATCTCTTTTATTATCAGCGAAATAAATTAAAATATAGGTGATAATACTGGAAAGAAAAAAAGAAATTGCATAGAACGTTTTGAGGTAAAATATTCCGGTTATACTGCTGATAAAAACTAAGGCATAAGCAATGTATTTGGTATTCTGAACCCCGATCAGCATAGGAAAAGTCTTTACAGTATCATCGTTCATATCACGGATGTCAAAAGGAAGAACCAGTGCGGTGATGAAGAAAAAACTGATCAGAAAAATAGGAAGGCTGAATTCCGGAAGGGTGAGCCAGCAATTGACCAGAGCCCATACCAATCCTACATAAAAGACTTTAAGAAGAGGGATCTTCCGGATATAGACATCCAGAAAAAAACTGTTGTAAAGCAGTCCCAACACTACAATAATAAACCATTTCAGAAGCCTCACTTCATTATGGTTATGAATGATGAGAAAGGCGCAAACAATTCCGGCCACTGCGTTTAAAACCAGGATTTTAAAAAAATGTTTTGTGTATTGATATTTGGTATATAGATACCCACTGAAATAAGTAATGAAAATAAGGAGTATGGTAGGGAAACGGAATGTGTTTTGCTCCTTCATAAAAAATACTGCAAAAAGAGTTCCCGTTAAGGATACATAAAGTTGACTGTCTATAACGGATTTTTTCAGTATTTTTAAAATGTTCATTTATCAAAATTAATATATATGAAAAGATTTTCCAAGATTTTTATGCTTTTGCTTTTATTGCTGAGCTTTTCAACGGTTTTCGCGCAAAAATATTACGACGACCAATGGAAAAAAATTGCTGAAAACAGTAAAAAAGGTGCCTATAAATCTAATCTTCCTATAATTTTAGATATACAAAACCAAGCAATGAAAGAAAACAACGCCCTTCAGCTGATCCGCACCTTAAAGGCGGAATTCAGTATTATAAACCAAACAGTAGATGATGATCAGAATGATGCAGCTTCAAAATTCTTCACCAAGCTTCAGACCGCAAAGGCAAAACTTAAAGGCGAAGAAAAACTGGTGTATGATGTCCTGCTGAATGGCCTCTTCATGGATTATTATAATCAGAATTCATGGAAAATCAATGGAAGAACCAATGTGAACTCTCAGGACGTTGCCCAGATAGAAACATGGAGTAAGCTTGATTTTAAAAACTACCTGATTAAAAATTACCAGGAACTCGATCAGCAGAAGTCGGAGATGAAAAAAGTCTCTTTAGCCAAATATAAAGATGCATTTTCCGATGCCAAAGACATTGCGTATTTCCCGTCTTTATTTGATTGGTACGGGATCAAAAAGATAAGTTTCTTTTCAGAAAATAATTTATTTACAAAAAATGAACTGACAGAAAACCGAAAGGTAATCAATGGTATTTATGATGAACTGATTGCGCAGAATACCGGAAATTCAAAGTTGTATTTTATGAAAGATAAATTGGTTGATAATTGCAATTTCAGCCAGTGTAAAGATAAGCTTGAGCAACTTCAGGATCTTTTGAAAACCAATGTTGAAGGCGATTATAAAGTGCTCATCATGGAAGATATCATGAATGAGCTTATTGCCAAAAAGAAAGAAAAAGAAGCGATTGCTATTGCTGCCCAGGTAAAAACTCAATATCCGAAATCTCCTTTTGTAGAAAATATAAAGTACAAAGAAGATTTGATTACCAATCCTTTGCTGAATCTTAAATATGAACAGCAGACTCAGAGTAATCTGCCTATCCATTTAGTTGCAGAATACAAAAATGTCAGTGACTTTTCTTTGAATATTTATGAAGTAAAAGAGGATTATCTGTCATTCATGCAGTATGTTCAGAATTCATACAGCAATACCTACGGAAAGGTAAAAAAAAACCTGGTCAGAAAAGAATCCTACCAGCTTATAGATCCCAAAGACTATCAGACTCATAAAACTTCACTGGAAATTAAACCCCTTCCTGCAGGAATTTATGTTGTAGAATATTCTGTAGCAGGATCAGATCCGAAAGACAATGATTCCCGACAGAATTTCCATATGCTGGTTTCCGGAAATAAAATTGTGTATCAATCTAAAGCTGACAGAAATCCCCTTTTAAACGAACTCAAATTAGTCAATAGCGAAAACGGAAAGCCGGTAACCAATGAGAATCTAGTATTCTATGAGTTTGTAAGCAACAAAACATTAACTAAACTTGATGGAAAAACCAATGAAAAAGGAGTGTTTAAATTTCCTTCAGGTAAGAGCAACGAGTATTACAGAACCTTCCTTATTCAGCAGCCTAAAAGCAATGATTTTCAAATCATGCAGGTATACGGAACGTCAGGATATGCAGAAGATTATAATTCTAATAAAGAAGCCCGCTCAACCTCTCAGATCTTTACAGACAGAGCCATTTATCGTCCTGGGCAAACAGTCTACTTTAAGGTAGTCAATACCACAATCAATAAAGAAGTAGAATCTGTACTTTCAGGATTAAAACAAAAAATAACGTTGATAGATGCCAATAATCAGGAAGTTTCTTCTCAAAACTTTACCACCAATGAATTCGGTTCTTATCACGGAAGCTTTATCCTTCCCAAAGGTAAACTGAATGGTACTTTTTACCTTCAAACAGATAGCAACAGCGGATACAAAGATATCAGGGTAGAAGAATACAAACGACCTAAATTCGAAGTTACCTTTGATCCTGTAAAAGATGAATATAAATATGGACAGACCATAGAGCTGAAGGGGAAAGCCATGATGTTTTCAGGCGTAGCCCTTAGCAATACCTCCGTAAATTATGAAATTAAAAAACATAATATCAGATGGCGTTATTTCTGGTGGTACCCACAGGGTGATGATAATGAGAATTCAATTCTGGGAGAAGTTAAAACCAACGAAAAAGGAGAGTTTGTCATCCGTTTAGATCTTAAGAAAGATGAAAAACTTGAAGGAATTCAGATTGATAATTATGAGATCAATGCCTCCGTTACAGACATCAACGGAGAAACCCAATCCGGAAATACGCAACTGAAAGTAGCTTCGGTCTCTCACTATATTAAAGCTGACGATATCAACAATACCTTCAGTGATGAAAATGTAAAACTAAAGGTTGAAACCAAGAATTACAACGAGCAGGATCTGAAAAAACCTTATCAGGTTAAACTTTCAAAACTGAGCGCTCCTGATAGGGTCTTCAGAAGCAACTTTAAAATGGATGTTCAGAATCTGCCAAAGTATTCAAAAGAAGAATTCATCACTAAGTTTCCGCATGATCTGTTTGATAAAAATGATGAAATCAAAAACTGGAAAACAGAAAAAGTTGTTGTGGAAAGACAGCAACAACCTTCTGCTGCTCTGGAACTTGGAAAGTTGGAAGCCGGAGACTATCAGCTGGAGCTTTTCAATATCGAAGGAAAAGACACCATCAAATCGGCTCAGTATTTCAGTGTCTGGGATAAAAACTCCTTGAAACCGACCCAAAAAACATTCCTGACGGTTATTGCACCAAAAGAGGAAGTATCAAGAGGAGAGAAAGTGAAAATGTATGTGTATTCTGCTATTCCGGATGCTTTGGTGAATGTTTTTGTTCAGGATGGTTCAGGAAAAACGCTTACAGAAACCTATCAGTTGAAAAAAGGTATTCTGGAGTATACGGCTGATATTCCTAAAGATAAAAGTGTATCCCAATTGAACATTCAGTTCCAGGTGGTGGCTTTCAATGATATCAGTACTGAATCTGTCACCTTAAAAATAAAAGATACAGAACAGCCTTTAAAAATTGAAACGGTAACTTTCAGGGATAAGCTTGAGCCGAATTCAAAGGAAAAGTGGACGGTAAAAGTAACGGGTAATGAAAAAGAAAAGATCAACGCAGAAGTGCTTGCCAATATGTATGATATGTCTCTGGATCAGTTTGCCGTAAATACGTATAGCTGGAACAGACTTTATGTGCCTTTTAACATCGTGAGTTCTTATGTTCTGAGAAGCTTCCTGACTCAAAGAAGTTATCAGAAAAGGCTACAGTATTTCAATGGAAATTATGTAGATGTACCGAACTTTAACTGGTTTGACGGTGACATATATTCAAACCTTGCCGGTAGTGTCAGAGGAGTATCTGTTTATAATACAGCCTTGCCGGCTCCGTCTGCGATCGCAAGAGAAAGCAGAGTTGAGGAAGTGGTAATGACAGGCTACGCCAGAAGTAAAAAAGCTGTTTCAAAAGTAGCATCAGAAGTTGTGGCAGAGCAGGCTGATGCTGTAGCCGATCAGGCAGAACAAAAAGAGGATCTTGAAAAAGTTCCCGTACGTCAGAATCTTAACGAAACAGCATTCTTCTATCCGGACCTGAAAACAGATGCCGAAGGAAATGTGAACTTCGAATTTACTTCTCCGGAAGCATTGACAAAATGGAAACTGATGTTCCTCGCGCATACTAAAGATGCCAGAGCTACAACCCTGGAAAAGCAGGTTGTAACTCAGAAAGAATTCTCGGTAACACCAAATTATCCAAGATTTTTAAGAGAAGGTGATGAACTGAATTTACAGTCAAAACTATCAAACCTTACCGATAAAAAAATGAATGGTTCTGCAGAACTTAGAATCCTGGATGCGTTCACTAATGAGGATATTTCCTCAAAATTCGGATTAACTTCTGCTACACAAAATTTCAATGTAAATGAAAACGGTAACGGAGCTTTAACCTGGAAATTAAAAGTTCCGAATAACGTATCATCTGTTATTCTGAAAGTTGTGGCGAAAGCAGGAGCGTTTTCTGACGGAGAACAACAGGCGGTGGCTATACTGCCCAACAGAATGCTGGTGACCGATGCGGTGCCTGTTTTTGTAAAAGAAGGAGAAACCAAAACATTTGTACTGGATAACCTTAAAAATAATACATCCACTACAGCCTCCAATGTTTCCAATACGCTGGAACTGACTACCAATCCGATATGGGAGATCATGTTTGCCCTTCCAAGCCTTAAAAATGACCAGAACAATTCAGCAGATGTCATTTTTAATAAATGGTTTGCTGATGTACTCGCTTCGGAAGTATTTAAAGCCAATCCAAAAATGAAAACCATTTTTGAAGAATATCAGAATAAAGGACTGCTGAATTCAAATCTAGAGAAAAATCAGGAACTGAAACAGGTATTGCTGGAAGAAACCCCTTGGATACTGCAAAGTAAGAACGAGGATGAGCAGATGCAAAAACTGGCATTATTGTTTGATGCCAACACGATGAAAAATTCAATCAATCAGGACTGGGATGACTTTAAAAAATTGCAGAATCCGGACGGTGGTTTCTCATGGTATGCTGGATACCCGAGTTCTTACGGAACTTCATTATATATCCTTAAGAATCTCGGTAAAATAAACACCTGGTTAAAAGATAACGTGAAAGAGTATCAAAGTTCAGATCAGAAAGAATTAGTAACCAGACTTATTCAGTATGTTGATAACGAAATTGACAAATACTGGGAGGTGAAAGATAAAAATATCTGGAACAATTGGGTGCTTGATTTCCTTGATACCCGTAATTATTGGGAAAAACAATACCCTTTGAAAGGTAAAGGAGCTACATTGAAAACCTTGGTAAAACAAAAAGCCAAAACAGCTAAAATAACGGATTTTACATTCTTCGGATTGCATCGTGCAGCATTGCTGATGAACGATTATGGAATAAAAGATGTTTCAGATAAACTGATGGCCTACCTGAAAGAAACTTCTACCGATACCAAAACACAAGGAGTATACTGGAAACAGAATCTGAATGACTGGGGATGGTTCAGCTCAAAAGTAGTGAATCATGCAGGAGCTTTGGAAGCATTTAATAAGCTTAAACCAAACGACCAGAACTTTATAGAAGATATGAAAATCTGGCTGGTGACTCAGAAAGAAGTGAATTCATGGGGAAGCTCAAGAGGAACTTCAGAAGTAATCTTTACGATCCTGAATTCCGGAAAATCATGGACGGGCGCAGAAAGTGATAAAGCAACTATCGTTTGGGGAGGAAAAGAACTGACCCCTCAAACCCAGGCTACAGGGTATGTAAAATCTACTCTGAAAACTGATGTGATAGACAAGAACCTGGGAACTGTTACGGTTACCAAACCAGGCCCTGGTATTGTTCAGGGAGGATTGTTCTGGCAGTATTATGAAGATCTGGATAAAATCAAATCTTCTGAAAATTATATTGCTGTAACCAAAGAGCTTTACAAAAAAATAAAAACAGTAAACGGAGAAGAACTGCAGAAAATTTCACCGGAAACACCACTGAAAGTAGGGGATAAAGTAACGGTAAGAATGATTTTGAATACCGACAGACCTATGGAGTTTATTCATATTAAAGATATGCGTGCGGCAGGATTTGAACCTCTTGATGCGTTATCCGGATATCAATGGAAAAATAACCTGGGCTATTATCAGTCGGCAAAAGACGCTTCTACCAATTTCTATATTCAGTATATGCCGAAAGGGAAATATGTATTTGAGTATGATGTCGTAGCGAATGCCTCAGGGAAATTCTCTAATGGAATTACCACTATGCAGAATTACTATGCACCACAGATGAATGCTCACACAAAAGGAAGCGGTGTTCAGATTTTGGAATGATTTTTGGCTATAGGGAAGTAATTAAAATTGTAAACCAAATAAAATGAAATTTTCAAAAACTTTAATTACAGGATTGATATTAATGGCAGGGGTAAATGCTTTCGCTCAAAAGAAAGCTGAAAAGTTTGAAAAACTGCAGATTGAAATGTTCCCCAAAGCTAAAGAAGGATTTAAACAGGTATATATTCAGCTTCCGATAGAAAAAAACGAAAGAGATTTAAAAGTCGAGGTTTTTGCCGGAATTGAAAAAACGGTAGATTGTAACAACTATTTCTTAATGGGAATCATGAAAAGCAAGGATCTTCAGGGATGGGGATACAACTATTACGAAGTGGAATCTAACGGTGAGACGGCGGGAACCTTAATGGGATGCCCGGGACAGAAACCAACAAAGAAGTTTGTAACACTGAAACCGGAAGTTGTAGGATACAATAGCAAATTACCACTTGTATTTTACGTTCCTAAAGATGTTGAAGTTCGTTACAGAATTTTACGTCCGGACAATGCCATGAAAAAAGCCGTTCAGAAGTAAAATCACCTGCATGTAGCCATTAAATGAAGAAGTATACAAGAAGCATACTTCATATCAATAATAAAGAACTCCGACAATACCTCGGAGTTCTTTTCGTTTTAAATTCTGATAAAGTAAAAGAAATTGCTGCCGGTAGAAGCTATAAATCAAAACAAAATCTGAAATTTTTTAATTTAAAACATTCCTTAAATTAAAACTAAACAGTTTTGCTACGGTAATGATAAATAATGGATTATGGTTAAACTTATTTTAAACCAATTTTAAATTCATTCAATTCAATTGCTGATCTGTGAAAATGTAAACATTTTTGCATTATATTTGTTATAAACATAAACCATGAAAAACAATTTATTGATTTTTACGTTTAGTTTTTTTGCTTTTCCTGTGTTGGGCTGGGCTCAGTCTGCGCCGGATTTTAAAGAACTGCTTGATAGTGCAATGGTTAGAGATTCTAATCTCAAAATGCAGATTACCCAGAATAAACTTACTGATCTTGACGAACATAAGCTGAAAGATATTTTCCTTCCTACCCTGGAATTAAGCGGTAAAGTAGGCTACATGAACGGAACTGCAAGATTGACTTCCTCTGAAATTAATCTCGCTCCCTTTATCAACATCCCTGAAGGCGCTTTTAATAATAACTTCAATGTATCAGGATTTTCCGGTGTTGCCAAGGCAGATGCCAAAATGCTCCTGTATTCCGGAGGGAAAGTTAAATACCTGAAAAAAGCAGTTGAAGAAAAGAAAAAATCCGAAGATATCATGCTGGAAAAAACCAGGGATGAAGTAGTCGCCAGTATTTCTAAAGCCTATGATCAACTCGCACTCATTCATCAGTCTAAAAAAGTGCTTGATGAAAGCAAAAAAAGACTTGATATCAACAAGAAGACAGCCGACAAAGCCTTGGGATACGGCTTGATCACTCCTTATGATCACAAAAAAATTGAATTGGCTCAGGCTACTTTGAACGCAAAAGTTGTAGAATATGAAGGGAAAAAAGAACTTCTTCTTACCCAGCTTTATATTTTAACCGGAATCAACAGGGAACGTCTCAGAATGATAGATCCTGTCTTATCACCTGTGGAATTATTGGCAGCAGAAAAAGGAATCGACCAGAGAGCTGAGATCAGAGCACTCGAACACGGGATCAGTGCCGCCGATTACAAAATAAAAGCAGAAAAAACATGGATGATTCCTAAAGTGCAGCTCCTGGCATCTGCCTATTATATCGGACTGTACGGAAACAGAATCAAAAGCTCTGAAAACATCATCCCGGCCGTACCACTTCTTGGATATGAAGGAAAAAAACTGGACTGGAGTCCTAATAATGTCAATATATTACCCCTGATTACCGCTGGTGTTGGTTTTAAATGGGAGATTTTTGACGGAAAAGAAGGAAAACATGCAGAGGAAACAGCTAAAGTGGGAAAAGAAGTCCTGTTGAATCAGAAGGAAGATGCTTTGAAAAAATTAACGCTGAACCTTGCCAACAATCAGACGAATTATGATATCGCAACTGCCCAGATTACCTTGAAAGCTAAAGAAAAAGAACTGGCAAAAAATGCGCTCGTACAAGCTGAAAAGGAATTCAGATACGGAATGAGCAAATCTTCACAGTTGATCGACGCAGAAAATGATCTGGAAGCAGTTGAACTCGAATACCAGAATGCGATTTTTAACCAGAGAAGAGCGGGAATAGAACTGATGAGATCTACCCAGGAGCTGGATATCACCAAATTTTATTTAATCCCTTAAAAATTGAAATGATGCATAAAAATATATCTTTAATCTTTGCCGTTCTCTTTATGCTGGGAAGCTGCGGTCAGAAAAATGAAAAACTCAGGGAGACTGAAGGAAAAACCAAAAAAGACGTGATCTCTTTTGCTCCGAAAGTGACCGGGAGAATTCTGAAAATATATGTCTCGGAAGGGCAGACCGTAAAAAAAGGAGATACTCTTGCACAGCTCGACGTTCCGGAAGTTTCTGCAAAAATAGCACAGGCTCAGGGAGCTGTAAATGCGGCGACTGCGCAGGAGCAAATGGCTAAAAACGGAGCCACGGCAGATCAGTTGAGACAACTTAATGCCAAATATAAAGGATTGAAAGAGCAGTATGAATTTGCCCAGAAATCTTATCGCAGAGCCAACAATATGTTCCGCGACAGTCTGATGTCTCCACAGGCACATGATGAGGTATACGCAAAACTTCAGGGGGCAAAAGCGCAGTATGATGCCGTAGTAGCAGAATTGGATGATGTGAAAAGAGGAACCCGTTTCGAAAAAGTGGAAATGGCAGCAGGGCAGGCTTCACAGGCTAAAGGAGCCTTACAGGAAGCTAATGTAGCCTATTCTGAAAGATATATCATTGCTACCAATGACATGGAAATTGAAACCATCAGTCTAAATACAGGAGAACTCGCAACAGCAGGTTTTGCGTTATTCAACGGATATATCCCTGAAAGTACTTACTTCAGATTTACCATTCCTGAAAGTGCAATTTCAAAATATAAAAAAGGACAGGAAGTCAGCATGCAGATTGTTTACAATAAAGAAGAACTGACAGGAAATATTGTCTACATCAAGCAGCTGACAAAATATGCTGATATTACCACTGCATATCCAGACTACCAGCTGCAGGACGCGATCTACGAGATCAAAGTGAAACCTAAAGATATGAATAAGGCTAAAAGTATTTTAGTCAATGCTAATGTTATCCTGAAATAAAAAAAACAGATGAAAGAATTTTTCCGCCTTCTGGCCCGCGAATTCAAGCTTTTTATCGGCAATTCTACCCTAAGGACTGTGTTCTTTGTGGCCCCTATTTTCTATGCAACCTTGCTTGGGTTCGTTTACAAAAGCGGAAAAGTTGAAAATACACCTGTACTGGTTGTGGATCGGGATAATACGCCCTTGTCCAATCAATTGACAGAAATGCTGGATGATAATAAAAGCATTAAAATTATTAAATACCTGCAGGAGCCTTTGAGTATTAAAGATGAGGTGATCAGGCATGAAGCTGCTGCTGTTGTTATTATTCCTTCCCGTTTCGAAGGAGATATGCTTCAGAAAAAATATCCTGAACTGAATGTCTACATCAATACAGGAAATGTCTTGACGGCTAATTTTGCTTCGAAAGCCCTTCAGCTTACCATCGGAACTTTTTCCGCCGGAGCTTCCATCAAGGCTTTACAAAAGGCTGGAATGCCGGCAGTAAAAGCGGCAACACAATACGAACCTTTCAAGGCCAATTATATAACCCTTTTTAATACTACCGGAAACTATCTGATCTTTATGTGGCCGGCCATGCTGGCAGTCGTTCTGCAACAGGTAATTTTACTGGCTATGGCCGTGAGTTTTGCTGCAGAATTTGAAAGAGGATCATTTGTGAAAGAATACCTTAAAATGAAGAGGTGGGCTTTCCCGACCATGTTGATTAAAGTCATTCCTATCTGGGTATTCTCGATTTTGATTGTAAGTATTTACTACTTTATGCATATGATTTTCAGGGTTCCGATGCCGGAAGGAATACTCAATTTCATATTGCTGACCGCCGTTTTTGTAGGCTCTGTTTCATTCCTCGGAGTATTCATCAGTATACTGATCCCGGATGCCTTAAAGGCGACGCAGATCCTGATGGTGATTGCTTCGCCGGCCTTTATCATCAGTGGTTTTACATGGCCTTTAAGTGCAATGCCTGCATTTGTACAGTTTATTGCTAATATTATTCCTTTGACTCCCTTTTTGCAGGCCTTTAAAATTTTATTAATTCAAAAAGGTTCTGTAGAACTTACTTTTCCTTACCTGAAACATTTAAGTATTCTATTGATCATCTATGCTGTTTTAGGATGGATCGCGTTAAAGATCAAACTGTGGTTCATTTTTAAAAAAGCTGTTCCCCGGGAGATTGCAGAGCAGCGTTCCCCTAAAGAGCTTGAATAATCATATTCGATAGTTTTAAACAATAGAATCCGGATCTGGCATCCTGAATACCACAACAAAATCCTCCCGTCCCGATTACAATTCGTAACGGTAAGTTATCGCATCGGTTTACAACGAAATATTCAATCATTGATCAAATCAAAAGAAAAAACTGATATATTTGTTTCTGGTAAAATAGAAATAATATGGAAAATGTATTTGACGCAAAAGATGCTCAGAATTACATCGATAGAATCAATAAATTAGTGGAAGATACTCACGGATTGTGGGGGAAAATGACCGTTGATCAGATGCTGGCGCACTGCAGCATAACTTATGAGATGGTGTATGAGCCGGAAAAGCACAAGAAACCGGGCGCGATTGCTAAATTTATTCTGAAAACTTTTGTAAAACCTAAAGTAGTGGGTGAGAAGGCTTATCCCAGAGATTCCCCTACCGCTCCGCAGTTTTTGATAACCGGTAGAAAAAATTTTCAAGAAGAAAAAACCAGGCTCATTGGTTTTATCCAAAAAACTCAGCAGTTGGGAGCAGAAGCTTTTGATGGGAAAGAATCGTTTTCTTTTGGAAAATTAAATGCTCAGGAATGGAATAATATGTTCGCAAAACACCTGAACCACCATTTGTCACAATTTGGCGTTTAAAAACAACACCTATGAAAAAATTTTTATTACTATTCCTCTTTGCGGCTAATTTTGTTTTTGGACAAAACCAAATGCCGGATATCTCAAGTGTCTGGCTTAACGGCAGTAAACCTTATACAGGAACTATCGGAAAAAACGGCCAGGAACTGAAACTTAAAATCAATACTTCAGAACAGAACAAAAAGAACGATCAGGAGTATTTTGTTTCAGGATATTCTCTTGTGGATACCAATTATGCAAAATTTGAAGGAAAACTGACCATTTCAAAATATAAAGATTCCAAAAGACAGGGGACAATATTCGGGGAATATGAGCTGGCAGAGGAAAATAAAGGCAAGCACTCCGGACTTTTTAAAGGGAAATTCGTCTATAATTTCAAATGGAACAGGAAAACCGAAAAAATAGAAGGCCAGTACATCGAATTTACAGGAGACTGGAAAAGTTATGATGGCACTATGGATTTTAAAACAAATCTGAAAAACCAATAAAACCTTAACTTTAACATCAATATATGAAACTAGGAGTATTCTCATTAAGCTTAAGTGTGAAAGACCTTCAAAAATCTAAAGATTTCTATGAAAAACTTGGTTTTTCAGCCATGGG
The DNA here is from genome assembly GCF_000482305.1 of Chryseobacterium sp. UNC8MFCol. NCBI lineage: Bacteria > Pseudomonadati > Bacteroidota > Flavobacteriia > Flavobacteriales > Weeksellaceae > Chryseobacterium > Chryseobacterium sp. UNC8MFCol. The sequence continues at coordinate 27,729 of NZ_AXUZ01000020.1, forward strand.
AGGAAATATGGAACACAATTATCTGATCATGAAAAATGGCAGTACCGTGATAGGTCTGTTCCAGGCTATGTTTGATGGTAATATGCTGACCTTTAATCCCGGATGGGACGAAAATGCCCAGAACCTTGAATCGTTTGAAGATGTACGTGAGATTCAGAAGCGCTTAAAAGAAGGGGGGATTGAGATTGAAAAAGAAGCTGATGAAACAACTTCAGGTCCTGAACATATCTATCTGAAGGATCCTGATGGTAATATGATCTTAATTGATCAACATCGATAGTAAAGAACTGAAGAGCTTATTAAAACTTTAACTAAATAAAAACAATCATGGCATCAGTAAACGTTTATTTAATATTTAACGGAAACTGCAGGGAAGCGTTCGACTTCTATAAATCAGTTTTCGGTGGCGAGTACCCTTATATCGGAACTTTTGGAGAAATGCCTCCCGCAGAAGGTAAAGAAACACCTGAAGAAGATAAAGATAAAATCATGCATGTGGCCCTTCCGATTTCCAAAGAAACTATATTGATGGGAAGCGATACCGGAGGAGAATGGGCCTCTCAGTTTAAAGCGGGAAATAACTTTTCGATCTCCGTGAATGCAGATTCAAAAGAAGAAGCAGATAAACTGTTCCGTGGCCTTTCTGAAGGAGGACAGGTTACCATGCCAATGGCAGATACTTTCTGGGGTGCCTATTTCGGAATGTTTTCTGATAAATTCGGGATCAACTGGATGATAAATTATGATGATCCTGCGAAAATGCAACAACATCCCTAAACGTGTTCTATCTGAAATAAAATTGATATAAAAACCCGCAGCTATTCTGTTGGTTTTTTTTGTTAATTGATTTGGACAATTCAGACTTTAAAATACATGCCTTAAGCAATTATTTATAAAGAAATAAAAAGATAAAATTTATCCTTGAAATAACAGCGTTTAAAAAAAACGAAAAAGCAGTTTACCAAAACATAAAGGAATTTAGAAATCTAAGATATTCCTCTGGATTTTATAAAAGTATCAGATTTGAAACAAGTTAATTTCCCGTTTACGATAGTTGCATGACAAAATATTGTTTGTTATTATTGATTTAAAATATTAATTTTGTTTAAAACGATAGATAATAGTAATAAATGAACATGAGAAAGATTTTCACGAAGTTGGCTTTTACACTCGTAAGCTTAGGATCAATATCCGCATGGGCACAAAAGAGTGATCTGGGTGCCTGGTATATGTATTTTGGAAATAATAAGATCAGTAAAAAGCTCAACTGGCATAACGAAATCCAGTACAGGAATTTTGATGCAGTCGGAGATCTGGAGCAGCTGTTAATTCGTACCGGGATAGGATATGACCTGACAGAAAATAATAACAATGTTTTATTGGGATATGGTTTTATATTGAGTCAGCCTTATGTGAACGGGGAGAAAAAAGAAAATGTTGAGCACAGGATTTTCCAGCAGTTTATTACCAAACAGAAATTCGGACGTTTTAACCTTCAGCATCGCTACCGGTTGGAAGAACGTTTTCTCGAAGACGATTTTAGAATGAGATTCCGTTATATGTTGGGACTGACTATTCCTATTACCCAAAAAGAAATGCTGCCTAAAACCCTGTATGCTTCAGTATATAATGAGATTTTTCTGCATTTCAACAGCCCGGTTTTCGACAGAAACAGGGTCTACGGAGCTTTAGGCTATGTTATCAATAAAAATATGAGGATTGAAGCCGGATATATGAATCAACTACAGGAAAATAAAAACAGGGGACAGATTCAGATTGGCTTCTATAACAATATCCCATTTACCAAAAACTAAAATGACCGTTTCTGCTGAATGCCCTGATGAGATTGAAAACCGTTATTTTGTATCATGAGAGACTAATCATAACAAAAAAATAAAAAACAGACACATATGCATTCAGGAAAAAGATTTGGGGCGCGTGAGTTCATGAAATGGACCAGGCGAAGTATTTACGTTTTAACAGTATTTTCGGCAATTCCTACGATATTGTACTGCCTAGGATGGAAATTTTTATCTATCCCCTGGCAGCCGATTGCTATTCTGGGGACAGCTGTGGCTTTCATCGTCGGATTTAAGAATAATGCCAGTTACAGCAGGCTTTGGGAAGCAAGGCAGATTTACGGTTCTATTATCAATGACAGCCGCAGCTTTGGATATATTCTCAGGGATGCTTTGGTGGGTACCAATCCAGTGAAAGTAAAAGAGATGTTTCTGCGTCACTACGCATGGCTTACCGCACTTCGCTTTCAGCTCAGAGAACCGAGAGCCTGGGAAAATATGGGAACGGCACAATTCGACGAATATTCAAAAAAGTACGAGATTCCGGAAAGGCTTACCAAGCTAGAAGACGAATTGAAAAAATATCTGCCGGAAGATGAGCTTCAATATATTATAAGCAAAAAAAACAGGGCAACACAGCTTATGGCATGCCAAAGCAAAGAATTGTCTGAAGCTTATAAAAAGGGGGAAATCAACGACTTTCAGTGGACACAAATTAACCAGCAACTGGTAAAATTCACGGATGATCAGGGAAAAGCCGAAAGAATCAAAAACTTTCCTTATCCAAGGAACTTTTCTTCAATTACGACATATCTTTTGTTGCTGTTTATTCTTTTCGTACCGTTCGGATTAATAAAAGAGCTCGATAAACTGGGCGACGGAACGGCCCTTGAAGGCTGGACGGTGTGGTTTAATATTCCGTTTTCTTTATTGGTAACCTGGTGTTTTCATACGTTAGACAGTGTAGGAGAGGCTTCTGTAAACCCTTTTGAAGGAAGTCCCAATGATGTTCCCATCACACAGATCAGTCGTACCATCGAAATTGATATGCGGGATATGCTGGATGAATCAGATCTTCCACCGGCTATTGCACCTAAGAATAATATCGTTCTTTAACCCCAGTCCCGTAGATTCAAAGTTGGTGCCGGTCATCTGCGGGAATTGTATTTAAAAATATTACTTAAAAAAAATAATAAAAAATGATTCACAGCTATGTTATAATATCCATTGCAGTACTTCTGTCTGTGATGATATTAGTGATGATCGGACAGAAATTACGGGTTGCTTACCCGATTTTTCTTGTGATTGCAGGCCTTTTGATAAGCTTTGTTCCGGGAATACCTACTATAGAAATAGAACCGGACCTTGTTTTTCTTATTTTTTTACCTCCTATTTTATTTGAAGCCGCCTGGTTTACTTCCTGGCAGGACTTTCATAAATGGCGAAAGCAGATTTTTTCTATGGCCTTTGGACTAGTATTTCTCACTTCAATAGTCGTTGCCTACCTTTCATCTTCCATTATTCCGGGGCTTACCGTAGCCATGGGATTTCTTTTAGGTGGAGTGAATTCTCCTCCCGATGCCGTAGCTGCGACCTCCGTATTGAAGCATATGAAAATTCCCAAAAAGATTACCAGCATTTTAGAAGGAGAAAGTCTTATTAATGATGCTTCCAGTTTAATTGTATTTAAGTTTGCTTTGGCAGCAGTGATTTCAGGGCAGTTTATCTGGAGAGATGCTATACAGGATTTCTTTATGATGGCTGTGGGAGGAGTCGCTGTGGGCGCTGCTGTAGGCTTCCTTTTTGGTGCATTATTAAAAATCATACCTTCCAATTCAAATATAGATACGGTGATTACCCTGATCGTTCCCTACATTATGTATGTGGGAGCGGAGCATTTTCACTTTTCAGGAGTATTGGCGGTCGTAGCAGGCGGATTGCTGATGTCTTACAACTCACATTGTTATCTGAGCCATACTTCAAGAATTCAGTCCGGAAATGTATGGAGTGTATTGATTTTCCTCATGAACACGATCATTTTTATCCTGATCGGTCTTGAACTTCCGGTGGTCGTTGAAGCGATGAAAGATTATACCATTTCAGAAGGTATTTTTTATAGTGTTGTCATTGGAGGAGCTATTATCGGAACCAGGATACTATACAGCTATGCATTGATGTACTTTCCGAGAATTTGTTCAAAAGAACTGAGGTTAAAAGTTCCTAAGCCCGATTGGCGCGAGCCTTTTGTCATTAGTTTTGCTGCAATGCGGGGGGTGGTCTCTTTGGCCGCAGCATTGTCAATTCCCGCATTTTTGCCTAATGGAGAGGCTTTTCCGCACCGAAATATTATTTTATTCGTAACTTTTGTTATCATATTGATTACACTGGTCGGTCAGGGATTATTATTAAGTCCGATCCTCAAATTGTTAAAAATAAAAGACGCAGGAAGTGAGCTGCCGGAAGAAAAACAGGAAGTGATCCTGATGCGTAAACTGAAAGAAACGGCCTTACATAAACTTGATCATGATTTTTCTGAACTCACTGAAAGAAACAGTCTGGTACGTCATCAAAAACATAAGCTGGAAAACGAAATGATGCTGATGGCAGATAAGGCCCAGTGTATGGCATCCACCGGAGATTATGTAACTGCTATCAATGAGAACAAGGATGTTCAAAGACAGATTATCCAGGCTCAGAGAAACGAGCTGCATAGAATGAAAAGGGAGAAAATATTTGATGATCATGTGATGAGGGCTATCGAGATGCAGCTGGATTTTGACGAAGCGAAGATTACCGGATTCTCTCACGGATAATAGCTGAAACGTTATACAACATAAAAGTCACAAAAGGATGTAGGCTAAGTCTGAAATTAAGGTTAACTTGCATAAGATCACAAAGTAAGAATTGAATATTTTCAAACGTAAGTGTTCTTTAAACAGTAAGAATGTTAATGGTAAATACTTTGTTAGCAGCTTCTTTTGTGATTTTTGTATTTAAATAATCCTACGTTCTGTTAAAAACTTTAAAGTATGAATACACCGATCATCGTACAATATGAAATAGAGGCTCCCGTTGACAAGGTCTGGAAAGCTCTTACCGATAAAAATGAGATGAAATTCTGGTATTTTGATATTCCGGATTTTGTAGCTGAAGCTGGACAAATATTTAATTTTTTTGAACCCGGAGGAGAAAATAAATACCATCACCAGGGTGAAATTCTGGACATACTTCCCAACCAAAAATTAAAACATACCTGGTCTTATCCGGATTATTCAAGCGTGAAAACGACAGTGACCTGGGAGCTTATTCCTGAAAAGGATGAAACTTTAGTCAGGCTGACTCATGAAGGAATTGAAAATTTTAAAGGATTGGGAGATAATTTTTCAAGAGAAAGCTTTACTGAAGGGTGGAACACCATTTTGGGGAAAAATTTAAAAGGATATTTAGAAAAATAAAATATGATAGAGCTACAACCTTTTAGGATAGAAGATGCTCAGACATTGATTTCAAAGATCAAAGATGAAAGGATGCTGCTTCAGTTTGCAGGGCCGGCATATCATTTTCCTCTAACTGATCATCAATTGGAAGCTGATTTACTGAATGAAAAGAGAAGATTGTTTAAAATCATCGATAAAACAAACGGTAATACCATTGGTCATGCCCAGATGTTTTTAAAAGAAGAAACATTCCTGCTGGGAAGAATTCTGATCTGGGATGAAAACAACAGAGGAAAAGGGTATGGAAAGAAAATAATGCAGGAACTTCTGAACTATGGCTTCTCGCATTTTGATAAAGAGACAGCAGAGCTTAACGTATACGACTGGAATACCGGTGCTATTGAATGCTATAAAAAGGTAGGTTTCACTTTCGATCCCAACGTTAAGAGTGAAGCGAAGATTGGCAAGGAAACATGGGTTTCATTGAATATGAAAATCCGGCGGAAAACTTTTGAATTGCAGCAATCATGAAATTTACAGGACTTCGTCCATTACTTTGGACAGAAAATCTTGATGAAACCATAAGTTTTTACATGCTTGTTCTCGGCTTTGAGTTGTTAGCCAGAAATGATGAGTGGCAATGGGCTTCACTTCGTAAAGATGACGTGTATATTATGGTATCACAACCTGATAAAGAAGAAGATTTCCGGGAGAGTGGGTTTACAGGTTCGTTTTATTTTAATGTAGACCAGGTAGATGATTTGTGGGAAGACCTTAAAACAAAAGCTAGAATCTGCTACGAAATTGAAACTTTTGAATGGAAAATGAGAGAATTTGCCATCTATGATAACAACGGATATATCCTGCAATTTGGCCAACCTGTGGATAATGTTGGCAATACGGAATAAAATTTGCTATTTTTGGGGAAATATTTAGAAAGTCAATGAAAAAAAGTATAATAGCAGGTTTCGCAGCGATTTTATTACTGGCATCTTGTAATAAGGATAAAGAAATTCTTAATACATTGAATACTTATAATAATTCAATGGAAGCAAAAGGATATCATTTTGGAGATAAATTACAGCTTCCAAAAGAGGTAACGGAAAATGCAGAAAGCGTAACCATCAGCTTTGGAGATAAGGAAACAACGGATTTAACGATTGATCCCAAATTTTTTACATTGGGAGATAACGCAGTAACATTCAATATCAAGACGAAGGGAGGTGAAGTGCTTAATCAGGATGCTACCATCAATGTATTTGCAAAAAATCCTGAAAAAAATCTGGCTTACCAGATTGTAGCTGAATATCCGCATGACCCTAAAAATTTCGTGCAGGGCTTTCAGATAGAAGGAAATACTATTTATGAAAGTGATGGCCAGAACGGATCTTCCCAGGTCCTAAAATACACATTGGGTACTACAACTCCGTTAGCTTCCACCAAGCAGGCACCGGAAGATTTTTCCGAGGGAAGTACCATCGTTGGTGATAAAGTATATCAGCTGACATGGCAAAGTAAAAAAGGATATATTTATGATAAAAGCTCCCTAAAACTGCTTTCAGAATTTGCATATCCAAATGTGCTGGGTGAAGGCTGGGGCTTGACTTATGACGGGAAAAACCTGATTGCCTCCGACGGAAGTAAGTTATTATATTTCCTGGATGTAAATAACCCTTCAAAACTGATCAAATATATAGCCGTTGCAGGAAGCTCACAGGCTTACGATCAGCTGAACGAACTGGAATATCACAACGGATTCATCTATGCCAATGTATGGCAAAAACCGATCATCCTGAAGATCAATCCGGAAAACGGGGAAGTGGTAGGAACTTTTGATTTTACAGAAATAGCAAAACAAAATACCAAAGGAAGCGATGATGTCCTGAACGGAATTGCTTTTAAAGGTGAAAATATGCTGGTAACAGGGAAGAACTGGCCAAAGATCTATGAAGTTCAGATAAAATAATGATCATCATAATTTACAGATAAAAATAGCGTTCCATGGGAGCGCTATTTTTCAAATAAAAGTATGTAAATTGCTGAGAGTTCTCACAGAATATTTTTATCTAACAACAGACAATTTGAGATTATTATATTTACTATGTTTTTTTATTTTCTGCCCGTTTTCAGCGCAGAAAGTACTCCCTTTGGATACCCTTAAATTAAAGGAAGCCAAAGATATGCTAGCCGATGACTATGGAAGCCTGTACATCTATAAGAATAAAGATTTCAGTTTTACCAAATATGATTCTCTAGGCAAACAAATCGGGAAAATGATGCTTACCGTCCCTTATAAAGTTCAGACAGTACAAAATCCGTTGAACGTTCCTTTGTTTTCTGAAAATGCCCAGGAAATGAAATTTGTAGATCAGAATATGAATGAAATCCAGAGAATCGATTTTAAACAGAAATTTGGATTTATAAGAATGGCGTATGTGGAAGATTTACAGCAGTTATGGCTGCTGGACGACAGTACAAAGAGACTCATACAATATAATTTCAGAAATGATACCACGATCAACTCGTATCCTTTTGATATCAGTTTTGAAGATTTGACGGATCTTCTCGTGTATGAAAATAAAGTCTACATTCTCACCAGAAACCATATCAGAATCTATAATCTTAAATTCGAAAAGCTCTTTGAAACCCCGGTTAGCAATGGGAAACGTTTCCGGAGAGAAAATGATACCATTCTTGTGATCACCGGAAATTCGATTTTGCAATATATTCCTGAAAAAGGAATGACAAGTCTTTTTGAAGATGAGGATGCGCAAATTGTGGATAAAAACATCCTTTCTTATTTTGAAATCAAGGGTAACAAACTCTATCTTTACAGCCTTGAAAAAGTAAAGAAACACAAACAGTCAAATGAACCGGCACCTCAACCGGAAACTCCGCAGCAATCTACAGAAAAACCTTTGGATAAAGCAGTAGAAAAAACCGTTGAGACAGAGGTGAAAGGGCCATCTTCAGAAAATACCTTAGGAAAATTGATAGAAGATGTTTCTGAAGTTCAGACTGAAGCTGTAGAAAAATTGATCAAATAATCAGTAAATACAAGGAAAAGAATATGCACATTGCGGTTACAGGAAACATCGGGGCGGGAAAAACAACTTTAACGACGATGCTTTCCAAGCATTACGGATGGGATGCACAATTTGAGGACGTAGATCATAACCCTTATCTGGAAGACTTTTATTCAGATATGAGCAAATGGAGTTTTGCCCTGCAGGTATATTTCCTGGGAAGCAGATTCCGTCAGGTGAAGGAGATCAGAGAAAGCGGTAAAAATATTATTCAGGATCGTACTATTTATGAAGATGCCCATATTTTTGCAGAAAACTTAAATGATATGAATCTCCTTTCTGACAGAGATTTCAACAATTATTCATCGGTTTTTAATTTGATGAAGTCTTTTGTTTCAGCACCGGACTTATTGATTTACCTGAAATCAGACGTTCCGAATCTTGTAAAGAAAATCTATAAAAGAGGTCGTGAATACGAAGCGTCTATCAGTATTGAGTACCTTTCAAAGCTGAACCAGAAATACGAGAAATGGATCTCAAATTATACAGAAGGAAAACTTCTTGTTATCGAAGTTGACGATCTTGACTTTGTTGAAAAACCCGAAGATTTCGGTCTTATCCTGGAGAAGATTGAAGCAGAATTGCATGGTTTGTTTTAACAAAGATTTATCAGAAGATTAAGACAAGATCAGTCAATTTCTTGGTACATTTGTCTTATACAAGTTTAATTTTTAAATAATAAAAATGGTAGTTAAGGTTTTACATAACGGAAACTGTTCGAAATCAAATGCCGTGCTTGAGTATCTGGATGAGAACGGGGTGACTTTTGAAATCATCAATATTATTGAAGATCCGCTTAGTATACTCGAAATTAAAACAGTTCTGAAAAAGCTCAATCAAAGCGTTTTTCATATCATCCGGAAGACCGATAAACTGTACCTGGAAAATTATGCGGATAAAAATTATTCCGAGGAAGAATGGATAAAAATTTTATCTGAAAACCCTTCGCTGATACAGAGGCCGATTATTGTAAAAGGTTCAGTAGCCATGCTGGGAAGACCCATTGAAAATGTAAAGTTCTTTATTGAAAAATAATATACAAATCAATCGACCGGTTCAGTTCCTGAACCGGTCGATTGATTTTTTATCTGAAACTTGTTCGATGACAAAAGGTATGAATTTTAGTCTGTCAGTTTCAACAAGTACAGCGCAAAATAAAAGACTGCCATTGCTGACAGCCTTTAGTTTTTTACAATAGAATAACGCCTTCTATTTTTGCTACTTCTTTATAAATATTCACCACCTGATTGGCATCTAAAACGAATGCACTGATATTGCAGGCTGTGTATTTTCCATTTTTGCTTTCGCGGTTTCCTAATGTAAATTTGACACCATCAAAAACTTTGTAAATTTCAGTAAGTTTTGTCTCGTCGGTAGGAATGATAAACTTGAATAAATAATCCTCAGGAAAATCATGATGATCTTCCAGTTTCTCGCTCAAAGACTTATAAAAATCTTCTGGATTTGCGTGTTGATTTCCTTGTAATATATCCATCTGCAATTATTAATATAATATAAATATAACGAAAATTTTCCTATTTTCCAAATGGGCCAAGCAGTGCTTTGGAGTTCTGCTGTTCATAATCTTCGATAATATTGAAAAGGCCGGCAACAAGCTGTTCAGAAGCCAATTGGCTCAGTCCGCCTGCGTTGACCGTGTTGGTATTCCCACCCAGAAGATTCCCCAGAAAATTACTTCCGGATAAAGCCGTATTGATCGTCTTTACGATTCCAAATTCATTCAGTTTCTCATCTACCTTTGGCGCAATAGCTGCGATCAGTTGCCCGGATGTTTTTTCTTTTAAAATCTGTGTGGCAGTGGTTCCCTGGATGATCCTTGTAACATCCTGTGCATTTAAGCTGTTCACAGCGCCCTGCAGGATTGGTTTTGACGTATTGACAGTATACGCTGCTGCCTGAGCAATATAATCTCTTTCTTTGGCAACAATCGATGGTGCGACCTTTTCCAGCATAGAATTGATTTCTCTCAATTGCTTAGGAAGTGCCCTGTCTACCATATTATTTTGAAGAAAAGCCTCTTTATTGGTGTAGACGCCTACGCCTTTATCAATACCGTTGAGCAGCATTCTCTTGATGATAGATAGCCCCATGTCCGAAGTGGCAATAGTAGTACATGACTGTACGGTGGTGGTGATTACTGCACCGGTTCCGATAATAAGAGCGGCTGCAACGATATATTTTTTCATTGATCTTTTAATTGCTTTTTTCAAAAACTGCACCAAAGGTAAATACTATTCTTTATTTAACAAAATATTAATTCAAAGGCTGTATTTGGTGATTTTTTTTTAATAAAACGCTATTTTAACGTTACTGATATGATGGTAAATTGATAATAATTTTTAATATAAAATCATAAAATTTAGTTTGTTTTCATGTTTTGTATGTTTAAATGTGAATTTTTTTAAATTTTTATGATGTTTTAACATGGTTCAATATTTTTTATATTTTTGGCTAATGTCTTTTTTTGAGAAATTGATTTTGTCTTAAACAGGGCATTGACCGAATTTGATTGTACGAATAAAATTGAAACTATATGAAACAAAGTAATTTAAAGTATTCTTGTCTCATCGCCGTATTGTACTTCGGGATGAACGTGGATGCGCAGGTTACGTCAGACTCAGCTAAAGTTCAGAAAATTGACGAAGTGGTCATGATCGGATACGGGAGTCGCAAGAAAGTAGATAATACCACTTCTATCAGCTCTATCAGCGCAGAAGAAGTAACGAAAACAAAAGTATTAAATGCTTCACAAGCTATTCAGGGGAAAGCGGCAGGGGTGCAGGTAATTGCATCGGATGCGCCAGGTTCTACCCCTACAGTAATGATCAGAGGTCTGGGTACGGTATTGGGAGGAAGAACTCCATTATATGTTGTTGACGGAATGTTTACGGATAACATAAACAATATTAACTCAAATGATATCCTGACCTATGATGTACTGAAAGATGCTGCAGCATTGGCGATCTATGGTAACAGAGCTGCCAATGGGGTAATCATCATTACGACTAAATCAGGAAGAGGAAAATTAAGCGTTTCCTATGATGGTCTGGTTGGAATAAGAAATCCTCTGAAAACGATAAAAATGGCCAGTGGTTCTGAGTTTGCCAATTATAATAATGCAGGGGCTAAAAGTGACTACCTGAACCCGGATCAGCCATACAATACCGACTGGTTTAAAGAAATTACCAGAACAGGTATTTATAACCAACATAATCTATCCATTTCCGGTTCTTCAGAATCAGCAAAATACTTTTTAAGTTTGGGAAATTATGATGAGCAGTCGATCCTCAAAGGAACAAACTATAACAGAACTACGATAAGAACCAATAACGAGTTCAGAATTACCAAGGGAATAAGATTAGCACAAACTTTAAGTGCCACATTTACAAATGAAACTCCTAAATCATTCGGAGCATTTACAAGTGCTTATAAACAATCTTCATTAGTTCCTGTTTATTATCCTAATGGAAAATATGGTCAGCCAATTTTTGATAAATCTACCGGCAATATCGGTTATGTGGGAGGAAGGTTTAATGATGTGGGAAATCCTGTAATGAAACTTGCTCATGACAATCAGAGAGCAAAAAATTTCTTATTACAAGGAGGTTTAAAATTAGATATTGATATTTTTAAAGATTTAAAATTTACCTCCCAGTTTAGTGGAGAATATGGTAATTATAAATCATATAATTTTGTCGATTCAAGAAGATTCTGGTTGGATAGTGATCCGATGAGAACAGAAAGTCAGTATTCTGCAACCTCTCCACTCACAAGGTTGACAAATAAAAGCCAAAATTATTCAAACTGGTTACTTAATAACTACCTGACATATACTAAAAAAGTAGGAGAGCATGATATTGAATTGGTTGCCGGTACAGAAGCCTCTGTAAAAAGTGGCCTGGAAACACTCATTATCAATAGAAAAAACGTTCCTGTTTCGGAGGATTACTGGAATCTTAGCGGAGTAGATTACTACGGAAACTTATTCAGTGAAGGTGATACAAAGGCCCTTGAATCGATAAAAGGAAACAGAAATACTACGATCTCTTACTTCGGTAGGCTTCAGTATAAATTCATGAACCGTTATCTGTTAAGCGCAACAATCAGACGAGACGGTTCTTCACAATTTGCCGCCGGACAGAGATGGGGAACATTTCCATCATTTGGTGCAGGATGGATCATCTCTCAGGAGAGCTTTATGCAGGACGGATTCTTTGATATGCTGAAGCTTAGAGGAGGATGGGGTAAGATTGGTAACCAAACCGTACCACTGAACTATTTACCATTGTCACTTGGGTCTTCTTATAATTATGGATTTGGAAGCTCTCCTGTAAGCAACGGAGTTACTGTAAATAAAGGCTATGATCCGGATTTAGGCTGGGAGGTTACGGAAGAATCTTCTTTGGGACTGGATTTTGGTGTCCTGAACAACAGATTAACGGGTACTTTTGACATTTATAACAGAAAGACAAAAAATCTTATTTTAGGTGTTGTACCCTATATGGCTACAGGTATTTCTGAGTTAAACTACTCTCACATGGGAAGTGTTGTGAATAAAGGTTTTGAAGTTGGCTTAAATTGGGCTGATAAAGTAGGAGAAGATTTCTCTTATTCCGTAGGGGCCAATTATTCATACAACAAGAATAAACTTGCCAGCATGGATACTTCTAAGCCCGTTTCTCAAATAGTAGGAGGAAACCTGGGCAACGGAATAGATACAAAACTATTCAATCCTTCCGCAGTAGGGTATGCTTTGGGAAGTTTCTATTTATACGAAGCAGATGGTTATAATGATAAAGGAGAACTTAAGTTCAAAGATTTAAATGGTGACGGAACTATAGATGCAAAAGACAAACGCTTTTTCGATTCCTATATCCCAAAATCTACTCTGGGAGTAAACGTTTCAATGTCATACAAAAACTGGGATTTTGCCCTTAATGGGTATGGGGCTTTCGGCTTCAAAGTATACAATGGTAAAAAGGCTCAGAGAAACGGTGGAGAGAATGTGGAAGCTTCGGTAGCTAATAATTTCTGGACACCAAACAACAGAAATGCTGCCAATCCTGTAAATCCTTCAAGTATTCCGGTAGCATCAACATTCTATCTTGAAGACGGAGATTTCTTCAGAATTAATAATATTTCAGTAGGATATACATTTAAAAATGTAACGGATTACATGAAATCGATTAAACTCTATGTAAGTGCAATTAATCCTTTTGTATTCCAGAAATATTCAGGATACTCATCAGAATTATCAGGATATAACCCTACAGATACTACCGCAGAAGGAGATCCGTATAAAAGAGCAGGTATCGAACTTGATGCTTATCCTACCTTAAGATCTTTTGTATTTGGTGTTAATCTAAACTTTTAAAAAAATGAATAAGAAATATATCATAGCAGCTGCATTCCTGATTTTAGGAGCTGTAAACCAGAGTTGTAGTAATGACTTCATCGATGTGTCGCCTACAGAAGCAATCCCGGAAGCCGCACTTGGTGAAATATATAATAATGATGAAGGTGCTAATAGTTTAGTGACCGCTATCTATGCTAAGTTTTTAGACTGGAATATGAGTACATTTGCCTGGATTGGTGTGACCTCCATTGTTTCAGATGACGCCGACAAAGGATCAAGCTCAAGTGATTCCGGATCAGATAAAGATATTCTGGACGCTCTGAATTTCACAGCAGCGACACCCTCATTCAAAGAATTATTTGCCTCCAATTACCAGGGAATCAACAGATGTAATCAGGCATTGAAATATCTTCCCTTGCTGGATAAAGCCAACCCTGAATTGCGTGCAAGACTCGCCGGTGAAGCTAAATTTCTAAGAGCATTCATGTATTTTACTTTGGTGAAATCATTTGGAGGAGTTCCTTTAGTAGATCATGTTTCAGTAACAGGTGTTGAAGCAGATAAAATAATGGCTCTTACCAGAAGGTCAAAAGAAGATATTTACGCTTTTATTGAAAAAGATCTGAAGGAAGCTATCGAAATATTACCCGAAAAATCAGCATATACAGGAAATAATGTGGGCAGAGCTTCCGTAGGAGCAGCTCATGCTTTATTAGCTAAAGTCTATCTTTACCAGAAGAAATGGCAGCTCGCAATTGATGAATGTAATAAGGTGACGGGGTATTCCCTGACAGAAAATTTCCAGGATATTTATAAAGTTTCAGGAGAAAATAATGCAGAATCTATATTCGAAATAAATGGTAGCGGAGGAACTGCGGGAAGAGCAATTCAGCAATACAGCCAGGTACAAGGTGCAAGAGGAACTACCGGTTGGGGCTGGGGCTTTGCGACTCCAACTCAAAGCCTGTATGATGCCTATTCAGCAACAGACACCAGAAGAGACGCTACCATTATCCACCGAGATATGACCTTATACGACGGATACTATGTCGGCCCTAATACCGAAAATAAATTTTACAACTATAAAGCTTATTCATCTAATTACAGAGACCAGGCTTCAACGGATGTAAATATCCGCTATTTGCGATATGCAGAAATTCTGCTCATCAAAGCCGAAGCGATGAATGAGCTGGGGCAAACTTCTGCAGCTGTTCCTTTCCTGAATCAGGTAAGACAGAGAGCCAAAGTACCAGCTACCACAGCAACCAGCCAGGCAGATGTAAGAACAGCAATCTGGAAAGAAAGAAGACTGGAACTGGCATTCGAACATGACAGATGGTTTGATCTGGTAAGAACAGGACAGGCAGAAGCAGCTATGGCTGCTGACGGTGGGAAAGTCTTCAAAGTAGGGAAACATGAACTGTTCCCGTTACCTCAGGACTTCATCATGGAAGCCGGAGGATTATCCCAACAAAACCCAGGATATTAACATATAACCGTAAGCTAGAGGAGAGTGAAAATTCTCCTCTACTTTTATAAACCTGTAAACAATTGTACCGATGAAAAAGACCCTTTTCTCCATCGCCGTAACAGCTTTATTTTTTACCTATTCCTGTAAAAATAACCAATTAGCCAATCACGAAACAGCTCAAAATACAACCATTAAAAGTTCAATGACAGACGAACAGCTTATGGACAAAGTGCAGAAAGATGCTTTGAAGTATTTCTGGGATTATGCTGAGCCAAACTCTTTTATGGGGCGGGAACGTTATCATGAAGATAATGTGTATCCCGATAATGATAAACATGTGATCACTACCGGAGGTTCCGGATTTGGACTGGCAACAATTCTTGTGGGGGTAGACCGGGGATTTATTTCAAGAGAGGAAGCTGTAAGGAGACTTTCCCACATCATGAGTTTTCTGGCAAAGGCAGATCGGTATAAAGGAGCCTGGTCACACTGGATTAACGGTGAAACCGGAAAAACAGTCCCCTTTGGTAAAAAGGATAACGGAGGCGATTTGGTGGAAACAGCATTCCTGGCTTCAGGAATTCTCATGGTTCGTGAATATTTTAAAAATGGAAGTCCCGATGAACAGGTATTGGCCAGTAAATGTGATATGCTATGGAAAGGTATTCAATGGAACTGGTACACCAAAGGTGGTGAAAAAGTACTGTACTGGCATTGGTCGCCTGAATACCAGTGGGAAATGAATTTTCCGCTTGAAGGCTACAACGAATGCTTGATCACCTATATCATGGCAGCATCCTCACCAACATATCCTATCGATGCGGAAACCTATTATAAAGGATGGACGAGAAACGGAAGCTATCTTACAGACAAAAAGAAATACGGACTGCCTTTATACGTTAAACACAATTATGCCGAAGAATATGGAGGACCCTTATTCTGGGCTCAATATTCATATATCGGACTTGATCCGACAGGACTTTCAGATAAATTGGTTAACAACTACTTTGATGTCAATAAAAATCAAACCCTTATCGATTATAAATATTGTGTTGAAAATCCAAAACAATGGAAAGGCTACGGGAAAAATTACTGGGGATTAACGGCAGGGTATACCAGAAATAACGACGGAAGCACAGGATATACAGCTCACATGCCTGCTAATGATAACGGAGTGATAACACCTACTGCCGCCTTAAGCAGTTTCCCTTATACTCCTAAAGAATCTATGGATTTCTTACGGTTTATCTATACTCAAAAACCGGAATTTATAGGCACTGCGGGACCTTATGACGCTACTTCCATCCATTACAACAATTGGTTTACCCCAAGATATCTGGCTATCGATCAGGGAACCATAGCGCCGATGATTGAAAATTACAGAACAGGATTTCTTTGGAAACTATTTATGAATGCCCCGGAAATTCAGCAGGGATTGAAAAAATTAAGTTTCCAATCCTCTAAATACGGAATCAAATAGAAGGTCGGGATAGTCTTTAAAAACAGATCACATTCAATAGAAACCGGCTTAGCCCGTTTAATTACATTATAAAATATTCAATGGCTTTAGCCAAAACCTAAATACAGTATGAAATTTAAATTAAAGTATATCTCATTTTTACTGCTGCCAATTTCATTACAATTAAATGGACAGGAAATAAAAGCTGAGCTCAATAAAGAAATAAAAAGGACCGAAAAAATGTCCTACATTCTCGATTATCCTCAAAAAACCAAAACAAATGTTCCTTTGATCGTTTTTTTGCACGGGTCGGGAGAACGAGGCAACAACCTGGATCTGGTAAAAGCACACAGTCCCTTTACCTATAAAAGCCTGATAAAAGAACCCGTAGCAATACTTGCTCCGCAATGCCCTGCAGAAACCTGGTGGGATACGGTTACTGTATATAATTTAATTAAAGAAATTCAGAAAAAATATAAAATTGATGCTTCCAGGATTTACCTTACAGGCCTATCCATGGGAGGCTGGGGCACTTTGAAGCTTGCCATGGAACATCCGGAAATGTTTGCTGCCGTAGCATCCGTTTGTGCACCAACCGATCAGGTGATGACCGCTAATATTCAACAATATAAAAATTTGAATATTAAAATGTACCATGGAGGGATGGATGATATTGTATTACCGGAAAATGCTTTTAAATTTTATCAGAAACTCCATCCTGTTAATCCTGATGCAGAATTGACTATTTTCCCGAATGATAACCATAATTCCTGGGATTCTGCATATTCAGATCCTAAGCTTTATGAATGGATGCTTTCGAAAAAGAAATAGTCATTAAGAAAAATTAATGGTCCTTCAATCCGGAAAATCAATATCCTGAATTGTGGAAGAATAAAAATTATTTTCCTTACTTTTGAATATTGTCTTTTTTGGAGACAATAATAAATAAGTCAAATAGACACTCATTAGAAATAAATAACGCTATGGCGTTGATTAAAATAGAACAATAAGAAGTTAGATTTATGAAAAAACTAATCGTACTCGCTGCCTTAGCCCTGTCACCGGTATTTTCCGCTCAGGAAATGGTAGATAAACCCGTACAGTCTTATCAGACAGCCCAATATCAGGCAAAAAAGAAAGCTTTTGTAGATAATCTTTTATCTAAAATGACACTAGACGAAAAGATCGGACAGCTCAACCTGCCGACTTCCGGAGATTTTACTACAGGAATGGCCCAAAGCTCAGATATTGGAAAGAAAGTAGAGCAAGGATTGGTAGGCGGATTGTTCAATATTAAAGGAGCAGACAAAATCAAAGCCGTTCAAAAAGTAGCCGTTGAAAAAAGCCGTCTTAAAATCCCCATGATTTTTGGAATGGATGTTATTCACGGATATGAAACTACTTTCCCGATTCCTTTGGGATTAGCCTCTTCGTGGGATATGAATCTGGTTCAGCAGTCAGCAAAAGTAGCAGCGAGAGAAGCGGCATCTGACGGAATCAACTGGACTTTCTCGCCGATGGTTGATATTTCCCGTGAACCACGATGGGGAAGAGTTTCCGAAGGTTCAGGTGAAGACCCGTATCTGGGGAGCGAGATCGCTAAAAATATGGTGTATGGATACCAGGGGAAAGATTTGGCCAACGGAACAAATATTCTGGCTTGTGTAAAGCATTTTGCCTTATACGGTGCCGGGGAATCCGGGAAAGATTATAATACCGTGGACATGAGTCATATAAGAATGTTCAACGAGTATTTTCCCCCTTATAAAGCTGCAGTTGATGCAGGAGTAGCTTCCGTTATGGCTTCTTTTAACGAAGTGGACGGTGTTCCTGCAACAGGAAACAGATGGCTTCAGACTGAAGTACTGAGAAATCAGTGGAAATTTAAAGGCTTTGTGGTAACCGACTATACCGGGATCAATGAAATGGTTGACCATGGAATGGGAGATATTCAGCAAGTATCTGCATTGGCTTTAAAAGCAGGAATTGATATGGATATGGTAGGTGAAGGCTTTTTAACCACATTAAAAAAATCTTTATCTGAAGGAAAAGTTACGCAAGCTGAAATCGATATGGCGACAAGAAGAATTCTTGAGGCAAAATATGATTTAGGTTTATTTGATAATCCATATAAACATGGAGATGCAAAGCTGGCTGCCAAAGAGGTTTATAATATGGAAAACCGCAATATAGCCAGAAATGTGGCAGCGCAATCTATGGTCTTGATGAAAAATGAAAACCAGGTGCTACCATTAAAAAAATCCGGAACAGTTGCTGTAATCGGCCCCTTGGTAAACAATTCAATGAATATGGGCGGAACCTGGAGTGTTGCTACCAAGCACGCGGTTTCTGTGAATTTAATGCAAGGACTACAGGCTAATTATGGTAAAGAAGTTAAATTCATCTCTGCAAAAGGAGCCAATATCGACTATGATGCAAAATTAGAAGAAATCTACGCTGCCCATGGTAAAAAAACAGATAGAGATAACCGCTCAAAAGAAGAATTATTAAAAGAAGCCGTTGAGGTAGCCAATAAAGCTGACGTTATTGTTCTGGCAATCGGAGAATCCGCAGAGATGAGCGGAGAATCCTCTTCAAGAAGTGAAATTACCATTCCGCAATCCCAGGTTGATTTGCTGAATGAACTGAAGAAAACAGGAAAACCAATAGCTATGGTACTTTTCACAGGCCGTCCGCTAGCATTAACAAATGTGAAAGATACACCTGACGCGATTGTAAATGCCTGGTTCCCGGGTTCTGAAGCCGGAAATGCAATCTCAGACGTTCTCTTTGGAAAAGTAAACCCATCAGGAAAGCTTCCGATGACTTTCCCAAGAAGCCTTGGACAGGTTCCTATTTATTATAATGCAAAAAATACAGGCCGTCCGCTGGATCAGAAACTGGTAGATAAGTGCGAATACCAGAGATTCCGTTCCAATTATATGGATGAGTGTAATACACCGTTGTATCCATTCGGGTATGGACTGAGTTATACCAAATTCAATTATTCGGACATGACGGTTTCGAATACAAATCCAAAAGGAAATCAAACCATCCAGGCATCGGTAACATTGACTAATAACGGGAACTATGACGGAGCTGAAGTCGTACAGTTGTATATCAGGGACCTTGTAGGAACGATTACAAGACCCGTAAAAGAATTAAAAGGATTCCAGAAAATATTTTTAAAGAAGGGAGAATCTAAAAAAGTAACTTTTGATATTACGCCTGAAAACCTAAAATTCTATAATGGAGATTTGAAATTTGACTGGGAATCAGGTGAGTTTGATATCATGATCGGTACCAATTCTGATGATGTTAAACACTCCAAAATCACCTGGACAAAGTAGATTCTGAAAGAAAGTTATTCACAGGAATGTGTTTTATGTTGCTTTGGCACGATTTTTAATAATACATCAGCAGTTATTAAAATAATACAAAACAACATGAAAAAAACAATTTTACTTAGCGCAATGTTCCTTGGGACTTTAGTATTTGCACAAAAAACGCCGGTATTAGGTGGTGATAAAGATGCACACGGATGTATTGGTTCAGCAGGGTATACGTATTCGCAGATTAAAAAAGACTGTGTAAGAACTTTTGAACAGAAAATAAAGTTAAAAGAAGTTGCTACTAATGGAGACTATATGGCTGCCGTTATCTTCAGCAAAGACATGAAAAAAGCTGAAGTTTTCGTGAAAGATGCGGAAGGCGGAAGCGTAATTCTAAACAGAGCAGGAAAAGCTAAGGCATGGAAAAAAGATGGTTATGTATTGGTTCCTTTCAAAAAAAAGCGGCTATCAGCTTAAAAAGGATAACGTAGTCATTTACCAGTAATATCAATTTTCAAAAAAACAGAGGCCACTCGGAAGAGTGGCCTTTTTTGTGCGCGATGAGGGATTTTTAAAATCTTACGCTAGCCTTGAGGTTCAGCTTCCCTGAAAGTCATGTTTTTTGTAAACTAGGAATGAAATTAATATCTTTATTGCAAAATACTTATACTCCACTGAAAACCTTAATAATTTAAATATGAAAAAAACAATTTTATTTTGCGCGATGTTCCTGGGTTCTTTAGCTATTGCCCAACAGGCTGCTCCTATCCTCGGAGGTGATAGAGATGTTCATGGCTGTAAAGGCTCTGCAGGTTATACCTATTCACAAATCAGAAATAATTGTGTGAGAGTTTTTGAGCAGAAAATCAAATTAAAAGAAGTGAGCCCGGATAAAAGCTCTTCTTCAATGACAGCGGTAATTTTTAGTAAAGATATGAAACGGGCTGAAGTTTTCATTCCGGACGGAATGGCAAAGAGTATTATTCTCGATAAGGAAGGGAAGGCTAAAATCTGGAAAAGCGGAAGTCACATCAAAGAAACTTACGTTTTAGTTCCTTATAAAAAAAGCTATCAGATTAAAAAAGATGATGTTGTCATCTATCAATAAAATAAGTTATTTAACAATCAACAAAAAGACCATTCGGAAGAGTGGTCTTTTTGTTGATCTGTTGTAATTGTGTTTTTGTTATCAAAAGCAGTAAAACGTTAGTAATATTCAAAGTAAATTATAATAGACGGTTGATATGTAATAAAAAAAGTTAAATTTGTGAAAACGAAAACTAATACTAACTCGACAAATTACTTGAGAATGAAAAAACTCTACATGAGCGCATTACTCTTATGTGCTGCATCAGTACTGTCTGCTCAGGAAGTGGTTTGGCAAAAAGACATTAAATCCAGTACCCAGGATTTCTTAAGCCAGGTCACCACTACGATTGATCAGCAATACCTGATCACCGGAAGCTCAATTCAGAGCAACAAACGACAAAACAACGGCTACGATTTCCATTTGGTGAAACTCAACCAGCAAGGCGAACAGGTTTGGGAAAAATACTTTTCCGGTCAAAACCACGATTATTTATCATCCACAGTCAGCACCCAGGAGGGTGGTTTTTTACTGGCCGGTACTTCCTATTCCGGGAAAGGCTTAGACAAAAAAGATGATCTGAAAGGAGGTTCCGATATCTGGCTGATCAGAATCAATGAATCCGGCGATGAATTATGGCAAAAGACTTTGGGCAGTACTTCCGATGAAGAGGCCCGCGCGGTGATTCAAACCACTGATCTAGGATTCTTTGTAGCCGGGAATATCCAAAATTCTTCGAAGGGTTACGGTTCCAAAGATGTCTTTATCACACGATTGGATAAAGACGGGAAAGAGCTTTCCCAATTAATCTTAGGCGGTAAAGGATTGGATGAATTGGAGAAAATGATTCCCACGAAAGATGGTGGCGCCTTATTGGGGATTTA
>NZ_AXUZ01000021.1:0-43355 GCF_000482305.1 Chryseobacterium sp. UNC8MFCol
CCCGCAAGTTTATTTAACATAAATTTTACTTTATTGTAATATTGGAGGGTAAACAACTGGAAGGCAGGGAGAAAAATTTTAAATAAATGTTTGAAGGGAGACGCCGGAATGTGGGAGGGCTGGAAAATAACAGGGAAAATGGGGTTGGAAGGGGAATTTTTTGAGTACATATATATATAAGAAGGAAGAGGGATAAAGAGGAAGTGGATAAAATATCCCGTTACTCTTGCGGATTGGCGCAGATGGTCATACTTTATTATATAGTATAAACGAGAGTAAGGGCTGTATGGGGCGATAAGTTTCGTGAGGATGAAAAGGAAAAGGTAAATAGTTATCCTTTAACAATAGGGTACAAAAATGCCCGGTTGTACTTAAAACCGGGCATTGCTATTATAAACTATATTTTATTGTTTATTTTCCTTATAGATAGCACTTAAAAATTCTGCATAAGATCTTTCCAGACCAATAATATCTCCTGATTTAAGATTTAAACCACCTACTCCGGAATTATCCGGCTTTACTTTTAAAGATGATATCTGGAAATAGAGATCATCATCACCTGCTTTAGGCTGAACTTTTATGGTTGATCCCAAAAGTTTTTTTGTAGAAATGGTATAAATTTCTCCCGGAACAATTTTTAATTTTAAAAATGATCTTGGAGAAATCATATAATCTTTACGATTGATATTTATTTTCTGATCTTTTTCAGATGAAGCAAATATATACATCTCTCCATGCTTACCTGCAAGTTTTTCTTTAGGAGTATAATATAAAGCCACTTTATAATTAGCCGGATTGAATATTTGAGGTGTTCCGTCAACATTTTCAAAAGGTTTCAATTCAAATGTGTTGGCACCGATCTCTTTTGCTTTTTTATATATTGAGGAAAACACAAGGGCATCATCTTTCGAAAATCCTTGTACTTCTATTTCGCCCAAGTAAATACCATCAGTGGTTGATCCTTTTTTATAAAAAAATTTGTCTGTGTTATCGTTTGTTTTTTCAACCTTGGTCATATAAATATTTTGTGCATTCCATAGCTGAATACAAAATATAGAAAAGATAATTACAATATTCTTCATATATATATTATTGGTGTGAAAGTACATCAACACATTCTTCAAGACTATTTTCCCAATGTTTCGGCTCTATTTTATAAGTTTCTTCTATTTTATCAAGAGACATTGTACTTCTCACAGGCCTTTTCGCAGGAGTCGGATACTGCTCTGTTGTCAAGGGATTTAATTTTACTGACGACTTTGAAAATTCAGCAATTTTTTTTGCAAATTCAAACCAGGTAGTTTCCGGATAGTTTGAGAAATGGAAAATACCATAATTTTTCTGTGGCGTTTCAATAATCTGCATGATGGCTTCTGCCAAGTCATTTGCATTGGTCGGTTGCCCAAACTGATCTGCTACAATTCCCAATTCCTCTTTCTGCGTAAATAAATTCAGCATAGTTTTCACAAAGTTTTTATTAAACTCAGAGTATAACCATGATGTTCTAAGGATAATAGTTTTGGGGTTGATTTCCAAGGCAAGCTCTTCTCCTTTCTTTTTTGAAGCCCCATATACTCCGATCGGATTGGTAAAGTTATCTTCTGAGTAAGGAAGGTTGGTATCACCGTCAAAAACATAGTCTGTGGATATGTGGGTCAGAATACTTTTATGGTCTACACAGGCCTGGGCAAGATGTGCTACTCCTTCGGCATTAACTGCAAATGCCTTTGCTTCTTCTTTTTCAGCAAGGTCAACAGCTGTGTATGCAGAAGCATTAATACAAAAGTCAGGTTTATGATCATAAAAAAAATCGTTCACCTGTTCTTCGCTTGTAATATCTAAAGTGGCTGAATCTGTAAATAAAAACTCATAACGGTTTTCAAAATCAGGAGCTATCTTTCTGATACAATTTCCTAATTGTCCGTTACTCCCTATGACTAGTATTTTTTTCATCAGATTTTATTAGTTTAAAAATTATACAATTTGTTATTTATGAGTTTTTTGCATTCTGAGATCTCAAAAACTTTACTCTCGACTGAAAATCTTTTTGTACTAAGTCTACATAAAACTTCTGAAATGTTTCTTTAATATCTTCAGGATGAATTTCAGATTTTCTTGTTTTTATATTAAAATAGATCACAGTAACCCAAAGCACAGCATGAATGGTCTTTTCATCAAGACTTTTCATTAAAATCTCAACTTTAGTGGTTCTGTCCTGCACTTCAATGGTTTTACTGCTTATCACCACCTGGGTATTGTATCGTACTTCTTTCATATAGGCAATTTCATTCTGAATAGCGATCCAGGTGCAGCCTGTCTGTTTGGTATATTCTTCGTACGTAAATCCGTAAAATGTTTCAACGTGGTCTTCTCTGGCATTGAACATATAATCAAGGTATTTTACATTATTCAAATGTCCGATCGGATCACAGTCGCTAAACCTAACTTTCACCGTAGTTGATACTTCTTTTTCCATTTGGCAAAAATAAAAAAACCACCTCTAAAAGAGGTGGTTAGTTTTATAAATCTTTGTTAATTTGCTGAAATTATTGAATTCCTAATTCTTTCTTTACAGCAGCAGTAACATCAGCTCCTGCTTTATAAAGGAATGCAGGTGAATTAGCATCCATTACAAATTCATATCCGTTTGCTTTAGATACTTTTTCTACAGCATCATTTAATTTTTTCTCGATAGGTCCGAAAGCTACATCTTGTTTAGCCTGAAGGTCTTTCTGAGCTTTGTCTTGCATTTGAGCAATTTCTTCCTGGATTTTTTGTAATTCTCCTTCTCTTGCTTTGTTTTCTTCAGCTGTTTTCTTAGGAGCTTCTTCGCTATATTGCTTTAGTTTAGCTTGTCCTGCATCAGCTTTTTTCTTAATCTCAGCTTGTTTGGTATCTAAGAATGTTTTAAGATCAGCGTCAGCTTTTTTCTTTTCAGGCATTGCATTAAGAACTCCCATTACATCTAAAGTAGCAATTTTTTGAGCTTTTGCCATACCTACAGACACAACCATCATCACTGCTGCAAATAATACACTTAATTTTTTCATAACTGGTAAATAAATAATTTAATTTGTTTTTAGATTTTAAATTTAAGCAAAAGTTAAGTTATAATTACTTTTTGCCTTTGTTATTAGTTTTTTCTTTTTTATCTGTTCCCTTGAGCAAAATAGTCAATACTTTTTCGGTATAATCATATTTTCCCTGAAGAAAAATAACACTAATGTTATTGCTTTTATCAAGAACTATGCCCAATCCGTTTTTTTCGGACATAGTTTTGATAGCTTCCCAGATCTGATCCTGAAAAGGAAGAAC
Organism: Chryseobacterium sp. UNC8MFCol; assembly: GCF_000482305.1. Lineage (NCBI taxonomy): Bacteria > Pseudomonadati > Bacteroidota > Flavobacteriia > Flavobacteriales > Weeksellaceae > Chryseobacterium > Chryseobacterium sp. UNC8MFCol. The sequence goes on from NZ_AXUZ01000021.1 coordinate 3,316, forward strand.
AAGATTTGTTCTCAGCTTTGTGATCTCGCCATTGGCTCCAAAACGTAAGCTGGTAGTGGTTTTAATATTTTTTTCAAGATCCACTACTTCTTTTTCTCTGAGTTTTAGCTGGTCGCCTATCAATAACACTTTTTCACTTTCAAAAGCTGCTTTTTTTCTCTCGTATTCTGATTGCAGATTCTGAAGTTCAGACTGCCAGGTATCGATTTGAGAATTTAATCTAGCTTCGGCTTCTTTATACTGAGGTAATTTATTCAAAATCTCATTAGTATCTACTACTCCGATTTTCTGGGCATTGTTTAGTCCAAAAAACAGAAGCAATACGAATGTGAAAGTTATTTTAAAGTTCTTCATATTTATAATTATAATGATTGGTTCATCAAGAAGTGGTTTTGCCATCCGGATGGAGTTCCTCCGAGTGTTTTATCAAATCCGTATGCAAAGTCGAACCCGATCAATCCAAATGCTCCCATATAAACTCTTACTCCGACCCCTACTGATCTCTTTAACTGGAACGGGTTATAGTTCCCCCAAGAGTTCCATACGTTACCTCCTTCAGCGAAAGTCAAAGCATAGATTTTTGCTGTCTGGTTTAAGGAAATCGGATATCTAAGTTCCAAGGTAAATCTATTATAGATCGTTCCACCTCCTCTCTGAGTGATATCCTGGTTTTCACCTCCGGTCATACTGGCATTATCGTATCCTCTTAACGGTATCAATTCTCTACCGTCATATCTACCTCCGAATAAACCTGTACCTCCTACATAGAATCTTTCGAATGGTGGTGCTCCGAGGTTTTTATTGTAACCGTCCATGAATCCCATTTCAGCAGAAGATCTCAATACAAGTTTTCCAACGATTTCGTTATATACATCAGCTTTAAACTTGATTTTATAGAACTCCATCCACTTGTACTTGTCAATAGGTGTCATTGTATCATAATTTTTGTTGCTGAACAATGAATAAGGAGGAGTAAATTTGGCAGAAAGTTCAATATTTGAACCTACTGTCGGGAATATCGGGTCGATACCCGCTGAGTTTCTGCTTAAACCGACGTTGATACTGAAGTTATTGGCTGTTCCGTTATATTCTGTTGCATCACCAAACTGGAATGGATAGTTATTGAAGTCATACTTCTGGAATTGCAGACCTGTATAGAGTGAAAAATAATCATCCGGCCAGTTTAACAGTCTGTTCAGACCTACTGATGCCGAGAAAATGTTAAGTTTCTGAGCACTTCCATACTGATCTCTATATCGTACTCTTGAGTTATTTAAACTTACCGAAAGTGCAGTAGGTCTTGTTCCAAATAGCCAAGGTTCGCTAAATGATACTCCATAGTTCTGGAAATACTGACCTGCCTGAACCTGGATAGAGAATGTCTGCCCGTCTCCCTGTGGTACCGGTTTAAAATCTTTAAATTTAAGGAAGTTTCTTAAAGAGAAGTTATTAAAGGTCAGTCCCAAAGTACCGATAAAGCTGTTACCACCGTAACCTGCCTGCAACTGTACCTGTGAAGATCCTTTTTCAACTAACTTCCAGTTGATATCTACCGTATTATCTGCCTGATTCGGCTGGATATCCTGACCTACCTGTTGCGGGTCAAAGAACTGCATCCCTGCTAAATCAAAATAAGTTCTTTTAATTTCAGTCTTTTTAAAGAGCTCTCCCGGTTTGGTTCTTAATGCTCTTAAGATAACGTGATCATGGGTAGTTGTATTTCCCTGCCAGGTTACTTTATTCCAGGTAGCCTGCTCACCTTCATTCACTCGGACTTCAAGGTTTACGGCATCTCCGTTCACTGATTTTTCAACCGGTGTTACATTGGAGAAAAGGTAACCGTTATTCATGTACACTGATTTGATATCAGAGTCATCTTCTTTACCGCCATCTTCACCTACTTTCTTGTTGAATCCTACAGCATCGTAGATGTCTCCTTTTTTATATCCTAATAATCTTTGTAAGTATTCTGTAGAGTATACTGTATTTCCGGTAAATGTAATATCTCCGATATAATACTTTTTACCCTCATTCAATTTTACATTGATTTCGTAGTTATTTCTGTTATTTCTCCATACAGAGTCGGAAACAATCTTTGCATCTCTATACCCTAAAGAGTTATAATAGCTGATAAGACTTTGTTTATCTTCCTGATATTTTTCTTCAATAAATTTTGAAGATTTTAAGATACCTCCAATACCAAAACGTTTTTGTTTTGTTTCTTTAAAGGCTTTCTTTCTAAGTTTACTATCTGAAACACTCTGATTTCCTTCAAACTCGATATGGTCGATCTTAACTCTCTTCCCTTTATCTACATTGATTGTCCAGTCTACTAAAGCAGGGTCACCTGCATTTATTTTGTCCTGAATGGTAATTTTAGCGTCTGCAAAACCTTTTTTAATGTAGTCTTTCGGTACATTTGTTTTAAGACTTGAAACTAAATTCTGTGTAATTTTTGTTCCAGGCTTCAGGTTGTTGTCTTTAGCAAGCTTTTCGCTTTTGGATTTTCCGATTCCTTTTCCTGTGAATTTTACTTCACCAAGTTCTTTCAAATCCTGCAGATAGAATCTCAGAACTACAGTCTGCCCATCAATGCTTTGCACATAGACTTCTACTTCAGAAAAGGATTGAGTATCCCAAAGCTTTTTAACAGCATTACTGATTTTTTGTCCCGGAATATCTACGCTTTCACCTTTAGCCAATCCTGTAAATCGTAAGATCTGAGCTGGTGTATACTTTTTTACCCCATCTACAACGATGTCTTTAAGTGTATAAGTGCCTACCTCATTTTCAGTGTGTACAGCATTACTTACTTTTGTGCTGTCCTGTGGAGTTACTTGTCCATAAAAATGTGCAGAAGCAGCAAACATAATGATGGGTAATAGTCTAAACTTCATTTTATCGAGTCTTTCTTTTCTTAAATATTATTGGCCTTGTACCTGCTCTCCGGTTAATCCGTACCTTCTTTCTTTGTTTTGATAATCAACAATACATTGGAAGAAAATATCTTTGGTGAAATCCGGCCACAAGACATTTAAAAACTGTAATTCGGCATAAGCAATCTGCCAAAGAAGGAAATTGCTTATTCTAATTTCACCGCTGGTTCTGATTAGTAAATCTACAGGAGGAAAATCTTTGGTATAAAGGTAGTTTTCGAATAATTTTTCGTCAATATTCTCTACGTCAACCTTTCCTTCTTTTACATCGGAACTTATATTTTTTACGGCATTCAGTATTTCGTTTTGTGAGCCATAGCTAATCGCCAGTACAAGGTTACCTTTTGTGTTTTCTTTTGTCAGTTCTACCACGCGCTGTAATTGTTCTTTTACTAAGGCAGGTAATTTTTCCAGATTTCCTATTACATGCATTCTTAATCCTTTGCTAAAGATCTCTTCTGCTTCAAGCAACAGAGTCTCAACGAGCAAATTCATAAGCGTGTTTACCTCTTCAGCCGGACGGCTCCAGTTTTCTGAAGAGAATGTATATAGAGTTAAATAAGGAATATTGACCTCATTACAGGCATTAATAGCATTTCTTACTGCATTAATGGCATTTTTGTGACCGAAAGTTCTTTCTTCGCCACGAGATTTTGCCCATCTTCCATTGCCATCCATGATGATAGCCACATGTTTTGGTAAATTCTCAGAATCTATTTTATCTTTAATCAACGACATATTAATTAATCACAATAACATGGAGGTCTTCCGAATGAGAAGGTTAAACCTAAGCTAAAGGTATTCATCCAATCTTTAGACTTAGTATCTCCAATATTTCTCTTATTTACAAACTCATTTTCTCTTTCTTTAGCAACAGCATAATAGTTGCCTGATTGCAATAATGAGCCTCCGGTTGCAGGGTCTAAAATATCTGCATTAAAGGAAGACTTCACGTCTTTAGATAATATCTGACTGTGATCCAGCTGGTCCGTCAAGGTATATCTAAATGTAGCTTCTGCAAATATAGCCCAAGTATGGTTAAATTTATACTTTAAACCCACTCCAAAAGGAATATGCATGGTCACTTTTTTACCTAATGAATATTCTGCCGTGGTTTTAAAATCCGTTTCATTAATCGGGGCCTGTGCTACTCCATCGGCATCTCTTCTGAAATCATTCACCAGATTAGCTTTTGGTGCATCAAACATTAAAGCTCCCACACCCCCAAAAATGTATGGACTTACCATACTTATCTGCTCATTATTTACCGGAAAAAAATTATATTCAAACATTAAACTTGCTTCATATACATTATTTTTCCCGTATGAGTTTCTGTTTCTTCTATATTCTTCTTTCGCAGCTTTATCGCTAAACTGAATCTGGTTATACCCTAAATCCAATCTAACGGTCTGATGCGGGTTAAAATTAAATCTATATAACAACCCTCCATAAAATGGGATGCCCCAATCTGACATTCTGTTTAAATCCAACGGCTTTTGTAAAATATAATTTGTCCTTCCTACATCTCCCACTAGGTTACTCATCCCTAGACGAACTCCCAATTCGTTTCTTTGTGCTTTAACACTCACCACTCCGAGGAAGGCAAGGAAGCTAAACAATAATTTTTTATTCATAAAAGAATATGGATTTATGGTTATTTTAAAATTTAATTTTTGCAAATATAAAACATTTTTATATTAATGATAATCTTAATGTTTAGTTAAAAATAAACAAAAAAACATAATTTGTTATAAAGTAAACGGCAAAGTGGCAAAAATATTCTTTTTTTCACAGATTGAAAATACACAAAGTATAGAAAAACCCCCATTACATGAGGGTTTAAAGCTCTATTTTTTATTGAATATTGCCTGTACTTTATTCCTTATACGGATCAATAAAGGTTCTTTATAATTTTTGTCCTCGTCAAAATATCCGTAACCATATCCATAACCATATCCGTAGCCATAACCATAGCCCTGTTTCACATTATAGTCATTATAAATAAGCCCTAAATGGCTAATTTCATTATTATGATACTTTTCTGTAATCATTTTCAGCATATACTTTTCAGTATATTCGTGGCGAACCACATAAATATTAGCATCTGAGTACTTCATTAATTCATAGGAGTCTGCTACCAGACCAACCGGCGGTGAATCTATAATAATGAAATCATACTTTTCTTTCAGTTCTTCTATAAATTTGATATTTCTCTGGCTCATCAAAAGTTCAGAAGGATTTGGTGGAATCGGACCTGAAGTAGCTACATCGAGGTTAGGGATTTTAGTATGGTTGATAATCTCATCAATACCCACTTCTCCGGTAAGGTAGTTGGAGATACCGTATTTATTATCGATTTTAAAATCACCAAAAATTTTAGGTTTTCTAAGATCCATTCCCAAGAGGATGGTTTTCTTATCACTCAGCCCTAACACAGATGCCAGGTTGATGGAAATATAGGTTTTACCTTCACCACCAATAGAGGACGTTATCAATATGACTTTACCTTTATCATCCTGGTTTTCCATCAGGAATCTTACGCTTGCTCTTATCCCTCTGAAGGCTTCAGAGACTGAGGACTTAGGTTGCTCCAAGACAGTAAGCATATTTTCATTGTTGTTGTTTCCAATGACACCAAGAAGCGGAATTTTGGTAGCACCCAACAACTCTTTAATGTTTCTGATCTTATTATCAAGGAGTTCACCAATCAAAATAAATACGATAGGCAGAAGTAAAAGTCCGGAAATGATCCCGATTTTCGCCAGTTTTATATTAGGGCTTATCGGTCTTTGTCCTAAATTTTTAGCAGGGTCAATCACAGTGATATCAGACTGATTTGTTGCCACATTCAACTGTGTTTCGTTCTGTCTTCCTAAAAGGCTGTTGTACGTAGCTTCAATCATATTATATCCTCTCTCCGCATCAAGATACTTCCTTTCTTTTTCAGGGAATGAAGATAAATCAAGATTAGCTTCTGCTACTTCACGATCTATTTTATTAATATCGTCATAATATTTGGTGTAGTAATTCTTCAAACTGTTGAAAGATCCTGTCTTTGCCTCATTGATGAGTCTGTTGACTTCTTTGATGGGCTCTGAATTCGGCTTATAGATCGTAGCCATTTCTGCTCTTTTGGCATATAAAGCTTTCAGCTCAGTAACTGAAGCGGAGAAAAAGCCGTCTTCAAAACCGGCTGCATTTGTAGCGATCATTTTATCAAAATCCCTCGACTGAAGTGTATTTTTAATATTATTCAGAGAACTGATTTTACTTACAATATCTGCTTTTTTAGCTTCAAGCTCTTTTATCTTGTCCAGGGACTTTTCATCTCTGTCTTTGATATTATAAAGTTTTTCAGAGGTTTTCAGGTAATTGAGTACTGCAGCACTCGAATCTAATTTTCTACGAATGATATCCAGATTACCCTGCAGATAAGTTTCTGTATTTCTATTAACAACATTTTTATCTTCCAGCCTTTTCTTCTGAAGTTCTGTAACGGATTTGTTGAGGAAATTTACAGTACTGTTAAGATTATATCCTTTTTTGGTAATAATCATGATGGTAGAAATTTCCTTGTCAAAATCTACAGCGATTGTCGATACAATTTCGTTAACACTCTGATTAACAGCACTCAGCTTTACAATAATGTTATCCAGTTTGATTTTTGTCGCAACAGGATTCTGAACCAGCTTAAATCTTAAGTTGGGAGAAGTATACCACTCATTAACCTTAATAATTTTATTTGCTGGTCTGTTGTAAGCTGCAATAGTCTGAAATCCTTCATATTCATAGCTGTACAGATTTGTAGACTGACCTTCTTCCGGAAGATTAACCTCATACGTTCCATTTCCTTTTGGTAATAAAGTAATAGGATAATCAACCTGTTGCAGGTGTTTTTTGTCAATCTCAAGAAATACGGGAGAGTCATCTTTATCAAGATAAGTAGATTTTATCATCCCTTTGGTCGAGTAATTTACAAAAAGGCCGAGCTCTTTTACCAAAAACTCATTATGAGATCTTGAGAGCAGCATTTTCTTCAAGTAAACTCCATCGGAATTCCCTCCCTGTCCCCAGATAAAGTTAATCGACTGGTTAGGAGTGAAGTAACTGGAAGTATTATTGGATATGCTCAAAGATAAATCTGAAGCATAAACATTTTGTGCATAATATTTACTGTACACCCAAGAAATGATGTAGCCAATAAATAACATGAACACAAACCAAAACCAGTTTTTAAGTATTCTTCTTAAAAAATGCTCAATATCAAACAATGCAAACGTCCCATACTTCTCTTTCGGGGTTTCGCTTTTTCCTACTTGTGTATCTTTTCCTGGAATCATGTGGATTAAAGTCTTTGTAGGATTGTGTATAATGTTAATGCCGTTGTAATGGCTGTCACACTGGTAAGTAGGGTTTGAATCGGATCTTTTCCGAATCCGTTCAAGCTTTTTCTTCTGGTGTTAAGATAGATTTCGTCCCCATTTTGTAAATAATAATAGGGAGAGTTCATGAGATCTTCACGGGTAAGGTCTATTTTAGCAATCTTGATCCCTTCAGGTAATTTTCTGTGAATCACGACATCCTTTCTGTCGATTGTTCTGTTTAATCCCCCGTTAATGGCCAGAGCCTCAGTAATGGTAAGCGTATTTTTATGGGCTACTTTTTCTCCTGACAGTCCGGTAGTTTCGACGTCACCCAGGATATAATATGTAATTCCGTCAGTATTTAGCCTTACTTCAGACTTTCCTTCCTGGAAGTTTTCATTTACCTTAAGCTGAATTTCTTTTGTGACATCATCCAGGGTTCTTCCTTCAGCTTTTACATATCCTATTCCGAAGACATTGATGTCTCCGTTGGAGTCAACTTTTAGTCCATTAAAATAGAAATTGATATTTCCTCCAAAACTGGAACCGTTTGCACTACCAACTCTTCCTCCCGCAGCCGCTGCATTGGTAGAGCCTCCTCCTACTCCTCCGGATGTATTATACGAAGAATAGAACTGGGCAGCATCTCCTTTGGGAGTTGTAACAATATTAAGGTTAAGGATGTCATTTTTGGTAATCCTGTAAACTGGGATATTGTAGGGAACAAGACCTTCTTCGTTAATTACAAGGCTTTCACTTGGCTGCAAGTATCTTACATCCTTTGTGGTAATGCATGAGGTAAGCAAAAAAGGTAATATTAAAAATAAATACTTAAAATTCTTCATCATATTTGAATAATATTGTTTACAAAAGTAATATTTAATTGTTAATTTTTGTTATTTCTTAATCGATATACCAAATCCGGCAAATAAGCTCCTAAGAAACCCAATACAATAATAACCAACAAAAGGAAATTGATATTGAGATGTCTGAAATAATAAGCGACCCCAACAATCATTAAATAATATACAATAATATAAAATGTAGACCTCCTATGGGTAAGATCAAGCTTCAGAAGTTTGTGATGGATATGGTTCTTGTCTGCATCAAATGGCGACTTCTTGTTGTAGAGTCTTATAAAAATCACATTCAGGGTATCTACAATGGGTAAGATAAGAATTGCTACTGCGACAGCGGGTGCAGATTGCAGGTGATATCTGGGAACTCCCACAATCTTTTTGTCTATAAAAATATCTATAAAACAAATCGAAGTAAAGGCCAGCAAAAAACCTAGCAACATAGATCCTGTATCTCCCATAAAGATCTTATTGGTCCTGTAATGGGACAAATTATAATATAAAAATGCCAATACAGTCCCGATGATCACTACCGAAAGAACAACAAGCGGATAATTGTACTCGCCCAGCCGGTAATAACTGATTCCGAATAAAGCGCTACAGATGATAGAATAACCTCCGGCTAAACCGTCAATACCATCAATCAGGTTGAATGCATTGATTAAAATGATAAACGTAATAATACTAAACAGAATACTTACGAAATACCCCAGTTCATACACCCCGAATATCCCGAACAAGCTTCTGATCCTGATATCGGAACCAATGACAACCAGTGAAGAAACAACAACCTGCGCCACCAATTTTTTATAGGCCCTCATCACCACAATATCATCCATTACTCCTACATACAAAAGGATGATTAACGAAGCAAATAAAAATTTGTAGAGATCAAATAATTCGTAGGCAAAAATAGAAGCGCATATTCCGATGGAATAAAAGATGGCTATTCCACCTAAGTTGGGAATTTTCCTGAGATGAGAACTCCTTATTCCCGGTTCATCCATAAGATTCTTTCGTCTGGAAATCTTTACAATGGTAGGAATAGAGAAAAAAGTAATTAAAAAGGAGAATAGGAAGCCAAACCCTATTTTCACGTAGAAAATAGAGATTCCCGATTCGCTTAAGAACAATTCAAAATTTTTCATTCTTTTTCTTATCCAGTATTCCTGTATGTTTCGTAAAACTTACATTCCTGCCTTATAAAAGCATCATAATGTTTTGCTGGTCGAAACAACAGTACTTACATTTGTGTTTACATCAATTTTCTTATCAGCTTTTGTTGCCCTGCAAAAAACAACAGATAAAAAATCTTTTTTTTCAGTGGCAAATATAAAAGATAATTTTTACCAAAACGACTATAAGTCAATATATCTTGAATTTTTATTTGTCTATCCTGCATGAATATATCTAATTGGCCGGACATTTTAAAAAAAGTTTCTTCATTTTTTACAAACGCCAGATAGGCTAAAAAGGAATAAACGCCCTCAAAAATCTGAAAATTTTTCAGCTCTTTCTTTTTATGTGCATAGTCGGACGTATAAAATACCTGCTCTACATCCGCCACTGCCTTCAGAATATCAAGCCCCTTTTCAGTGTGTGTTTTTGTAATGGAATCACTGCGCTCCAAATACTGATAATGGAAATTCTGAGTCTGGGCAATTTGATCGCATTTCAACAAAAGCTGTGGAATCAGCTGAATATCCTCGAAATGAACGCCCTTTTTAAACCTTTTATGATCAAAAATTTCTTTTTTAAAAAGCTTATTACAAGCAAAATAGCTCAAATCTGAAAAAACCGAAAAATGTTCATTAAGATCTATGAGTTCAGGCATGTTGGGAATCTGGGTAAGCTTTTGAGTTATATTCCCATGTTCATCTACTTTCTGAATATTTGAGATGACCATTTTCGTGTGATATTTTTCTGCAAGAAGAAACATTTCTTCAAACATGGTTTCGGCTACATAGTCATCACTATCTACAAAACCAATATATTCTCCTGTTGCCCTGTCGATACCATAATTCCTGGCATCGCTCAATCCGCCGTTTTCTTTTGTAAAAGCTTTTATTTTTTCCGGATACTTCCCGGCATACTGTTCTATAATGTCTCCGGACTTATCTTTACTCCCATCATCAATTACCAAAATCTCAATATCCTGAAGACTCTGATTGACCAAAGAATCAAGACACTTTGCCAGATAATTTTCGACATTATAAACAGGAACAATGATGGAAACTTTGGAAGGAAGGTTTGTCATACATTAAATTTTCGTCAGTCTTGTATTCAACCAGCCTTTTTTAGCTTCATCAAAATCTTTTCTTGAACATGGGATACAGTTTTCTATATTTTCATCATCCCCGAAATACCAGAGATTACTGAAAGTATCCCGTTTGAAAGCATATTGCCTGTCATCAATCAGTACATAGAACAATTCAAAGTTTCTTTCTTTCGGATGTGAACGCTGAATATTAATTCCTTCAATCAGATACCAGAGCATTTGTGCCAAAAGCTGGTGATTCAATTGGTTTTCTGAGTAAATATTATAATTGAAAATACCGACAGTCTTCAGGTTTTCGCTCAATCCTATTTCTTTCATATAGGCACAAACTTCTCTCCTGTTCAGTCCATTGACCTGAGGATTCATTGAGAAAGGCTCACTAAAGCTTTCGATAGCATCACAATTTACGGTCACCAGATCTGCTTTTCTGAAGAAAGGCTCAGTTTTTTCGGTAGAATTCATCATTTCAGCAAGACGGATGATATCGAATTCCACTTCCTTGATCAATCGTACAGAATCCATTTCGTTCAAATGTTTCTGATATCCCAGATGGTGGTAATTTTTAATGGAAAAGTTCTTGGCTCCAAAAATTTTCCCTAAAAAGGTATATTCATTAATTTCTTCTCCCTGTTTAAGAGAAATAATATTGCTGATCTGGGTATAGTTAATATTTTTCTGATGAAAATTTAAGGTAGAAAATAAGGAAAAAGCGAAATCATTGGATCCTCCGATAATCACCGGTAATGCCCGTTTATAGTGACATGCTGATAGAACTTCCTGCAATATATAGTGAGTATCCTGTACAGTTTTCCCGGAAACAAGGTCTCCAAGGTCTACTACCGGAATTTCGAAATCGAGCTGAGAAAGCTTGTAAAATTCTTTTCTGACCGCAGTAAAGTCCTGTACTTCGGCTTCTCCGCCGGCGCCTCTGTAATCTGACACAAACAAAAGAACGATACTATCTTCTTTTATATCCTTTGTAATGCGACTTCCAATCTGCCAGCTTTCTGTTTTGAAATTTCTTGGTGAAATGATAAAGTCTTCAAAATCCATATTTACTTCAGTGTGCTAATTTATTATTTTCTTAATCTAACAAACATACAAAAAAACCGCAGCAACTTTGTAAGCCGGGATTGTTTTTATTGATAAAAAAAGCCGTCAACACTATTTGTTAACGGCTTTGTATTGTTATTTTAATATTACTTCTTTTTCGCAGCTGGCTTTTTTACGGGTGCAGCTTTCTTGACTGTGGTAGTCTTCTTAGCTGCTGCTGTTTTTTTGGCTGCCGGCTTTTTCTTTTCTGCAAATGCATTTTTATCCTGGTCGGTGATCCATTTTTTTACTTCATCAAGAGAAATTTCTTTCAATTCTTCAGCATCATATTTCGTATCATCACTTTTCTTTGGAATCTTAAACATTGCTTTTCCAAATTTAACAAATGGCCCCCATCTTCCGTTTTCAATAGAGATTTTTTCTTTTTCCCATTGCTGGATATATCTGTTGGCTTCTTTTTCAAGTTTAGCATCAATCAGTTCATTGATATCAGTCTGAGAAAGGTTGTCAAAATTATATTTCTTCGGAACATTGATGAAAATATCTTTGTATTTAATGAACGGACCGAATCTTCCGGAACCTTTCGTTACAGGCTCTCCTTTGTAAGTTGCAATGGGTGCATCTGCTTTTTTCTTTTCAAGAATAATTTCCTCTGCACGATTCTGGTCAACAGACAACGGATCTTCTCCTTTCGGGATGCTGATGAAAGTATCGCCCCACTTCACATAAGGTCCAAATCTACCCACTCCCACCGATACTGGCTGTCCTTCAAATTCATTTAAATCAAAAGGAAGCCTGAATAACTCCATAGCATCTTCAAAAGTGATCGTCGCAATATTCTGACCACTCATCAATGAAGCAAAAATCGGTTTTTCTTCATCATCAGTTTCCCCGATCTGGATCATTGCTCCAAATCTTCCGATTCTGGCGTGTACATTTTTACCGGTCTTGGGATCAACTCCTAAGAGTCTGTCACCGGTCGCCCGGTCAGCATTTTCTTCTACATCTTCAATTCTCGGGTGGAATTTAGAGTAGAAATCCGTCATCATTTCTTTCCATTTCTGATCACCATTGGCAATTTCATCGAAACCTTCTTCTACTCTTGCCGTGAAACCATAATCTAAGATTTCTCTAAAGTTATCTGTAAGGAAGTCATTCACTACTTCTCCGATATCCGTAGGAACAAATTTATTTTTATCACCTCCGAATTTTTCGTCAAGAACTACTTTTTTAATTTTATCTTTTACCAGAGACATTTTGATTACCTCACGGGTCTGCGGTTCGATCTCCCGTTTATCCACATATTCTCTGTTCTGGATCGTCTGAATCGTCGGAGCGTAAGTAGATGGTCTACCGATCCCCAGTTCTTCCAGTTTCCTTACCAGTCCTGCTTCCGTATATCTGGCACTCGGTCTTGTAAATTTTTCGGTAGCAGTAATTGTTTTATAGTGTAATACTTCTCCAACACTTACTTTCGGTAATAGTTTTTCGTTATTTTCATCATCATCATCTTCTGTTTTCACGATACCATAAGCTTTCAGGAAACCGTCGAAAATAATAACTTCTCCCTGGGCTTCGAAATGATGTGGCAATGAAACGTTTCCGATTTCAATGACTGTCTTTTCAATTTTGGCATTAGCCATCTGGGAAGCAAGCGTTCTCCTGTAGATCAGTTGATACAATTTATTCAACTGGGCATCACCGATACTTTTTACTCCAAAATCTGTAGGACGGATCGCTTCGTGAGCTTCCTGTGCTGAAGCAGATTTTGTGGTATAATTTCTTGGAGAAGAATACTCCGCTCCATATTCTGATATGATTTGTTTTTTGGCTCCTTCAATTGCTTCCTGGGAAAGGTTTACCGAGTCTGTTCTCATATAAGTGATGAACCCTTCCTCGTATAATCTTTGTGCCAAACGCATTGTATTGGTCACATTATATCCTAATCTGGATGAAGCTTCCTGCTGTAAGGTCGAAGTTGTAAAAGGTGCTGATGCAGAACGCGTACCGGGCTTTGTCTCAACATTGAGAACTTTAAATTCTGTTGTTTTTGCCTGTTCAAGGAATTTTTCTGCGTCTTCTTCTTTTTCGAAGTCTTTTTTCAGTTTTGCGGCAATCTCCTGCTCCGTTTTATTCAGAAAGATTCCGTCAAGTTTAAAGCTTGCTTTTGGCGTAAACTCACGGATTTCTTTTTCTCTTTCAACGATTAATCGTACGGCTACAGACTGCACTCTACCAGCAGACAATCCCGGTTTTACTTTTTTCCATAATACCGGAGACATTTCAAAACCAACAATTCTGTCGAGGACTCTTCTTGCCTGTTGTGCATTGACTAAGTTCTGATCAATATCTCTTGGATTATCGATCGCTTTTAGAATTGCATTTTTAGTAATCTCGTGGAAAACAATTCTTTTTCTGTTTTCCGGTTTTAATTTCAATTCGTCCGCCAGATGCCATGCAATAGCTTCTCCTTCACGGTCTTCATCGGAAGCGAGCCATACCATTTCAGCTTTTTTGACAGCAGCCTTTAATTCTGTTACTAATTTCTTTTTATCAGCAGAAACCTCGTAATCAGGACTAAATGTGGCAAGATCTATACCCATTCCTTTTTTAGGCAGATCACGGATATGACCAAAGCTGGATTTCACTTCAAAATCCTTTCCTAAATATTTCTGAATAGTTTTTGCTTTTGCCGGGGACTCAACGATTACTAAATTTTTCGACATTCTAAAATTTTTGCAAAAGTAAAGCTTTTTTATTATATACTTTTTGCGATATGCGTTTTATTTAGCATTTATGAGGCGCTACATGTCGCTTCAATAGAGAATTATTAAATAAAGAAGTCCCTTATATTGCATGCTTTAGCTCATTAATTAATGAGTTTTCAAGAAACAATATAGAATTTTTCACCATCTATTATAGATAAAAAAATGTCCGGGAATAAAAAAAGCAGGATCAATGCTTCTTCCTGCTTTTTTGATAGCGATTTTCAAATCTTATCGCTTTATAAACTTACCTGTTATATCAGAATTATTTATTCTTATTAGATAGATTCCGGAGGGTAAGGATGAAACATCTGCCTGTTTATTTTCAAATTTCCCGGATTTTACAAGTTGTCCGGACATACTATATATCTGATACGGATCATTTTTATTTTCTGACATCCGGATATATAAAATAGTATCAACCGGGTTTGGATATAATGAAATTTTATTCTCCTCAACTTTCTGTCCGGCTTCTGCTGTGCTGAGTGTGGGACTTCCCGGAACCACAGTCATCCTTGATGCAGGCCCCTCTTCATTTCCGTTGATATCATACTTTATTTTTACACATCGGCAGCTCATTGCGAAATAAGGATCATTATTATCATGAAAGGCTATTAATCTGTTAGCTGAACTTGCTGCATCAAAGAGGATATTTATTGATCTTCCCAGATAATTTGCGGCTAATGCATCAGACCATACTCCCGGATATTGAAAATTAATGGTATTAAAAGTTCCCTGTGGAGACTGATTTCCTATTACACTTCTGAATCCCCGAGACCCTGAATTGGGATAATTTCCGATTGGATATAAAGAATTAGTAAACATATAACCAATTGTAGCGGTAGTCGAAGGATTTCGAACTCTGGTTCCCAGATAATCTGTAATAACACTGTAAGGAGTGGCAATATTTTTATCTTTTTTATACCAAGGAGTCTGTCCGAAGTCTGCTCCCGAGACAAGAGCGACACTGGTCAGGTCCGGAATTCGCCATCCTTCGGGGCAAGGATCAAAAGGTGATTTTTTACCGCCTCTACCCCACCTTTCCGGTGCAAGATTGGGCTCTGGAGACAGCCAGTCTGTCCCGTTGGTATAATTAGGAGTAGAACTATTGAAAGGAGCAAATGTACTGGGGATCATATAAACCAGAGGGTTTTTCACGGAATATGATAATATTTTACTAATTTTTTCAGCTGTCTTATCAGTTGTCAGCACATTGGACACCTGAGCATAGGTATTGTAGGGAATGATATAATTACCTGATAAATCATTATAACCGGCTAATGTCAGAGGCGCATAAGAAACCGTTCCGTTGGCAGCGGCAGTTCCCAAGAAAATAGTAAACGAACCCCTATTGTCTGCATTCTGAAAGGTTGGGATAGGATCTTTTCTGCCCCATTGATAATGCATTCCTGTAGATGCACGAATTCTTGCCAATTCAGCTGCGGTAGGAGTAAGAGGATTAACAACATCAGGAAAAACATCGGTAGCACCAAGATTTCTGTCCATAAATACGGTTTGTAATACGGCATCCGCTTTATTGACATAATTCATATAATTGACCGCCTGGGAAACAGGAGGTTCGGTGGTATAGCTGTATCCTGCAACAGGAGAATCGGTCACCCAGATGTGCCAGCTCCAATACACCGGTGATGAGACACTTCCGTTATGTAAAGTAATTACCGCATTTCCACTCTGATTGGGAGCGATTTCCACACTTATCCTTGAGCTTCCGAGGTTTTGTAGCGAAGACGGAGATGGGTTTACTATTGAAATTCTGCTGATCAAACTTGTATTGGTCGTCCACAATACATTTGCTTTTAAACTGTTAAAGCTGGCTGCATTTAATATTCCGGGATTATTTAACAACTGGCTTTGTACAGAAAACGCCTTACTTACCGGAATATTCACAATAAAAGGAGAGGTATTTTTAACGACCTGGTAGGTATTAGGGTTATTGAGACCTTCTTTATATTCGGTAATTGCCGGTAAATATTCTGTAGGGAAATCATAATCATTTACAAGATACAAAGGATCTTTTATACATCTGCAGCCATTGGCATCTGAAGTATACATCCCTGCCGTCGGGAAATAAAAATATCGTCCTTTAATATCCGGATAATTAGGATCTGGGACATCCGGTTGTGTTTTGTCGGGAATCATAGACAATCCTCTTATTCCTACAGCGGGTGTCGCATCAAATTGCCTTGCCATAGTGGATGTCCACAATGCAATATGATGCTGATCGCTGTACTGCCCTAAATGAGCTCCTCTGATCAGCTGTCCTGTCCCCGGAAAGATTCCCATATTATGACCTCCAACATTAGATAAATCAAAGCCAAGATTCGGATAAATCCTGAATCCTGTCATAAACCCGGGAACTCCGGCATCTGTTGGTTTTATAATATTGTATTTATTGGCGTCAAAAGTATTTTTACCCATATTAGTTCTTACTCCAAATGGAGAAAAATCTATCCGGATATCGTCGATGTATGATGGTGAAGCGAGATTAGCAACCAGCATAGAGGGAATTCTCCAACCATTTGGACAAGGGTCATAGGCCGATTTATCCCGATAGGGCTTTGCACTGGTATCACTATTATAAACAACGTCTACAGTTCCCTGTGAATTGTCAGACCATAGATTGAGCTCTGATAGTCTGTTATCCGGTAAGGCAGTGGATCTACCAAACCAATTGACAGGCAGATTGACATTATTATTGTAATAGGCCTGACCGGAATTATCGTCCTTATTGACATAGATCAGACTGAGGGGATTCTTCACTGAAAGCCTAATGTTATTGGTAACTTCAGCTCCCGATAGCAGGACAAACTTCCTAAGGTCATCGATACTTGTGGCGTTATTAAGATTTTTTGCCCCTCTATGCCTTACTCTTCCGATGGTTCCTGAAGCTTCGTAAAAATCATTTCCTCTTGTTACCAATGGAGGAATGGGATCTTTTCTTCCCCATTGGTAAAGCAGTCCTCCACTTTTATTCCAGTCTGATGATGTAATGGAGCCGGTAAGGGCTCCAAGGTTTCTATCCATCCATTTCCATTCGGAATCAGGAATAGTTTCTACCGTTCCATCCGATCTCATTCTCGAGACATTAGCAAAGCTTTTGTATGAAGATCCGTTGGTGGGATCATCGGTCACCCATATATGCCAGCTCCAGTAAATCTCTCCGTTTACCCGAAATGCAACAACTGCATTTCCTTTTTTTGCTTTATTAACAGGGACTTTTATTTTAGCATCCTGGCCGGAACCGATGATTTCAAGGGTATAATTAACGCCTGATTTTATTAATCCGTGTACATCTTCCCATAATACATCGGCAGTCACCGTTCCAGCAGGAATTCCGGTACCATTAATATAGCCACCGCCTTCCCACATGGCGTAAGCTTTCCTTACAGGTACAAGCAATCCTTCACTGCTTTGAACGGGATCAAAAATATAACTGTTAGGAGCTTTTTTCCAGTCAGGAAGAAAGATTTTAGCACTATATTCATGAATGGGCCTAGCTAATGAATCTATATTTTTCATGATCGACAACAGACCATGTACACGTTCAACCGACGGGAAAATTTCTTTTGAAATAAAATTACCTTTAGAACAGATACCAATCGACACAAGGCAAAAAACTGCCACTACTTTTCCAACTAACCTTTTCATATCTTATGATTTGTGTGTGTGTCATTACAGCACTACAACTTTTAAGCCTATATCAAAAAAAAGAGATTTATTTTATGTATAAAATCAACATATATAAATTATTTTATAAATAACCCAAAATAAACACATTATACATACCACAAAAACATAAGGCAAAAATATGATAATTCCAGCAAGAAGTACATCACTGTAAACAAATATTAATTTAGAAATAAAAAAGGGCAGCTAGAAAAGCTGCCCTCATATAGTGTGATCAAACGATTTACGGAAGTACATAGTTTCTATAAAGATCAATTGAGAATCGACCTGATTTAATGTTATTAAAGGCCGCAAAAACAACAAAATTAAACACAACCAGTGCAATAATAAATGCATAGATCATATTTTTCATCCTGCTAGAAACTGCATACATGGCATTAGGGATAATGATATATGAAAAGCCGATAAACGCCCCGGCCAGACGGGAAGAGAATATGGGATTATTTCTAAAAATAAAATAAAAGCAGATCCCTATTACGGCATAGTTCCTGTGATATTCATAATACGGGTACAATTCCTTCATTTTGGTATCGAAAGCAAACAGGAAAAAAGTAAGAATTGCCATCATCCCCTCGGGAATACCAAAACCACCGTTCAATCGTTGCGACGTTTCGTTGACATATCCGTTAAAACCCTCTACCAGTGAACTTTCCGACGCCATATTCCCCAGATAATCCCCAAAGACTTTATACACCTCAAAAGGAGAAAGAAAAATGGACCCGATGATCATTATCAACATTACGGTCTTATTCAAGGGTACTCTGGCCAGCCAATACATAGGCAAAAACAAATAGCAGACACTGTGAATACCTGAACCTATAAATATAAAAAACAGGTAATGCCAGAGTTTCCGTTCTTTGATGTAACGTAGGGCAAAATAGACGATAAAAGTTCCGAGATTCTGTCTTATCTGTCCGCTTTCCCCAACAAAGAAATTGGGGATAAACATAAATAAGGTGAATGTAAAGGGATAAAAAGTATTATCCTCGGTATATTCTATTTTAAAGATGATAGCAAAGATGGCAATGATCAATGTTACCATATAAAATGGTGCATTAAAAATATTGAGGAGAATCTTATTTATCAGGGTGTATAGCCATTCTACGTCCAGGGCATCCGGTCCTTCCAAGTGAAGCATCTTCATGAAAATACTGTAATAGCTCTTCGTATCAGAATAAATATAAATCCCGTAATAACTTCCATAATCGGGCCCTACGTCATTTCTAAGCCCGGCGAGAATAATCAGGTAAATCCCAAGAAACCAAAACCATTTTTTATCTACCTTCTTCCCGTATACCTCCTGGATACTGAAGAACAGCATATAGATCATCGCTATGATGTAATATGGATGTAATAAACTCATGCTAAATCTCTACTAAATTTAAAATGATGATATGCGATTATAATTCCTGTGAGAATTAACGGCAAAAAAAGCCTCACTTCCCAAAAAAGACCCACTAAAGTAATCATAAGAAGGTAAGGTATTGAAAAGAAAAGATATTTTCCAAAAACAATTCTATTTTCCTGGTGAACACAAAGTTTATATACAAAATAAAGGACAATAATCGCAAAGACCAATCCCGCAAGATTGAATGGACTTGAAAAGTTCCTGTTGATGTAAAAGCCCTCTACAAAAGTAGTTTCTTTTTGTTCAAGCATTGCCCGCAATCCCAGATACGGAACAAGAAAAGCCACAACAAGCGGCATTATCTTCCAGATAACCTGATAATTACCTTTTTTCAAATCATCTACATTCAAGAGAATTGCAGCAAAGAACGCGATGTTAAGACAAGCAGTTTCCCTCACAAAGGTAGATAAAGCAATAAGGCCGGTTAGGAGATAAAAGAATATTTTATGCTGTGTATGCAGATATTTTAGACTTAAAAAAACTCCTGCCAGATAGCAGCAAAGGGCAATGGTATCGCAATTTGTAGGTGCATATTGTGTAATCACAATGAAAAATATGGCTAAAAGATGGATAATTCTTCTGGAATTAATCTGTAAAAGCCATTCCACTGATCTGAGTTTAAAAATTGAATTCAAAAGTACAGAGCACAGGATAAAGAAAATACTGTTCATCAGAAAAAGCCCATGATAAAAAGGGGTTCCGTTTTTGGACAGAAAATCTTTAAAAAAGTAAAGTGGACCGTTGATGAGATAATACATCAGATCTGTCATCTGCACACTGAGATAATTCGGAATCACTCTATAGGCATAGACTGATGAGAACAGAAAGTCAGGGGTTTTTTCTGATGTTTTCAGTCTCGTGTAGGAAGATTCAAACCCGTAATAAGACATGGCAAACAACAGAAGCGGAAGTACTACGACAAATAGAAATCCGTTTATTTTTTCATCATTCTTTATCAACATATCTAAAACAGATTCTTATTTTTTTAATAATAATAGTGGTTTAAAATACATTTTATTAAAAGGGAACTTTTGCAAAAGTAGATTTTTTTTTCGTTCTACCTAGAATATTTTATTGATTTTCAGCCAAAACTTATTACCGAAGTATTTTGAACTAATTCTTAAAAATTTAAATTTGCAGACTTGATTTAACCATGTAATGCATCGATTCTTCATATTTTTATATTATCTGATCTCAAAAAACAAGATCATCTCTATAATGACAGCACTAGGGATTGCTGCTTTATGTGCTTTTTTTGCCTCAAAGATCAATTTTGAAGAAGACATCAATCAGATCATTCCTAAAAACGAAAAATCCGACCTTACCGCCAAAGTGCTTAAACAGCTTAATTTTTCGGATAAGATTATCGTCATTATAGAAAATAAATCCAGGGAAGACAGTTTTCAGCTTTCTGAGACTGCGGATACATTTTTACAAAAAATTGACCCTTTACAGAAATACATCAGTTCTGTTCAGGGAAAAGTAAATGATAATGAAATTTCGGAAACATTTGATTTTGTAAGTCAGAACCTACCCCTTTTCCTTAATCAAAATGATTATCAGGAGATCGACCGGAAGCTTCAGAAAGACAGTATTGCCCAGCAGGTAGAGAACAATTACAGGTCTCTGGTATCTCCCACCAGCCTTGTCACCAAAGAGTTTATCAAAAAAGATCCTTTAGGGCTTACTTTTTTAGGAATCAAAAAATTAAATGCCTTAAACATCAGTAAGGACTTCAAGCTTGAAGACAGCTACATCGTCACCAAAGATGGCAAGAACCTTCTGCTCTTCATTGATCCCAAAAACAAAAGCAACGATACGAAGGCCAACGAAGCATTTGTCGATCAACTGAACAGTATAAAAGACCAGATCAACACACAATTTAAAGGTAAAACAGAGCTCAGCTATTTCGGATCTCCGGTCATTGCAGTTGCCAATGCCAAACAAATAAAAAAGGATATCCAGAATACGGTAATGATTTCTATGACAGTATTGTTGGTGCTGCTGATGTATTATTTCAGGAACTTCTTCACTCCCGTTATCGTTTTTCTTCCAACTGTATTTTCTGTTTTACTTGCTTTATTGGTGTTATACTTTATCAAGGATAAAATTTCGGCTATATCGTTAAGTGTAGGTGCTATTCTTATTGGAATTACCATAGATTATGCCCTTCATATTCTCACCCATTACAAGCACAACAACAATATTGAAGAGCTTTATAAAGAAATTACACAACCTATTATCCTGAGCAGCGCAACCACTGCGGTTTCATTTTTATGCCTGGTTTTTGTGCGTTCTGAAGCATTAAAAGATCTGGGACTATTTGCCGCAATTACTGTTATTTTATCTTCAATTTCAGCCCTTATTATTGTACCTCAGCTCTACAGACCAAAATTACAGGGTGAGAAGGTTAATAAAAACTTTATCGATAAGATAGGTTCTTATCCGTACGAGAAAAACAAACCTTTAATTATTGGATGTTCAGTTATCATCATTGCCTGCCTGTTTGGCTTCAGGCATGTTGGTTTTAATGAGGATATCGGAGATCTGAATTATATCCCGAAAGAATTAAAAATCAGTGAAGCGAAACTTCAAAAGCTTTCAGACATTACTTCAAAATCCATTTATGCGATTTCTTACGGAAATTCCGAAGAGGAAGCATTGGCCAGAAACTCACAATTGAGCAGCTTTCTTGAAAAAGAGAAAAAAGAAGGAAAAATACTGAGTTACAATTCTATAGGAAACGTTGTTCTTTCCGAAAAAGATCAAAAAAATAAAATTAAGGAATGGGAAACCTTCTGGACCAGTGATAAAAAAAATCAAACCATTTCTGAGCTTGTACATAACGGAAATAAGTTCGGATTCAACAGCTCTGCATTTGATCATTTCAATGAGATGCTGCATAAAAACTATTCTACCCTGCAACTCAAAGACTATCAGAAAGTAAAAGCCTTGCAAATTTCAGAATTCCTGAATAATGAGAATGGTTTCTATACCGTTTCTAATGTGGTAAAAGTAAATGAAGGCAAAAGAGACGCATTTATAAAAGACATTGAAAACAGGCACGATGCCCTCGCAATCGACCGTCAGCAAATGAATGAGAATTTCCTGGGCTTGCTCAAACGGGACTTCAATACCCTTATCAATTATTCCTTACTGGCCATTATTTTAACGATTATTATGTTCTTCAGAAATTTTGAACTCACGGTTCTTACCATGTTTCCGATCGTTTTAACCGGAGTGGTAACGGCGGGCCTTCTCTATTTTTTAGGTTTGGAATTAAATATTTTCAGTACCGTTGTTTGTACACTGGTTTTTGGGGTAGGTGATGATTTCAGTATTTTCCTGACACAGGCTATGCAAAAAGAACATACCAAAGGGAAAAATGAATTACCAACGTATAGAACCTCCATCATTCTGGCTGTTTTCACTACTATTCTTTCCATCGGCTCCCTGATCTTTGCCAAGCATCCGGCTTTACATTCTTTGGCCCTTGTCGCGCTGATCGGAATGTTCTCCGTTATTGTTATTACCTCTACCTTATACCCTTTCTGGTTCAGGTTACTAATCACCAACCGGGCCAAAAAAGGACTTTCACCAATTACCTTCAGGCTGTTTTTAAATTCTATTATTTCATTTTTGTATTATGGTCTGGGTGGGTTTATATTTTCAGTATCAGGAAGCTTCTTCGTTAAAAATGCAAGAGGGAAAACATTAGATCTGATCAAACTGTTGATGGCTAAGTTTTTAACATCTGTCTTATATTCCAATCCTTTTGTCAAGAAAAGAGTAATAAAAAATCCTTCTGAAGATTTCAGCAAACCGGCTGTGATTATTGCCAACCATACTTCTTTCCTGGATACCTTAGCCATAGCGATGACCACTCACAAAATCATTTATCTGGTCAACGATTGGGTCTACCAATCGCCCGTTTTTGGAAAACTCGTACGGGCATTAGGCTTTTATCCTGTTTCACAAGGAATCGAAAACGGAATGGACCAGCTGAAGGAAAAAATTGACCAGGGATACTCACTGGTGGTTTTCCCAGAGGCAGAACGTTCCTACACCAATGATATCAAAAGGTTTCACAAAGGAGCTTTTTACCTGGCTGAACAGTTTGGGCTTGATATTCTTCCCATTTATATTCACGGGAATTCCGAAGTGCTGCCAAAAGGAGATTTTATCATTTACGATGGAAGCATTACTGTAAAAGTAGGCAATAGAATCAGTAAGGATGATCTTAGTTTTGGAAAAAATTATTCAGAAAGAACCAAAAAGATCAACGCCAGTTTCAGGGAAGAATTTGCCAGATTAAGGACGGAAACCGAAGATGAGAACTATTTTAAAAAACAATTACTCCTTAGTTATTTATATAAGGACAGCGATGTGGTACAAGAGGTAAAGAGAGATTTTAACACCAATAAGTCTGTTTATTTTGAACTGAACAAACACATCCCGGCTGATGCCACCATTTTGCATATTGCAAATGATTTCGGACAAAAGGATGCCTTATTAACTTTATATCAGGCCAGCCGGAAAATTTTCTCATGGATAAAAGATGATGACAAGAGAGAAACAGCAGCCCACAGCTACCTGGTAAAAAAAAGGAAACTTCATTATATAAAAGACCTTTCCGAAGTCAATAAACATATTGATGTACTTTTGGTCTCAGATGATCGCTTTCATCCGGATGTTCTTAAGGCTTATCCTGAAACCATTATTTTTGTCAATACCGGAAATGGTCCGTTTGAAAATGAAAATTATGTATTAAAATTCAGTTCTGATACCATAAAAGTATTTAAAATCAAATAATAAATATGAAAAACATACTTTTGTAAACACTAAAAAAATCCCATGAAAAAAAATATACTTGTCATATACTATTCTCAGACCGGTCAATTGGAGGATATTGTAAGAAATATAGCCAAGCCTTTTGAAGCCAAAAAGGAAGAATATGACGTTACGTATTATAATATCAAGCTCAGGAAAGATTTTCCTTTTCCATGGCCTGGTGATGTTTTTTTTAATACTTTTCCGGAGTCTTATCTGCAGATTCCCCAAGAAATTTTTCCTCCGTCAGAGGAAATTTTAAACAAAAAATATGACCTCATCCTGTTTGGCTATCAGGTATGGTATCTCACACCATCCATTCCTATTATTTCATTTTTAAAAAGTGGCTATGCCGGGCATATTCTCAAAGATACTCCTGTAGTTACCATTTCAGGGACCAGAAATATGTGGATGCTATCTCAGGAGAAGCTCAAGGTCTATTTGAGGGATTTAAAAGCTCAGTTGGTAGGCAATATAGCTCTGGTAGACAGGCATGATAACTATACCAGCGTGCTGACAATCCTTCGGTGGCTGACAACGGGCCAAAAAGAAAAGTCGGGAATGCTGCCCGCAGCCGGGATTTCTGATGAAGAGATTTCCGGTTCTGTAAAGTATGGCGAGATTATTGAAAGACATATAAAAAATAATGAGCTAAATAGTCTTCAACCGGAGTTGGTTAAAAATGGGGCCATTGAAATCAGGGCATTTTTGGTACGTGTAGAAAAGGTGGGTAATAAAATTTTCACCGTTTGGTCTAATCTGATTATAAAGAAAAAAGAGAAACGTCCATTGCTGATAAAATTCTTTAAGGTATATTTGATGGCAGCGATATGGATTATCTCACCTGTCGTCTTGGTGTTACACCTTCTCACCACCCCTATATTTTGGTTTAAAAGACAAAAGCAAAAAAGATATTTACAAGGAATTAATTTAAAATAGAATGTACGACGTATTTATAACAAAAGCATCAAAATACTTACCCAATGAGCCGGTAGCGAATGATGAAATGGAGACTTATCTTGGGCTTATCAATGATGCGCCCTCTAAAGCAAGATCCCTTATCCTGAGAAACAATAAAATCACGACAAGATATTATGCTTTAGATAAAGAAGGAAATCCTACGCACACTAATGCGCAACTTACAGCCAAAGCAATTGAAGGACTTTTTGACGAAAATTTCAAAAAAGAGGATATGAAATTATTATCCGTAGGAACAACTTCTCCGGATCAGATCCAGCCTTCACATGCTTCTATGGTACATGGTGAGCTGAACATCGGAAAATCTATCGAAATTAATACTGCAACCGGCCTTTGTAACTCTGGGATGAATGCACTCAACTATGGATTCCTTTCTGTAAAAGCAGGTGTACAGGAGAATGCCGTTTGTGCAGGTTCCGAAAGAATGTCTTCATGGATGACAGCAGATAAATTCAATCATGAGGCAGAAAATTTAAAATTACTGGAAGAAAGACCTATCATTGCCTTCAAAAGAGAGTTTCTGAGATGGATGCTCTCTGACGGTGCCGGCTCTTTCCTCTTAGAAAATAAACCAAGAGAAAACGGAATCTCTTTAAAAATAGAATTTATTGATTTCTATTCGTACGCTCACGAAATAGAAGCCTGTATGTACGCGGGATGCGAAAAACAAGAGGACGGAACTCTGAAGTCCTGGGCAGATTATCCTTCCGACGAATGGCTGAGACAATCTATTTTTGCCATCAAGCAGGACACCAAAATACTTGACAAATATATTCTGGTAAAAGGAGCCGAAAGTCTGAGAGCTTCTTTTGACAAACATAACCTTGACCCAGAAAAAATTGATCATGTTTTAGCCCATATTTCTTCCGGTTACTTCAAAGAAGGATTAAAAGAAGAATTCGCTAAAAAAGGAATGGATTTCCCTACCGAAAAATGGTTCTATAACCTTTCTGAAGTCGGAAATATCGGTGCCGGATCTATTTTTATCGCCCTGGAAGAACTGATGAACTCCGGAACGTTGAAGAAGGGAGAGAAAATACTTCTTTGTGTACCTGAAAGTGGAAGATTTGCTTATTCCTGCTCCCTATTAACGGTTTGCTAATGGAAAACAGATTACCATCATCCGACAAAGATTTTGTAGAAAGCCTTATTCCGCAACGTTCTCCTTTTGTAATGGTTCATGAGCTATCAGAGTATTCAGAAAATCACCTGATTTCAGGATTTGAAATACAAGAAAACAATCTTTTCGTTCAGGAAGGACAGTTTCAGGCCTCGGGGCTCATTGAACACCAGGCCCAGAGCGTCGCTTTACATACAGGATATAAATACTATTTACTGGGAAAAGATGCCCCGACCGGATATATTGGCGCCATCAAGTCTTTTGAGGCTGAAAAACTACCCGAAACCGGAGATCAGCTCACCTCCGAAGTAACCATACTTAATGAAGTAATGGGTGTGACACTGGTGGATATTGTAACAAAACTGAATGGAGAGGTCATTGCAAGGTCTCAAATGAAAACCGCTGTAAAATAACTGGAAATGGAAATAAAGGAAGAAAACCTCATCAATATACATAACTTCTTGCCGCATCGTGACCCGATGCTGATGGCAGATTACATCCTGGAACTGACCCAAGAAAAAGTGATGACTTCCTTTAAAATAAAAGAAGACAATATATTTGTTCACAACAACGAGTTTGTAGAAGCCGGTTTAATTGAAAATCTGGCCCAGACCTGCTCCTCTATTCTCGGACAAAGCTTCTTTGAAAATCCCGAAGCTGATACCAGAGTAATCGGTTTCATTACCAATATCAAAAAAATTGAGGTTTTTGCTCTTCCCAAAGTCAATGATACAATTATCTCCAAAGCTTCACTCATTTCCCAGTTTGAAAATGTCTGTCACATCTTCTGTGAAACATTTAATAATGACGAATTATTAATCCGGGCAGAAATCAACCTGTTTATTCAGGAGATAGAATCGTAAAAATGAAAATAAAATATAACAAAAGCCGTACTGAAGTATGGCTTTTTTCTTTTTAAAATTACCTCTGGCCGAATCGGGAACTTATAGCAAACAAACGAATATTTCACGTGAAACATTTTGGAAATCCGTGGAACCCGTGCTGGAAGCCAACTCTTTTATTTATAAAAAAACTGGAGCATTTTTTATTTACTTTATCGAGTAATCAGCATTGCAAAATTACCTCATGTAGCATCATTCGGAATTATCCTCATGAATTAAACAAAGACTTTTGATAATCGATAATTTCTTTTTGTCTCCATACACCTGATGATATTATGACAACGGATATTTTCATATTTTTTGTCCCATTACATGAAAAAAAGAAATAGTACCTTACCATAAAAACACAATGAAAATCACTGAGTCTCTTCTCTTTCACGGTCACAGCAGGCTCCTAATTAATATGATTTACATATAATGTATTTTCACTATTTTAGCCACCTGATTAAAAATCAGAACAGGTGAACCGTATTTCACCTGGAATCTAAAAAAATTAACATTATTTAGATGAAAAAACAGAACCTACCCCAAGACGAAAGTAATCTGAAATCTGCGAACATGACTGAGGTCTTGTACGTAACGGATGAAAATGATAACTACACCACTGCAAACAGCACAGGCTGGGATGCAAAGAAAGCCGCTTTGGATGAATCGATGGAACTCATCTATGAGAGAATTGAAGAAGCCAAGCAAAACGTTGCCAATAATATCGTAAGCCCGATCGTTTATTTTATGGAACTCAATAAAATGGATCCGGGTGTATTGTCTTCTTATGTAGGAATGTGGCAATGGAGGGTAAAAAGGCATTTTAAACCGAAAAATTTTAAAACACTAAGCGAAACCGTACTGAAAAAATATGCCGATGCATTCGGAATTTCAGTCAATGAATTAAAAAACTTCAACGGAAAATAAATGAATCCGCATCCTGCTATGCCATATTTCATTAAACCGATGAAAAAGATATAAGCTGCACATGAAATTAAACTTTGAACACCATCAGACAGCACATTGCGAGAACGGTGTCGCTTCCAATCTATTGCTTAACAAAGGTCTTAAACTGAGTGAACCGATGATTTTCGGGATCGGCTCAGGACTGTTCTTTGTATACCTTCCCTTTTTAAAGGTAAATTTTGCTCCGGGTTTCAGCTATCGTCCGATGCCGGGAGCCATTTTCAGTAAGGCAGCCAAAAGATTGGGAATTAAAATCAAAAGAGAGAAATTCTCAAACCCTAAAGATGCCAAGGCAGCTTTAGAAAGAAATTTAGAACAGAATATACCCACAGGACTTCAGGTAGGTGTTTTTAACCTTACGTATTTCCCTGAAGAATACAAGTTTCACTTCAATGCCCATAACCTTGTGGTGTATGGTAAAGAAGACGGAAAATTCCTGATCAGCGACCCTGTCATGGATTATGTAACTTCCCTCTCCGAAGCAGAACTCGAAAAAGTAAGGTATGCCAAGGGAGCACTTCCTCCAAAAGGCCATATGTACTATCCTGTTTACGTCCCGGAAAATATCAACCTGGAAGAAGCGATTAAAAAAGGAATCAAAGATACCTGTAAAAATATGCTGGCACCGGTACCGCTTATCGGGGTAAAAGCCATGAGATGGGTTGCCAAAAGCATCCCGAAATGGGCTGAAAAGAAAGGAACGAAAGTTACCAATCACTATCTTGGGCAATTGATCAGGATGCAGGAAGAAATCGGAACCGGCGGTGGCGGATTCAGATTTATTTATGGAGCATTTTTGCAGGAAGCTTCAGTCATTCTTAAAAATGACGAACTAAAAGAATTATCAAAAGAAATTACCTCCATTGGTGATCTTTGGAGGGATTTTGCGGTGGATATTGCCCGTGTGTATAAAAACAGAAACTCAAAAAGTAATATTTACCACGAACTTTCAAAAACAATGCTGCATATTGCAGACCTGGAAGAGGCTTTCTATAAAAAACTGAGAAAAGCAATCTGATATGGCGGAGAATATGATCGAGATTAAAAACCTTTACAAAAAGTACAAAAATTCCGACGAATTTTCTGTCAATGATATCTCTTTGAATATCGACAAAAATGAGATCTACGGAATTCTTGGCCCCAACGGAGCTGGAAAAACCACATTAATTTCTATGCTTTCGGGACTGATAAAACCAACTTCAGGGCAGTTTACCATCAATGGCCTATCTCCTCAGAAAGACGGGTTCAAAATTCGGCAGATCATTGGTATTGTTCCTCAGGAATATGCCTTGTATCCAACGCTTACAGCCAGAGAAAACCTCATGTTCTTCGGAAGTTTATATGGATTGCAACATAAGCAGCTTAAAAAAGTAATTGATGAATCTCTGGAAATTATGGGACTTTCAAAATTTGCAGATAAACAGTTTGGTCAGTTTTCCGGCGGGATGAAACGCCGCTGTAACCTCATCGCGGGTACACTTCATAATCCTAAAGTATTATTCCTCGATGAACCGACTGTAGGAGTTGATGTTCAGTCAAAAAAAGCAATTATTGATTACCTTCTGGACTTGAATAAGCTGGGAACCTGCATCATTTATACCTCTCACCACCTTTCGGAAGCTGAAGAATTCTGTACAAAAATTGCCATTATCGATCATGGGAAAATTCATGCTGTGGGAACTCCCGAAGAACTGGTTTCCCAGATTGCCCATGCAGAAAACCTGGAAGATGTTTTTATTTCACTAACCGGAAAAGAATTAAGAGATGTTGTTGTATAAACTGTGGAGAAGCTTTATCAAGGAAATTCTTCTGCTGAAAAGAGATATCGGAGGAATTGTCATCATATTCGTAATGCCGTTGCTTCTGATTGTAACCATTACCCTGATTCAGGATTCTACCTTTAAAAACCTGGAAGGATCAAAAATTCCTATTATTTTTATTGATAATGATCAATCTGAAGTCTCAAAAAATATAAAAGGGGAACTGGAAAACAGCAAAACCTTCCAGCTGCTGACAAACTTCAATGAAAAATCGGC
Organism: Chryseobacterium sp. UNC8MFCol; assembly: GCF_000482305.1. Lineage (NCBI taxonomy): Bacteria > Pseudomonadati > Bacteroidota > Flavobacteriia > Flavobacteriales > Weeksellaceae > Chryseobacterium > Chryseobacterium sp. UNC8MFCol. Next base: position 33,502 of record NZ_AXUZ01000021.1, read on the forward strand.
TCAGGAAGCTGTATTCTCAGGAGATTATCAGATGGCTATCGTTATTCCTGAAAATTTAACAAAAGATCTAAATTCCAATATAGATTCAAAAGTTCAGACGATTGTAAGCTCTTTCGGACTGGAAAATGATTCTGCAAAAGTGACAAAAGCAGCTTCCAAAGCCAAGGAGATTCATTTATACTTTGATCCCGCTACCAATGCAGGATTCAAAAACTCTGTCATGAACTCTGTTAACAAAATGATCTTTGAAATTGAAAACAAAAAGATCTATAAAGCATTTCAGGACCAGCTCGGAACTACCGAGAACCTTGACGAAAATAAAAACCTGATCAGCTTTAAAGAAATCACCCCTCAAAAAGGGATGGATATCATACCGAATTCCGTTCAGCATAATGTTCCGGCCTGGACTCTTTTTGCGATCTTTTTCATCGTAGTGCCCTTATCCATTAACCTTGTTAAAGAAAAAAGTCAGGGTACCAGCGTAAGAGCAAGAATAAGCCCTACGCCGTATTTTATCCATATTTTAGGAAAAACATGCACCTATCTTATCATCTGTATGATTCAGTTTTTACTGATGGTAGCGGTGGGAATCTATCTTTTCCCCTATATGGATCTTCCCGCGTTTGATGTTTCCGGAAAAATGGCTCAGCTTATAGTGGTAACCTTATTTGCCGGGCTTGCAGCAATAGGATTCGGTGTTTTGCTCGGTACCATTGCCGACACCCAGGAACAATCGGCTCCGTTTGGTGCCACTTCTGTAGTAGTACTGGCCGCGGTTGGAGGAATCTGGGTTCCCGTATTTTTAATGCCTGAATTTATGCAGACCGTCGCTAAATTTTCTCCCATGAACTGGGGACTGAATGCCTATTATGATATTATTTTAAGAAACAGCGGAATCGGAGGTATTGCCAAAGAACTGGTATTCCTGTTTTTGTTTTACCTTGCCACCGTATCCGTTTCCATTTTTTACGAAAAGAAACAAAATGCAGTCTAACGAAAATATATTAAGCTGTACCGAAGAAGTAAGAGTACGCTTCAACGAAACAGATCCACTCGGAATTGTCTGGCACGGGCATTATATTGTCTATTTTGAAGACGGTAGAGAAGCATTCGGCCGCCAGCACGGTCTTACGTACCTGGACATACAGAAGGCAGGATTCGTAACGCCTATTGTGAAAAGTACATGCGAGCATTTTCTTCCTTTAAAATACGGAGAAACATTTACTATTGTGACCACTTTTATCAATACCGTTTCTGCAAAACTCATCTATAAATATGAACTGTTCAACCAGGAAGGAAATCTGGTTTGTACGGGGGAAACTATTCAGGTATTTCTGGATAATGAAGGTAATCTGTGCCTGTATAATCCGGAGTTTTTTCAAACCTGGAAAGATAAAATGGGACTATCATGAAGAAGGATATATATATCACCGATTATAACTGCGTTACTCCGTTAGGATTTGATATCGATTCTAACTGGAATGCCCTTATTGAAGGAAAATCCGGAGTAGCCTCTCACCGCATTGCAGAACATCAGGAAGCTTTTTACACCTCCATGATTGATTCTCCAACGCTGGAGGAAAGGTTTTTCAAAACCTTTGGCCAGGATCAAAATCATCAGTTGCACTTCACAAGACTTGAGAAGATGCTGCTTTTGAGCCTGAAGCCATTGATTGAAAAACATGATATTACAGAAAACACAGCCTTTATCCTTTCCACGACGAAGGGAAACATCAGCTTACTTAAAAACCAGCCCGATGTACCGGAAGGAGCTTACCTGTCATCTATGGCAAAGAAAATTGCTGATTTCTTCGGATTTACAACAAAACCAATCGTGGTTTCCAATGCCTGTGTCTCGGGAGTAATGGCTATTGCCGTGGCCAAAAATATGATCCGGGCGGGAAAATATAAAGATGCCTTTGTGGTGGCCGGGGATGAACTTTCTGAATTTGTTATTTCAGGATTCAATTCGTTCCAGGCTATTGCTACCGGGCCTTGTCAGCCTTATGATAAAAACCGAAACGGGATCAATATCGGGGAAGCTGCAGCAGCTGCTTATATTACTTCAGAGCCTTCCGAAAACGAAAAATTCAGATTTAAAGTCTTAGGAGATTCCGCCATCAATGATGCCAATCATATTTCCGGGCCCTCAAGAACAGGTGACGGTTTATACGCCAGTATCAAAAATGCAATGACAGAAGCACAGGTACGTGCTGAACACCTTGATTTTATTTCTGCCCATGGTACTGCTACCCTTTATAATGACGAAATGGAGGCTATTGCTTTTAACAGAATGGAACTGCAAAATGTCCCTTTAAACAGCATGAAGGGGTTCTACGGACATTGTCTCGGTGCTTCCGGGCTATTGGAAAGTATCATTTCCATGGAAAGTGCCATGCACAATATGCTGCTTCCTTCTAAAAACTTTGAAGAGACAGGAGTATCACAATCGTTGAATATCATTCAAGCAAACCTGCCTGCAAGCATCAGGTATATTTTGAAAACAGCTTCAGGGTTTGGGGGCTGTAATGCAGCTATTGTATTGGAAAAATGTTAACCTAAGGAAGATGGAGAAAACGAATACCTGCACCATAGAACATTCAAAAATAATCGTTGACGGAAACCTTATTTTTGAAACCGAAAGCAACACCTTCCCGGAATTTGCCAAAGAAGCTTATAAAAGCTTAGGCCTGAGCTATCCGAAGTTTCATAAAATGGACAGTTTGAGCAAATTAGCTTTTCTCGCTGCCGAAATGCTATTAAAAGAGGAAGATCATAGCAGAACCGCCTTGGTTTTTGCTAACCAATCATCCAGTTTGGATACTGACTTTAAATACCAGGAAAGTATCAATTCTCAGGAGAATTACTTCCCCAGCCCGGCGGTCTTTGTTTACACCCTGCCCAACATTTGTGTAGGGGAAATCAGTATTAAACACAAAATGCAGACAGAGAATGCTTTTTTTGTTTTGGATGAATTTGATGAAAATTTTTTAAATAATTACGCACAGCAAATCCTCCAATCCGGAAAGGCAGATAAAGTATTATGCGGCTGGGTCGAATTATTTCAGGAAAATTATAAAGCTTTTGTATATTTGCTCACATTATAATCTAACAATGTACCAATTGAATAATGTACCAATGCTTGGAGCAGTAAAATAATTGGTCAACCGGTACATTGATATATTGTTACATTAAAATAATATTATGGAAAACTTAAAAACGGAATTAAAGCACAAAATTATCGAAGTTCTTAATCTTGAAGATGTAGCTGTAGAAGAAATCAAAGATACGGATCCGTTGTTTGGAGGAGGATTGGGACTTGATTCTATCGATGCTCTTGAGCTGATCGTTCTTCTTGATAAAGATTACGGAATAAAATTAGCTGATCCTAAAAAAGGAAAGGAAATTTTCCAATCCATTGAAGTAATGGCTAAATTCATCGAAGACAACAGAACAAAATAAAATTAATGTAACAGTGTGCCCATCTAGCAGTATACCCATACTAAAAAAATAGTTATTAGTAAACTGGTAATTGTTAGATAGGTACATGATATAATACCATGGGTCAAAAAATTGCCATTACAGGAATGGGCATCATCTCCTCTATCGGAAACAACGTGGAGGAAAATTTTATTTCCCTGCAATCCGGGAAACATGGGATTTCAGATATTCAAATGTTTGAAACCCGACATTCCGGAGCCATCAAAACAGGTGAAATAAAATTATCCAATGAAGAACTTGTTCAGAAGCTTCACCTTAATGAAGACAATCATGTGACAAGAACATCTCTGTTGGGTATGGTGGCCGCAAAAGAAGCTGTAGAAAGTGCTCAGATTTCAGATATCAACGGCTACAGGACCGGATTGATTTCTTCTACCAGCGTAGGAGGAATGGATATCACCGAAAAGTACTTCTACTCTTATGAAGATTTTCCTGAAAAGCAAAAATATATTGACGCTCATGATGCCGGCAATTCTTCCTTGGCTATTGCAGACTATCTAGGATTAAAAGGGATGGTTTCTACCATCAGCACTGCCTGCTCTTCTGCTGCCAATGCTATTATGATGGGGGCAAAACTGATCAAAAACGGAGTTTTGGACCGCGTCATTGTAGGAGGTACAGATTCACTTTCAAAATTTACCCTGAATGGGTTTAATACGCTGATGATTCTCACAGATTCTTACAATACACCTTTTGATAATGACAGAAAGGGTTTAAATCTTGGAGAAGCTGCAGCCTTCTTGGTGCTGGAATCTGAAGAAGTGGTAAAAAAAGAAAACAAACCTGTTTTAGCCTATCTTTCCGGATATGGAAATGCCAATGATGCCCATCACCAGACAGCCTCTTCTGAAAACGGCCAGGGTGCATTTCTGGCTATGGAGAAGGCTCTGAAAACTTCTGGGCTGGCAAAAGAAGAGATTAGCTACATCAATGTTCACGGAACGGCAACTCCGAATAATGACCTGTCAGAAGGAATTGCCATGATCAGGATTTTTGGAGAAAACCAGGTGCCGGAATTCAGCTCTACAAAAGCATTTACAGGGCATACCTTAGCCGCAGCGGCAGGAATTGAAGCTGTTTTTTCAATTCTGGCTATTAAGCATGGACTTATTTTCCCAAATCTGAATTTCAAAACAAAAATGCAGGAGTTTGATCTGATCCCTGTAACAGAATTAAAAGAAAAGAATATCGACCATGTTCTTTCCAATTCTTTCGGGTTTGGAGGTAATTGTTCTACCTTAATTTTTTCAAAGGCATGAGTGCAGTATACATCAACAGTGCATCCTGCATCTCTGTTCAGGACACTTTAAACGAAAATATTCTCCATCATCTGAAGCCTGAAGTTTCAGCTCAGATCATCAAAGCGATAGAACCCAATTATAAAGAATTCATTCCTCCGGCTGTAATCCGAAGGATGTCTAAAACAGTAAAAATGAGTTCTGTAGCCTCTCACTACGCGTTACAGGAGGCTGGAATATCACAACCGGATGCTATTATTGCAGGAACAGGAATGGGATGCTCCCAGGATTCTGAAAAGTTCCTGAAAAATGTGATTGATAATCATGAAGAGTTTTTGACACCCACATTTTTCATTCAATCTACCCATAATACGGTTGCGGGACAGATTGCTCTGGGACTGCAGTGTCATGCCTATAATTTCACTTACGTCAATACTTCTTCTGCACTGGAGTTTTCATTACTGGATGCCCAGCTTCAGATCAATGACGGAGAGGCTGAAAATATTCTGGTAGGCTCTACCGATGAGCAGACGGACAGAACGATGGAACTTTATTGTTTAAATAACACGATAAAAAAAGAAACCGATCTTCCCGCCGATTACCTGGATTCTACAACAAATGGGGTGATCTGGGGTGAAGGGGCCAGTTTTTTTGTGGTAGGGAAAGATAAAACAGAAAATTCCTATGCAAAACTTCAAAATATACAGATCATCAATACTCTGGACCTGGAGGAAGTTCATCCCTTTATTAATGATTTTTTGACTAAAAATAATCTTTCAGCTCAGGATATTGATGCTGTCATCCTTGGTTTCAGTGGAGATGCTCAATCCGATATTTATTATGCAAAAGCAATGGAAGCATTTCCCTCTTCGGCTTTGCTATATTACAAACATCTCAGCGGTGAATTTAATACAGCGAGCGGGTTTTCTACCTTCATAGCCTGTCATATTCTCAAGGAACAACAGATTCCGGACGTCATGATGATCAATGCGCAGAAAAAGGAGGAAGTGAAAAATATACTTCTTTACAACCACCTGGCAGGTCATGATCACAGTTTGATGTTATTAGAAAAGGCATAATTGTTGGAATTGAAAATAATAGGGGTCTATTGGTCATCCGGAGGGACAATAAAAGACGAGTTCAACATACATACAGCAACCAGCAATGAAACATTATCCATTCATCCTGTTTTATCTTTTCTGCAACGTTTTTATTTATGCGTTCCATAGTAGTTTATGGGTATATCTGGCATGTTTTCTGGGGTTTTCTGCAGTTGTAGTCTGGGGATCTTTTGATATTGAACTTGGATATTTCGTCAACAGTATCACTCATAAACGAACAAAAGTAAAAGAAGTTGCCTTGACTTTTGATGACGGTCCTACAGAATTTACCCCAAAGTTTTTAGATCTTTTAAAGCAGCACCAGGTAAAAGCCACATTTTTCTGTATCGGAAAACAGATTGAAAAATATCCTGAAACTTTTCAAAGAATTATTGCTGAGGGACATACGATCGGAAACCATACCTTATCACATTCCAATTCAACAGGCTTTTTATCAACAAAAAAAATGATTGCTGAAATTGAGAACTGTGACACCGTCATACAGAAGGCAGGAAATATAAAAACGGATTTATACAGACCCCCATTTGGTGTTACCAACCCCAATATTGCAAAAGCCATTATAAGAACACATAAAAAAAGTATTGGATGGAATGTCCGTTCCCTGGATACCATTACCGGTGACGAAAAGAAAATCTTTCGAAGAATAACCCAGAATCTACGAAAGGGCAGCATTATCCTTCTTCACGATACATCAGACAAGACCTATCGTGTACTGGCAGATTTATTAGTATTTTTGAAAAATAAAAACTACTCAACATTCACTGTTGATTCAATTATAAATTCAAAGAAAAATGATTAAAAATATTGCTTTTGGAGCATTTTTACTGATTTCGGGTCTTTATTCTGCCCAAAATACGGCAATGTCGGGAGCTGAAGCCAAAGCATTTGTTTCAAAAGTTTCTTCGGAAACCAAAGAGATCAGGACGTTGCAAAGTGATTTTACCCAGACCAAGAAAATGGATTTTCTGGATAAAAGCATCATTACCTATGGAAAGATGTCTCTGCAGACCCCGAATATGCTGAGCTGGAAATACACAAAACCTTACCAATACAGCATTGTTTTTAAAAGTAACAAAATATACATCAATGACCAGGGGAAAAAATCTTCTGTAGATGCCAAAAGTAAAACCTTTGAGAAGATCAACAAGCTTATTGTCGGAAGCTCAAACGGAACTATGTTTAATGATCCTGAGTTTACGGTAACGTATTTCAAAAACGGGAATTATACTATTGCCAGATTTGTTCCCAAGACCTCTCAGCTGTTGAAATATATCAAACAGATTGAGCTTCACTTTCCCAAGAACCAGTCAACGGTTTCCCAGGTGAATATGACGGAAGCTTCCGGAGATACTACAAATATCGTTTTCAAAAATACCAAGGTCAATGCTTCCATTCCTGCGTCAGAGTTTAGTTTATAGTCTGATTTTAGTTCTGGCAGTCTCTTGTAAGGGCTATCAGCTTACAGGGGCAACGCCTGTTCCGGCCAAAGAAAAAATGGTTGAGAACTTGTATTTTTCGTCCGGAGAAGATTATGTTTACAAATGCCAAATGGATATTTACAGCAACCATATAAGCGGTATCCTGATTATTAAAAAACTGAATGAATCTACTCACAGAGTAGCTTTAACTTCTGATTTCGGTAATAAACTTATTGATTTTGAGGTTTCGGATACTGATTTTAAGCTTCATTATGTTCTTCCCGATCTCGACAAGAAGATGGTCATTAATTTTCTGAAGAATGATTTCCAACAGCTTTTGAAAAGACAATATCCCGTCAATGAAAGTTTTGAAAATGACCATTCAAGAATTTACCTTTCAAAGGCAGACCCAAAAAGCTATTATCTGTTCTTTAACAAAGAGAATAACCTGCTGAAACAAATCATTTACACGAAAAATAATAAGGAAAAGATCGATTTTACTTTTGATGCGAAAAAGCCTATCTTCGTAGATAGCTTAAGCCTGCAGCATAAGGATTTTAAGATCAATATCAAACTATTTCAAATAACTGACACCGAATAATTTTAACCTGAAAAAACAGTGTATGCAAACGATTCTCAAAGACTTTTATACTTTACAATCATACGAAAAAGCAGAAAACGGAGCGTATACTGCTCATATCAGTTTAAATAAAGACCATGATATTTTCAAGGGCCACTTTCCGGGAAATCCGGTTACACCGGGAGTTTGTATGATGCAGATCATTAAAGAACTGACCGAAGAGTTTACAGGTTCTCAATTATTTTTAAAAACGGCCTCCAATGTGAAGTTCATGGCCATTATCAATCCTTTTGAGACCCCTGATCTGGTTCTTCAACTGGATATTAACGAAAATGAAGAAGATGTTAAAGTAAAAAACTCGACTTCTTTTGGCGAGACTATTGCATTAAAATTGTCCGTAAGCTATAAAAAAATACCATCATGAAACTGATCCTGTCTTTCGTAGCGGCTTTTATTTTTTTCTTTCAATCTGATCTTGAAGCATTGAGGAACAGCTATGCAAAAGCCAATGAATCTACTGCCAATACAGAAAAATTTATTGAAATAGCAGACAAGCAATCCGGCTCTGATCCTGTCTCGGTTGGATATAAAGCCGCGGCTAAAATCATGGAAGCAAAAGTTTCTAAGGGCAATAGAAAAGCACTGGTAAAAACGGGCGCTACAAGCCTTGAAGGAGTCATTAAAAGCAATCCAAACAATGCTGAGCTGCGTCTGATCCGACTAAGTGTTCAGGAAAATATACCGAAAATTGTAGGATACAGAGGAAGCCTGAAGGATGACAAAGCCTTCTTATTAAACAATTACAGCAAACAGAATACAGCCTTAAAAAACTATATCAAGAGGTTTGCCATGCAGTCCAAAACCATTACCGAGGCTGAAAGAGCCGCTTTAAAATAAAACCATGTCCCTCGCCCAAGTACAAAATGCAATTTTTGAAAAGAAGATCTGTGTTTTAATCCCTACCTTCAATAATGAAAAAACTCTGAAAAGAGTGATCGACGGTGTTCTTGATTACACCGAAAGTATTATTGTGATCAACGACGGTTCTACAGATTCCACACCGGATATTCTTACACAATATCCGCTGATTACGGTTGTAACCCTGCCTGAAAATAAAGGGAAGGGAAATGCTCTGAAAACAGGTTTCAGAAAGGCAAAAGAGCTCGGTTTTGATTATGCCGTTACGATAGATTCAGACGGGCAGCATTATCCGGATGACATTCCGGTTTTTGTTAATGCCCTTCTCCAAGAAAAAGAAGATGTACTGCTGATTGGAAACAGAAATATGTCTCAGGACGGCATCCCAAAGAAAAGCAGCTTCGGAAACAGGTTTTCTAATTTCTGGTTCTGGTTTGAAACCGGAATTAAACTGGAAGATACACAATCGGGTTACAGACTTTATCCTTTACATAAAATACCAAAGAAATATTTTACTCCGAAGTTTGAATTTGAGATTGAGATTATTGTAAGAACTGCCTGGAGGCATGTCCCGGTAAAGAATGTTCCGATAAAAGTATTGTATGATCCGGCTGAAAGAGTGTCTCATTTCCGGCCATTCAGGGACTTTACAAGGATCAGCATTCTGAATACTATTCTGGTAACGATTACTCTTTTTTATATTATTCCGAGAAATTTTGTGAATAATTTCAAAAAAAAAAGCTTTAAAAAATTCATACAGGAAGATGTCTTAGAAAGTGACGGAAGTAACCGCACTAAAGCATTTTCGATTGCTTTGGGAGTATTTATAGGGCTTTCTCCATTCTGGGGATTTCAGACGTTGCTTGTGATCAGTCTTTCTGTTCTTTTTAAACTGAATAAGGTGTTGGCCTTTGTAGCCTCCAATGTGAGCCTTCCACCATTTATTCCTTTTATTATTGCAGCGTCTCTGTTTCTGGGCGCACCATTTGTAAGTGGCGACAGCGATATTCTCAGCCAGGATTTAAATTTTGATTTGATCAGGAATAATCTTCTCCAGTACGTTATTGGAAGTTTGATC
>NZ_KI535294.1:0-8572 GCF_000482305.1 Chryseobacterium sp. UNC8MFCol
ATCAGAACACTGGCTTTGACTGCTACAGGTTTTGTTATCGGTGGAGAATCAAGATCCGAAAGATCCGGAAACAAATCTGTAGGAATTGAAGAAGGCACAGATCTATGGTTGATTGCTGTAAACGAAAGAGGTGATGAAGAGTGGCAAAGATCCTACAATTTCAAAAACCGGGATATCCTGATGGGAATGAATGTAATGATGAAGAGCCAAGAATCAAGAGCCAAGAATCAAGATGTTACCACAGGAATTTTACTTGGTGGTTATACCCAGGCGGAAGGAAGAGTTCAAAAAGACGATGAAACCTTCTGGATGATCTACTTGGATGGAAACGGTAATGAACAGTGGAGAAAACACGTAAGCGGAGAATCGAGACAAAAAGAAGAGCGACTTTCAGACTTGAAACTGAACAGAGACGGCTCTATCATTCTTGCCGGAACCAGTGCCACAGAATTAGGAAAGGAAAACTGGAAGATCGTAAAACTGGGAGATAAACAGGTAGACCAGCTGATTCCAAAATATGATATTAAAATCTATCCGAATCCTGTTTCAGACTATGCATACGTAGAAATTGGCTTTGATTTCAAAGAAACGGAGATAGTGTTGTATGATATGAGCGGAAGACAGCTTCAGAGTTTGAAAACAAAAAATAAAGTGACCAAAATCAACACACAGGCTTTAGTTCAGGGAGCCTATCTGGTGGTAATAAAAACGGATAACAATAAAACAGCTAACGCTAAGCTTATCAAACAATAACCAATATGAAGAAGAATTATTTTTATGCAGTGGTTCTGGCCTTATGGTGCGGAACTGCTATGGGACAGCTTAATAACTTTCAGGGAGTCAATTTTGGAAATATGCCCAATCCCGTTCCTTCTCTGGCGCCTCTTGCCAGTTTTAATGATAATCCGCCTTCCCTTGCGTCCGGAGTTCCAGAAATTTCTGTACCGCTATTGAGTCTTCCGGGATATGGTTCCGGAGTAAGTTTACAACTAAGCTATGATCGTAACTCGTCTGAAACAGTTGGAGAAATGGGAGCAGGCTGGTTTATGCCTAAAGGAGGAGCGATTTCCAGAAAAATTAACGGTTTACTGGATGAAATCCATCAGGATCTGAACAGCCCGGATTATGAGAAAAATGTTTTTGATGATGAATATTATTACAATGTTCCGGGGCTATCAGGAAAGTTTAAGATAGAAAGAAATATCCAGCAGAATAGTTTTAGTGTTATTGACCTTTCCCCGGTGAATCATGTTAAGATAGCCTATACGAGGAAAAATAATGTGGCAACCCTTATCGTGGATTCCTTTACCATTACTGATGACCAGGGAAATACCTATCACTTTAATGACAGTTCAATTGCTGCGCTTTTAAGTAATAATGATATTGGTGAGATCTCTTCTACTGAATTTAATTCTGCATTTTATCTGAGTAGCATCAGGAATGCCAGCGGAGTAGAGGTCGCTAGCTTTACCTATAAAAAAGAAGCCAAGTATCTTGACGATAAAACCACACTTTTTTATAAAACCTGCCAGCTGGAAAAAATACATACAGCTTTCGGAAATATAGAAATGGTGTACGATTATGATGAGGCACTGGAAAAAACAAAGAATGAGCCTTATAGTATTAAAAAGATTATTCTCAATAACAAATACGCCAAAACCGCAGAATATGCCTTTGAATATTCCTATCCGTTTCCTCCGGGTTCTGTAGAAAGTACTTCAAAAATAAGACAGCTGGATAAGATCAAAAAAATGGATGGGCAGACCGTTTTGGAGGAAACTTCGTTCCTGTATAATGCTTTCAATGCAAGTCCTCCGACAGGATTGGATTGTGATGGTCCTAGAATCATCAAGCCTTATGGGATGTTGAGTAAAATTATTTATCCGACAAAAGGAGCAACAGAATATGTCTATGAAACCGGAGAAGTATACGAAAATAAAAATTCCACAGAATATCTGGAATCCATCAGTGCTAGTCTTATGAATGAATGTATTCAGTATATCCAGCAACATCCGGATATTAATTTTGATACCACACAATCTTTAACGTATACCTTTACTATTCCTGGAGATCAGACAAGGAAAAGGACATTATGGTTTAATTACGGAATAGAATACAATCTTATTCCCGGTCCTATTGATCCCAATACAGGGTATCCTACCATTCCGAAGCCCGTTAAGGAAAATGAAAAAATGTCATATACTTTAAAGAGAGGGGATGAAACGATTTTTGCCAACAGGAAAATACATGACTCAAAATTTTATAACTATCCGGGACAGTATACGGTAACCATTACAATTCCTTATCTGCATGGAGGAAGCGGAACTTTTTCTCTTAAAGAACTGATGTATAAACCGGGACCTTACAGGAATTCAAAGCCTGCAGGGATGAGAATCAAATCCATCAACAGATATACAAATGCAGCCAATACAACACCTGTTCAGTCATTATCCTACAGCTATAATAATTTCAGTTCTCCAAACGATAGCAGTGGAGCCTACGGAGAAGAAACTGTATTGTATAAAAATGTAAAAGTGACTGAGGATTCAGGAAAAGGATATACTCAATTTTATTTCAAGCTTCCCAGGGAATATCCGTCTTATCCTTATGTGAAAGACGGACAGAATAAAACGTTTAAACCGTATTATAACCTTGTTAAATCAGGAGTACTGGAGAAAAAAGAAGTGTATAGTGAGAGTAATCAGTTGTTAACCCGCGACAATTTTGAATATACCTTTGCAGAGGCTGATGATAAAGATTATGTTATCGATGAATACTCTATCAATTATTCCAAGCCGGCATTTACCAGCCAGACCAAAACGAGTTCTGTAGCATATCCTTCCGGTACCGCATCTTCTTTCCTGCAAAGTTCAGGGGAAAATAATGTAAGAGCAGATAATTTCAAACCTTCCAGCTCCAAAAGTATCGCTCCTGACGGAACGGTAACCGAAACGTTCTATAAGTATGCTCAGGATAAGAACCACACCAGATTACTGGAAGCGAATATGACGGGGGTTTTACTTGAATCAGAGGTAAAAGAAAACGGAAAAACAATCGGGAAGTCTGAAACACAATTCGATAACGGGTCCCATTTATATCCAAGCGCTGTTATTGGCTATAACAGGCAAACCCAGGCTCCGGTGACTACCTCAACCCTTGATGTGTACGACAGTAAAGGAAACCTGGTACAGGCCACCGGAAAAAACGGTATTCCAAGTACCACCATCTGGGGCTATAACCAGACCGTTCCTATTGCCGTGATTGCAGGGGCTTCTTATGCTCAGGTCGCTTCTTTATCCAGTGTTACCGCTGCTATCACCGCATCAGATGCTGATAATAATAACCCGGCGAACGAACCGGCATTGCTTCAGGCACTGGAAACTTTAAGACAAGATCCTGCTCTGAAGGACTACAGCATTACGACTTCCACTTATGATCCTATGATAGGGGTAACCAACACTATATCGGCCAACGGAATCAGAACGACCAATGTGTATGATACGGCAGGAAGATTAGTTAAAGTAAAGGATTCAGAAGGAAAAACCCTGCAGGAAAATCAATATAACTACAAACACTAGTGAATGATGAGTGAAGAATTAAAAATGAAAAGTAAAAATGTGTTGAAAGATAAGAGCTTTACTTTCAGTATTCATATCATTGAGCAGTACAAAAGATTGACAGAATCCAAAGAATATGTTATGTCAAAACAGTTGCTTCGAAGCGGAACAGCGGTTGGTGCATTAATCCGGGAAGCAGAGTTTGCCCAAAGCAAGGCGGACTTTATCAGCAAGCTGTCTATTTCATTGAAGGAAGCTAATGAAACTTCCTATTGGCTTGAACTTCTGCATCGTACCCAGTATATCGATACCATGCGTTTTGAAGAATCAAGCCAATACATCAATGAGCTTATCAGTATGTTGGTATCAAGCATCAAAACCTCAAAATTAAAACTGAACACATGAACACACATAATGAAAAATTAATCAGGAAAACCGGAAAATCAAGGATGAAAAGAAATTTTTCACTCTTCATTCTTCTCTTTTCATTGACTCCTGTTTTTGCACAAACAAACCTCAGCACAAATGAGAACTATGTCTACAGCAAAACCTGTATGGATGGAGACTGTAATAAGAAGTCAGAATCTGTACAGTATTTTGATGGATTGGGAAGACCCATCCAGTCGGTAGCCATCAAAGCGACGCCTCTGGGAAGAGATGTGGTATTACCTGTGGAATATGATGCCCAGGGAAGACAGGCTAAGAATTACTATCCTGTTCCTCAGAACGGAACCCAGAACGGAGCTCTTTACGCTGATCCTTTAGCGAATGCTCCTTCGGCAGGATATGGCAATGAAAAAATCTACACCGAAAAAAAATATGATAATCTGTTTGCAGGCCGTGTCAGTCAGGTGGTACCGGCAGGAAATATATGGTCCCAGAAACCTGTCAATATAGGCTATGGAACCAATATTGATAATGAAGTCAGAAAATATACACTAACCACGACATGGGTGGATGGCAGGACGGAAACTGCTATTTCCGGGCCTGTTTTTTACCCTGCCAATCAATTGGGAAAAAATACGGTAACCGATCCTGACGGGAATACCGGTACAGAATTTAAAAACGGAAAAGGAGAAACCATCCTCGTTAGAAAAAATGATGGGGCACAGAATGTAGATACATACTACCTCTATAATGAATACGGACAACTGGTCTATGTCATTCCTCCGATGGCAGTAACGGGTACCACTCCTGATCAGGCCACATTAGATAAGCTCTGTTACCAGTATCGCTATGACGGACAGGGAAGGTTGGTAGAGAAAAAAGTTCCCGGAAAAGGCTGGGAATATATGATCTATGATCAACAAGACAGACTGGTAGCCACTCAGGATGCCAACTTGAGGGAAAAAGAACAATGGTTGTACACCAAATATGATAAGTTCGGAAGAGTAACATTTACCGGGATAAATTCAGGTGGAGGAAGAAGTTCAGAGCAGGCATATGCTAATATCTTCGGAAGTAATAATGTCACCAGAACCTCATCGGTTTTCTTTAACAGAGAAGGGATGGATGTGTATTATGATCCCAATAGTACCTATCCTACAGTGGGGTGGGTAAAGCTGTTATCGGTCAATTATTATGATACTTATCCTGCCTACAGTTTTAATCCGCCTTTTCCATCTTCAGTGTTTGGAAAGCCTGTTATTTCCGATACAGGGAATGCTCCTGTCAATACGAAGGCAATGCCTACGCTTAGCCTTGTGAAAAATATTGAGGATGACAACTGGACGAAAAATTATGCCTATTATGATGGGAAAGGAAGATTGATCAGCACCTATGCCATTAACCATCTGGGCGGATACACCAAAACAGAAACCGAACTGGACTTTGCAGGCGTTACCCAACAGTCTAAAGTATATCATAGAAGACTAAGTGGTGATAAAGAAATGGTCATTGCCCAAAGTTTTGATTATGACAACCAAAACAGAGTGCTGAGACATCGTCACCAGGTAGGGCCCCAACCTGTGGAAATTCTTGCAGAAAATACCTATAATGAGTTGTCACAGATTACCAATAAAAAAGTTGGAAATGGCCTGGAGAGTATGGATTATCAGTATGACATCCGTGGGGCTCTTACGAAAATTAATGATCCGGCAGCCTTGGGAAATAAGTTGTTTGGGTATGAACTGAAATACCAGAACCCGGCCTATACCAATATTGCTCCGGGAAAGAGCAACGGAAACATCTCGGAAATCGACTGGAAGTCTGCTTCAGATGGGGTGTTGAAAAGGTATTCTTACACCTATGATGCTTTAAACAGGTTAAAGGATGCCGTGTATACAGAACCGAATACGACCAACCCGTATAACAATTATTATAACGAATATGCGACCTATGATCTGAACGGAAATATCAAGACCCTGAAAAGGAATGCTTTCCCGGTAACAGGAACCACCGCCACCCAGGTAGATGACCTCGTATACCAATACACCGGAAACCGCCTTGATAAAGTCATTGAAAATGCATTGAACGACACCGGATATGAAGGCGGAAACAATCTGATTGATTACGACCAGAACGGGAATATGATCAATATGAAGGATAAGGGGATTCAGACGATCGGATATAATTTTCTCAGTCTGCCTAATCAAACTTCCATTTCCTTGACCAATTCGGCAGGAAAAGTGTCTACCACAAATATTGATCACATCTATAGAGCAGACGGAACAAAACTTCGAAAAACAACCGTTCAACAGGCTTATATGGGGCTGCCCAGAACGGAGACCACAGATTACCTCGATGGCTTTCAGTATACCAATATAGATGACGGACAAGGATGCCGTACCTGTAAAACTGAAAGCGCGTATGAAGAACAGGCCTACAGAAAAGTGATCGGCCCTATTATCCCCGGCGGGCCAAAATGGACATTGAATTTTATCCCTACCGCAGAAGGCTTTTACAGTTTCACGGAAAACCGCTATATTTACCAGTACAAAGACCACCTTGGAAATGTTAGGATAAGTTTCGCCAGAAACAGCGCAGGTGCTCCTGAAATTACCGGAACCAACAACTATTATCCATTTGGGCTTAACCATATAGGAGGAGGAAATATTTCACCTTTCTCTAACTATCATTCTTATAAATTTGGAGGCAAAGAACTTCAGGAAACAGGGATGTATGATTTTGGAGCGAGGATGTATATGCCTGATCTGGGAAGATGGGGCGTGATAGATCCTATGGCAGAAGCCATGAGAAGGTATTCTCCTTATAACTATGCTTTCAATAACCCGATCAGTTTCATCGATCCTGATGGAAGAAAACCTCGTCAGTTTGCCATGCCTACGGATGCGAGACCTGATGCTCCTTCAGGATGGATCAAGACTAACCTTTGGTTAGGAAGAGGAGATGCGACTTTTGGATCTATAGAAACAGGATATGGAGGTAGTTATGGATTTGGCTCTTTATATCCACAATCAAATGGAGTTGATAACAGTTATCTTCTTAATGATCTTTTGGCAGGCTGGAAAGCAAGAGGAATTAATATCGATATTTCAGGAAATGGTAATCTTACTTACTGGACCGGAAATCCAACATTTATTAAAGGTTATTCTACAAATAATGATGTTTATGGAGAATATCATCTGGGCGTATTGAATTCAATAACAGTTAAAAATGGTGATATTCCATTAGATGCCTATAAAAACTGGGCAGATTGGGGATCAACTGCTGTGGGTGGAGGATTTGATTATCTGGCCAAAAGAAGAACAGCTCTTTACAATAGTGGAAATTGGATTGATAACCTTGGACAAATGAGAAGTACTTCCTATGCAGGAAGAGCTAGGGGATCATTAATAGGGCTTAGAAGTGACTATTTAAGAACTACTGCGATGTATGGGAAATATGCGAAAAGAGCCGGTTATGTAGGTTATGCAATTAGCGCAGGACAAATAGGTTATGGTATGATTCAAGATGGCGGAAAATTTGGCGTTAAAGCTAAAGTGGCAACAACAGGTGTAGTTGGTGGAATGGCAGGTGCAGCAGCTGGAGCATGGGCAGTGGGTAAACTTGGAGGACTGATTGGATCACTGATTGGGCCAGAAGGAACAGCTGGTGGAGCTGTAATTGGAGGCGTTGTTGGGGGAATTGTTGGAGGCTTTTGGGGAGGTGAAATTGCTGAGGATTGGGCTGATGGAATATTAAATAGACCTAGTAATATTAAATAAAATAAATAAAAATGAATACAATTGAAATAAAAGGCAGTAAAACAAAATTATCACTATTACTATTAGGATCACTAATCTTTCTTTTTTTAGGATTATTTTTGGCTTTTAAACCTAATAGATTTATTTCTACAATATTTAAAAGTGAGACATTTATAAGTTTAGCAGGGATTTTAGCTATATTGTTTGCAGTTTTATGCTTAAGCATTTTAATTAAAAATTTCTTCAATAGATCTTTTAATCTTGTTATAGATAAAAAAGGGATTAATGATAATTCCAGTTTTGCAGGTGTAGGAATGATTTTATGGGAAGATATTGTTTCAATAAAAAAGACTACTGTCTTTTCAACGAAATTTTTGCTGATAGAGGTCAAAAATCCAGATAAGTATATACGTGTTGACAGTAAATTAAAGAAAAGGATTCTGGAAAATAATTTAAGAACATATGGTACTCCAATAGCTATATCAGCCAATACACTGGCTTTTAACTTTGATAAACTAGAAGAAGTGATACTTAAGTCATTTAATGAATATAAAAATTGACAGGATTAACCCCTGCTGGCGAGCGTCTCGACTGTGTCCCGTAAGTAAAAGTAAAACCCACTGCATTACAGTGGGCTTACTATAAAAAACCGTTATATTTACCAAAGACCACCTTGACAGACAAGTAAAAGAGAATCTTTTACGCAGGCTGCGAACGCAGTTCAGTGAGGATAAGTTTCGCAAGAAACAGCGCAGGCGCTCCTGAAATTACCGGCACCAACAACTATTATCCATTTGGGCTTAACCATATAGGAGGAGGAAATATTTCACCTTTCTCTAACTATCATTCTTATAAATTTGGAGGCAAAGA
>NZ_KI535294.1:8712-12923 GCF_000482305.1 Chryseobacterium sp. UNC8MFCol
GATGGAAGAAAACCTCGTCAGTTTGCCATGCCTACGGATGCGAGACCTGATGCTCCTTCAGGATGGATCAATCCTAACTGGTTAGGAAGAGGAGATGCGGCTTTTGGATCTATAGAAACAGGATATAGTGGCGGCGGTGCTCCAATGTCAGCAGAAGGATTATTAGCTACAGCATTTAATATTGGTGGAACTTGGAATAATACAGGTTTTGGTTTACAAAATGATACGGGTACCCTATTAGGATATGATGGTGGTTACAAAAGTCTCAACGTGAACTATGGAGAAGGAGGTATTGGGGATGCAGTAATTAATATCCCTGAAATTTCATTGAGCGGGAGTAGTGTCTTTTGGGGACTTCAGATCCAAGGTCATGTTAATCGTTATATGGCTAAATGGAATGCAAAAAGTGACTTTGCGTGGGATAGGATGAAGAATTCCGGAAGACTTAATGATCATGGTGTTACTTTTATAGGTGGTGTAGGAGATCCTGCTGGAATATTTGATATTGCAGGACAAGTAATGAGTACTTGGAAGCCTCAAAATAGGTATCTTGCCATGGCTGCTGGGATTATAGGTGCAGTGGCATTGAAAAAGCCTGGATTAGTAAGAACTGATGTTGTTAACCTAACAGAAGAAACTTTTTCACAAGCATTGATGAAAAGTGCTGAAAATTTAAATGGGTATTCCATTTATGGTACGAAAGGGTTAGTGGGAGATACTTTTAATAGAAATATTTTCTTAATTGAAGCTTCTAATGGTAAAAGTTTATCAGGGTTAAGAACTCTCGTTACATCTATGGAAGAAGAAGCCATAAGAGGAGGAGCAAATAAAATTTCCATATTTGGATCATCGGTTATTAATAAAGGTTTTCTAAAACCACAAATAGCAGAACGTTTTGGCTATTCTTTTGAGAAAGTTGGGCATAGTGTTATTTTACAAAAAACTTTAAAATAAAATATGATAAATAAAAATAAGACAGCAGTTTATATGTCTATCTTTAAGAGAAAAGGAGGTGAAGGTATAAAAACAAAAATAATAAATGAATCTAATAGGGAACAGTATAATATAGTTTGGAATAATCTGCTTAAAGAAGAAGAACCTTTAATTATTTATTTTGATAATAATGTGAATTGGTTTTTATTTACAAATACCAGAATTATAATATCCCAAAATGATATGATTCACTTCATTGAATTAAACAATATTATTGAAATTACTCCTGCACTAGAAGAAGAATTTAAAAATAATATATTTAATAAAACTCAGTTTAGTAAATTGAAAATAAAGCAAAAAAATGATATATATATAATTTGTGATTTAGAGAGAGGATTACCTTTTGAAGGATTATATCAGGTTTTACATTTTATAAAAACTCAAAATATTAATATAAAAAAAGGCTGAGTTCTAAGGTTTTAAGCTTCTCTGTTGTCGCATTGTTTGACAAAAAATAAATAAATTCGTGAAGATTATGATGCAAATTGTAAGTATTTATAAATGGTTGGTTTCGAGTTATTACAGGAAATGAACGGCTTATGATTTTGCACTTGAAGACTTCCCCCAGTTGGCGCGAGCATCTCACTTGTGTCCTTTGAATAAAAGCAAAAGCCACTGCATTGCGGTGGCTTTACTATGGGGAAACCGTTATATTTACCAGTACAAAGACCATTTAGGCAATGAAGGGTAAGTTTCGCAAGAAACAGCGCAGGTGCTCCTGAAATTACCGGAACTAACAACTATTATCCTTTTGGGCTCAACCATATCGGAGGCGGAAAATCTCCTTTTTCTAACTACCATGCGTATAAGTTCGGAGGTAAAGAACTCCAGGAAACAGGGATGTATGACTTTGGAGCGAGGATGTATATGCCTGATCTGGGAAGATGGGGCGTGATAGATCCACTGGCAGAAGCAATGAGAAGGTATTCTCCTTATAATTATGCGTTTAATAACCCGATAAGCTTTATCGATCCTGATGGAATGGCTCCCTTGAACCAATTTAGGATGATGTCAGATTCTCGTCCTGATGCGACTTCCGGTTGGACAAACCCCAATTGGTTGGGAAGAGGATCATACGGTAATATAGATTATGGAGAAACTTTAGCACCTGGAGGTGGTGGAGGTGTTTATGAAACTGATTATGGAACTGTATATGAAGGAAGTTATGCAAGAGATGCTTTTTCATCTTTAATATCTGGTGCTGATCCGACTCCTCGACCTAATAAAAATAGGAGCATATGGAATAGAATCGGCCGTTTTTTGGGGTTAGTTGGTAGCAGTAAAAAAGGAAGCATAGAAGTTGGTCCTGCGGTAGCTATAGATCCTTATGTTCCAATTGTTTCCCCCTATGAATCTATTGGCGTATTCTCTTCTTATATAGCAAGTCAAATAAGAACTACAACGGAAACATTCTTTAGTTTTTCAGGAGGATCAAATGATCCGGATAAAGAAACTTTGAATAAGCTTAGACCTGGTGATAGAATGGATTTTAATAATATGTTTGAGTATATTATAAATGGTTATGGGAGAGCATTTAAAGTTGTAAATTTAAAACCAGATCATTATCAAACAGCGATTGATATTATGTCTCTGAGTTCACTTCCAAATGGGAATGGATTTTATCCTCCAGCAGGTTTAGCTAATCCAGATACATTAGGAATATGGGATACTCAAGCTACGGGAATTTTACGCATGAATGATGGTACGCCATATGGATTAAAATATAAGAATATAAGAGGACAGGGTCTAAGTAGAAGAACTTTAGATTCCTTAAACAGAGCAATCAAAGATTAAAATAATTATTGGAATAAACAAATTATGCAAAATAAATAAAAAGATGAGAAAGATTAATTTTATTATAGTATTTACTTTAATATTATTTAATTGTAAAGACACTAAGTTTCAAACGAAAATATATTATCCTAATGGAAAATTAAATTATACATCAGAAATTAAGAAAGACACTAATAAACTTATATTTTTTGATAAAAATGAAAAAGCGACTATGCATTTAAACTTTTATAAAGATCATTTTACAGGTGCTATTTGCTATAATAAAAACCCTAATCTTCCATTTAAAGATTCTATCAATATAGATAGTTTGAATGGTCCGTATTTCTATGGTACAGAATATATTGTTTTTAAAAATGGTGCTAAGCGTATGGGAACATATAGATATAAAAGAAATTTAGATTTTGAAAAAGTACTATCTAGCATACAGCCGTTTGGTATCCATAATACCTTTGATATGAATGGAAATATTATTGGTAAAGATGAGTATATGATTATAAATGATACTATATATAATACTAAAATTGTTGAAAATGAATAGTTATAAATATTTTTTACATGTAGTTTTTTCATTTATTTTAATAAGCTCTTGTACTAAAAATAATGATTTAAGCTACCATCTTTATGATAAAAATGGTTTTATTAAGGTTGATGGAAAATTTAAAAGTGATCAATTTATAGATACAATTTATATCTATAAGGAGACAGATAGTGATATATATAATGATCATTTTAATACTTTTATAAAAATAGATAGCTCAAAAAATAACTTTTTTTATGGTACAGAAATCATAGAAGAAAAGAATACTCATAAACTTTTTTCTAAGGGAATGTATAGATTTAAAAAATCTAATAATGCAAAAGAGTGTTATGAAAGTAAATTAAGAACTGGATATTTCATTATTTTTAATCGTGATGGGAGTTTAAATTCAAGAAAATTATATCAGATAAAAGGGGATTCTTCTTATATTATTAAAAGACAAAGCATATAATAATAATTTTAACCGCTGGCATAGCAGCTCACTAGTGTTCCTCTGGATAAAACAAAGCCACTGCGTTGCGGTGGCTTTACTATAAGAAAACCGTTATATTTACCAGTACAAAGACATTTGGACAGACGAGTAAAAGAGAATCTTTTACGCAGGCTGCGAACGCAGTTCAGTGAGGATAAGTTTCACCAGAAACAGCGCAGGCGCTCCTGAAATTACCGGAACCAACAACTATTATCCATTTGGCTTAAACCATATCGGAGGAGGTAATATTTCACCTTTCTTTAACTATCATTCCTATAAATTTGGAAGCAAAGAACTTCAGGAAACAGGGATGTATGATTTTGGAGCGAGGATGTATATGCCTGATCTGGGAAGATGGGGCGTGATAGATCCACTGGCAGAAGCCATGAGAAGGTATTCTCCTTATAACTATGC
>NZ_AXUZ01000024.1:0-9150 GCF_000482305.1 Chryseobacterium sp. UNC8MFCol
ATGCAATAGGCAAAGTAAATTGAAGCTGACCGCCTCCGTTTACTTCAATTTTACCTTTGGTATCGTGAAAACTTTGTTGATCCGGAGCGGACGTTCCACTTGGATTAGTGGCTCCGGCACCTGAATTGGTGGGGCCGCCACCCGGATTTTCTGTAGCCGGGCCTATCTTGGCTACAAAGGGATTGGAAACATTCCCCGCGGCTCGAAACCCTTGGGCCATGACCACCGTTTGTGGATCCTGAACCGTCCGGGATGCCGTTTCTGCCTGGTAGAGTATGGTCTGCGAAAAGCCCAATACTGAACACAAGGACAGCATCAATGATGATATACTTTTCATTAGGTATTAGTTTTATAAAATAATAGTTGATCCTTTATCTTTTGGTCACATTTTTACCAAAGACTCTTCCATCTTTTAAGGTGAAGCGAAGAATATATACTCCCCAATCGTATCCGGTCATATTGATTTTGATCTTACGACCCAGATCCGGAGAATTCTGCTGCTGGAACTTCCAGTGAACAGTACTATGCTGGTAAAGTGAGACTGATTCGATTAAACTGTCTACTTCTTCCGTCCAGTCGATCGTTAAATAATCATTCACCGGTACCGGGTAAAGCCTTATGTTTTTCAGAAATGTTTTTTCATCCATCACAGGAGCTTGTTGACTGGCTACTGCTGTTTTTTTGACTTGTTCTTCCAGTTTAATTGGTATAAGCTCAGGATCTTTTTTGCCAGAGGCATTGGTTCCTCTGTATCGTTGGTTGCCAGCTTCGTCATATTTGAAATAGACTTCGGTTTGTGAAAACCCCCAAAAACCTATCAAAAGAGAAGAGAGAGATAGTAATTTCTTTTTCATGGGGTATTATTTTTGAGAGGTCAATAGCTGCTGGACCTGTTTCTCTAACTGATTAATCTTTTCAGACTGAGATTTCAGGATTTTGTTCTCTAGTTGCAGCTGATTTATTTTTTTATTTTGCTCAATTGAATACAGGGTAAGTTCTTCTATTTTCTGTAATAGTTTAATCTGAAACTCGCCCACATTTACTCCTTCTTTTTCCATTACCTTTGCTGAAGCAATTTCCGGAAGATGTCTCTTTTGTTTAATATGCTTTTCGACTTCTTCTAATTTTGGAAGATCATAATTATCTTCAAACACAAAATCTGCTGTTGGGCTCAGGGTTACTTTAATTTCTTTCGCCTCAAATTTTCCATTGAGCAACGCATTTCCGTTCTCTCCGTTCATAACAAAAGATTTCCCCCAATCCCAATCATTATCCGAAGTATTTCTTGGGGCAATATGAAGTGTCTTCCTTGTATCATCAGGTGTATGGAAAATCCACGAATTACTTCCAGAACTTATAAAATCCGAAAATCTGGCATCCCCATTGACATCAAGTCTGGTTAAAGGTGAGGTTGTTCCTATACCAACATCTCCATTCTCATTGACTACCAATTTCCGATTTTGATAATCTCCTTTGGAAACTACCCATTGAGAACCGTGCAGGTCACCGAAAAACCACCCGTTATCTCCATTGAGGCTCTGCGTCTGAATACCTCTTGTAAAACCACCTATATCTGTATTTCTTTTTAAATACAATGTAGGTGAATAGCTTTGTACTGTAACTTCAGGAAATGTTGTTTGCGAAAACGTGAATGAAGAAGCCAAGACAGCTATGGCTAATAATTTTTGTTTCATAGTTTTTTTTGATGTTAAAAGTTGTTCTATTTATTAGTTAAATTCTTTGTTTTCTGTTGATTCTGGAGCTTCTTTTTAGAATACCCCCACAAGAGAAAGTACCTTGATCTTTTGAAAAAGGCATATTATGCTGCATAGTATCAGCTGTTCACTATAATTTCAGAGGAATTATTAGTAATTGCGTTCTCATAGTTTTTGATTAGTTTTTCAGATTGCAATTTAACTTTTTTTTAATAAATCAAAATCATGTTAATGTGATTTAATACAAATCATTTTCCTAAAAAACAAAAACCCACCTCATAAGATGGGTTATATTATTCCTGCTAACTACCTATAGAAGTTTTTTCTAATTTGTCTTAAATAAACAAAGAAGCTATCCCCTTTACGGCGGATAGCTTCTAAGTGTTAAGGTATAAGAAATATTATTTAATTAGATACATTTTTTAATTATCCACATATTGATTTAATGTAAAAGCATAGGAATAATAAATAAATATATGACTGCAAAAATGACAATACCAATTGTAGCACTGTATATTCTATACTTCATCTGTTTATCAAAAATCTGATCCCATAAAAAACTTATCAGTAAAAAATTAATAAGCATTTTAAAAGCAATTTTAAATGTTAATCCCGAGTATCTGTTTTTTGAATAGCCACTCAGATTTTCAATAATAAAATTATTTATAAGATCTGAAAAATAAGTATTATATAATAAAATAGCTATAAAAGCGGCAATGAGATATGTGATGATTAAAAAGATACTTTTGGGCTTTACCTGATTTACTTTGTTCAAATTAATAAAAAGTAAAATACCGCCAATGATCGGGTTAATAACGGTTGAAGCCAATACAATATCATTTTTAGAGAAAAGAATAGGGTATTTTTCAGTTTCAGAACTGGTTTCCAGAATATTCTGATCTACTTTAAAGTGATCATTTTCCTGACGCTCTTTATAAGCGATAAGTTCTTCTATTCTTTTTATCTCTTCATCTGAAAACTGCACATTTCTTTCAGTTTCTAATATCTCATAAGCATACTTTACGGCCAGAGACACATACTTACTATCTTTATTTACATATTGTAATAAACCTGATGTAGGTAATTTTCTTAATACTTCTTTTTTAACTTCCATTTTTAAAATCCTCTATGCATATTATAAACAGCTTGCCTCTGTATGTAACCACCAAAACGAGTCATAAAGTTATCAAAATATTTAATAGCTCTAAAATACGTTTGATCCATATAGAATCCGATTCCTATTCCAACAGCAGCTCCAACCCAGCCTCCTACTGTAGCACCATACTCGGCACCAACAGCTGTTGCTGCCAAACTACCAAAATGTGCTGTAATAAGACCTTTAGAAGTGGTTTTAACAAATCTGAATTTAAATTCATTTTTAGTGATTCCGTTAAACTGAGTCAATTTGTGATCATAATAAATAGTACCACCCATTTCTAAATAATCAAGGGCACTTACTTTTAAATTTTTTCCGAGAGGCGTTTTTTCCACCCAGTTATCTAAAATTTTACCTAATCCTGTTTCTTCAAGCATATCTTTTGTTAATGAAGTACCGGATTTAATCTGTTCTAGCTGCTTTCTCTGAGCAGGAGTTAATTTGCTGATAATTTTATCATCATCGTCATCATCTCCAAAGCCAAACGGATTCTGATCGTGCATGGTATGATTTAATCCGGCAACAATTCCTCCAATAATAGCGCCCTGCCAGAAGTTTCCGCCAGCAAGCTCCGATCCTATTCCACCGGAGATGGCTCCAAATAGTATCTGACCAGCTGCTTTTTGTGCAAAATCTTTCGCAATAGCTCCAAATGCTGCTGCTCCTAAGCTTCCTAAGAAACCTGATGCTGCTGAAGCCAGAAAGTTTTCTCCCTGTACAGAACTTAAGATCCCTTGTGCAATAGCGTGCGTGCCCGCCTGAATCATCACAAAACCGATTTGTCCAACAGTTTCTTTAATCATTTGTGCGGCCGCTGTAATACATCCGCCTGCACCGGAGAATAAACTCCCTATTCCAAAGGTAACAGCTCCTGATATGGCTCCGGTAAAGGTGGCCTTAAAGGCTCCCAGTAAATTCCATTGATCAAAATTACCAGTGACAGCCAGACTTAACGTATATGCCGCCAGTCCTACAGCTGCTCCAATAATAATAGCTTTTACAATAGCTGCCATAGAAATTGCAAATAACGTTACAAGTTCCTCCCCTGTAGGGTCATTAAACATTAAAGGATTATTCAATACATATCCATATTTGTTGTAGTTCTGTGTATTGGTCGGATCCTGAATATTTTCATCTGCATTTAAGAATCTTCTTAATAACGGATCATACAATCTGCCGTTCATGTGAATAATTCCTACTTCTGCAAAATGTTCGTGGCTAGTATAGCCTCTTTCCAATAATAAGGAAGCAGCATTGATAATATTTTTATCTGTGATAATAGCTCCTGTACCTATCTGTAAATGAGTAAAATTACCCCAAGCGTCGAAATGTCTCTGCTCTAATTTATTTCCTGCCTCATCACTGATGGCTAGGATACTTCCAAGATAATCTTTATGCAAGAATTTATATGAGCCTCCGGTTTCATTATAGTTTTTCAAATAAACAATGTTACTTTCATATGGTGTTCCTCCGATATAAAGAACATGTTTCTCTTTACCGGTTGTGTTATCTTTTACCACCTCAAAGCTTCCGTCTTCACTGTAAAACTTTGTAAACTTCCCATCGCTGTCTGCCGAGAAATTTCCTCCAAAGGTAACTCGTTGTCTCATTTTTGTAAGACCATACTGGAAGGCTACATCTCCTTTTTCTCCATCAATAAATACCGGGTCATTATTCTCATTATAAACTACAGTTTGAATCAGGTCATTATTATAATTCTGAGTTCCGGCCGCATTTAATGTCATTCCTGTTGGTTGATAGATCTTAGCAGTATTTCCATATTTTATGATACCTACCTGATCATTTTCCAGGATTCTTCCTTTGGCGTCGTAAACATTTCGGTTATTAGGTTTAGTCCCTGTTACAGGATCTGTCCAGCTTACCAGTCTGTTATTGTCGTCATAGGTGAATTCTTCAATGATATTAAAATCACCTGTAGTTCTTCTGCTTTTCAGCTCATTTCTTACTCCATCGAAAGTATATCCTAAATCCAGAATTCCGGATTTAACCTGTGAAGAATGATTTACTTTTGTTAAGAATCCATTAACATCATAAGTATTACCAATAACAGCTGCCCCTAGCTTGGCACTAAGAATCTGCCCTCTTTCATTGGTATCTTTCAATTCCCATAAGATCTTTCCTGAATTTTTATCTTTGATCTGATACAATTCCCCGTTCCAGTCATTATAGACATTTTCAACATTTACTTTTGTCAGTACTCCTGAAGAGTATAAGCTTTTTTCGTAAGAAACAATCCTATCTTTTTCATCATAAGTAATTCCTTTCTGGATAAAATACTTATCGTTACTGCTTTCCGATGTAGCCAAAAGTCTTCCCTGTGGATCATATGTTGCTGTAGAACCATATGTTTTCCCTTTTGAAGTTCCATTTTTGGAAATTACCCTTCCTTTATTATCATAGGTATACGTAATGGTTTTATCGGTAGCCTGGCCCCCATCGACGGTAGAGATTTCTTTTTGTGTAATAAGCTGACCGAAGTTATTGTAAGTAAATTCTTTAGTTCCTTTTGGACTGATGGTTTTCTTAGGCTGTCCAAATCCGTTGTATTCATATTTGTATACTCCGTTGGAAGGATCATTAAGTTCTGACTTACGCCCCCAATTGTCATATTTTGTAGTGACAATATTTTCAGCGTATTGTGCTTTAATTTGTTCTCCTACCGCATTGTATGAGAAGATAACAGTTCCACCTTTGTCTGTTGTAGAAACTACTTTTCCTAATGCGTCTGTAGTTTTGGTAGTGGTTCTTCCATACCCGTTAACTTCTTTTACGGAAGTAATATTTCCAGAGATATAAGACTCCATTTTTTTTCCTGTAAATGAAGTAATAAGCCCCTGGCCATCAACCTTGGCTAATCCTGTAGTGGTAACCTTTGTAGGATAAACAGTATCATCGTAGGTATTAACATTCCATTGAATATTAGCAGGCAATTCTTCTGATGCCTGATCAAAATAAGGCTCTGTTTCACGGATCTTTCTTCCTAATTTATCATATACGGTATATACTGCAATGTATTTATTAACTCCAAAAGCTTTTGTTACTTTTTTATATTCCTGACCAAGTTTGTTGGTATATTTCTTTGAAATATTTCCGTCAGCATCATATTGGATAATTGCAATATTAGAATTAGTATCTCTTGTATATTGATAGGTGGTAGTACCTCCAAGATTGGTTTTAGATTTTAAGAGTTTTCCCCAACTATCGTAGGTATTTTCAAGGGTATTTCCAAGGGGATCGGTTTGTAATGTAATTTGCCCCCAATTGTTATAATCAATAGTGGTTTCCAATCCCAGGTTATCAGTTTTCTTAATAACGAATCTTCCTTTTGGATCATATACTGACATTGTAGTTTGTGTGATCGCATCTACACTGTTACCAACAACCTTTTTAACCACATTACCAAAACCATCATAATCATAAGTATTCAGGACATATTCGGAATTATCCCTGTTCCAGGTTTTAGATGATTTTAATAAGTTTCCATTGTATGTATATTCAACTTTTGCTGACTTGGTATCTCCATAGGCCTGGATCTTATCTGTTTTGGATTTTGAGCGGCCAATGAAATAATCAGAATTTGTACCTGACGGATTATGATCATACTCGAAATTCGAAGTTGTAATTCCATAATTATTATTGATGTTAGATACAACCTGTGCTGGAAGATAATAATCACCATAAGTAATCGTACTTGAATTGGTTACCCCTGTCAAAAATTCTTTAGTCAATGTAGTTTTAGGAACCCTTGCTGTGACAATTTTTGCTTTGTCTGCTCCACTATTTCCTGCAATGACCTGTCCGTTTAACAACTCATCTTTCTGATAACTTATCGATTTAAAATTGAGAAGCTCATTGTTGTTTTCAGAAATATTTGTAGGGAATACCTTATTATCGTCATTGGTTTTGATAGACCATTCTTTAAGGGTTACCCCATCATTTAAAGGATCTATTTCTGCCCCTGACCATATTTTGGTGTTTTCAAAACCGTCTGCATACCATGTAGAACGGGCTGCCTGTCTGTATCCCATTACTCCTTTCCCGTGAAGATTTATAATCAGATCCCTGTATTTGAAATCCTGTTTTCTTCCTTCCTCCTTAAGCTGGGTAACAATAAAGTTTTGTGGCATATGTTCCACCTGAACATATGGATAGGTCTGAACTGTGGTTGGTTTATAAAACTTAGCTGTCGCTGTATCATTGGCATCAATTTCATTATATACAATTTCAGTCTTGATACCTCCCTGGTTAATCGCATAAATTCTTTCTCTGCTTTTTACATCATAATAGCTGTAACGATACAAGTGATTTTCAACCTTTACAAAAAAATGATTTTCTTCTTTATTGATACGAAGTGATACATTCATCGGAACCCAGTGAGCACCAATCTCTGAATACATTCCCCATAAATCTTCTTCATATTTTGGTTCAAACTTGATATTCCCATTAGCATCAACTCCCGTTGATTCCATAATTTTAAACCCTCTTCTTGAATCTATATCTTTACAACATTTGTGAGCTTTAAATATCTGGGATTCAAAACGAACTAAATCACTTTTCCCGTCACCATTCAAATCTTTGGCAAAATGCCAGATAGCTGCCTGTCTTTGATAGGTCTCGTCTACAATCTTAGGATCCTTCGTAAAGGCTGAGAAGTTGTTAAGATCCTGAACTCTGAAAGTTGGAGCACTACTTCCTGCAGGAAGAGTTTGTCCCGGGTTCATGTATAATTTCCAGTTGGAAGTTTCAATCCCCTGAGGAACCATAAAGTCCATTTTACTGTCTCCATTGAAGTCTCCAAAAACAAGTCCGGTATGTTCTCCGTCGAAACCAAAATAATTGGTCTGCATCACATATTTTCCGGTGTCGTTGGTAACAAAGAAATTACTATTTACCCAGTTTCTTGTTACTTCCACCAAATTTTCCTTTCCATCTCCATCAAAATCCATGGCGATTCCTGCTTTCAAAAGATCTCTCGGTCCTGATCCTACCCAGTACGCATCATTTACAGCTGTATTTGGATTAAGGATATAGAAATCATAGCTGGTATAAGATTCTACAGGTCTATGGATCGGAACATTAGGAGTACCGCCTTCTATTACATTCGGATCATCAATGGGACCATTATAAGGATAAATCGTCATAATGGTTTCTACAGAAAACATAACTTCTGAAAGACCGTCTCCGTTTACATCTACATCCCTGAATTCTCTTACATAGGATTTTGTAACAATACGGTCATCTGTAGGATTAGTTCTGGGATCCTCATGGGTTTTATCATATAATGATGAAGGAACCGACTTTGTCTGATTCAGAACGTATTGCGTGTTATCAAGAACATATTTATCAAATTTAATCTGATTGGATTCCACCTTATGGGTATACAAAGACTTCACCGGTCTCATCTTATCATTGGCCAAGGTAGCATTAATCGCTAAAGCACCTGTAAGGTTAAGATCGGAAACTTTTATCGGATTCGCTCCGAAGAAGTTATTATAGGTTATATATGTTCCTGCAACAGTACCTTCAATATAATCCCCTTCTCTTTCACAACGTCCATAATCATCGTAATCAAGACATTCATAATATCCGGGTGCTGCTGTCTGATAATATAATAAGTCCAGATTTCCGTCACCGTCAAAATCAGAAATATTCTTATTATCTAAATTCAAGTTATTGGAAATTTCATTCCCTTTAATCGTTGAATTATCAATTTTTCTGTCAAACTTAATCGGATTGGCAGATTCTCCACTGGCATTGGTTTCCGTGATGGTATCTACAAACTGATAACTGGTGTTATTATTGGTATAGGCGATTTTATACGTCTTAAAAACAGTCGCATTGGTTTTAACCACAATATCACTTAAAAGCTTATCCTGATTATAATAATATCCCTGATGATACGAAAGTTCCCTTACAGTCCTATCAACACCATAATTAAATTGAATTTCATTAAAATGAGGTTTGTTCAATTTTTCATTTCCTCCCCATTTAACGGTTTTAATTTTTGTTACTTCTCCTGATGTTGAAGTTTGTGTAGGTACAGCAGCATTTTTTTCATATTCATAAGTAATATAATTACCCTGGGCATCCATCCATTTTACCATGTTATACTCCATGGTAGTTCTCGCTGCACTCGCATGTCCGGGATCTGATACTGTGTCACCATACCAGGCCTGAGAGCCATCTTCAAAGGTAACGTGGAAAAGCATTGGCCCCTGTACTCCATTCCGGGTTCCTAAAGATTTGATTTTAAGATTC
>NZ_AXUZ01000025.1:0-5277 GCF_000482305.1 Chryseobacterium sp. UNC8MFCol
CAGGCCTTTACTCTTGAAAGACCTGAAATGGAGTTATTCCCTGATTCCGATGGTAAAGTAGGAGGAGGAAATCAGACTGCTAAAATCTTTAGGGCTCAGGGATTGATCTTTTTCCCAACCGCAGAAGGATTTTATGATTACACTAAAGATCAGTATATTTATCAGTACAAAGATCATTTAGGAAACGTGCGGATAAGTTTTACAAGAAACAGTGCCGGAGCTTTGGAGATCACCGATGCCAATGATTATTATCCATTCGGGATGAACCACCTGAAGACGGGTAATTCATTCTATGGCGAGGCGAGTTATAAGAATTACAAATACAACGGCAAAGAACTACAAAACAGTGGAATGTATGACTATGGCGCAAGATTCTATATGCCTGATATCGGAAGATGGGGCGTTATTGATCCAATGGCAGAAAAAATGAGACGGCACAGTCCTTATAACTATGTATTCAATAATCCTGTTTTTTATGTTGACCCTGATGGAATGAAACCTTCTTATAATTGGAATACAGGGAAATACATGGATGGGGATAAAGAAGTGTCATTTAATGATGCTATTGCATATTATGGAGCCGGAAGTAGTAATGATGATATCAGAACTACTGTAAACTCGTCAAGAATGGAGGGTACGACGCAATATAAACATGTCAGTATGACCGTTACCATGAAGGTTCTGAATATATCAGGGACGGATCTGTCTTCTACTATGTTTAGTAAGTCAAAGGGAAAAGTCTCAGTAAGTGAATTCAAAGGTGAAGGATATGAAAAATTTGCAGGAGGGTTCAATTCTAATGTTTACATCGATTCTTTTGATATCGAATATGAAGTAGTTAGTAGCTTTGATAAAATCGGAGAGAATGACCATGTTCTCATGATTGTAGATCAGGTGGTCGATTCAAAAAGCACTGATGGAGGAGATACTTTAGGATGGGGAACCACAGGCGGACGTATTGCTGCAATTGAAGGAAATAATACATTAACTAAAGGGCTTTTCGATCAGATAGTAAAACATGAATTGGGCCATAATTTAGGATTAGGTCATAGTGAAAGCGGTTTAATGACAGCTTTTACCTCTAAAGATAGAAATATATCCAATTTACAAAAACATACCATATTTAAAGCATCTGGAATAAGCCCCAATATGGAAAAAGCTAAGCTTGGAAAAACTTTCTCAAGCCAGGCAAGTTGGCTTAGTGGCTGGGACAAAACACATTCCAAAACATTAGCAGAACAATTTTATCAAGAAAATGTGAAAAGAAAATGAGAACATTAATTTTTATACAAGTCCTTTTTATACTGACTGCCTGTAGTCAGAGGGATAAATCTGAGACAAATAAACTGGAGTGTAAAGAGCAGCGTTTCGATAATTTTAAGATATGTATCCCCACAGACTGGAAACAAGCAAAGATAACAGCTTATGATTCAAAAGTTTTGCTGTTTATCAATGAAAAAGACTCTATAGTGTTTGATAATCATGGTGTTGATCTGTCTGATAATCCGATTATCGTAGATAGTGAAAAAGAAAAGCAGACGATGTTGGAATTTTCGAACCATGAGATTGATTCTCAAGATATCAATGTATATAAGAATAAAGATTTTGACAACTCAAATGCAGTCTTTAATAAAAACTATTATTATTATGACACGATAAACAAGATAGATGTTTTAATGGTATTTCCAAAAAAAGAAAAGGGAACAATTGCGGCCTTTTTTAATAAAAATTCCGACAAAAATAAGTTGTCTATTTATTGTACCAATCCTTCGGAAAAGACTAAAAGCGAATTGAAGAAAGTATTTAACAGTGTAACTCGCTATTAATTTAAAACTTTCTAATTATCAGAAAGCTTTACTGATGCTTTATATCAATTAACCGCTACACAAGGTAGCGGTTAATTTTTTCATGCCCTATATAAACCTCTTTATAAAGTTTACAATCATATACATATATTGTTCAATATTGAATAGTACTTATCATAAAATATTTTATTGATACTATTACATTTTCTCCTTTGTAGAAATGTATTAATAAGTTATATTTATAAAAAATTAATAACCCGCATGAAAAAACTCTACGTGAGCGCATTACTCCTATGTGCTGCTTCAGTATTGTCTGCTCACATAATTGTTTGGCAAAAGGATGTCAAGCCCTTTACTCAGGCTGTTCTAAGCCAGGG
Organism: Chryseobacterium sp. UNC8MFCol; assembly: GCF_000482305.1. Taxonomy (NCBI): domain Bacteria; kingdom Pseudomonadati; phylum Bacteroidota; class Flavobacteriia; order Flavobacteriales; family Weeksellaceae; genus Chryseobacterium; species Chryseobacterium sp. UNC8MFCol. The sequence continues at coordinate 2,183 of NZ_AXUZ01000025.1, forward strand.
AATTACAACCATGGATCAGCAGTATCTCATTACAGGAAGTTCAAATCAGAACAACAAACAACAAACGAATAAACAAAACAACAGTTACGATTTCCGTCTGGTAAAGCTAAACCAGCAGGGAGAACCGGTTCGTGAAAAATATTTCTCAGAAAATGAATCGGAAAGCATTCCAGATAGGGAAGACAGGGTCGGAAGCGAAATCATTGATTTGATTGCTATAAAAACAGATGCGAATAAAGTGGTTACTACTCAATTGATTAAGAAATAATACGAGATGAAAAAATATATAACCCTTTCTCTTATCGCCCTGGCTCCTTATTTTATTAAATCACAGGTAAACCCGGGCAATCCTTATAGCCCAGCTATTTTTAGCAATAGTCCAAATGCAGCGAGTCTTAGTCAATATAACCCAACAGATATTGATCTTTTTTCGGGGCAACCCAATATTAACTTCAATCTCTTTAATTTTAGTAAAGAGGGATACAACTTAAATCTGGATCTTTCTTATAGCCTTGCATCAATAAAACCCGATACTCCCCCCACCTGGGTCGGAGCAGGGTGGAATCTGAATGTAGGCGGAGTAATCACACGTACAGTGAAAGGAGGAGTTGATGAAGTACTTGTGAGTACAGATCCGGTACAAAATAAATACTCTTATTATGATAACTTTAATACATTGGATAATGCTGCGTGGGATTCCGATAATGCCCGGTCTCAGTTTATTAATAATAACCGGTCTATCGGTGGGGGAACTAGAACAGTATATCCGGCGCCGGATGAATTCAATTTCAATGTAAATGGAATGTCGGGAACATTTTATAAGAATCATAATGGGCAATGGGTTGTTGCTTCAGGAGATTTCAAAGATATAAAGATAACAAGTGAGCTTACGTCTGATTTTAAACTTTATGACGATGGGTACCGTACTGTAAATAGTAAAACACATAATATTAAAAGAATAATCTATGGATTTACATTAACAGATCATAAGGGGATACAATATATTTTTGGTAAAACTCCTCAGTCTATAGAATTTACCGCTAGTCCACCAAGTCAGGCTATCGATCCTTTTAATCCTCATTTTATTGTTAATTCCTGGTTTTTAACAAAAGTCATTCTTCCAAGTAATTTTGAGATTGAATTCAGCTATGAAAGAGAAAATAAAGCTTTATTCAAAATGCATCATACTTTCACCTCCTTGTATTATAATATTAATTCAGGAACAACATCCGGTGCTGTTCAGCAAATTACAAAAACACCCGAAAAAACTTTTGTAACATATCTCAAAGGGATAAATGTCAATAATCTTTATACTATAGATTTTTTGAAAAGTAAGGCCAATGTAGAACAATATAATTTTACAGATATCAGCAATAGCCAATGGAATGCATCCTTCCAGTATACCAATCATTTTCGTGCAGATATAATGGCTGCAAAACAATTTTATAAACTGGATAAGGTAAGCATAACAAAAAATGCAGTTATTGAAGAAATTAATTTCAACTACCTGGAAGATCCGGAAAAAAAACTTTTTCTGAATGGATTTACAAAAAAAAGTGGGGAAACTTATCAATTAGATTACTATTCAACGGATTTGCCAAAATATAATCAGATGAGAAATGATCACTGGGGGTATTACAATAATAAGTCATTTCTTACAAGTGTAGCACCGGCAAACGGAACTAAATATTCTGTAGACCAGATGAAAAACATATTGCCGGCTTATAAGGAAACAGATCCTGGACAATTAACAAAAGGTGTGCTTAAAAAAATTACTTATCCTACAAAGGGATATAGTGAGTTTATTTATGAACCTCATGATTATAACAAGGTTATTGAGGCACAAACCAGCCTTCCATTTGAATTCTTCATTGAGCCTTCTGAAAAGAAAATTGCCGGGGGATTGAGAATAAAAAAAACAATTACGGATCCGGGTGATGCACAAAACATAATAAAAGAATACTATTATACTGATACCGGCACCGCTACAGGTAATTCAACAGGGGTACTTTCAGGAAAACCAGTTTATTTTGAAGAAGACCAAAATAGTGGAGCCAGGATTTATCGCTTTGCAGATATGCCTATTCTTCCGTCCAACAACACAAGGGGCAAACATGTTGTTTATACGAAGGTTACAGAAAAGACATCTGAAACAAACAATAACGGTACTACGGAGTATATTTTTTCAAACAGTGATAATGGTTATCTGGATAAGAGAGCCAATGGGTTCAGTTTTTTTGCCTTCAATAATTCATCAATCTATAACAATTTACGGAAAATGAGTTATAATTCTTTGGATTTCGAAAGAGGTAAACCGTTAAATATCATAAAAAAGGATAAGAATGGCAATATTGTACATCAAACCAATTTCAAATACAATGACTCTCCTGCTCGTTTTGAAAATACCATAAGAGCATATGATTTTCAGAGCAATGTCTATGGAGAACCTATTTATTACGGAGCTTATACATACCTTCATGGAATGGCAGAATTGATCAGGCTTGCTGCGTATAATATCTATGCTTATAATCCATATTTAAGTGAAAAAAAGGAGATATACTATTATAATAATGTTCCTTCTTTAACCGAAACTACTCAGTATACTTATGAGAGTGCTCAACATAACCAGATGACAAAGCAGACATTCTTAGATTCTTCGGGAATCCTTAAAACTTCTTCGTTAAGCTATGCCCACGAAAAAGACAATCAGCTGATGATCAGTAAAAATATGGTAGGTATTCCTTTAGAAACAATCACTTCTCAAACTACGAACGGAGCTACTAAAACATTATCGAGAGTTGAAACGATGTATCCATCTTCCGTTCCGACATCGCAATCAGGAGATTTGGTATTACCTTTATCTGTTAAAACATATGATATTCTGAATAATATTCCTTCTACTGAAGTTACTTATGATTACTATGATAATAAAGGAAATGTTATTCAGTATACCACGAAAGATGGAGCTACTGTAGGAATTGTTTGGGGGTACAATAAATCGCTTCCAATTGCTAAAATAGAAGGGAAAGATGCAGCTTATTTCATGACTATGCTTGCTGATGAAAATAATACATTAAGTATTGCATCTAATAGTG
>NZ_AXUZ01000026.1:0-4636 GCF_000482305.1 Chryseobacterium sp. UNC8MFCol
TAATGAAGCATTACCATTCGTGGAAATTTTCAAAAGCTCATTCATGTTTACAGGGGAATTCAATGGGGTTTGCTGCGCAGGCGAGGCAAGAAATCGAAATCCTTCATTATCCAGAGTAACAGCGGCTTTTACAAAGTTTAAGGTTCCGTTACTGGATAACCAACCTACATTGGAGGGATTTGCTTTAACTCCAAAACTCATATAGGTAGAGGCTGAGCTTCGCAAGACTCCCCAGTTGCTTAATGAACCATCCTCATATCGTATCGCAAAAGCATTAATTCCTTCTGCAGAACTGCCTGCCCCGGTGATAATATTTCCGGAAACATCTAATTTCTGGACAGGTTCCGTTGTTCCGATTCCTATATTACCATCTCTTGATACCTGAAGAACCGTACCGGCGGCTGTTGCCATTCTTATTCCCCCATACCAGTTGATTTTAAGGCCGTCTGAATTTGGCGTAGCATAATGTCCTATAGAATAATTGGCAGCATCGGAGTTGCTGTACAATTTATCAAATGCTATTTCCTGTGCATACATTATAGAAGCTAATAGTAATGCGATTGTTAAACATGTTTTTTTCATAATTTCTGTTTTTTTATTGTTTGTAGTTGTATTTAAATTCCTTTAATAAATTGCCGCTCTGGCTTTGTTCTCTGATTTCCTTCAACCTGTTGGCTGAATCATAAACATAGACTTCCCTGATCCCGGATGGAGGAGTGATGCTTCTAACGCCAATCATGGGGTCATAACTGTATGTAGTAATCTTATAACCCGATAGCTGTCCTCTGAAGGTGTTAAAGGCATTCAATAGGTTGGTTTCATCATTATTAGCTCCCGCTGCTGCATCCGTATTGGACGCATTGACAATAGCTGTGATGAAGGACTGCCCGATATCAGCTAATTTTACATTTTCTATTTTAGCAATAGGCTGGGTTTGATTGTATCCCCAGATGATTACAGTGGAAATGCCGTCTTTGGTGGTGTACTGCTGGAGGTTGCCCTTGGAGTCGTATTGATCATAGGTGATATCTGTTGTAGCGATTACAGGATCCTGAAGATCATATGACAATACAGAAGTAGGAAGCAGCGTTGAAGAATTATCATATCTTATTTCTGTTTTTGAAATAATTTTTCCCGGATCATCTGTATTCTGTTTTTTTACTACTGTTGTTTCCAAAGGAATTCCTACCATATTAGCATTGATCAGCTTTTGGTTATTTTTTTCGTGAGCATATTGGTATTTAATTTCCTGAATTGCTTTATCCGAATAAGTTGTTTTCTCAGATGTGTTCTGATGATGAATCAAACTTTCATTTGCCGTATCAATATAAGTAACTTTTACAGGAAGACCATTCTCATATTCTGTTTTGATCTTTTGGTAGTTTTTGATCATCCCACTATAGAAAAAAGCTGTTCTGTATATATCTGGCGACTGATTGGAAGATCCATCACTCCATTTATAGATAGGAATACTTTTAACATAATGGGTAAAAAGATAGTTTGTGGGAGCCTGAGACGGAAGAAGTGGTATTAATTCTGTGTTGGGGGCATTGGTATCAATCGTTCCATCACTCATTTTATAAAATCTGTAAGGAAAGAATTCTTCACCTGAAAAGTTGTATTTATTTTCCAAAGTTTCTACCATTTTTCCTGTAGAATCATAGCTTGTTGTTTTCAAATTCAAACCCCTAGCCCATTCCATATCATCAGGCAAATGATAAGGAAATTTATAATAATCTCCACCGTCCGGATAGTTACTGAAATTATATTTTTTAGTCCATAATACAGCATTGCCTGATGATAAAAATGATTCTGTTATCTGAGAATAACCTACCTGACCTGCGTTATTAAAGCTTGACATAGGTTGTATTCTGTTTGATAACTGCCCTGCTACCATTGGAATATCACCATATTTTTTAATAATACACATATAATCAGGAATCCCTAAAAGTTTTCCGGAAGGCGTTCCATTGTCTAAAGTATAGGTGAATTTTCTTTTTGTAACCTGACCATTATCACTCATCTCAATTATAGAGACTCTTCTTCCGCCTCCTACAAAACTAGTCAGTGGTACGCTTGGTTTATACTCAGTCCAATGTAATACCACTGAAAACGGATTAGTTTCCATATTTTCAGAATCACTGAGGGTAAAATTCATATTAGAGACTTCCAGACGATAATTCCCATTCTCAATAGGTGGATTAATTATCTCAATATTATTACCCTGTGTAATGGTATAGGTTGCTAAAATAGCACCTGTATTTTTATCAAACCTGTGAAGTCGTACTTTGGTTTTACAACCTGTTGTCTCCACTGAAGTGCAACAATCCACTGTTTGTCCCGAAATACATATGGGACCCAGCAAAGCAGTATATGAAAATTTCTTTTTATATACACCAGAAATTTCAAATTCTTTTATATATTTTCCACGGGTGGTACTTCCATTATTTAAAACAAAATATTCTGATCCTTTTGCAATTGCTGTGGTCTTATCATCATACAAATTCCTTGAAGGATTGGCCAGTATAAAATTTGAAAAATAAGATGGAATCACAGCATTATTATCTTCGTAATAAAAATTCTCACTTCCTCCTGCAGGATAAATTATTTTTGTTAAAATACCAGCCTCAGTCTCGACGCCATACACATCGCGATTGCCATCTTTAACGTCTGTAAAGATATTCATGTTGTTCAGTTTGCCATTAAAATACCCCCAATAGTCAATAGAATTGGAATGTCGGTTAGGGAGTTCTTTAGGATTATACTCAAACTTGTAAGATAAAATAATGCCTTCATTAGTACCGACTTCATTAATTTGATTTAAAAACAGGCGCTTATCTGATTTTAGATCCTCTTGAAGAATTAGTGGATGAATATTATTGTTATTTCCATTTCCCGGACGGTAGCTTTGCACAAAGGACATTTTTTTTATTTGCAAATCTCTCTTATCTTTTAAAAGTATAGCATTTAAAGCTTTTCCTCCCTTTAAATCCTCACGTTCCATAGCGTTATAAACAAACTCAAATTTTCCTTCAGGAAAAGAAATATTCTGAAGGATCTGTTGAGTTGTTTTTGTTGTACTCAATGAAATAGAACCAATATTGTCGCCAGTATTCAAGTCTGATTTAGAATAAGTAGTTACTTGTTCAGGAACATAGTTAAATAAACAGCTTACTTTTTGTGTTTTCACCTCCATTAAGTGCCAGGCCGTCTTATATCCACTTTCCTGGGGAGAATTAACTGCTGATGCAGGAGAAATTACTTTTGAACTTATGGAAGTAACAATATCATAGGCTGAATTTACATCAGAAGAATCTTTTCCAAAATAATATTTATTGCCCTGTTCATCAGTAATTACAATTTTATTAATTCTAAAATTCCCAGTATTGGCATCTTCATAATCTATATCAATCTTCCAATCATCAAAGTTTTGAACAATCGCTTTTTTTGTAACATTATCAATAATAAATTTTGCAGATCTTCCTAAAAAATTAATAAAAAATAAATCAGGATCTTCATCTACAGGTGTATCTGATGAACTGTAACTTGCATTTTCGCTTACCAACTGCTGGCGTAAAGTAGTATTATTGTCAAAGGCAGCATTATATGAATAAGTCAAATAGCCGCGGATATATTCATCAGGACGCTGCCTTACCTGTCTGGTTATCAAACCTCCGGCATTTAAACTCCAGCCAGCTCCTACAGATGAGGCGATTTCACCAACACGAACCCCTTTAGTATCATATTGTATAGAAATATTGATGGGTAGATCTGCTGTCTGCACATTAAATAATGGAATATTTACATTTGCAGAACCCCGATAATAGGAAACTGGGCTTTCTACAAATTTCGCAATAGAAGTTGCGTTAGGTGAAGGTGGTAGTATTTTTGGTATATATTGGGCACTATTTGTTGAATACAAAAAGAGAATTGTTCCTAAGGTTATTATCTTTTTTTTCATCTTTGTTTATTTCTTAATCAATTTAGCATTCGCTGTTTTATTGTTATCCGTTTTTATGGTCACCAGATACGCTCCCTGAACTAAAGCCTGTGTGTTGATCTTAGTCACTTTATTCTTTGTTTTCAAACTCTGAAGCTGTCTTCCGCTCATATCGTACAACACTATCTCCGTTTCTTTGAAATCAAAACCAATTTCTACATAAGCATAGTCTGAAACAGGATTCGGATAGATTTTAATATCATATTTTGGAATCAGCTGGTCTATCTGTTTATCTCCCAGTTTTACGATCTTCCAGTTTTCCTTTCCTAATTCTGTGGCACTGGTTCCGGCAAGGATTATAGAGCCGTCTCTGTTCAGTTTCAAGTCTGAAAGTCGCTCTTCTTTTTGTCTCAATTCTCCGCTCACATGCTTTCTCCACTGTTCATTGCCGTTTCCGTCCAGATAGAGCATCCAAAACGTTTCATCGTCCTTTTGAACTCTTCCTTCCGCCTGGGTATAACCACCAAGTAAAATTCCTGTGGTAACATCTTGATTCTTGGATCTTGATTCTTGGCTCTTCATCATCACATTCATTCCCATCAGGATATCCCGGTTTTTGAAATTGTAGGATCTTTGCCACTCTTCATCACCTCTTTCGTTTACAGCAATCAACCATAGATCTGTGCCTTCTTCAAT
>NZ_AXUZ01000027.1:0-4477 GCF_000482305.1 Chryseobacterium sp. UNC8MFCol
CATTTGTAAGTGGCGACAGCGATATTCTCAGCCAGGATTTAAATTTTGATTTGATCAGGAATAATCTTCTCCAGTACGTTATTGGAAGTTTGATCTTAAGCACTTCACTGTCTGCTATTTGTGGGATCGCAACGTTTCTTTTTTTGAATAAAGTGAGCCCGGAATAAAATCTGTACTTATCGTCAGTAATTATTATTTTACATCACTGAATAGATTATTTCAGGATAAACTGTACTAGGTCTTTCAAAAACGGTTCATCAACTTTTCCTTTTGTTTCATAATCTTTTGGAGATGGCTTTCCCGAACCTGCTATGAATAAGTGACTTAAACTCGGATACAATTTAAACACTACCGTTTTATCGTTTTTTAGTGTTTCTTTCCAAAGATTGAAATCTTTCTCGGTAACCTGATAATCTCTTCCGCCTTGTGCAAAAAACATGGGAGCTTTTATTTTTTTAACCTCATTAAGCGGATTATAATCTTTTACATATTTCCAATATGCTGCGGATTGCCCCAATGGAAGATCTGATGCCGGTGAATTTAAATTGAACTGTGATGAGTTTAAAAAGACAACCTGCTTTTTTATACTTTCAACAGCTTCCGCAGGAACTTTAGCCGGATCTATAGAATGAAGATAATCATACTGTTCTACCAACAAATCCTGTAATGGTCTGGCATTACCTGCCATATAAACATATTTTGAAACCTTAGCTTTGTCAGCAATTTCAGGCATCATGTAAGCTCCCTGGCTGTGTCCAAGAATAATGATGTGATAACCTTTATATGCTGCATTATTTTTAAAATATTGCGCAACATTTACTGCATCATTTACTGTTTCTTCCTCTACAGTAGATTTTTCGTTGAAGACTTGTGGGTAAGAATATGTTCTTTTATCATATCGGTAGGAAGAAATTCCGTTGTTTAAAAGGTATTCTGCAATATCCTTAAATGGTTTATTTTCCCCCACTGTTTCATCTCTATCATGCGCTCCTGAGCCATGGACAAAAATAACTAACTTTTTTTGATCGTTGGAAGTAGGTAATAATAATGTCCCATTCAATTCTAGATCATCACTTTTTATTTTTAAGATGGTCTTTTCGTCCCACTTTTCAAATTGTTTATGGGGAACCAAAAAGAAGCCGAAAATCTTATTATTTTCTCCAAAAGTGAGTTGTATATCCAGTTTGGTCTTTTCAAATTCTGAATAGTAATAGCAGATATTTCCTGCATTGTTAATTTGAAGAACCGTTTTAAAACTTCCAATCTGTCCCTGAAGTTGTTCTGTAATGGCCTTAAGCTGAGCTACCGGAATCTGCTTAGCTATGGAAGGATCAAAATAAGAATGTGCTTTTTCAGCATTTTTATCTACAAACAAAGTCTTAATGAAATGATTCCCAATATCTATTTTTTGTGAATATAGTGACAGAAAACATAGTGAAAATAGTAATGTATAAAGTTTCATAGTACTTCTTTTATATATTCATTAAATAGAAACTCATCTGTAATCGATAACGTAATTTTTTTTCCGTCTTTCATTGTAATGCATACGGCAATATTTGTCTCGGTAATCACTGAAAACCCATATTTTTTTGAAAAGTTAATCCCTACTCCTAAAAATTGTGATGTATTAGTAAATTCTATATTTTCAATCTCTTTTATTAAAATTTGTCTTCGGGGTAAAAATGAAAATTTATATGTAATCGTTTGTGCATTTCCTTTAATAGTTAAATTGCTAAAAATTAAAATTAAACCTAATATAACCAATAATATTGACCAATACATTATTGAAGGATCTTTATCAACAATAGATAATATTATAAAGATAATAAACTGTAAAATAAATATTACAGACAAAAACTTTGGAAATGAACTTTTATCTTGATAATTCATATTCTGTAAAACTGTTTTTTATTCTATTATAATTTAATTTAATTACAGTTCTAATATTAACAATATTTTCAGTAATACTAATATCTAACCTCCAAAGATACAATATCAAAGCTGCTGACATTGCAATAAAAAAAGTAGGTAATCCATGAACAATAATAATTGTTAAATGAAATAAAATTGCTGGTATAAATATTAAATATTTGATTTCCTGTTTTAAAAATATTGCAACAAAAATAAAAATCTCCAAGATTATTGAACCCCAATTAATAAGTGAAACAGTTAATTTATTCTCAAACAAAAAACTAAAAATGTATCTAATTGGAGGAATTGCACCAAAAACATTATCATTAAACCAATAGTAAACCGCAGTACCATTGGGCCATTCAGGAGCATATATTTTTGCAGACCCTGCATTAAAATATAAAAGAGCTATTTGTATTTTAATAAATAAAAGAGCACATCCTGAATTTATATACAATAAGGAATTTTTATTATAAAAAACTATGCTATTTGTTTTCCATCCATTTTTTCGTTTATCAACAATACATATGGGAATTAATAAAACTGACAAAACTAGGCTCACTTGATCCCCTCCCTCTATAATTAACATACTATTGAAAACAGAGAAATTAACCAATGCATGAAGTAAACACGTAATTTTAGGATAAATACCTGAAATAACAGCAAGTAAAATAATTATCGAAAAAAAATGAGCATAGGAGATATTACGAAACCACGTGAAATAGTTTAACTTCATTATCTCACTTGGATGCTTCGATAAATTTTCCATATTATCTCTCGGAAATAAATCTGATGTATCCGTACAAACCAATGTCAGAAGTATACCTAATGCTAAAAGAGCTCTACAGAGAGTCAGTGTGTTTGTATTTAATATTTTATTTATCATTATAAATATTCACAAAAGTATAATTAATTGGATTATTTCCCTCTTGATGTTGTTTTGCCCAAGCAAAAGGAACAGTCTTATAAGTTATAAATAGATACAACCCGTCATTAAAATGTTTACTTTTAGCCTTAGTATTGTATAAATAAATATTATTCTTACTTAAACGATTTAAATTTGAATAAATATCTTTTTTCCAATAGTTTGCAGGAATAGAGTTTGTAATTTGTGCTGATTCATATCCTATCATCCTTGCTCTTCGAGATAGTCCAAGATCATTATTAAAAGAAAGGTTATGTAATGTTACTTTTATTATAGTTCCATTTCTTTCTACTTTATATACCTCAAGTAAAGGATCTCTCGGATTCTTAGTGAAAAATCCCCAACCTTGAGGTAATATAAGTGATACAAATTGTTGACAATTGTATGAAACAACAACCTGTTCTTTAAAAGCTGAAAAGAAAACAACAAAAAAACCTATTATCCAAACAAAAAGAGTACTAAAATAATAGAACTTTGTCTTTTTCATTAAATATTATTCTGTAGAAACTTGGAAATAATTAGCTAACTCAGCTATAACATACTCTCTGGTTAGAGTATTCTCTTTATACATTTCCTCAAATGACACCCTTTTTTTAGACCAATATGCTGCTTTATAATAGACACTGTATAAAACTGCTGCTATTGATACCACAGCAGCCACTGCATAAGCAACAGCCGCAGCTCCTACAAAGATTGGAAGAGCAGCATCGACACTACTGTCTTGCATAATTTTATATTCCGGATTTTGGGTCAGAAAGCTCTTTAATTGAGACTGCCCTTCTTTAGTTGACAAATCAACACTTGATATAAAACCTCTTAATTTTTCATCACTCTGAACTTTATAATCAAACTGTATTGCATTGGAATATTTATTTGAAGATTCTAAAGCTTTAGTTAAAAGATTAACACTTTCATCAAGTTTTTGATTAATCTCAAACAAGTTATTAGAATAAAATACCTTTTGTAATTCATTTAGAAATTCAGGATTAGTACCTTTAATATATTGTATTGTAACATCTGACATATCATTCAGTGATTTTTCAGTTTGAATGTAATCATTATGCTTCTGTATATCTTGTTTAAAATCACGTAAGAAACCTACATTATCTGAAATTTCATTTTGAAAAAAGAATATCCCTCTAAGAATCTCCTCTCCTGTTTTTTTACTCCTTTTGTAAAAATTTTTACCAACAATTTCCTTCGGTTGTAATTGTTGTTGAGATCGATTCTCAACAATCTCATCTCTGTTACAGCTAACAAAAATAAAGTTGAACAATATAAATGCAATAGCAATTGGATTTTCTGAAATCTTCCTAATTTTTTTCATCGTGATATTATTTGTGGTTTCTACAAATCTAATATTTTTTTCAATACATGGAGATTTAAAAATCATTTTTTAGAAAAACAACAATAAAAAAAACCTTTTCTATGAATTCAATGCTAAAAAACACTTATAAATTTTAATAATTGATATCTTTAATGCGGGATATGTTTAAAATTTTCTTTATATATTTTTCGATCTGTTTTCTATCAGGAAGTGTAGTCACTGTTTCTGGGCGCACCATTTGTAAGTGGCGACAGCGATATTCTCAGCCAGGATTTAAATTTTGATTTGATCAGGAATAATCTTCTCCAGTACGT
>NZ_AXUZ01000028.1:0-3026 GCF_000482305.1 Chryseobacterium sp. UNC8MFCol
ACCATTAGTATCGATTACCTTTTCCAATCTGCCCAATCCATCGTAGGTATAACTTTCTTTGATTCCCGTAGGTGATGTAATACTTCTAACTCCCACAAGAGGATCATAGGTATACGTCGTAATCCGGTAGGCGGATAAACTATCTCTAAATATTTTCAACGCATTTAGGAAGGTTGATTCATCACTGTTAGGTACAGCTCCTGCATCCACATCAGAAGCATTTACGATAGCTGTAATAGCTGATTGCGAAATATACGATAGTTTTGCATTTTCAATTTTTGCAATAGGTTGGGTATTATTATATCCCCAGATAACAACTGTAGATATCCCGTCCTTTGTTGTAAACTGTTGAAGATTTCCATTCGTTACATCATACTGATCGTAAGTAATTTCTGTAGTTGGTAAAATACTTTGAAGATCAAACGAGAGCTCAGAAACAGGAAGAAGATTCGTTGTTCCATATCGGGTTTCTGCCTTAGAAATGATTTTATTGTTTTTCTTTACTTCTGTAGCTATAGGAACATTTACCATATAGGCATTTTGTAAACCAGGGTTGTTGACATCAGTACTATAGGTGTAATTAGTTTCCCATAGGTTTCCATCTCCATCCTGCTTCTTTGATGTCTTCAAACTATTATAGGTGTAATTATACGTATTGGTTTCTGTGGATTCTATATTTTCAAATACAGTTTTCTTCTGTGTCAGGAAGCTGGAATTAAAATTGACATAGTGAGCATCAAGAAGTGCCCCGTAAGTAATACCATCGTACAGAACAAATGGAGGATGGCTAAAAGTTTGACCAAATTGTCTGTAGCTGGAAGTATACGCCTTAATGTAATCTGTATGCTTTGAATAAGTGTAATGGGTTTCAGAAATTTTATTAGTAGAAGAATAGGTAATTTCTTTACTTGGCTTTCCTCTCATCAAAGAAAAGGAAGTATAAGGAAGGCCTCTGAATATACCTGGATGGCTCCATCCAAAATAAGCAACTCCTGCCGTATCATTAAAATCAGGATTGCTGAAATTCGTAAAGTAGGTCTCTTTTTTCCCACCATTATCATCAATCTCAGTTACCTTACTATATCCTACAGTATTGTCTTCATCTTTTAGGTTTTGATAGGAATGAGAAGACCATTCCCAGAATACTAAACCTGCAGACGGCTCACTTCCTTCCAAAAGATAGACAGGCTTATAAGGAAGTATCCCACTGGATCTTCCATTATCATCTAAATAAGAATACATCTTTTGAATACAATTATTATTCTCGTTACAGGATTTAATTTTCTGTATTCTCAAACCTCCGGATACTACATCATTGGCAACCGGATTTAGTTTAAGAGCAGTCAGGGGCATTTCCTTTTCTCCGTACTGTGAATAACTGTTAAGCTCATAGGTAAAATATGTGCTGCCTCCAGTAGGGTAGGTGATTTGTTCCAAAGTACTTGCTTTTGACAATGAAAGATTCGGAGCTTTGGCTTGAGGATAATTATTAACCAGATAATTTTTCAATTGTTCAGAAGACATATTGTTCGTATTATTCGAGGTTAAAATCGTATTTCCATTATAATATCCCCACTCATCCGTCGAGGTACTCAGGTAATCTGGAAGTTTTTGCGGATTATAGGTAAGCTTATATTTTTCAGTTCCATTAATGGTAACATCCGTCAACAACAGACGATCATCAGGAACATTATTATAGTTAAAGAGAATATTCTTAATAACATTTCCAGCTTTATCCTTGACGGTAATGTTATCTAGCTTATGCCAGTGTTTATAATTTCCATAAGCACTCATATGATGAGTATAAAACCCATTCCATGTCGATATGGCATAATCAAGCGGATTATATTCTTTCTGATTAGCAAGGCTTTTATTAAAGTTAATGATAAAATCGTCTCCTTCAATTTTGTCAAGATAAGTCGTATGTAATCTGTTAGTCTGTATTTGATTGAGATTTCCACCCGATGTTGAATTGTAGGTCCATGGCTGCTGATCTTTTTTATTATAAAACAATTGGCCTGATTTATTATTCAGAAATACGGCTCTTTCATCTCTTAAATAAGAAAACGACATCTTTTTATTATCAGGGAATTTAATCTCCTTCAGATACCAATTGCTTACCATCATCTGAGGATTGAACGGATCAATATTTTCATCGGTTGATGTAAATTCTACAGCATTATCATCATTACCGAACACAGCCTGAGTTCCATCATCTAAAACAATTGTAAATCCATACAAAATTCTTTTAACTGTCGTTGTTTTTGGCGCAATATATGAACCTCCTAATATCGCTTTTTCATTAACTTTAAAATCATTTTTATAATTGTGTACGACCTTAAATGTTCTGCCATCTCTCGTTCTGCCAATCCACGTCCCTTTTTCACTCATATAAAAACTACCCGTTATCCCGCAAAAATTGATAATAAACTCATCGGGATCAGGAACAGCTCCTAATTTAGTAATGTCTTTTACCATATATTGAAGGTTATTAAGACTATACGTTTCCATGGTCTGTAGGCTTGACCATGAAGGAGTATCTAATGTTGAATAATTATCTAAGTATGAAAATCTATTATAAGGCTGCAGATTGGCTTGATAAACCTCATCAATTCCGCCATTTACAATCCTTGAAATAGAACCTCCTACCTCCAGATTCCAGCCTAATCCGACCCAGGTAGGTACTGTTTCGGGCTTAACTGATTTTACATTATAATTGAGTGATAAATCGAATGGTTTTCCGTTGATTGATTTGCTGAATAATGGAATATTAACCAATGGAGTTCCTTTGTACATGTTAACAGGTATCTTTCCATTGACAGCAAATGGTGTTGAATTAGGGCTTTGAGGGAAAAAATTGATATTCTGAGCACTGACTAATACAAAATTCGATAGTAGTAAAGCGGCGATAATTTTGTTTCTTTTCATTTTTTTACTTTTTAATCAGTTTGGCATTAGCAGTTTTGTTGGTATCCGTTTTTATGGTAATCAGGTAAGCTCCCTGGATCAAAGCCTGGGTATCTATC
>NZ_AXUZ01000029.1:0-2693 GCF_000482305.1 Chryseobacterium sp. UNC8MFCol
GATAGATACCCAGGCTTTGATCCAGGGAGCTTACCTGATTACCATAAAAACGGATACCAACAAAACTGCTAATGCCAAACTGATTAAAAAGTAAAGATGATGAAAAAAATAGTTTTATTTACACTAATACTAAATGCTTTCTTATGGGTCAACGCTCAGGTTGTTCAGGGAAATGCTTTTGTTCCAAGATATTATCCGTCAAGCCCTAATGTCTCTGCGTTAGGTTCCTTTGGAATGTTTCCCATGAACCTTTCAACAGGTCAGCCTAATATCGGAATCCCGTTATTTTCAAATAACAATTATGGAAACGATGCAGATATCAGTTTGAATTACAATATTTCCTCTGTAAAACCTGATTTTCAGACTTCCTGGGTAGGATTGGGGTGGAATCTTTCAGTGGGAGGAGCCATTACCAGATTGGTTAACGGAGGGATTGATGAATGCTACTTAAATGGTTTTACCGATCCAACAGTATTTTCCTATTATGATCATTATACAAGACTGAATACTCCTGACTGGTTTAGTGATGCAAAGATGACTCAATATTATCAATTTATGACACCGCTTTTCCCAACACATAATGAAGCTTTTCCATCACCGGACGAATTTGCATTCAATGTAAATGGTTTAAACGGAAGCTTTTTTAAAAACCATGAAGGGAAATGGGTTGTAAAAGCCAATCAGAATTTAGATATAGATGTTAAAGAAGAGTTGAAGTATGATTTTACTTTCCGCGAAAATGGAGGGCCTACCAACCAGGTAGACTGGTTTCTTAAAAGAATTATTTACGGATTTGTTTTAACAGATCAGAATGGTACGAAATATACCTTCGGAAAAGATCCGAATGCACTTGAAATTAATGGGATAGAAACTGTAGACACAGCATATAATCCGGCAATGTATGTGAAAAGCTGGTATCTGACCAAAATAGAATATGCTAACGGAAAAAATATGACTTTTGAATATGCTTTTGATAACAGAGCAACCTATGTGGTTCATAGTTCGGCATATTACTCTACATATAAGACCCAATCATCTTCTGTATCTCAAAGCAATACTTCAGGAAATTTCAATTTATTGACCCTTGATAGAAGTTTCTATAAATATTTGAGTAAAATAAAATTTGATAACAACGAAATTAGTTTTTATAAATCATATTCTAATGCATTGGATTATGATACACAATCTGTACCATGGGGACAGCTTAATACTAACTATGAGATGATTCATTACCCAGGTAATTATAATAACAGAAAACATTGGTATAAGCTGGATAGTATTGTAGTCAAAGCAAATAATGTCCGAACGAATGCGGTAGCATTCAATTATGAAAATACTGCGAATTATAGATTGAGATTATTAAATGTATCTATTGGTAAAAGTCAACAGACAAAACAACAATATTCTTTCGAGTATAACCCTTTAAGATTACCTGAGTTTAATGTCAATAAAACAGATCACTGGGGAAATTATAACAACAAAAACTTTGAAACAACTGTTCCGCAGACTAATTATACCTATTCAAAAGCTCAGATGCTCACATATCCTCAATACAGGGAGCCGGACTTTACCTATGGTACAGCTGAATTGTTGCAGAAAATCATATATCCAACCAAAGGATATACTTTAATTGAATATGAACCTCATAATTATTCTAAACTGTTAAATAAAACAATCAGTGGGTTTGATGTAAATGCTACCGGAAACAAAATAGCAGGTGGAGCAAGAGTTAAAAAAATGTTCACCAATGATCTGGTAAATACTTATAGTAAATCATTTTTTTATGTAGACGATTATCTCAATGGTTCCACTACATCGTCAGGAGTTCTTGGAGGAATGCCAAATTATTTTGACGAAGCGAATATAAACAATGGAAACTTAGAATTCTGGAAATTGTCCTCATCATCTTATATTCCGTTAAATTATACTAATGGTAATTATGTTACTTATTCTAAAGTATATGAAAGATCGGAGAATGGAGCTGTTACTGAACATACTTTCTCTAACCAGGATAATGGATTTAAAGATTTAAAATCAAATAATTATCAGCTTATCCAGGGAAATATTGGATATGTAAATACGTTTGAGCCAGCTAATATAAGTATTGTGAAAAATGCTCTTGATAAACTTGCCTATAATAATTTAGAAGTTGAAAGAGGCAAACCTTTGAGTGAAAGATATTATGACAGTAATAAAAATCTATTGAAAGAAATCGTATATAACTATAATACAAATCCTTCAAGATTAACAGATAAAATACGATCCATCAGTTATATAGCAGATGTTTATGGAAAGCCTGTTAATATGGCAATGTATGATATGATTGCACAGATGCATGTTGTTTCTAAAATGTCGGCACATACCATTTACTCACATCATACCCCTCTCATATCAACTACAAATATTGAATATTTTAATAATAATCCTGTAACATCATCTACCCAGTATATCTATGGTACAACTAATCACCATCAGTTATTAACGCAAAAAAATATTTCTCCTGATGGTATTAATAATCAGACTGATTACAGTTACGCCCATGAAAAAGGGAACCAGCTGATGATTAGTAAAAATATGGTAGGTATTCCTTTGGAAACAATCACATCCCAAACTACGAACGGAGCTACTAAAACATTATCGAGAGTTGAAACGATGTATCCATCTTCCGTTCCGACATCGCAATCAGGAGATTT
>NZ_AXUZ01000030.1:0-2381 GCF_000482305.1 Chryseobacterium sp. UNC8MFCol
TTCGAATAGAAGGGTGAAATAGAACCTGAAACCGTACGCCTACAAGCGGTCGGAGCAGCATAAAGCTGTGACGGCGTGCCTTTTGCATAATGAGCCTACGAGTTAATTTTACTAGCGAGGTTAAGGTATTAAGTACCGGAGCCGGAGCGAAAGCGAGTCTGAATAGGGCGCATAGTTAGTAGGATTAGACGCGAAACCTTGTGATCTACCCATGGGCAGGTTGAAGCTCTGGTAACACAGAGTGGAGGACCGAACCGGTTGACGTTGAAAAGTCTTCGGATGACCTGTGGGTAGGGGTGAAAGGCCAATCAAACTGGGAGATAGCTCGTACTCTCCGAAATGCATTTAGGTGCAGCGTCGTATATAAGTTTATTAGAGGTAGAGCTACTGATTGGATGCGGGGGTTTCACCGCCTACCAATTCCTGACAAACTCCGAATGCTAATAAATGTTCTACGGCAGTGAGGGCATGGGTGCTAAGGTCCATGTCCGAGAGGGAAAGAACCCAGACCAACAGCTAAGGTCCCCAAATATATGTTAAGTTGAAGCAACGCGGTTGGACTGCATTGACAGCTAGGATGTTGGCTTGGAAGCAGCCATTCATTTAAAGAGTGCGTAACAGCTCACTAGTCGAGCGGTCCGGCATGGATAATAATCGGGCATAAACATATTACCGAAGCTATGGATTTGTATTTAAGATACATCTGGTAGGAGAGCATTCTATTTGCGCCGAAGCAGTACTGTGAGGTATTGTGGAGCGGATAGAAAAGAAAATGTAGGCATAAGTAACGATAAAGCAGGCGAGAAACCTGCTCACCGAAAGACTAAGGTTTCCTCAGCCATGCTAATCAGCTGAGGGTTAGTCGGGACCTAACGCGAACCCGAAAGGGGTAGTGGATGGACAATGGGTTAATATTCCCATACTTGCTCACACTAAAAAGGGGACGGAGTGCCGTACTTACTGGAGACTGACGGAATAGTCAAGGCCTAGCCTTCGGGCGAAGCTGCTGTAGGGAAAGTGCTTCCAAGAAAAGCCGAAGTGAAGCAACCCGTACCAAAACCGACACAGGTAGTCGAGGAGAGAATCCTAAGGTGCTAGAGTGAATCATGGTTAAGGAACTAGGCAAAATAGTCTCGTAACTTCGGGAGAAGAGACGCCATCAGCAATGGTGGCCGCAGTAAAGAGGCCCAGGCGACTGTTTATCAAAAACACAGGACTCTGCAAAATCGAAAGATGCAGTATAGGGTCTGACACCTGCCCGGTGCTGGAAGGTTAAGGAAGGTGCTTAGCGTAAGCGAAGGCATTGACTGAAGCCCCAGTAAACGGCGGCCGTAACTATAACGGTCCTAAGGTAGCGAAATTCCTTGTCGGGTAAGTTCCGACCTGCACGAATGGTGTAACGATCTGGGCACTGTCTCAACCATGAGCTCTGTGAAATTGTAGTATCGGTGAAGATGCCGATTACCCGCAATGGGACGAAAAGACCCTGTGAACCTTTACTATAACTTCGTATTGACTTTGAGTAAGTAATGTGTAGGATAGGTGGGAGGCTTTGAAGCTGGCACGCTAGTGTTGGTGGAGCCGACGTTGAAATACCACCCTTTACTTACTTGGAGCCTAACTTCTTTCAGAAGGACATTGCGTGGTGGGTAGTTTGACTGGGGTGGTCGCCTCCAAAAGAGTAACGGAGGCTTTCAAAGGTACCCTCAGCACGCTTGGTAACCGTGCGTAGAGTGTAATGGCATAAGGGTGCTTGACTGTGAGACCAACAAGTCGATCAGGTGCGAAAGCAGGACATAGTGATCCGGTGGTTCCGTATGGAAGGGCCATCGCTCATAGGATAAAAGGTACTCCGGGGATAACAGGCTAGTCTCCCCCAAGAGCTCACATCGACGGGGAGGTTCGGCACCTCGATGTCGGCTCGTCACATCCTGGGGCTGGAGAAGGTCCCAAGGGTTGGGCTGTTCGCCCATTAAAGTGGCACGCGAGCTGGGTTCAGAACGTCGTGAGACAGTTCGGTCTCTATCTATTGCGGGCGTTAGATGTTTGAGAGGGCTTGATTCTAGTACGAGAGGACCGAATTGAACAAACCTCTGGTGTATCAGTTGTACCGCCAGGTGCACTGCTGAGTAGCTACGTTTGGAAGAGATAAGCACTGAAGGCATATAAGTGCGAAACTCGCCTCAAGATGAGACATCTTTTAAGGGTCGTTGGAGATGACGACGTTGATAGGCTACAGGTGTAAAGGCAGTAATGTCATAGCCGAGTAGTACTAATTACCCGTAGATTTATAGCCTGATAAGGCGCACAAGAAAGTGCAGCAAGGTTAGCTCTTTGTGAAAGTTTTTATCGCTTAAAACAGATATCAGAGATGATCTCTC
>NZ_AXUZ01000031.1:0-1755 GCF_000482305.1 Chryseobacterium sp. UNC8MFCol
ATTCTTCTGTTAACTTTGAACTTTAAACCGGCACCAGCCTGAGCAAAGAAAGATCCAAGCTTGAATGGTTTAACTTCCGTCATCAGCTGTTGTCCATTGATGTTTTTCTGGTATGCTCTGTAAGCGATAGTACCAACACCACCATACCCATGAAGTGCCCATCTGTAAGGAGAGTGATTATCTACTCTTCTCAATAAATTAGAGAAGTTGATATCTCCTAAGATAGAGATCGCATCATACTGAGTTCTACCGGCCACAGCTTTTGCATCAGGAGCAGCGTCTTTAGTATTGAACCATCCTTGTCTGGTTTCACCTCTGTCATATTGAAGCTTTAACCCAAAAGCATGGGTGATTGCTTTGTCAATACTTACATAAGCAGAATATCCAAAAAGGTTTTTACCGTTACCATTTTTAATTGATGTTAAATCTGCCGATTGCATCAATGGAACTCCAACCCCTGCGGAAATAGACCAGTCATTAAATCTTTTCGATTGGTTGGTAAATGGGGAAACATTTGCAGACCCAGAAGAAAATGTATTAGGGTACTCTCCTTTTGAAACTGCCGTTGAGTCTTGTGCATAAGTAGCGGTAGGAATTGCCATCGCTAATGCAACAATTGCTAAACTTAATTTCATAGTGTTATTTTTTTAAGTTAAGTTATTTTAAATGATTTTTTACGTTAAAAAAGTGATATTATATTATTTTTTTAAGTACACCTGTAGATTGATTAATATATTCTATACGGTATACTCCTAATATGATATAAAGGTATGTAAAATATTCCGTAGTAGAAAAAAAATAAACCGAAAAGAACAATTCTTTTCGGTTTTTGTATATGATAAGAAGTTATTTCTTCTTTTTCTTAGCTGGTGCTTTTTTCACAGTTTTTTTCACCGGAGCATCTTCATAGTCTTTCTTTTTAATAGAATTCCACTCAGAACCTTCAACAAATCTTACCGTTACTTTTCTGTCAGCTAGTCTTTCAGCATCTGAAGCTGAGGCAGGAATCTTAGCTTCTGCAGAACCTACTCCTCTTGACTTTAGTACATTATCACTAACACCTCTGTTTTCTAAAGCTGAAACTACAGCTGCAGCTCTTTCTTTAGATAATCTCAGGTTATAAGCAGCACTTCCTTTAATGTCAGTATGACCTGTCAACAGGTAATTACCTCCGTTTTCTTTAATAATGGAAGCCGCAAGATCCAATTTACTGTTAGATTCAGGTCTTATGGTTGCTTTATTAAAGTTAAAGTAAATGTCTTTCAATGTTTTTTCTACTTCTACAGCAGTTTGATTGTTATCTTTTTTCACAGGGCAACCGTTGTTTTCAACAGGTCCCGGAACCGTTACACATTTATCGTAAAGGTCAATAACACCGTCTAAGTCTGTGTCTAGAGCAACTCCGGCACCATCCACTCTTGCTCCGGCAGGAGTGTCAAGCTGTCTGTCCCAATCGTCACATACTCCATCATTATCAGCATCTCCTTTTTTACATACTTCAATGTCTTGTTTTTTATTAGCCAATACATCAAGTTTATAATAGATTTCCTGAAGAGGATCATGCCACATCAGGTGAGAGTCGTGTTTTCCAAGTTTGAATGAAAGACCTAAGGTAGCGTTGAAGAAGTTGTCGGAAACCTGTGAAGAACGTCTGTTAACCTCGCTGTATGGATCTCCACCTCCGTCAAAGGTATCATCACCTGTTATTACATACATTAATCTACCTTCGATGTCGATTCTTCTGTTAACTTTGAA
>NZ_AXUZ01000032.1:0-1665 GCF_000482305.1 Chryseobacterium sp. UNC8MFCol
CAGTCTGTCCTGTTTATCATAGACCATATACTCCCAGCCTTTTCCCGGAAGTTTCTTTTCTACCAGCCTTCCTCTTCCGTCGTAACGGTATTGATAGCAGAGTTCATCATGTTTGGTCGTATTGGCCACAATATCTCCCCTTATACCGGCTAATGGAGGCAACACAAAGGCAAGCTGGTCGTATTCATTATACACATAATAAGTGCTGCTGCCATCTTCTTTTTTCACCATAATGGTTTGTCCCTGACCATTTTTAAACTCTGTGGTTTTGTTGCCGTCTTCATCAGTGACCGTATTTTTATAAAGCTGCCCGTCGGTATACAGCCAGTTTTCTCCCAAATCAGATTTGGTAGCTCCTTCCACCCAGGTCGTTGTGGTGGTAAATTTTCTTACCCCATCTGCCACGGTATTGGCATCGTAGCCAAAATTTACCGGTTTATTTTGCCAGTCGGATCCTGGATTTTTAACGTTTAAAACCCTGTCAAGAGGCGAATTCTCCAGATTTTTATGGGTAAAAGGGAAAGCATCATTAATCCCATTGGCCTGATAATAAGCAGTGGCACTGCCTTCCACTCCTGTCTGGATATTCCCGTTTTGAGAAGCCATTGGTACCGGAAGCCACGAATCTACCTGACGGCCGAAACTGTCATAAGGAATGGTGGTTACCAGATCTTTCCCGGCAGGGGTAGATTTGATGCTTACAGTCTGTTTGGGTCTTCCCAATCCGTCAAAAAACTGTATCCCCTGTATCTGTGGGAGTGAAGGATTTGAAGTCGTGGTAGGAGAAAGGTATTCCCGGGTATAAATATAATTTTCAGTGTTCGCAATATTGGTAGACGGGTCTACCACCACAGGAACATAGGGATTGTTTCCTGAGTTATCCGGAGCTCCAAGATATCCCCTGAACGTTCCGCTGTTGGAGCTAAACGTGAATCCCGGAAGCAGGCGTATGCTCTGGGGATTGGATACCTCCGTATTGGGAGCCGGTGGGGCATTGAGGACAATCTGCCCATAGTGCATCACCGTTCCCGCCAATAAGAGGATTATACCTATTTTTTTATTCATGGTGATTAGTGGGTGGATTTAAAGGTAAGAAATTGCTTTTTCAGTTGTTCTACTTCCTTGTGCAGCTTTTTAAGTTCCGTATTTTCTGCTTCCAGCTGCTCAATTCTTTGCTGTTGGTTTTTCAACTGCTTGTTTTGTTCGATGCTGTACAGGGTTAGCTCTTCTACTTTTTGCAACAATTGAATCTGAAAACTTCCGATATTTACCCCTTCTTTTTCCATGGTTTTGGCCGAAGCGATTTCCGGTAAGTGTTTTTTATCTTTGATGTGTTTCTCTACCTCTTCTAATTTAGGAAGGTCATAGGTGCTTTCAAAGACAAAGTCAGCAGTTGGGGTATGGGTGATTTTAATTTCTTTGGCTTCCAGTTTTCCTATTAATGAAGCATTACCATTCGTGGAAATTTTCAAAAGCTCATTCATGTTTACAGGGGAATTCAATGGGGTTTGCTGCGCAGGCGAGGCAAGAAATCGAAATCCTTCATTATCCAGAGTAACAGCGGCTTTTACAAAGTTTAAGGTTCCGTTACTGGATAACCAACCTACATTGGAGGGATTTGCTTTAACTCCAAAACTCATATAGGTAGAGGCTGAGCTTCGCAAG
>NZ_AXUZ01000033.1:0-1645 GCF_000482305.1 Chryseobacterium sp. UNC8MFCol
TCGTTATAAAGCGGAAGATATAAAGATCATTGACATACAATATAACAACCAAGTAAGGAAAAACTAAAGCGTTAAAAACTTTGAGTGAGTCAGACAAACATACAATGGAGAGTTTGATCCTGGCTCAGGATGAACGCTAGCGGGAGGCCTAACACATGCAAGCCGAGCGGTAGAGATCTTTCGGGATCTTGAGAGCGGCGTACGGGTGCGGAACACGTGTGCAACCTGCCTTTATCTGGGGGATAGCCTTTCGAAAGGAAGATTAATACCCCATAATATGTTGGATGGCATCATTCGACATTGAAAACTCCGGTGGATAGAGATGGGCACGCGCAAGATTAGATAGTTGGTGAGGTAACGGCTCACCAAGTCTGCGATCTTTAGGGGGCCTGAGAGGGTGATCCCCCACACTGGTACTGAGACACGGACCAGACTCCTACGGGAGGCAGCAGTGAGGAATATTGGACAATGGGTGAGAGCCTGATCCAGCCATCCCGCGTGAAGGACGACGGCCCTATGGGTTGTAAACTTCTTTTGTATAGGGATAAACCTACTCTCGTGAGAGTAGCTGAAGGTACTATACGAATAAGCACCGGCTAACTCCGTGCCAGCAGCCGCGGTAATACGGAGGGTGCAAGCGTTATCCGGATTTATTGGGTTTAAAGGGTCCGTAGGCGGATCTGTAAGTCAGTGGTGAAATCTCACAGCTTAACTGTGAAACTGCCATTGATACTGCAGGTCTTGAGTGTTGTTGAAGTAGCTGGAATAAGTAGTGTAGCGGTGAAATGCATAGATATTACTTAGAACACCAATTGCGAAGGCAGGTTACTAAGCAACAACTGACGCTGATGGACGAAAGCGTGGGGAGCGAACAGGATTAGATACCCTGGTAGTCCACGCCGTAAACGATGCTAACTCGTTTTTGGGCTTTCGGGTTCAGAGACTAAGCGAAAGTGATAAGTTAGCCACCTGGGGAGTACGAACGCAAGTTTGAAACTCAAAGGAATTGACGGGGGCCCGCACAAGCGGTGGATTATGTGGTTTAATTCGATGATACGCGAGGAACCTTACCAAGGCTTAAATGGGAAATGACAGGTTTAGAAATAGACTTTTCTTCGGACATTTTTCAAGGTGCTGCATGGTTGTCGTCAGCTCGTGCCGTGAGGTGTTAGGTTAAGTCCTGCAACGAGCGCAACCCCTGTCACTAGTTGCCATCATTAAGTTGGGGACTCTAGTGAGACTGCCTACGCAAGTAGAGAGGAAGGTGGGGATGACGTCAAATCATCACGGCCCTTACGCCTTGGGCCACACACGTAATACAATGGCCGGTACAGAGGGCAGCTACACAGCGATGTGATGCAAATCTCGAAAGCCGGTCTCAGTTCGGATTGGAGTCTGCAACTCGACTCTATGAAGCTGGAATCGCTAGTAATCGCGCATCAGCCATGGCGCGGTGAATACGTTCCCGGGCCTTGTACACACCGCCCGTCAAGCCATGGAAGTCTGGGGTACCTGAAGTCGGTGACCGTAACAGGAGCTGCCTAGGGTAAAACAGGTAACTAGGGCTAAGTCGTAACAAGGTAGCCGTACCGGAAGGTGCGGCTGGAACATCTCATTTTAGAGCGTCTTAAAGACGATAAAAAAA
>NZ_AXUZ01000034.1:0-1468 GCF_000482305.1 Chryseobacterium sp. UNC8MFCol
TACTGGATTTAATGTCTTTTTGCCAAACCACTTCCTGAGCAGACAGTACTGATGCAGCACATAAGAGTAATGCGCTCATGTAGAGTTTTTTCATTGCGGGTTATTAATTTTTTATAAATATAACTCATTAATCCCTTTTTACAAAGAGAAAATGAATCAAAACACATAATATATTAATAATTAACAATTTATATGCATTCCCCGTACCAGTCTCTCATTTATTCAAATCAAAAAACAGTGTTTTCATAAAGATTTTTATTATTCTTATTTACAAATAAAACTCCCGCCGATTGGGCGGGAGTTTACTTATGATCCTGTGAATTTTGAGCGGATTGTTTTATAAAAAAAGATGAATAATATAATTAAACTTATTATAACCTTAAACAATGCATCCCGATTGACTAATTTCTGAGATGTAAAATAAGCATATATAAAATATTCAATCAAAAATGTTATAACAATGATCATTATAAAGCTTAAAGCCTTCCTGGCCTTAAGCCCAAAATAAAGTGGGGCAGCAAATAAAATCATATCAACAATTGGAAAAAATAAAACAATCCACAAATAGTAAAATAGATCTGTTCCATTTTTAATATTATTGATTTGTAATAATTTGAACTCATTATTTATCATCATAAGTATAATATAAAATATGAGATATTTTAAAAGGATACTAATGCAAATATTTAGGACTGTAGGTTTTAACATATTAATTTCTTTTATAAAATCTTGATGGATAATAAGAATAATCATATACTGCCTGCTTAGTCGCAACCGTTCCAGAGCCTACAAATGTTGATGAATATCCTTTTAAAGGGGCTGTGTGGGTCCCCACAAAAGAAGGTTGTTTATAATTCATTAGTGTAGTCCCTGTATTATTAAGTTTTAAAGTTGCAGAAGGAAAAACATCAGTATAAGCATTTACTGATAAATTTCCACTTTTTTTATCAAAATTAATATTTAATTTTTGTGCAACATCGACAATTTTAAAGCCCATAGAATTTAATCCTGATTCTTCAAATCTAGGAACACTTGCGTGTTGTTCATAATTTATTGTTGTTCCGGATTGAGTAAAATAATTATTACTTCCTCCTTCTCCGGGATAATAATCTCTTCCTTCAAACAGCCCAAAAGTTTTACCCATTTTTGTTGTTTTTGTTGCAGACAAATCTGTTAACTCTCCTGCTTCATTTTCCTGTGCAGAAAGATTAATCGTCGTTGTTAATTTATCTCCTTCCGGAAGACTTCCCAGAGGCCCATCATAATTAGACGCAATATAACTGTTAAAAGTAAAGGACAAATTTTTCCCTAAATAAGTTTCTCCTTCTTTAGTGGTAGCTTGATTATTGGCTTTATTGTCCCAGTAAATAGAGCCATCTTTTCTTTCAACAAAATCATTCACTCCTCTTCCATCAGGATCAATAAACCTTATCGGGTTATTGACAGCATAATTGTATACAGAATGCCT
>NZ_AXUZ01000035.1:0-1169 GCF_000482305.1 Chryseobacterium sp. UNC8MFCol
TATTTTTATTAGGTCGAGGAGTCGGATCAGCACCAGATATTAAAGATGAAAAAGCATCTCTTGCATAACTTCCTTCATATACAGTTCCATAATCATTCTCATAGAATCCGCCACCTCCGTCAGATCCTAAAACAGCTCCATAATCTATATTAGTAGCCTTCGTAAAAGATTCTCTTTTACTTGTCTGTCAAGGTGGTCTTTGTACTGGTAAAACGGTTTTCTATAATAAAGCCACTGCATTGCGGTGGCTTCATTTTTATTCATAGAGATAGGTATACCTCCATATTAGTAATACGTTTTTATCTACTAATTTTTTGTACTAACAACAAATGAAGAATCACCAATTATTTTAAAATTTAATTCTTCTCGAAGACTGCCATCAACATTATAAGTACTATGATGTCCAAATTTCAATAAACTTTTTGATACTTCTTTAGGATCAGTATTTTTAGTATATCTATAAGGGCCTTTATACGCATATTTTCCATTATCATACGTAAGAATTTGTGTTCCATAAAAATATTTACCCTTTGAACTATCTATTACAGTATAGTGATTATCAAAATCATAAAAATATATTGTATCTATAAATTGATCTTGTTTAAAATTTAATTTCATCATTAACTTCCCATCTCTCGCATAATCATAAATAGTTGTGATGTCTCCTTTAGTTTTATAAACATATTTCAACTTATTTTCTGGTCCAAATATTTTTATTGTTTTCACTTTTTCATTGCAGCTTAAAAAAAGTATTAAGCATATTATTCCTATTTTTCTCATTTTTTTAACATTTGATGAAGTAAACTGTCAGCTGCATAATTAACTCTTCCATTGTAATAATTATAATCATTATTAACTCTGCGAATTAAAGAATCATATTGTTTTCCTGACATATTATTTACATTAATAATTTTAGTTCCAACTCCAAAACCAGTAATATTATTTTTATTATCTCTATATGGGAATATATCGACTGATTGAACACCATAATAACTAAATGTATCTAATTCTACAGCTACATCATAGGGGGAATAAAATCCATTCCCATTTGGAAGTGAACTCAGAGACATAATATCAATCGCTGTTTGATAATGATCTGGTTTTAAATTTACAGCTTTAAATGCTCTCCCATAACCATTTATAATATACTCAAACATATTATTAAAATC